>NZ_BOPC01000043.1 GCF_016863555.1 Micromonospora qiuiae | reverse complement strand
TAGGGGGCCCTTCCTTTCACCGGGTCCAGGTAAAGGCGTAGGCGGGGTCTTCGCAGTCGAGGGCGGCGTCGCAGAGGTCGAGTGGGCGGAACGTGTCGACCATGACCGCCAGTTCGTCGAAGAAGTCCACCCCGATGGAGCGCTCCGCCGCGCCGGGCTGCGGGCCGTGCGTGAAGCCGGACGGGTGTAGCGAGATGGAGCCCTGCTCGATGCCGGAACCGCGGCGGGCTTCGTAGTTGCCGCCGGTGTAGAAGAGCATCTCGTCGGAGTCGACGTTGTGGTGGTGGTACGGGACCGGGATGGCGTCCGGGTGGTAGTCGACCTTGCGGGGGACGAACGAGCAGATCACGAAGTTCGGGCCTTGGAAGGTCTGGTGCACCGGCGGGGGCTGGTGGATCCGGCCGGTGATCGGCTCGAAGTCGTGGATGGAGAACGCCCACGGGTAGAGGTGACCGTCCCAGCCGACCACGTCGAACGGATGGTGGGCGAAAGTGTGTCGCGTCCAGACTGTGCCGTCGCCACCGGGGCGGGCGGCCCGCGAGCGGTGGCGGACCAGCACCTCGACGTCGGTTCCGTCGACCAGCAGTGGGGTGTCCGGTCCTCGGACGTCGCGCTCGCAGTAGGGAGAGTGTTCCAGGAACTGGCCGCGTACCGACAGGTAGCGCTTGGGTGGACCGATGTGGCCGGACGCCTCGATGGCGAGCAGCCGGGTCGGCGCATCGCCGGTGGGCACCAGCCGGTGCACCGTTGAGGTGGGGATGATCACGTAGTCGCCCGCCACCGCGTCCAGCACGCCGAAGGTCGACTCGACCCGCAGCGCGCCGGCCTCGACGTAGAGACACTGGTCGCCGGTGGCGTCGCGGAACAGTGGGGAGGGCCGGTCGGCCAGCACGTACGCGATCCGTACGTCGTCGTTGGCGAGCAGGTACCGCCGGCCGAGGACCGGGTCGGCGCCGGTGGCATCGAGCTTGTGGGTACGCAGGTGCCGGGGCTTGAGCGGCAGGTTGGGCACCCGGGTCACGGCGGGTGGGGTGAACTCCTCGGCGGCGACGATCGCCGTGGGGGCGTACCGGTGGTACAGCAGTGAGGAATCGGACGAGAAGCCTTCCTGGCCCATCAGTTCCTCGGTGTAGAGGCTGCCGTCGGGCTGCCGGAACTGGGTGTGGCGCTTGCGTGGCACCTCGCCGACCCTGCGGTAGTACGGCATGTCGCCCTCCGTCACCAGCCTGCCAACCGTCCGATTATCGGACGCTATTGTCCGCTTGTCACAGCGTCCCGTACATTCTTGTGTCGTGTCAACGCAGCTGCCCGCACTCGTCGCCGGTCTGGTCGACGATGCCGCCGTCTTCCCACCGGGCAGAGCGTCGTTGCCCGACGCGGTGAGCGCCCACCGGCGACACCGGGCCGCCTGGTACGCCGACCTCGTCGGTCCGCTGCTGTTGCCCGCCTCCGCGGTCACCGCCGGCGAGCTGGACGGCCTGATCGACCCCGCCGAGGGCTTCGTCGTCGGGCTGATCGGCGACACCGGTCTCGACCGGCTTCCCTTCGCGCTGTCGTTACTTCCCCCGCTCGGGGTGACCGTTCGACAGGTCGAGGCGCCGGTCGCCAAGCGGGGCGAGGACCCGCAGCCGGGCGTGGCCGAGCTGGTGAAGCTCGCCGAGCGGCTGGACAGCGGTTCGGTCTACGCGGAGATCCCGCTGACCTTCGGGCTGATGGGTGCGCTGGACGCCGTCGCCGAGGCGCGGGCCGGCGGACTGCCGGTCGCCGCGAAGTTCCGCACCGGCGGCTTGGCCGCCGAGCTGTTCCCGACGCCGGCGGAGCTGGCCGCGGTGATCAGGGCCTGCCGGGATCGGGAGGTGCCGTTCAAGTTGACCGCCGGGCTGCACCACGCGGTGCGGCACGTCGACTCGGAAACCGGCTTCACCCACCATGGCTTCGTCAACGTGCTCGCCGCGACGCTGGCCGCCACCGAGGGGGCCGGGGTGGACACCATCGCCGAACTGCTCACCGTGCGCGACGAACGACCGTTGGCGCGGTGGACCGACAGCCGCCGCGACGCGGCGCGCCCGCTGTGGGCGGGCTTCGGCTCGTGCAGCATTGTGGAACCGTTGACCGACCTCATCCGGCTGGGCCTGATGAACGGAGACGACGACCTGGTGAACGGGGGCGACAGAGCATGACCTGGGTGACGGGTGTGGAGGATTCGGGTTTCGGGGTGCAGCACCTGCCGTACGGGGTGTTCCGGGTCGGCGGCGGCGAGCCGCGCATCGGCGTACGCATCGGGAATCTCGTTCTTGACCTGGCCGGCGCGGAGGCCGCGGACCTGGTGCTGGCCGGCGGGGCGCTGTGCCAGCCGACGCTCAACGCGTTCCTGGCGCTGGGCCGGCCGCAGTGGACGGCGGTGCGGCAGCGGATCATCCAGCTGCTCACCGATCTGGCCCACCGGGCGGCGGTGGAGCCGCTGCTGGTGCCGCTCGACGAGGTGCGGATGGAGTTGCCCTTCGAGGTCGCCGACTACGTCGACTTCTACTCCTCGGAACAGCACGCCACCAACGTCGGTGAGATCTTCCGCCCCGGCCAGCCGTCGTTGCCGCCCAACTGGAAGCACCTGCCGATCGGCTACCACGGCCGGGCCGGCACCGTGGTGGTCTCCGGCACCCCGGTGATACGCCCGAAGGGGCAACGACCCACCCGTGACGGGCCCGTCTTCGGCCCGTCGGCGCGGCTCGACGTCGAGGCCGAGGTCGGCTTCTTGGTCGGTGTGCCCAGCCCGCTCGGCCGTCGGGTCGCCGCCGCAGACTTCGCCGACCACGTCTTCGGTGTGGTGCTGCTCAACGACTGGTCGGCCCGGGACATCCAGGCATGGGAGTACCAACCCCTTGGGCCCTTCCTGGGCAAGTCGTTCGCCACCTCGGTGGCCGCCTGGGTGACCCCGCTGGACGCACTACGGCACGCCTTCGTGCCCGCGCCCGAGCAGGACCCGCCGGTGGCCGACTACCTGCGCGACGAGCCCCACCTCGGGCTGGACCTGCGGCTCACGGTGTACTGGAACGGCGAGCCGGTCAGCGAGCCTCCGTTCGCCGGGATGTACTGGACGCCGGCCCAGCAACTGGCCCACCTGACCGTCAACGGTGCCTCGCTGCGCACCGGTGACCTGTACGCCTCCGGCACGGTCTCCGGCCCCCGGCGCGACCAGGTTGGCTCGTTCCTGGAACTCACCTGGGGCGGCGCCGAGCCGGTCACCGTGGCCGGGGCGGAACGCACCTTCCTCGCCGACGGTGACACGGTGACCATCAGCGCCACCGCGCCGGGCCCGGACGGCAGTGTCATCGCGTTGGGTGCGGTGACGGGGACGGTGCTGCCCGCCCGCTGACCCCTTCCCGACAGGTGGCCGCTGTCGCACGGACTGTGCGATAGCAACCCGTCACTGTCTTCGTTGATCGCCTCGGAATTCCGTCGCCACGCCGTGCCGGGCCGACCGGCGCCCCCCGTTCCGGTCGGCCCGGCCCCGGTCGGCGACACGTCGAGAGCCGAGGGAGATGACGACGATGCACGATTTGGCGGGCGCGGTCTGGCGTACCAGCAGCCGCTCCAACGACCAGGGTCTCTGCGTGGAAGTGGCCGACAACCTGGCCCGAGCCCACGGTGTGGTGGGCATTCGCGACTCCAAGGACCAGACCGGGCCGGTGCTGAGGGTCAGCCCGCCTGGCTGGAGTGCGTTCGTGGACGCGATCCGGACAGGGACCTTCACCCGCTGACGTCCCAGGGGTCCCCGGTGGTGGAATCTCCGCCCCGGGGGCCCGAAACTGTGTTCACCGGGCGTACCGTCGACGCTACGGGAGGTGGCATGTCGACGGTTGCTGTCAACAAACTGGTCGCGATGCCGGCGGGCGACCTGTGGCGCCTGCTCACCGACCTGTCTCGGCGGTTTCCGGTCGATGCTCCGGTCGAGGTGCTGACCCCGGGCCGGTTCGGGCCGGGCACCGCGTGGCGCGAGACGCGCCGCCGGCCGGACGGCAGCGAGTTGGCCGAGGAGTTCGTCGTGCTGGCGGCCGAGCCGCCCCGACGGCTGGTGCTCGGCTCGCCCGGCGACGGCGTCGACTACCGGATCACCTGGTCGCTGCGCGACGTATGCCGTCGCGGCCGCCGGTGCGCGGCGGTCACCGTGACGGTGCAGGCCCGGCCCGCCGCACCGGCTGGCCGGGCGGTCGCGTTGCTGCTCGGCGGCTTGGCCGCGCGGACGACAGAGAAGGTGCTGCGGCAGGACATCGCAGACCTGGCCGCCGCAGCCGATCGTCACCGGGCCGCCTGAGCGGCGCGCCGCGACGGAACACCCCGCCCTCGGGCCTCGCCCCGGGGCAGGCGCCGACCGCTGGGTAGGGTGCCGGGCGGGGAGGTGCGGCATGGGGTTGCCGACGGGCCGGCGGATCGTGGCGACGGTGGCGGCACTTGTCGTCGCGGCGGCGACCGGGATCATCGCGTACCGCGTGCTGGCCCCGGCCGAGGTGGTCACCACCGCCCGAGCCGACTACCCGGCGCTGCGCACGCCGGAACCCGGGGTGGTGGGCCGGCTGCCGGTCGCACCGCTGATCGTGGACGGCCGGCTGCGGGTGTACGCCGCACCGCGCCAGGTCTACGCCGACCAGCCGGTCGACGGGCGGCAGCGGCGCACGCCGTACTGGTCGTACCGACGATGGCCGGCGACGCTGGACGCGGTGGTGGCAAGCGGGACGACCGTGGTGAGCCGATGGTCCGACGGGGAGCTGGTGGCGCTCGATGCCCGTACCGGACAGGTCGTTTGGCGGACGGACGGGCCGGAGCCCGACCGGGAGCGGGCGGCGCGGCGCACCGGCGTGGCCACCGTCTGGCAGCCGCGCGGTCTCTCGGTCACCCGCACCGGCGATGGCCGCGACGTGGTGGTGAGTTCCGGCGCGGGGCAGGTCCGGGCGGTCGGCCTCCCCGACGGTGGCCAGCTGTGGCGGGTCGACGTGGATGCCGGCTGCCGGGAACCACTGGGCGCTGACACGAGCGGCAAACTGCTCACCGTGGACGGCTGCGCCGGATCGCCGGCGGTCGAGTTCCGTGACGTGGCGACCGGGGCGGTCAGCACCCGATGGCAACCGCCCGACAGCGGTGACGACCTGACCGCGACGCTGTTCGGTTGCGCGCCGGAGGGCGCCGGCTGCGCCGCGCTGCGGACCGCCGGATCGGGGGACGTACCGGCACGGGGTTGGCTGCTCGACACCGGCGAACCGGTCGCGGCGTCGGCCCTGGACGCCGTCGGTGCCGAACTGATCGGCCGGACGGCCGTGGCCATGGCGGACGGGACGCTGGTCGGACGCTCGGTCCGCGACGGCGCCGAACGATGGCGGGTCGCCGTGGGGCCGGGCCGGGTGATCGCCGTCCAACCCGGGCGGGTGCATGTGCTGACCGAGGAGAACGAGTTGGTCACGGTGGATCCGACGACCGGCGCCCAGCTGTCCCGGTTCGTGCTCGACATCGGCAGCGACGGCACGGGCTGGGCACCGGGCCCGGTGTACGCGGCCGACGGCTACGTGGTGGTGGAGCGGCTGCGCCGCCCGGTCGACCCCGAGGGGGACGACCAGCGCTACTACTTCACGGCCGAGCCGTTGATCATCGCTGCGGCGTGACCGGCGTGACCGGCGTGACCGGCGTGACCGGCGTGACCGGCGTGACCGGCCGCCGGAGTGGGCGGCCCCGTCAAGCTGGTCAGGTCAGGGCCGCCTCGGCTGCCGCGAGGAAGGCGTCGTTCTCGGCCGGGGTGCCGATGGTGACCCGGACCCCGTCGCCGGCGAACGGCCGGACGATCACCCCACGCGACTCGCACACCTTGCCGAACTCCACGGCCCGGTCACCGAGCGGCAGCCAGACGAAGTTGGCCTGGCTGTCCGGCACGTCCGGGACGAGCTTGCGCAGTGCCTCGGTGACCCGCTCCCGCTCGGCCACCACCAGCGCGCAGCGCCGGCGCACCTCGTCCGCCTGAGTCAGCGCGGCCAGCGCCCCGGCCTGCGCGGCCAGGCTGGTGGAGAAGGGGGTGACGACCTTGCGTACCGCCGCAGCCACCTCCGGCTGGGCGACCAGGAAGCCGATCCGCAGGCCGGCCAGGCCCCACGCCTTGGACAGGGTACGCAGCACAACCACGTTGGGCCGGTCACCGTAGCCGAGCCCGTCCGGTACCTCGGGGTCGGTGACGAACTCCCGGTACGCCTCGTCGATCACCACGAGCACGTCGTCCGGCACGGCGTCGAGGAAGCGGTCCAACTCGGGCCGGCGGACCGCGGTGCCGGTCGGGTTGTTGGGGTTGCAGACCAGGATCATCCGGGTCTGGTCGGTCACCGCCGCCGCCATCGCCGCCAGGTCGTGCCCGTGCCCGGCGTCGTTGGGCACCCGTACGTTGCTCGCGCCGCTGGTCGCCGCGATGATCGGGTACGCCTCGAACGAGCGCCATGAGTAGACCAGTTCGTCGCCGGGCAGGCAGGTCGCCCGCACCAGGTGCTCGGCCAGCGCCACCGAGCCGCAACCGGTGGCGATCCGGTCGGGGTCCACCCCGTACATCTCGGCGAGCGCCTGGCGGAGCGCCACCACGCCCATGTCCGGGTAGCGGTGTACCCCGGTCACGGCCTCGGCGACCGCCTCCACCACGCCGGGTAGCGGGCCGTACGGTACCTCGTTGCTGGCCAGCTTGATCGCCTCGGGCAGGCCCAGTTCACGGGCCAGGTCGACCGGGCTGCGGCCGGGCACGTAGTTGGGCAGCGCGTCCAGGTCGCTGCGGGTCAGCCGCGGTGTGGACCGCTGGCGTCCGGTGTCGGTCATGGGGTGTCTCCCGGGGGATTGGCGCGGTCGGTGGGAACGCGAGGAACTTTCACCACCACGGTCTGGGCGCGCTTGTCGTGCAGCGCCTGCCGCAGTGGGTGGTCGAAGAGCGGGGAAAGCGCGTCGATCAACTGAAGCAGCAGGCCGAGGCCGCAGCAGTACCAGAGCAGGGTGGGCAGGCCGAGAGTGTTCCATCGGCGCAGTGCCCGGCCGAAACCGAGCGGCGCGTCCGCCTCGACGGGCAACACCTTGATGCCCACCACCCGCTTGCCGAAGGTCTGTCCGTTGGCCGCCATCGCCGGCACCTCGTACGCCAACCAGAGCGAGGTGGCGATCAGCAGCATCACCACGACCAGCGAACCGGCCTGCTCGCCCGCGGCGGGAAGCGGCTCGGTCGTCCGGTCCTGGGCCTGCACCCGCCGCCAGAACTCGTCCACGGCGGGGGAGAGCTCTCCCAGGTAGCGCCAGAAGAACCAGCCGTTGACCAGCGCGTTGAGTGCGAAGACGATGGCGAAGTCGATCAGTCGGGCGGCCAGCCGGGCCCCGAACGAGGCCAGCGGCAGCCCGTGCGGCCGGGGCTCCGGCGGTCGACCGGGCCAGGTCGGGTAGGCCCAGCCGGGGGGCGGCCCGTAGCCGGGGCCGGCGGCCTGGCCCTGCTGCCAGTCGGCGATCGGGGGAAGCCCCGGGGGTGGTCCGGAAACCGGTGCCGCTGAGGTGGGCGTGGTGGCAGGCGTCACCGGCTCGGGTTCGGGCGGGGGTGGGCCCTCGGGTGGGGTGGCGTCGACCGGGATGGGCGCGCCGATCCAGCCCTCGCCGTCCCAGTACCTCCGAGTCTGCGGGTCGGCGGGGTCGACGTACCAGCCGGGTGCGACACTCACGTCGCGGCCTTAGTGTGCTCGTTCACTTCGACACCTTAACGACGACCGTTCCGGCGAACTTGTCGTGGAGGCACTGCTGCCAGGGCTTGTCCCACAGTTGCCAGAGCCCGTCGACATAGCTGCCGCCGGGCACCAACGAGCCGCCCACGAACTGCACAAGGTACCGCTTGCCGGCCATCCGTCGATCAAGAGTGCCGGTCGGATCGAGTGGGACCACCCGCAGGTTCATCACCCGCTTGCCGAGGGTCTGCCCGGTCCGCTTGAGGTACTCGACGTGATACAGCCAGTAGAACCCGAACATGGCCACGAACAGTGCGCCCTGCAACAGCAGCATCGGCAGCATGATCTCCATGATGAGCACGCCGGGATCCGCCACGGTGCCGTCCGGTTTGGTCTCCGGATTCACGGCGAGGATTCGGGCCATGAAGATCAGGAAGACCGGTACGGACAGCAGCAACAGGGCAGCGACGACGATGGCGGTGTCGATCAGGTAGGCAAGCAGCCGGTCACCGAAGCTGGCCAGCGGGTGCCCGCCCGGTCCCAACACCGGCGGCGGTGGCCCGACCGCCCAGCCCGGCGGGGGCGGCCCGACCGCCCAGCCCGGCGGGGGCGGTGGACCTGCCCAACTCGCAGCGGGCGGGGCGTACTGGGGCGGAGGGGCGGTGTGCGACGAAACGCCACCGGCGGCGGGCGGCGGCCCAGCGGTCGGTGAGCCGCCGTGTTGCGGCCCACCGACCGGCGGTGTCGGGTACGAGGGAGGCTGGGTCACGCTCGACAGTGTTACAGGTTTCCGCGCTTCTCCTGCTCGCGTTCGATCGCCTCGAAGAGGGCCTTGAAGTTGCCCTTGCCGAAACCGAGGGAGCCGTGCCGCTCGATCAGCTCGAAGAAGACGGTCGGGCGGTCCTGCACCGGCTTGGTGAAGATCTGCAGCAGGTAGCCGTCCTCGTCCCGGTCGACCAGGATCTTGCGGGCCTTCAGCTCCTCGATCGGTACGCGTACCTCGCCGATGCGGGCGCGCAGTTCGGGGTCGTCGTAGTACGAGTCCGGGGTGTCCAGGAACTCGACGCCGGCCGCCCGCATCGCGTCGACGCTGGCCAGGATGTCGTTGGTGGCCACGGCGATGTGCTGCGCGCCCGGGCCCTGGTAGAACTCCAGGTACTCGTCGATCTGCGACTTCTTGCGGGCGATCGCCGGCTCGTTGAGCGGGAACTTCACCTTGCGGGTGCCGTTCGCGACGACCTTGCTCATCAGCGCCGAGTAGTCGGTGGCGATGTCGTCCCCGATGAACTCCGCCATGTTGGTGAAGCCCATGACCCGCTTGTAGAACTCGACCCACTCGTCCATCCGGCCCAGCTCCACGTTGCCGACGACGTGGTCGACCGCCTGGAAGAAGCGTTTGGGCTGGATGCCCGCGTCGATCATCGGCTGCCGATCCACGATCGGGCCGCGGGCGACGAAGCCGGGCAGGAAGGGGCCGGTGTAGCGGGACCGGTCGACCAGGGTGTGCCGGGTGTCGCCGTACGCGGCGATGGCCGCGATCCGGACCGTGCCGTGCTCGTCGCTGACGTCGTGCGGTTCCACCAGACCGGTTGCGCCCTGCGCGGTGGCGTGCGCGTACGCGGCATCCACGTCCGGCACCTCCAGCGCGATGTCGGAGACGCCGTCGCTGTGCTTCGCCACGTGCTCGGCGCCCTCGGCGCCTGGGCGGACCGTGCCGGTCAGCACGAACCGGGCCGAACCGCTGGTCAACACGTACTGGGCGTGGTCGCGGTAGCCCTGCTCCGGGCCCCGGTACGCCACGCAGGTCATGCCGAACGCGGTGGAGTAGTAGTGCGCCGCCTGCTTGGCGTTGCCCACCAGGAAGTGCACGTGGTCGAGGCCCTTGACCGGGAACGGGTCGCGGGTGATGTCGTGGTCGACGGCGCCGACGAGGGCGTCGACGTCGACCTCCTCGGTCGACTGGGGTCGGTCGATCGCCTGGGTCATGGTGGCCTCCCTTGCGTACCGGCCGGCCTCGTGGGCCGACGCTGTGCTCCTTCACCGGACTATCGCCGTGACCGGGCTCACTGGGCAACTGTCGTCGATACGGCTGGTCAGGTTGCGCAGGAAGTATGGTCATCGACCATGAACACTGGTCAGGATGTACAGCTCGATGGCCTGGACGCCCTCCTGATCGAGTTGCTCGCCGAGGAGCCGCGGATCGGCGTGCTGGAGTGCTCCCGCCGGCTCGGTGTGGCCCGTGGCACGGTCCAGGCCCGGCTCGACAAGCTGGTCGACCGGAAGGTGATCGGCGGGTTCGGGCCGGACGTCTCACCCGCCGCGATCGGCTTCTCGGTGACCAGCTTCGTCACCCTTGAGATCAGTCAGCGGCACGGGCACGATCCGGTCACCAGCCACCTGGCGGCGATTCCCGAGGTGCTGGAGGCGCACACCATCACCGGTTCCAGCGACCTGCTCTGCCGGATCGTGGCCCGCTCCAACGCCGACCTTCAGCGGGTGATCGACCAGATCGTGGCGTACGAAGGGATTCGCCGCGCCTCCACCATCATCGCCCTCGCCGAGCAGATCCCCTACCGCGTCATCCCCCTGGTGCGCTCCGCCGTGCGATAAGGAAGGGCACCTTATTAACGCCTCCGGTATAGGAAGGGCCCCCTTTTAACGCGCGGTCAGTCGGCGGCTAGGGCGTCGCCGAGCGGGGTGCGGCGGTAGCGCACGGACCGACCGGCGCGGATCCGGCTGACCAGCCCTGCCTCCCGGAGCACCGCGAGGTGATCGCCGACGCCGCCGAGACTCATCCCGAGCTGGGCGACGAGCTGACTGGTGGTGGCGGGCAGGGCGAGCGCCCGCAGCACCGCCGCCCGGGACCGCCCGACCAGCCGGTCCAGCGCATCCCCGGGCCGGGCGGGGTCGGGCGGGCCGAGCAACTCGGCCACCCCGGAGGCCCGGTAGACGATCGCGTACGGCCAGGGCGGCTCGACGTACGTGATCAAGGTGCCGAACACGGTGGGCACGAAGAGCAGCCCCTCACCGGCCAGCGAATGCGTCCCGGGATCGTTGTCGGCCACCTCGATGACGCCGACATCACCGCCGGGCACCCAGCGCAGCCGCGGGTCCAGGTCCGCGACCGCGGCACCCCAGCCGTACGCGAGCAGCCGGCCGGCCCGGTGCACCAGATCCCGTTCCAGGATCGCCCGCAGGCGGGGCCAGTCGGGTTCGACCAGCGCCGTCCAGGCCGCCTCGATGGCGTCCGCGAGCAGGTCCACCACGTTCGGTGACGCGTAGATCCGGCGGGCGTACGCCGGTGGTGTGGCCCGGGGTGCGGTGAGGTTGCGGGCCAGTTCGTCGCGGGCCTGCGCCAGCGGGGTCGCCCGGACCACCGCCAGCTCCCCGGCGAAGTCCCGCGCGGTGCCGTCCGGGGGCGGCTGGATGAAGTCGGCGTTGTAGCCGCCCCGGCGCAGCAGCGCCAGTAACGCGCCGACCGCCGGCAGTTCGCGTCGGAGCCGCTCGTACGCGGGTCTGGTCCGGGCCACCCAGGGGCCCAGACCGTCGTAGGAACGCTGGCCGGCGTGCAGCCGTAGCGCGGAGACCGCCTCGCCCAGCGGGGAGATCGCGTACCGGCTCGCCGCCACGTCGGCCGGAGTGACCTCGATCCGCATCGCACGACCTTTCGTCTGATGGCGAAAGGATAGAGGCAGCGGGGAGGGGTCGCCATGCTGGCCGACGTGAACGACACCAGCACGGTCGACCGGCCGGCCACCTTCCGGGACGTCTTCGCCGTCGTCGAGTTCCGGGTGATCTTCGCCAGCTTCGGGATCTTCATGATCGGCGAGACGGTGAAGATGCTCGCGCTCTCCGTGCTGGTCTACGAGCGCACCGGGTCGGGCCTGCTGGCCGCGCTGGCGTACGTGACCGGCTTCCTGCCGCACGCCCTGGGCGGGATGTTCCTGCTCGCTCTCGCGGACCGGTGGCCGGCCCGCGCGTTGCTGATCGGGTACGACCTGTTGCGGCTCGCCATGGTGGCGGTGCTCGCCACCGGCGTGCTGTCTCCGTCGGTGATGCTCGGCCTGGTCGCCGTGGTGGCCCTGTTCGGCCCGGTGAGCAACGCCGCACGTACCGCGTTGCTGCCAGAGGTGCTGCACGACGACGCGTACGTGCTGGGGCGGTCGCTGCTGTCGGTGGCCGCCGGCGGAACCCAGGTGGCCGGGTTCGCCGTCGGAGGCCTGTTGTTGGGGCTGGTCGGCCCGTACGGTGCGCTCTGGCTGACTGCGCTGACCTGTGGCCTCTCCGCGCTGCTGGTACGCCTCGGCCTCGCCCGTCGCCCGGCGCGGATCGGGCCGGCGCCAGCGGGTCCGGCGGGGGCCGGGCCGAAGCCGGCGGATCGCGCGAGGGCCGGAGCGGTGCGCGAGACCCTGCGGGTCAACCGGGAACTGCTCGCCGACCGCCGGATCCGGGGACTACTGCTCGCCCAGTGGTTGCCCGGTTCGCTACTGGTCGGCGCGGAGGGGGTGGCCGTGCCGTACGCAGCCGACCTGGGGCCGGGTGCCAGCGCCGGCGTACTGCTGATGGCCGGTGCGGGCGGGATGCTCGTCGGTGACCTGCTGGTGGGGCGGTTCGTGGCACCGGCTCGCCGGGAACGGTTGACGCCGTGGCTCGCGCTGCTGCTCGGCGTACCCATGCTGGCGTTTCTGGCCCGACCGGCGCTGGTGCCGGCCGCGGCCCTTTTCGCGGTGGCCACCGCTGGCTTCGCCTACCAGCTCGGGCTGGCCCGGCGGTTCCTCGACGCGGTCCCCGAGTTGCGCCGGGGGCAGGCGTTCGGGCTGGTCAATACCGGCATGATGGCGGCGCAGGGGCTTGCGGTGGCGGGCGCGGGCGCGCTGAGCGAGGTGCTCGCGCCGGGAATCGTGATAGCGAGCGCCGGTGCCGCTTCGGCGGTCGCGACGCTGGTCCTGTGGCCGATGCTCGCGCCCACCGGCGCAGCGTCGGCGACGCCCGCCGGCAGGCGTCGCCGGGCCGGCTCCGGCGCTGCCGAAGCCAAGCGTTGAGTGCCGGCCCGGTTTCGGTGCTGCGCGGAGCCAAGCGTTGAGTGCCGGCCCGGTTTCGGTGCTGCGCGGAGCCGGGCGTTAATAGGGAGCCGGGCGTTAATAGGGGGCCCTTTTACTACCGCAGGCGTTAAGAAGGGGCCCTTCCTTGCGCGACACGCGGTGGGGTGCGGGCGGTAGGGGGTGCGGGTGGCTACCGTGTTCCGGTGGGGAAGGGGAGCGGCCTCGGCTTTCGTGGCTTTCTGCTGCTCAGCCTGATCGTCGTGGTCGTGCTCGCCGCAACCGGAGTGTGGAACCCGTTTCCTGGAATGTGGGACTGGGTGAACCGGCGCCAACCGATCTCGCAGCCGGATGTGGTCTGGCAGCAGCGGATCGGCGGCACCCCGCGCAGCGTCACGATCGCCGGCGAGACGGTGGTGGTCGAGCAACGCACCCGGGTCGAGGCGCGCAGCCTGGCCGCCGGCACGCAGCTGTGGGAGCGCAAGGCCGACTGGACCGCGGTGGCCGGCGCCGGTGCCGACGCGGTGGTCGTCGTGGGCCGGCTGCTGGTCAAGGGGTACGAGGTGCTCGACCCGACCACCGGGGTGACCCGGCGGCGGGACGACGACGCGGTGGCGGTCTGGACCTACCGCAACCTGTTGCTCGACGCGCGCTGCGTCGAGGCGACCGACTGCACCCTCAGCGCCTGGGAGCCGCGCGGGACCTCTCCGCTGTGGACCGCCTTTCTGCCCGGGGTCAGCAGCGGTCTGCTCGCCGACAACCCGAACCTGCTCAACACCCGTCGGCTCACCGCCGCCCGCATCCACGACGAGGTGGCCGGCCCGGAAACCGTGGCACCGCTGCTCGGCTTCCCGGTCGACGGCCGGGTGCACGTGGTGGACACCGCCACCGGTCGGGTGCTGCAGAACGTCGAGCCCGGCCGGGACGAGCGCCTCACGGTGGTCGGTGGACGCCTGCTGCACATCGCCGCGCGGTCCCAGGACGGCAGCTGCTACTTCGCCATCTCGGGGCGGGATCCGGCCAGCGGGCAGGAGACATGGCAGCGCGCGGGGCTCAACCTGCGCACCGCCGACAGCGCCGGGTGCGTGCAGCGGGAGGACCCGTACGGCGCCCGGAACGTGCTGGTCGGGGTCTCGCCTGACGGCCGGGAGGCGGTCCTCGACGGGTACGACGGGCGACTGCTGCTGGTCACCGAGAACTCCGAACGGGTGCTCGCCGTCGACGACCGGTACGCGGTGGTGCGTACCGCCGATCGCGGCGCGGTTTCGACGCGCGAACTCGGCTCCGGCCGTGCTCGCTGGAACCGGCCGACGGGTGAGAAGGCGGGTGCCGCCCTGACCCCGTACGCGGCCATCGTCGCCGACGAGAAGCCCAACCGGCTGGTGGCGCTCGACCCGCGCACCGGGCGGGAGTTGGCGACGCTGCGGACCTCGGCGAACGCGCTGGCGGTCGGCCCGGCCGGCATGGTGATCGGGGAGGGGCGTGAGATCGGGTACGTCCGGTTCGGCGCGACGGCCGGCGACGCGCCGCGCGACGGTGACCCACCACGCGACGGCATCGGGCCGGCGCCCGGGCCGGCCAGCGGCGGCGACCGGCAGCCGCAGGACCGCTGTGGTCCGAAGAACGAGCTGTGCCAGGCCCCCGATTACGGCAAGTGACCGGTTACCAGGGCGGATGAGAGTGTGCTCCCCAGCACCCACCCGGCGGTTGGGACCGGTCGACCCATCTGCCCTAGGCTTTGCCGTCATGAGCGAGCGTCAGCGAGCGAATCATCGGCGCAGTGCGGTGGTGCCTCATGGCGGCATGGAGCGAAGCGGAGTGGCGTCATGAGCAGTGCCGATTTCTCGTACGCCCCGCTGCTGCCGACCGGGCCCGACCAGACGGATTACCGCCTGGTCACCGATGAGGGCGTCGACGTCGTCAACGGTCCGGGTGGCCGACGGTTCCTCACCGTGGAGCCGGCGGCGTTGACCGCGTTGACCGCCGAGGCGATGCACGACATCGCGCACTTCCTGCGCCCCGCACACCTGGCCCAGCTGCGCTCGATCATCGACGATCCGGCGGCCTCGCCGAACGACCGGTTCGTCGCGCTCGACCTGCTGCGCAACGCCAACATCGCCGCCGGCGGGGTGCTGCCGATGTGCCAGGACACCGGCACCGCGATCGTGATGGGCAAGCGCGGCCGGCACGTGCTCACCGACGGCAGCGACGCCGAGGCGATCTCGCGCGGCGTGTGGCAGGCGTACACCCGGCTCAACCTGCGCTACTCGCAGCTCGCTCCGCTGACCATGTGGGAGGAGCGCAACACCGGCAGCAACCTGCCCGCCCAGGTCGAGCTTTACGCGGAGGACCCGGACGGGCACCCGGACGCGTACAAGTTCCTCTTCATGGCCAAGGGCGGCGGCTCGGCCAACAAGTCGTACCTCTACCAGGAGACCAAGGCGCTGCTGAACCCGACGCGGATGATGCAGTTCCTGGAGGAGAAGCTGCGGCTGATCGGTACGGCGGCCTGCCCGCCGTACCACCTGGCCGTGGTCATCGGCGGCACCAGTGCCGAGTACGCCCTGAAGACCGCCAAGTACGCCTCCGCGAAGTACCTCGACGCGCTGCCCACCTCCGGCTCGATGGCGGGTCACGGCTTCCGTGATCTGGAGTTGGAGGCCGAGGTGCTGGAGCTGACCCGCAACTTCGGCATCGGCGCGCAGTTCGGCGGGCGCTACTTCTGCCACGACGTACGGGTGATCCGGCTGCCGCGGCACGGGGCGTCCTGCCCGGTGGCGATTGCCGTGTCGTGTTCGGCGGACCGACAGGCGGTTGCCAAGATCACCCCGTCGGGCGTGTGGCTGGAGCGACTCGAAACCGACCCGGCCCGCTACCTGCCCGAGGTCACCGAGGCGCAACTCGACGCGACCGAGGTGGTCCGCGTCGACCTGAACCGGCCGATGGACGAGATCCGCGCCGAGTTGTCCAAGTATCCGGTGAAGACCCGACTGTCCCTGACCGGCCCGCTGGTGGTCGCCCGGGACATCGCGCACGCCAAGATCGCCGAGCGGCTGGACGCGGGCGAGCCGATGCCGCAGTACCTGCGTGACCACGCCGTCTACTACGCCGGACCGGCGAAGACCCCGGAGGGCTACGCGTCCGGCTCGTTCGGTCCGACCACAGCGGGGCGGATGGACGCGTACGTGGAGAAGTTCCAGGCCGCCGGCGGATCGATGGTGATGCTGGCCAAGGGCAACCGCTCGGCCCAGGTGACCCGCTCCTGCGAGCAGCACGGTGGCTTCTATCTCGGCTCGATCGGCGGCCCGGCCGCCCGGCTCGCACAGGACTGCATCAAGCACGTGGAGGTGCTCGAATACCCGGAGTTGGGGATGGAGGCGGTCTGGAAGATCGAGGTGGAGGACTTCCCGGCTTTCATCGTCGTCGACGACAAGGGCAACGACTTCTTCGCCGAGGTCACCAAACCGGTCCTCACCATCGGCCGCCGCTGACAGGGCCGGCCACCTGATCGGCAGCAGTGCGACGGCGAGCCCTCGGCGTGTTGCCCGAGGGCCCGCCGCCGGGTTCAGTAGTGCGTCTCGTATTCGTACAGCGCTGTTACGCCCTCTCCTCGGTCGAGATCGGAGAGGGTCAGTCGCTTCACGGGGACCATGACGCGCTGGCCGGTGGAACCACTGCCAGCATCAAGCCACACCTCGACCATCTCCGTCTTCGGTAGCTCACGCGGACCGATCGCCAGGATTGTCACGAGGTCTGTCTCGCGCTCGAACCTGTGGGATGGACTTGGGCCAGCACGGCGGCCCGCTCCCGGCGGGACAACTCGGGGCTGCGGTGCCACCTGGACAGCAGACGTTCGGTGCTGGCCTGGTCGGTGGCCTCGAACGCCCGGAGCACGTTCTCCGTCCGGTCGATGACCGGGCTCCTTCCGAGCGGGTAGAGCGCCATCAGGCGGGCGGGTGTGGGCTCATCCGGCGGGGCCGGGTCGGGGAGACTGTTCACGGTCGGACCTCCCGTGTCCGATCAAGGTCCCGGGCCGGCGTGTCAGCGCCACCCGGGACCGGCTGCAAGGTCTCCCGTCACCCTAGAGCCAACCTGTCCACCGTGTCTATTCAGCAAACAGCATGGACAGCATGGTGCGCCCGGACAGGTGAGACCTTGAAGGCATGATCGACCCTTGGTCACCGCGCTCGTTCGCTGAGCAGTTGGCTGACGTGCTACGGACGAAGATTGACAGCGGCGAGTGGCAGCCTGGGCACAAGCTCCCTGGGGAAGTCGCGCTGGCGCAGATCTATGACGTGGCGCGCGGCACCGTGCGGGCCGCGCTGGACCAGCTCCGTGAGGAGGGCCGGGTCGTCACCTTCACCGGCCGGGGCACGTTCGTCACACCCGAGGCCACCGGGAATCCTGACGCTTGACTGTCGATCCCGGTCCCCGCATCAGCGGGAGAGCGGTGTATCTACCTCGCGATGCCACCCGGGAACACCCGGGCGTCCAGCCACCTCACCAGCATCGGCAACATGGGCCAGTTCTTCATCAGGGAACGAGCCCTTCGCAGCGCCCAACTACCAGGCATCGTGGCCGATCCCGCGACCGGGCGAAGCTACACCCGTCCTAGCAAGTGGATGTAGACCCCGGCCAGTCGCCCAGCCCGCCACTTCGCAGCCAGAGCAATGCCCCGGGTCGCTTGCGGGCAGAGGCAACATCCGGGGCGTACACATGAACTCTATCTCAGGACGACGAGCAGGGCGATCGTGGCCGCCCGACGAAGTGGTGCCGCGTGGCCAACTTTCTCGCGGTGCTTCCGTTTTCTGCCGTGGCTCGCTGCGAGTAACTCCGGTGCGCGGCAGGATGGTATGCGTGACGACTCCAGAGGCGACGGGCTACCGGATCGAACGCGACTCGATGGGCGAGGTGGAGGTGCCCGCCGAGGCGCTGTGGCGGGCACAGACGCAGCGGGCGGTGCAGAATTTCCCAATCTCGGGCCGGGGGATCGAGCCGGCCCAGATCCGGGCGCTGGCCCAGATCAAGGGCGCGGCGGCCGAGGTCAACGGCGACCTGGGGGTGATCGATCCGAACGTGGCGGCGGCGATCGCCGCCGCGGCGGCGCACGTCGCCGACGGCGGGTACGACGACCAGTTCCCCGTCGACGTGTTCCAGACCGGCTCCGGCACCTCGTCCAACATGAACACCAACGAGGTGATCGCCACCCTGGCCGGCCGGGAACTGGGTCGGGACGTGCACCCCAACGACGACGTCAACGCCTCGCAGTCCAGCAACGACGTCTTTCCCTCCTCGATCCACCTGGCCGCCACGGAGGCGGTCGCCCGGGACCTGCTGCCCGCGTTGGACCACCTGGCCGGTGCGCTGGAGGCGAAGGCCGAGGAGTTCGAGACGGTGGTCAAGGCCGGGCGTACCCACCTGATGGATGCCACGCCGGTGACCCTCGGGCAGGAGTTCGGCGGCTATGCGGCCCAGATCCGGTACGGCATCGAACGGGTGGAGGGGGTGCTGCCCCGGTTGGCCGAGTTGCCGCTGGGCGGTACGGCGGTCGGCACCGGGATCAACACCCCGCTCGGGTTCGCCGCCCGAGTGATCGAGAAGCTGCGCGACTCCACCGGGCTGCCGTTGACCGAGGCGCGCAACCACTTCGAGGCGCAGGGCGCGCGCGATGCGCTGGTGGAGGCCTCGGGGCAGCTGCGGACCGTCGCGGTCGGGCTCTACAAGATTGCCAATGACATCCGCTGGATGGGCTCGGGCCCTCGCGCCGGCTTGCGTGAGCTGCGCATTCCCGACCTCCAGCCCGGGTCGTCGATCATGCCGGGAAAGGTCAACCCGGTGGTCTGCGAGGCCGTCCGGCAGGTTTGCGCGCAGGTGATCGGCAACGACGCGACGGTGGCCTTCGCCGGCTCGCAGGGCGACTTCGAGCTCAACGTGATGCTGCCGGTGATGGCCCGCAACCTCCTGGAGTCGATCCGGCTGCTCGCCGCGTCCAGCCGCCTGCTGGCCGACCGCTGCGTGGTCGGCCTGGTCGCGGACGCCGAGGTCTGTCTGGCGTACGCCGAGGGCTCGCCCGCAGTCGTCACCCCGCTCAACCGCTACCTCGGGTACGACGAGGCCGCCTCGATCGCCAAGGAGGCGCTGGCCAGGCAGATCTCCATCAAGGAGGTGGTGATCGCACGCGGGCACGTGACCTCCGGCGCACTTTCGGAGACCCAGCTCGAAGAAGCCCTCGACCTGCTCCGGATGACCCACCCCTGACCGACGCCCAGACACGGCGCGGGTTGCGGCATCTTGGGGTGTTGAGGTAGCCAGGGTGGGCGCGGGTTGCGGCATATCGGCGTATCCCGCACTTTGGGTGGCACGGGTTGCGGCTTGTTGGGGTTTCCGGGCCACTTGAGGCCGCGAGTTGCGGTGTCTTGTGGGCGGGGCCGCGAGTTGCGGTGTCCTGTGCGACGGTGCCGCTTGCGGGCGTGGTCTCCTCGCCCGGCCGCCTGACGTGCCAGGCCCACCCTCGCCGCCACCACCCTATTGCCGGTCGCTCTAGCCTGATCCGCTCCAGTTCGCCGATGTGGCGGTATCACCAGGCCGTCGATACCGCCACATCGCCGAAACGGAGTGGATTAAGGGCCGAGGTGCCGGCGCGGTACCCAGGCGAGGAATCGGGCGAAGAGCGCGGCCGGATCCGGGCCCTCGTCCGGGTGCAGGCGGTACAGGTCGGCGGCGGCCTCGTGCAGCACCGCACAGAGGTACACGCGGAGCGCGATCCGGTCGTGGTCGTACTCGGTGACGAGGGCGAGCCGCGCGGTGGCACAGGGCCAGGGGGCCGCGCAGACCCGGCACAGCCAGAGCGGACGCAGCGGCAGGTGCGGCCGGACCGGCGCGGCCGATCCGGTCACCACCGTCCGCCGTTGGTCGGCTCGGTGCGTACTGCCGTGTGCCGGTCCGGGCAGGTGCGCCAGCGCAGGCCGCAGAAGCAGTACGCGCGCAGCCCACGCCAGACCCGGCGATGCCGGGGTGCCAGGGGTATTGGACGCTGGTTGCGGGCGGCAGGAAATGATCGGGGGAACCAGGTCCGCCAAGCGGATCGGGACATGGCGCAGTCTCCTGTCGAGCTGAGTCGTTTGCGTCATCACCCCGGCGGCGGGACCGCCCTGCCGGGGGAGCGGGCGGTCCCACCTCGACGTCGCGCCCGGGGGATTGAGCGGCGAGCGTCGCGCTTCACAGTCTGCTGATGTCACCGTTACCGTCGGAAGGGTTTGTTCGCGCTGTCCGAGGCCCACTGCGTCGGGACGGGTTGCCGGTGGCGTGACGTTGGAGTCGATCGACCGGTTCCTGGAGGGCGGCTGGCATGGCGAGTGGGCAGATGACCGCGGCGGCGTTCCTGGTCACGGAGCTACGCCGGGCGCGGATCCGGCACGGGTGGAGCCAGGAGGAGTTGGCCAAGGCCGTCAACTACTCACCGTCGATGGTCAGCGCGGTGGAACTCGGCCAGCAGCTGCCCACCCCGAAGTACCTGGAACTGTTCGACAAGGCCCTCGACACCGGCGGACTCTACGGCCGCATGCTCACCGACCTGGTCGCTCTCGACAAAGCCCAGGTCTGGCGGCGAGGAGCGCAGGCAATCATCGGGCAGGCGGCGAAGCTGCGCTGGTATGAGCCGCTGTATGTGCCTGGCCTGCTTCAAACTCAGGACTACGCGCGAGCCGTCTTCGAAGCGGGCGGTCTGCTGGACCCCGCCGAAGTGGAGCGCCGACTAAAAGAGCGGATGGAGAATCAGGCTGTTTTGTCCGGCGACTGTTCGCCCCACCTGGTCGCCATCATCGACGAGGCTGCGGTTCGCCGGTGTGTCGGGGGTCGGAAGATAATTTCCGAGCAGCTGTCGCACCTCGTGAATGTCGCCAGCGAACATCCGCGCGTCCGGCTGCACCTGGTTCCTCAAGCGGCGGCAGAGTATCCCGGCCTGGCTGGCCCGTTCCTGCTCGCCACCTCGAGAAACGGCACCGATGTGGCCTTCCTCAGCAGCCATATCGGGGGCCAGGAACTGGATCGGTCAGGGGATCTCGATTTTCTGCGGCAGGTGTGGGAGGTTTGCCTCGGCGAGGCGTATACGCCCACCCAATCGATCGAGTTGATGAGGGAAGTGGCCGACGCATGGAACTGACCGGAGCCCGGTGGTGCAAGAGCAGTCGCAGCGCCCAGTCCAACGACTGTGTTGAGGTGGCGACGAACCTTTCCGGGGTGGTCGGAGTGCGGGACAGCAAGGACCGGGCGGGGGCGGTGCTGACCTTTGAGCCGTACGCCTGGCGGGTCTTTGTCGCGGCGTTGCCGCGCGTGAGGTGATCAGAGCGCCCGGCGCGGAGGTTCTGGCTCGACTGGAACGGGAGCGCCTCGTCTGGCTGTGCACGCTGCGGCCGGACGGATCGCCGCACCTGACGCCGGTCTGGTTCCTTTACCTCGATCATGAGTGGTGGATCGGCACCGGCGAGCGAAACCGGAAGGTCCGCAACATCGCCACCGATCCCCGGGTGTCGCTGGCGTTGCCCGACGGGGACGCGCCGGTCGTCGCGGAGGGCGCGGCGAGCATCGTCCGCCAGCCCTTCCCGCCGGACGTGGTTGCGGCGCTTCGCCGCCGGTACGACGGCTGGGACGTCACGGTGAACGGCCCGGACGGCCCCTACGTCCTGCTCCGGATCACCGTGACCCGCTGGCTGATGACCGGCCGCGCCCGCTGACCTGTCGTTGCCGACGCGGTAGCTTCGCCGGCGGGTTCAGGGGCGGACGGCCGCCTTGCGGGCGCGGTAGGCGCTGACCGCGGCCCGGTTGCCGCAGCCGGCGTCGCAGAAGCGCCGGGAGCGGTTCTTCGACAGGTCGACCAGCACGTTGTCGCAGTCCGGGTGATCGCAGATGCGCAGCCGGCGTAGCTCGCCGCCGCGTACCACGTCGGCGAACGCCATCGCCGCCTCGACCGCCATCCGGGTGGCCAGCGGGGCGTCCCGGGGCACGGCGTGCAGGTGGTACGGCTCGTCGTCGTGCGTGATGAGCTGCGGCAGGGCGCGATGTTCGCGGAGCAGCTTGTTGACGATCGAGACGATCTCGTCCACGTCGGCGTACCAGATCCGGCGCAGTCGTGGACGTAGTGCGCGTACCGCCCGGAGTTCGGTTTCGGTGTGCTCTTGGCGCCCGCTGTAGGAGTGGGCGGCGAAGAAGGCGTCGAGTGCGGCCACATCGGGCAAGCCTTCGGTGCCCCCGCCGCCGGTGTTGACCAGCGCGGCGGACGCGATCAGCGAACACTCGGTGTCATGGGCGAATAGCAATTTGACTCCTGTCGGGCCGCGCTCTAGCGTCATCGGCGTAACCATAGTTTGCCTATGTCGGCTGGCTGTGCCAAGGAGAGCCCGATGCGCCAACCCAACGCCGCCGGTGTCGGCCTCACACTGGCGCTGCTCTCGGCGGTCACCTTTGCGACCTCCGGCACTTTCGCCCGCTCGCTGATCAACGCCGGTTGGTCGGCCGAGGCGCTGGTCGTCGCCCGGGTCGGTATCGCCGCCCTGGTGTTGGCGTTGCCCGCGCTGCTCATCCTGCGCGGGCGTTGGCCGGTGCTGCGGCGCAACCTCGCCTCGATCGGGGTGTTCGGGCTGCTCGGGGTGGCACTTGCCCAGGTGTGCTTCTTCAACGCCGTGCGCTATTTGCCGGTCGGTGTGGCGTTGCTGCTGGAGTACCTCGGCATCATCCTCGTCGTCGGCTGGGTCTGGCTGGTGCAGGGGCAGCGTCCCCGCCGCCTCACCGTGGCCGGTTCGGTGGCGGCCCTGGCCGGCCTGGTCTTCGTGCTCGACCTGACCGGAGCCGATCGGCTCGACCCGGTCGGCGTGCTCTGGGGGCTGGGCGCCGGGGTCGGCCTGGCCGGGTACTTCGTGCTCGCCGGCCGCATCGACGCCGCCCTGCCGTCGGTCGTCATGGCCAGCGGTGGGATGGCCGTCGGCGCCGGGGCGCTGCTGGTGCTCGGCCTGGCCGGGGCGCTGCCGCTGCGGGCCACCTTCGGCGCGGTGGACTTCGCCGGGCAGCGCACCAGCTGGCTGGTCCCGATCGCTGGCCTCGCCCTGGTGGCGGCGGTGGTCGCGTACCTGTCCGGGGTCGCCGCGACGCGCATCCTGGGGGCCCGGCTGGCCTCCTTCGTCGGGCTGACCGAGGTGATGTTCGCGGTGCTGATCGCCTGGCTGGTGCTGGGTGAGCTGCCGTCGGTGGTGCAGCTGTTCGGCGGGGCGCTGATCGTCGTCGGAGTGGCGTTGGTCCGCCTCGACGAGCTGCGGGCTCCCGTCGAGCCGGCACCGACGGAGACGGCGGAGCCGGCATTGACGTGACACCCTGAACCGCCCGTCGCCCGTCGTCCGTCGTCCGTCGTCCGTCGTCCGTCGTCCGTCGTCCGTCGTCCGTCGCCCGTCGCTCGCCGTCGCCCGTCGCTCGCCGTCGCCCGTCGCCCGCTGCCCGTCGCCCGCTGCCCGCCGCCTGCTGCCCGGGCCGAGCTTCTGGCGAAGGAGAACTTTCGTCTGTTATCCGGCGGCGGACTGGCGAACCGGTGAACGTTCATGTCTGATGACGCCACAGACCTCAACGAGAGGATTCGATGTGGTGAGCAAACGCTTCACCGTCGGTGTGGTCGCGACCGCGACCGCACTGGCATTCACGGTGACAGGCATGGGTGTGCCGGCCAGTGCCGAGCCGGCGACCGTCCGGACCTTCACCGTGGTCGCCGAGGACGGCGTCGCCACCGAGGCGGCGATCGCCGCGATTCGGTCGGCAGGCGGGACCGTGGTGTCCCGGGCCGACGAGGTCGGCGTGTACCAGGTGACCAGCGACCGGGCTGACTTCCAGGCGAAGGCCGCCGCCGCCACGGCCCTGATCGGAGCCGCCGAGCAGCGGGCCATCGGTCGCAAACCCAAGCTGGACCGGGTCGAGCAGGAGCACCTGCTGGCCGCGACGGCAGCCAAGGGCACCGGCAAGAAGCCCGGCAAGAAGCCGGCCAAGATGGATCCGCTGGACGACAAGCTCTGGGGCCTGGAGATGATCCGCGCCGACCAGGCGCGCAAGGTCGAGCCGGGCGACCGCCGGGTTACCGTCGGCGTACTCGACACCGGCGTCGATGCCAGTCACCCCGACATCGCGCCGAACTTCAATTGGGCGCTGTCGCGCAACTTTGCGCCGGACATCCCCGAGATCGACGGGCCGTGCGAGGTGGCGAGTTGCCTCGACCCGGTCGGCACCGACGACGGCGGGCACGGCACGCACGTGGCCGGCACCATCGGTGCCGCCGCCAACGGGTACGGCCTCTCCGGTGTCGCCCCGAGCGTGTCGCTGGTCAACCTCAAGGGCGGGCAGGACTCCGGCTACTTCTTCCTCAACCCGGTGGTCAACGCCCTGCTGCACGCCGGCAGGTCCGGCCTGGACGTGGTCAACATGTCCTTCTACGTCGACCCGTGGCTGTACAACTGCACCGCGAACCCGGCCGACTCGCCGGAGGCGCAGGCCGCGCAGCGGGCCACCATCCGGGCCATGAAGCGGGCCCTGACCTTCGCCCACGACCGGGGCGTCACGCTGGTCGGCGCGCTCGGCAACAACCACGAGGATTTGGGCGACCCGCGTACCGACGTCTCCAGCCCGAACTACGGTGACGTCGCGCCGTACCCGCGGGAGATCGACAACAGCAGCTGTTGGAACCTGCCCACCGAGGGGCCGCACGTGATCAGCGTCGCCGCGGTCGGCCCGTCCGGCAAGAAGGCTGACTACTCCAACTACGGCACCGAGCAGACCGCCGTCGCTGCGCCGGGCGGCTGGTTCCGGGACGGCTTCGGCACCGACACGTTCCGTACCGACGCCAACATGATTCTGTCGACCTACCCGAAGAAGGTCCTCCAGGAGGAAGGCACGGTCGACGAGGATGGCAACATCGTGCCGGGCGCCGAGACCTTCGTGTTCAAGGAGTGCAAGGCCAACCGGGTGTGCGGCTACTTCACGTACCTCCAGGGCACCTCGATGGCGGCTCCACACGCCTCGGGCGTGGCCGCGCTGATCGTGAGTCGGTACGGCAAGGCACAGGGCCGGGGCGGCTTCGGCCTGGCACCGGACCTGGTCGAGCAGCACCTCTACCGGACGGCGACCAAGCGCGCCTGCCCGCAGCCGCGCCTGGTGAGCTACGTCAACGAGGGCCGATCGGCCGAGTTCGACGCCTACTGCGCCGGCCCGGTCAGCTTCAACGGCTTCTACGGGCACGGCATCGTCGACGCGTACGCGGCGGTGACCACCCCCCTGAAGTCCCGCCGGTAACCCAACCACGTGGCGGTGGCCCGGCCTGAGGATCATTCCGATCGGGCCACCGTTACCGGCGCCAGCCGCGGTCGAGTAGGGCGGAGCGGACTTCGCGCACGATCCCCAGGAAATCCCCGTAAAGGCGGCGACCGGTTACATGCAGGACCAGCCAGCCCGCACCGACAAGTAGATTGAGCCGTTGGCGGTCCCGGTGTAACTGCTCGCGATCCGAGTGCCATTGCCCGTCGTACTCCACCGCCACGCGGAAGTCCGGCCAGGCGAGGTCGGGATGAAGAATCGGGCCGCTGGCCACCCGCACCGGATGCTGAACGACCGGGCGCGGTAGACCGGCCAGTATCAGCCGGATACGCAGCTGCGACTCAGCTGGTGACTGGGCTGCCGGCTCGGCCAGGTCGAACAGCCAACTTGCCCGGCGTACGCCTGGACGGTTGTCGTTCGCGGCGGCGATCTCCGTCAGCGCCGCCCGTGTGGTCAGATTCCGGCCGAGGAGAGTGTCGACTATGCCGATCGCGCGGACCGGCTCCAGCCAGACGGCGCTCTCCCAGGCCGCCCGCGTCGAGTCGGTGCGTTTTGGCGTGCCCAGGCGGGGAAGCCCGGCGAGCTCCTCCCGGGCCATTGTGTGCACCTGTAGGCCACGTTGACTGCGCAGCCCGGACGAGGTCGGTACCAGGACATGGACAGGATCGGCGAAGCCTGCGGCATGCTCCACGCCGTGCAGGTATGCCGCCGACGGGCCAGCGATGGCCGCTCCAACCGGCAACTGGAGCGCCACCGCGCGGCAGGCCAACTCGTGATCGCGATCGAGACGAGCATCGGCGTAGATGTCCCGCCGAAGCCGTATCCAGGCGGAACTGCGAAGTTGATGAGCAGTGAGCAGGCCTCGGTGGACGGCGTCTGAGCCGCGGAAGACCTGCCACGCCAGGGCTTCCGGTCGGTGTGCTTGAGCAGGCATGAGGGAAGCCTGCGGGCATTTCCGCCGCGGGGCAGCCCCTGTGGATAACCTCGGGCGGCCGCTCGTCGGTCCCCTGTGGATAACGTCCACAGGCGCCGTCTCATGTGCTATGGATGCGTCGGCTTTCCTGCCTTCTCCGTCCCCGCGGCCGGTCTCAGGCCACGACTTGCGGCAAGTCGGATGATCGCCGCACGGACTGCATGCACGAGTTGCGGCATCTCGGTCCGTCATGTCGCGGTGCCACCTCAGGATGCGGCAAGTCGGGCCGACAATCCTGGTGGAAGGCGCGACTTGCGGTAAGCCGGGGCGCCAAGCGCGACTTGCCGTAAGTCGGGACGTCATTCGCTAATCGCGTCAAGGCGAGGGCTCGACGAGGGCGCCGCCGCGCGTCCGTAACTTCCCGCTCGTTGGGTGTCGCTGGGACTTGCCGCATGTGGGGTTCCCAAGCCAGCGAATCGAGCGCAGGCCCGGCCGGTCGGCGCGGATCGGCCCGGTTGGTAGGGATCGGCCCGGTCGGCGCGAGTCGGGCCGATCATCGGGAAGCCGGGCCGGGTCATCGGGAAGCCGGGCCGGGCCATCGGGAAGCCGGGTCGGTCAGCGCAGGGCAGCCGCGACGGCGGTGGCGGCGGCAAGCACCTGGGCACCCACCGTCTCGACATCCAACTCCGCCAATGCGACCACTCCGACGCTCGCCTCCAGGCCGGGCACGCCGAGCACCGGCGCCGCCACTCCGTACGCACCGGGTTGCAGCTCACCGACGGTGCTGACCGGGCCGGCGGCACCGGTCCGACCGGCGAGGATGGCCCGGCCCCCGGCGCCGCGTTCCAGCGGGTGCCGGGCCCCGGTCCGGTACGCCACGTGGAACGACGTCCAGCTCGGCTCGACCACCGCCAGCGCGACTCCCTCGCCTCCCTCGACCACGGTGAGGTGAGCGGTGGCCCCGGCCTGTTCGGCGAGCCGCCGCAGCGCCGGCAGCGCTCCCTCGGCGAGCAGTGGCTGCGCTCGTCGCGCCAGCTGGAGCACGCCGGCGCCGAGGCGGAGCCGGCCGGCGGCGTCGCGCCGCAGCATGCCGTGCCCGGCCAGCGGCGCCACCAGTCGGTAGATCGCGGCCCGCCCGATGCCCAGCCGGTGCGCCGCCTCGGTGATGGTCAGCCCACCGGGCGCGTCCGCGACCAGATGCAGCAGCCGCAGACCCCGATCCAGCGTCTGCGCCGTCTCACCGCCCGGGACGGCCGAGCTGCCGGGGACGGCCGAGCCTCCGGGGACGGCCGAGCCTCCGGGGACGGCCGAGCCTCCGGGGACGGCCGGCTGTTCCGGGCTGGGGGGCGGTGGGGAATTCACGACCAGCAGCGTACGACCCGGCTCCGGCGGGCCGGGCGAACGACGGACGGCTACCCTTGTACGGTGACGCTACGCCTGTATGACACCGCCACCCGATCGGTGCGGGACTTCGTCCCGCGGGAAGCCGGCAAGGTCGGGGTCTACCTGTGTGGTCTCACCCTTCAGGCCCCGCCGCACATCGGCCATCTTCGATCAGGCGTCAGCTACGACGTGTTGCGCCGCTGGTTGCTCTCCGCCGGCTACCAGGTCACGTTCATTCGCAACCTGACCGACATCGACGACAAGATCCTCGTCAAGGCCCAGGAGCAGGGGCAGCCGTTCTGGTCGATCGCGTACGCCAACGAGCGGAAGCTCGCCGAGGCGTACCGGGCGTTGAACGTGCTGCCGCCGACCTACGAACCGAGGGCGACCGGGCACATCCCCGAGATGCACGAGCTGATCGCGCAGTTGATCGACCGGGGGCACGCCTACCCGGCCACCGACGGCTCCGGCGACGTGTACTTCGACGTGCGGTCGTGGCCGGCGTACGGTGCGTTGTCCAACCAGTCCCCGGAGGACATGCAGTCCGCCGGTGGCGCTCCGGAACGCGGCAAGCGGGATCCCCGCGACTTCGCGCTCTGGAAGGGCGCCAAGCCGGACGAGCCGGCGGACGCCTACTGGCCGTCGCCGTGGGGGCGGGGCCGCCCCGGCTGGCACATCGAGTGCTCGGCGATGTGCTGGCGTTATCTGGGCGCCGAGTTCGACATCCACGGCGGCGGGCTCGACCTGATCTTTCCGCACCACGAGAACGAGCTGGCCCAGTCCCAGGCCGCCGACCTGCCCTTCGCCCGGTACTGGGTGCACCACGGTCTGCTCGGCATCGGCGGGACCAAGATGGGCAAGTCGCTGGGGAACACCCTCGACCTGGACTACGTCGCCGCGCTCGGGGTGCGCCCGGTCGAGCTGCGCTACTACTACGTGGCCGCGCACTACCGTTCGCGCATCGACTACTCGGAGGAGGCGCTGCGCGAGGCGGCCGTCGCGTACCGGCGGATCGAGGGTTTCGTGCAACGGGCCGCCGAGCGGGTGGGCGCCGGCCAGCTCGGCGAACTGCCGGCCGGGTTCGCGGCGGCGATGGACGACGACCTGAACACCTCGGCGGCGCTGGCCGTACTGCACGAGGTGTTGCGCGACGGCAACAACGCGCTGACCGACGGGGACGACGTGACCGTACGCACCGCCCTCGGCGGCGTGCGCGCGATGCTGGATATCCTCGGGGTCGACCCCCTCGACCCGGCGTGGACCGGCGGAGCCCGGGCGAGTGACCTCCGTGGCGTGGTGGACTCCCTGGTCGCCCTGGCCCTCGAACAGCGCGCGCAGGCCCGGGTCCGCAAGGACTGGGCCGCCGCCGACGCGCTGCGGGATCAACTCAAGCGGGCTGGCGTGGTGGTCGAGGACACCCCGCAGGGCCCGCGTTGGACAATTGGAGAACATGACTGATGGCCGGCAATTCGCAACGCCGTGGCCGGCGAACCACGTCGAAGGCGGCTGCCCCGAAGGGCTCCGGCGGCAAGAACCGGAACGCCCTCGCCGGGCGCGGCCGGACCCTGCCGGCCGACGAACGGCCCTGGCACAAGGCGTACTCCGGCACCGAGAAGCTGCCGCAGCGTACCGCCTGGAAGCAGGAGAAGGAGCGCCGGGCGGCGGCCGAGGAGGGGCGGATCCCGAAGATCGGCAAGCCCGGCAGCAAGGACACCACCTGGGGCAAGGGCGGCGGTCGGGGTACGTCCGCGCCCAGAGCGGCCCGGGGCAAGCAGCCGGCCGGGCGGGGTGGCCCCCGGGTCGCCCCGGGGCGCAAGTCCAACCCCGCGAAGGACGCGCCGGAGCTGCTGGTCGGGCGTAATCCGGTACTGGAGGCGCTGCGTGCCCAGGTGCCGACCACCGCGCTCTACCTCGCGCAGGGCATCGACATCGACGACCGGGTGAACGAGAGCGTCCGCACCGCGGCCGACCGGGCCATCGCCATCCTGGAGGTCAGCCGGGCCGAGCTGGACCGGATGACCGGAGGCGTGCTGCACCAGGGGATCGGCCTCCAGGTGCCGCCGTTCGCGTACGAGCAGTTCGAGGACCTGCTCGCCGCCGCGGTGGAGCAGCCGGCACCGCTGCTGGTGGCGCTGGACGGGGTCACCGACCCACGCAACCTCGGTGCGGTGATCCGGTCGGCTGCCGCGTTCGGCGCCCAGGGGGTCTTCGTACCGGAGCGACGGGCCGCCGGGATCACCGCGACCGCCTGGCGGACCAGCGCCGGCGCGGCGGCCCGCGTGCCGGTGGCGCAGGTCACCAACCTGACCCGGTCGTTGAAGGCGTGCCAGGACGCCGGCTTCGTGGTGGTCGGTCTGGACGCCGACGGCGAAACCGACCTGTACAACCTGGAGGCCGCAGTCGGGCCGCTGGTCGTGGTGGTCGGCTCGGAGGGGCGGGGGCTGTCCCGACTGGTCGGGCAGACCTGCGACCTGACCGTCAGCATCCCGATGGTCTCCGAGGTGGAATCGCTCAACGCGAGCGTGGCCGCTGCGGTCACGCTCGCCGAGGTGGCCCGCCGCCGGGCCGTCGAGGGCTGACCTCGCGAACGACGAAGGGGCGGTCCGCCGGACCGCCCCTTCACTGTCGCTACGTCAGATCCGCTGCCCGGTGGCGGCGTGGAAGACGTGGCTCCGGCCGGTACGCGGCTTCACGAAGATCGTGTCGCCCATGTTCGGCATGTGCCGCCGGTCGGTACGCACGACGAACCGCTCGGAGGCGCCGTCCAGCGCGGCGTGGCCGTAGACGTTGGCGTCCGAGCCGAGGTCCTCGACCAGCTCGACGACGACCGGCATGCCGCCCTCGGTCGCGCTGACGATGTCGCAGTCCTCCGGACGGAAGCCCACGGTCACCTTGCCGTCGCCACCCTCGGCGCGGGCCGCCTCGGTCTGCTCCCGGGTCAGCGGGATGAACAACTCGGCGAACGCCGCGCCCTGCTCGGTGAGCGGGACGGTCTTGATGTTCATGGCGGGCGAGCCCATGAAGCCGGCGACGAAGACGTTGGCCGGGGTGTCGTAGAGCGCCCGGGGGCTGTCCACCTGCTGGAGCACGCCGTCGAGCATGACCGCCACCCGGTGGCCCATGGTCATGGCCTCGACCTGGTCGTGGGTCACGTAAACGGTGGTGACGCCGAGCTTGGCCTGGAGCGAGGCGATCTGGGTACGGGTCTGCACCCGGAGCTTGGCGTCGAGGTTCGACAGCGGCTCGTCCATCAGGAAGACCTGGGGCTCCCGGACGATGGCGCGGCCCATCGCGACCCGCTGGCGCTGACCGCCGGAGAGCGCCTTCGGCTTGCGGCTGAGGAACTCCTCCAGCTGGAGCAGCGCCGCCGCCTCCTTGACCCGCCGGTCGATCTCCGACTTGGAGGTCTTGCGCAGCTTGAGCGCGAACGCCATGTTCTCGTACACCGTCATGTGCGGGTAGAGGGCGTAGTTCTGGAAGACCATCGCGATGTCACGGGCCTTCGGCGGCAGGTGGGTCACGTCGCGGTCGTCGATGTAGATCGCGCCCTCGTCGACGTCTTCGAGGCCGGCGAGCATGCGCAGGCTGGTGGACTTACCACAACCGGAGGGACCGACCAGGACGAGGAACTCGCCGTCACCGATCTGGAGGTCGAGCTGGTTGACCGCGGGGCGTTCGGTGCCCGGGTAGATCCGGGACGCCTTCGCGTAGGTGACCGTAGCCATGAGGGGACGCTTCCTTTCACCGGCAGGAACGTGCCGGACGATCCGAGTGAAGGAGCAACCGGCAGGAAAGGCCCGTGCCGGCGCCACGACCGGCAGGGGGGTGGCCCATGTCGTCCGTGTCACTGCACCGTAAACGGCTTTCGCCGTACTGCCAAGATGCGGGATCGTTGACGGGATCGGAAGCATTCGCATTCCGGTCACTCGGGCACGCTCGGACACGAATCGACGCCTGCAGGTCGGGATGTTGACGTTTCCCGTGCTCGGGACCCCTGCCGAGCGGGAAAAGCGGACGTTGGTCGCTATGCTGACCACGGCACAGCGCCCCTGTAGCTCAGCTGGCCAGAGCACCCGCCTTGTAAGCGGGATGTCGCCGGTTCGATCCCGGCCGGGGGCTCCATCCGTATCACGCACGGCACACCGGGGGCGTCGGCGAGGCGCCGACGCCCACCGGGCGCGGCCGGCGACGGGCCGACGATCGGCAGCGGGCGCCCCCCGTGGCCCGATCGGCAGCGGTGTGGCCTGCGTGACCCGACCGGCAGCGATGTGACCTGTGTGACCCGACCGGCAGCGATGTGGCCTGCCCGCGCCGGCAGCGCCGTCGGCAGGCTAACCTCGCGGCCAACGCCGGTGCAGGTCACGCCGGCCCGGCGGAGGGACGGTGACGGTGGCGGACGCCGAACTGGTCGTCGAGGTGACGGGGCCGGTGGCCACGGTGGTGATCCGCAACCCGGACCGGCGCAACGCGATGACGCCGGCGATGTGGCGGCAACTGCCGGTGCTGCTCGACGGCCTGGAGGCCGATCCGACGGTACGCGCGCTGGTGCTCACCGGCGCCGACGGCACCTTCTGCGCCGGTGCCGACCTCGGCGACCTGGACGAGTTGCTGGCCGGCGACCTCGGCATCGCGGTCGCGGCCGAGGAACGTCTGTCCGTCTTCGCCAAGCCGACCGTGGCCGCGATCCGGGGCGCCTGCGTCGGCGGAGGCTGCCAGCTCGCCGTCGCCTGCGACCTGCGGATCGCCGCCGAGGACGCGCGGTTCGGCGTACCGCCGGCCCGGCTCGGCCTGGTCTACCCGGCGCCCACCACGCGTCGGCTGGCCCGACTGGTCGGCCCGGCGGCGGCCAAGCATCTCCTCTTCACCGGAGATCTGATCGACGCCGGGCGGGCGCTGCGCGTCGGCCTGGTCGACGAGGTGCTGCCCGGCGCCGAGTTGGCCGCCCGGATCGACGGGCTCACCGGCACGATCGCGGAGCGTTCGCAGCTCAGCGTCGCCGCCGCGAAGGAGATCGTCGACGACCGGGTCGACGACGACCGGGTTGCCTGGTGGCACCGGCAGATGCGGGACAGCGGCGAGGCCCAGGAAGGCCTTGCGGCATTCCACGAGCGTCGTCCGCCGGGTTTCGGCTGGACGCCGCCCGCCAGCCGCTGATGTCCCCGCGCCCCCGCCGGCGTGGCGCGGTCAGGGCCGGTCGGGCATCCGGCGGTGGGCCGCGACCAGGGTCAGCAGGGTGTCCACCGACCACTGGTCGTAGGCGTGCCGACCGTAGTTGAAGGCGACGATCCGGCCGTCGGAAGCGACCAGGAAGTCGGCCGGCAGACCGAGCCGCCCGCCGTGCGGTGTGCTGGCGGGCAGTCGCTCCCGGCCGCGCAGCACATGCCACACGCCGGTAAGCACCGCGCGGACGATCGGCAGCCAGGCTCGGGGATCCAGCAGCGCCCGGCGTCCGGCCTCGACCCCGAACTCCCGGTAGAGCCGCTTGTCCGGGTCGGCGACCACGGCGACCGGCAGGTCCGCGACGTGCTCGCGCAACTCGTCGGCGGGGGAGTGGAACAGCATCACCTCACGTACGCCGGCCGCCTCGATCTCGGCGTGTCGGCGTATCACCGAGCGCAGATGCAGGTTGCACACCGGACATCCGGCGAACCGGCGGAACTGGAGGTGGACCAGCCGTTGCGGGTCGGGCAGCTCGACGGGTCCGGCGTTGACCGGGGTGAGCGTCCGGGTGCTCACGACCGGCCGGGAAAGAGGGGTACGCACGGGGCCTCCCTGTAGGCGTACGACGTATACCTACGAGGGTGCAGTAGGGTGTCAAGGGCCATGCCTCGGCCCCGCTCCCTGACTCCCGACCGGATCGCCTCGGCGGCGTTGACCGTGATCGACCGCGACGGACTCGCCGGGTTCACCATGCGGGCGGTGGCCACCGAGTTGTCGATGAGCGCGATGGCCCTCTACCGGTACGTCGACGATCGCGGCGAGCTGGAACGGCTGGTCGTGGAGCGGGTCCTCGACCGGATCGACAGCCAACCGCCCGATCCGGGGCTGCCGTGGGCCGACCGTGTCACGGTCATGGTGCGACGGATGCGCGCGGCCGTCGCCGCCCATCCGGCGATCGCGGCCCTGGTGCCCGTGCACCGGCACCGCTCCCGTGCCGTGCTGCGCTGGACGGAGACGATGCTCGGGTTGCTGACCGAGGCCGGACTGACCGGCGAGCAACGGGTGGTCGCCCTGCGTGGGCTGCTCAGCTACCTCCTCGGCGCGATCCAACTGGAACACCTGGGCCCGCTCGCCGGGCCCGGCACCGCAGTGCTGGCCGAGCTTCCGTCGGAGGCGTTCCCCTACCTCGCCGACACGGCCCGCTCCGCGGGCCAGGTCGGCCCGGACGCCGAGTTCGACGGCGGCCTGGCCCTGTTCCTGCGAGGTCTGGCCGACCGGTCCAGCTGACCCACCCCGTCCGCCGTCCGTGCCGCCCGTCCGCGCCCAGGCAGACTCGCGTGGGATCAGCCTCCTCGGCGGCGTCGAGCAGGCGGCGGACCCAGCGTCAGCGGCGGGCGAGCAGGCCCCGGGGCCGGACCGAACGCAGCGGCTCGGTGGCGGCGCCCGCCGAGCGCAGGATGTGGTTCGCCGCGAGGATGCCGGTGGCCGCTGCCCGTTCCATCAGCGCACTGGGAAAGTCGGTGCGGATGCCGTCGCCGGCCAGGTAGAGCCCGTCGGCATCGGTGCGTACGCCGGGCCGCCGGGCATGGCTGCCGACCGCGAAGGCGGGTGCCTTCGCCTCCACCCGGGCGCGCAGCTCACGCACGCGCAGCCGACCGGCCTCCGGCCAGAGTTCGGTCAGCTCGGCGCGCATCCGTTCGGCCAGCTCCGTCGCGGGCACGGCCGGCTCGCAGGCGTACGCGTGCAGCTCGATGACCGAGCCGCCGGTGCGCTCCGCCCAGCGCCGGGATTCGTGCTCCAGCCGGTGGTACAGCGTCACCGAATCCAGCGTGGGTTGGCGGGACACCCCGTTGAAGATCGCCCGATCGAGGCGTACGTCTCCGTCGCACCAGTAGCGCGCCACCGCGTACGGCGGGCCGGGCCGCCCGTACGTGGGCATCGCCGCCATCAGTTGCGGGGCGGCGTCGGCCAGCGTGGGGGAGGCCGCGACCAGCGCGGCGAGCGCCGGCGGGTCGACGGCCAGCACGACGTGCCCGGCCCGGTACGCCCGCTCGGCGGTCGCCACCCGCCAGCCGGCCGGATCACGGTCCAGCGCAATCGCCGCGACGCCGGTGAGCACCCGTCCGCCGTGGCGCTCGACGTGCCGGGCCAGCGGCGCCCAGATCGCCGTGGCGTAGTCCTCGTCGGGGCAGTCGAAGGCCAGCCCTTCCGGGTTGCCGAGCAGGTAGAAGTGGAACTGGGCGATCAGCTCGGCGGCCGACATCTCCGCCTCGTGGTTGAAGAACGAGTGGGAGAAGACCTCGAAGAGCATCGCCCGGGCCCGGTCCGGCAGCCGTAGCGAGGTGAGCAGCTCCTCGGCGGTGACGCGGTCGAACTCGGCGTAGGTGCGTACCGGATGGTAGGCCAGCAGCGGCAGGGCGGCGTCGCGGTCCATCCCGCCCAGGTCGCGCAGCCGCACGCTGGGGCTGCGGGCCAACAGGGTGAGCAGGTTCGCCGGTGGGGCGGGCGGCAGTCGCCCGAACTCCTCGGTCGGCCAGCGTGCGCTGACCACCGGGTAACCCGGCACGGGCCGCAGGAAGCGCAGCGCCGGGTCGATCCGGCGCAGGATGTTGCGCCAGTTGTAGTACTGCCGGAAGAAGGCGTGGAAGCCGTGCTCGTTGACGTGGCCGCTGCCGTCTGCGAGCGTCTCCGGCCAGGCACCCAACCGGCCGCCGAGGGTGGGCGCGGCCTCCAGGACGGTCACCTCGACACCTCGTTCGGCGAGGACCACGGCCGCGGACATGCCGGCGATTCCACCGCCGACGACCACTGCGGTGACCGGCCGCGGCACCCGGTCAGGGCCGCCGCCGCCCGGGTCCATCCGGTGCGGGCGTACGCCGATGAGCCGGCCGACCACCTGCGACAGCGCCACCCGCACCTCCCGGCTCGACCTCACCAGTCTGCCCGAAGTGTGCGGAAGCATCCGGTTGTTAAGAAGGGGCCCTTTTACCTCACGAGGCGTTAATAGGGGGCCCTTCCTTGCATGCGGTCGGAGGGGGGCCAGACGTAGTCCAGGTTGTCGGGGACGTCGGGGCCGAAGATCGGGCGGTAGTGGGCGGGATCCTTGCGTAGCAGCGCCGAGCGGTGGCTCAGGTGCAGGTCCGTGCGGCCGAGCCAGGGCGGGAGCTCACCGGCCACCGCCAGCTCCTGCTGGGACCGGACGTGCTCGATGCCGCGGGCGGCGGCGAGATCGGCGGTCAGGGTCGCGGCACAGGTGTCCGCCCGGCCGGTCGCACACCAGACCTCGCAGACGTCCAGCCCGTAGCGGGTCACGGCCTCCTCGTACCCGGTCCACATCTTCACCGCCGGGTGGTTGCGCCAGCCGTACCCGGGCCGGGTCAGCGCGCGCAGCACCTGGATCGCCTCGACCCGCTGCTTGCCGAGCCGTCGCTGGTCCAGCGTTCGGGCGCTGGCCAGGAAGTCCGGATACGGGAGGAACGTCTGCATGTCGCTGCCGTACCCTCCAGCAGCGGGGACATGCCGGACCAGTGAAGTTCATGATCGTCACCGGGCTGCGGGGGAGCGACCCCGGTGACTACCATGCGGGCATGGCGGAGCCGCTGCTCGACCGGGCCCTGCGAGCCGGCCGCCGGTTACGGCCCAACGGTGAGCCTCGGGCGCACTACGTGATCTGCGGCCAGGACCCGCTCGCCTACTGGGTGGTGCGGGCGTTACGCGGCGGCGAGACACAGGCCAAACGGCTGCGGATCACGCTCATCGTGCCCGAGCGCCGACGCTCTCCCGGGCCGGACGGCCGTGACCTGCCCGGCGTCGAGGTGATCCGGGCCGACCGGCTGGACGAGATCACCTTCCGCCGGGCCGGGCTGACCGGGGCGGAAGGGCTGGCCCTGTTGCACCAGGACGACGTGGGCAACATGCACGCCGCCCTGTGCGCCCAGGAGGTCGAGCCCCGGCTGCGCCTGGTGGTGCGGATGTTCAACACCGGCCTGGCCAACGGGGTCCGGCAGATCTTCCCCGACTCGGCGGTGCTCTCGGACACTTCGATGGCCGCCCCGGCCTTCGTGGCCGCCGCACTCGGCGAGGTCGCGCCCACCCACTTCCGGCACGGCGGACGCACCCTCTACGTGGCCCGCAGTGACGACGTACGGCCGAACGACATCGTCTGCGGGGTGGCCGACACCCGCGATCCGCAGCAGGTGCTGGTGCTGCCGGCGCGCGACCGGGACGCCGACGTGGTGCTCGCCGAGGCGGTCGGTCGACCGGCGGGCGCCGAGCTGGCCGCACGCCGAATGGCCCGGGCCCGGCGCCGCCGCCGACCGGTGGCGATGGTGCTGCGGGCGATCCGCAGCTTCGCCAGCCGCAAAATCGGCATCGCGGTGATCCTGCTGCTCGCCGTGGTGGGCGTGCTCGGTGGGCTGTACGCCAACGCGGCGCACGTGAACCTGGCCGATGCGGTGTACCTGGCCCTGGTCACCACCCTCACCGGGCAGGACCCGGACACCGCCAAGGGCGCCGCCGAACAGATCATGCAGGTGGTGCTCAACCTTGCCGGCCTGGCGCTGATTCCGCTGATCACCGCAGTGGTGGTCGACGGGGTGGTCAACGCCCGGCTGGCCCTGCACACCGGGCGGATCCTGCCCGAGCGTTCCGGGCACGTCGTGGTGGTGGGGCTGGGCAACATCGGCACCCGGGTGATGGCTCAGCTCAACGACTTCGGCCTCGAGGTGGTGGCGATCGACAAGAACCGGGACGCGCGCGGCGCCGGGCTCGCCCGGCGGCTGGGTGTACCGCTGGTGGTGGGGGACGCGGCGCAGGAGGAGACGTTGCGGGCCGCCTCGGTGGCCACCTGCCAGGCGTTGGTCGTGGTTTCCACCGACGACGGAGCCAACCTGCGGGCGGCGCTGAACGGCCGGGCCATCAACGACCAGCTCCGGGTGGTGTTGCGGCTGTTCGACGGCGACTTCGCCGAGCGGGTGCAGCGTGCCTTCGGCATCGGCACCTCGCGCAGCGTCTCCTACCTGGCCGCCCCGTCGTTCGCCGCCGCGCTGCTGGACCGGGCGGTGATCGCCACCATCCCGGTCGGTCGGCACGCCCTGCTGGTCACCGAGGTCGCGGTGGCGGCCGGCTCGGCTCTGGACGGGCAGCCGCTCGCCACAGTGAACAAGGCGGGGAGCGTACGCCTGCTTGCGCACGCCCGTGCCGGCCAGCGGTACGACTGGACGCCTGAGCGGCGGCGAGTGATCGTAGCCGGGGACCGGCTGACCGTGATGGCCCGCCGGGCCGGCCTGAACGCCCTGCTCCGCAAAGCCGCCCCGCCCGAGCCGGAGACCCCGCCCAACGCTCCCGAGCCGCGCGAGGCGACGGAGTAGGCCCTATGACGCATATCACCTATAGATGACAATCGACTTGCTGGTCGTCGCCTTGGGTCATCCAGTGATGTCCGGCTGCGCAGCTTCGACAACCGCTACCAGCCCAAGGGCATCAACTACGTCATTCCCGGTAACGAGACCGGCCTGAGCGGCACCTACATCTACGCCTACAACTACTCGGAGGCGACCGGCACCCCGACGTCGATCTCTTACCCGGCCGGTGGTGGGCTGGTCACCGAGGAAGTGACCACCGACTACGACGCCACCACCGGGATGCCCGTCCGGCTGGACACCAGCCTCACCGGTGCAGCCGGCACGATGGCCACCGCCAGCTACACCGCCTACGGCGAACGCAGCGGATCGATCTACAAGATGCCCGGCGGCACCTGGACCCAGGACGCCGTCTACCGCGACGAAGCCACCCGCCGCATCAGCCACACCGCCAGCGGCGACACCACCCGCACCTACGCGGTGCCGACCGGCGGCCAGAACGTCGTACGCCCACACGCCGTCACCGCGATGACCACGCAGGCACCGGGCCAGAGTGACATCGTCAACAACTACGCCTACGACGGAGCCGGCAACACCATCTGCCGGCCGACCGGCACCGCCGCGAACAACTGCGGCACCGGTACCAACAGTCAGACCTTGGGTTGGGACGCCGAGGGCAAGCTGGCGACGGTCGCCGCCGGCGGCCAGACCATCGAAACCAACGTCTACGACGCCGACGGCACCAGGATCATCCGCCGCGACAGCAGCGGCACCACGCTCTACCTACCCGGTCAGGAAATCCGCCGGGAAGGCAACGTCAACACCGGCACCCGCTACTACAGCTTCGCCGGCACTGTCTGCGCGTCCCGCAAGGGCGGCTCGGCTACCACCGACCTGACCTGGCTGTTCAACGACCACCAGGGCACGCAACAGATCGCGGTGAACGCCGGCACCCAAGCCGTCTCCATCCGCCGTCAGACTCCGTACGGTGCGCCGCGCGGCTCCAACCCGGTCTGGGTGAACAACAAGGGCTTCGTCGGCGGGGACATCGATCCCACCGGCCTGACCAACGTCGGTGCCCGTCAGTACGACCACACACTGGGCCGGTTCATCTCCGTCGACCCGGTCCTCGTCGCCGATAGCCCCGCTCAGTACAACGGGTACCAGTACGGCGGCAACAACCCGATCGACAATGCCGACCCCACCGGCCTGTACTTCACTGAAAACAACGAGGACACCGGCGACCGTGCCTATGTCAGCACCACGTCCTCTGGGAAGACGGTCACCAAGATCGTCAAGAAGTACGTTCCCCCGGCCTGCGGATCCAGCTGTCAGCAGCAACGAGAAGCATTCCGGAAGGCGAGCAACGAACGCGCCGAGGCAGAACGCAAACAACGCGAATGCCAGGCCAGCTTCTGGTGCCGGAACGCCGGGGCAGTGGGTACGGTCGCCGGTGTCGCAGCCGGTGTCGTCGTCGGTGCAGCCTGCACCGCAGGGAGCTTCGGCGTAGCCGCTGTCGGCTGCGCAGCGATTGGTGGGTTCGTCGGCGGCGCTGTCGGGTCCCTGGTCAGCAACGGCCTCGACGCCGATGAGGAGAGCGGCTGGCAACTCGCCGGCGAAGCCGTCCTCGGCGGAGCGATCGGCGGTGTGCTGGGGGCAGGCGGCGCGGTTCTCCTGCCCGCCCTAGGCGCAGGAGCCTTCGGCCTCGCGAGTGGCGCAGGACTTCGTACATCCATCGGGATGGCGGGCTCCGGAGCGCGATCAGCAGTCCGCGGTGGCGCAGGGGGAGCCTGTGGTTTCCACAGCTTCAGCGGTGACACCGAAGTCCTGATGGCGGACGGCAGCAAGAAGCCAATCCGAGACATCGAGATCGGAGACAGCGTCCTGGCCACCGACCCCGAAACGGGGGAGGAAGGCGCTCGCGAGGTGACCCACCTGTGGGTTCACGAGGATCAGCTCGTCGATCTCAAGGTGAGCGGTGGAGACGTCACCACCACTGAGGACCACCCGTTCTGGAATGTGACCGACCAGCAGTGGCAGGACAGCCAGGATCTCGACCCTGGAGACCTACTGCACACGGCCACCGGAGCAACCCTCACCGTCACGGGGCTCGACTGGAACACCGTTCAACAAGGCACCGCCTACAACCTCACCGTTGCAGGCATCCACACGTACTATGTGCTCGCCGGCACGACGCCGGTCCTCGTCCACAACTGCGGTGGCGGCGAGGTTCCGCATTTTAAGGCGTACCCACAGGAGTTTTTGGATCAAGCGGCAAAGTATGGAAAGGGTGGCGTTCGTGAGCTATCCGATGGTCGAGTCCGCTTTTATGGTGAGATAGCCGAGGCGCGGACGCCTGGGGAGATGGTTGGCCGTCGCCTCGTGCGGGAGTGGAATCCTGATACTGGGACTACCCGTATTTGGCACGAAACCTTGGATCATAGCGGAAGGGCCAGAATCGTTCGCCCTGATGTTGGCGCAACCGGCGGCAGCAAGGTTCACTATATGTTCGACGCTGGCGGCAACTACACAGGGAGTTGGTAGTAGTGCAGGACATCCACCAGCAGGTCAGGAGCAGGATGGCCGCCCTGATCCAGGGGTCGGTTAGGCGAGAGGAAGTCGCGGACTGGGCCCTGGAGCTGATCAAAGACGAATCTGCAGATTACTCATCAGATTCAACTCTTTGGACCGCCCTCGATCGGCTAGCCGGCGCCGATCTTCAGGAGGGGCCAGGGGTATATCTCCATGGCGAAGAGGACTTTCGCGCCTGGATAGCGGACCTTGATGCATAGTCGATGAACGGGGGGCCATTCGCGAGCGCGGGGGCGAATGCTGCCCGTATATTCGATTCTCGAATACGGGCTCGAGACGGCAAGAAAGTCAAAACATCGATGCTCTGCGACGGCCTTCCTTGACGGCTGAGGTGAATGCGTAGCGTGACGGCTGTCTGTACGGGTTCGTGGCGGTCGGCCTGCGTTGCCGTCACGGTTGCCGTCAGCATTGCGATACCAATCCAGATCAATCGATGTGATGCACCGGGGCCAGGGATGCTCGGTGGCGTGCCGCGTAGCGGTGCGGCGTCGATTCCCGGAACCACTCGCCAAGGGTGGGCGGTGAAGGGATCGTCACGGCCTCGGCCACCGGATCGTCGTGGGCGCGGGTTGGTGGCTCGGTGTTAGCGGGCGTGCGCGCGGGGCCGGAACGGCTGTAGCGCGTGCGCGCGGCCCGGCTTCGGCAGGGCCGCTTCTCTTGATCCTGTAGGGCAGTTTTGAGCCAGTCGGATCTTGGTCGAGGGCCTCGGTCTGGCTGGCTTACTGCTTCGGGGCGCGGTTGCGGTTGCTGCGGGAGCGCTTGGCGGGTGATGGCGCCTGGTCGTCGTGGTTGGGGCGTGGGAGGTGTTCGGGCTGCTGGGCGAAGTTGCTTCGGTCGGCCTGGTATTTGATTACTTCGTCGATGAGGTCGCTGTTGGTGTCGGCGTGGCGCAGCAGGTCGTGCAGGGCGGCGTTCTTGTCGTCTGCCGTGCGGGCGTGGTGGTAGCGGATGGTGATGGCCTGTTGATCGGCGAGGTAGGCGGCGACTCGGCGGCGGAGGTCGGGGTTGTCGATGGGTTCGCGGAGGACGCCGCCGCGGAGGAGGTCGAAGGCGTCGGGGTGGACGAAGGTGCCTTTGCCGGCGACGCTGTAGGTGACGCGTCGGTGTTGAAGTTCGCGTAGTGCGCGTTGGGCGGTCATGGAGGCCACGCCGTAGAGGTCGGCCATCTTGCGGGCGGACGGTAGTGGGTCGTTGGGGTTGAGGCGTCCGTCGCGGATCTGGTCGAGGATGTCGTCGACGACCTGCTGGAACAGTGCTCGCTTGTCGTCTGGGTCGTGGGCCATGCGCTGATCGTAGCCGTCATGGGCTGATCGGGCGAGACGGGCGTCACATGACACTCGTGTACCTAAACCTCTTGACCGTCACAGGTGTCACGTGACACCTTATGTGCACGGGACGCACGCCGGCAGGGGCGTGGACCGAAGGAACTCCTCGGCCACGCCCGGCTGCACGTCACCGCCGACATCTACGCCCACGTCCGGCCCCGCCTGCACCGCAACGCCATCGAAGCCATGAACCGCGCCCTACACCCCGACGACACCGACCCGGACGACGACACCCCACCCACCGACGACTGACTCACCGACCAGCGGCGCCCCGACCAGAGCACGATCCCTGGCCGGGGCGCCGCTACTCGCTGCGCAGCGCCGCCGAGCGTGGCCAGGCGAGGAACCGCGCGTGCAGGATCCCCGACGGCGTGTTCGGCAGGTCCTCGCACGCCTGGACCAGGTACGCCGACAGGTGCAGCATCAGCGATATCCGCGCACCGGTGAACTCCGCCACGAGCTGCCGCTTGCGGGTCCGACACGGCCACGCCGCCCCGCACCCCGCGCAGATCCACTGCGGCCGTACCGGCTGATGCACCGACAACAACCCCACCACCCATCGGGCTCGTTGGAAGGGGGAAGGGGCCACTGCCGACACCGACCCGACCACTCCCAGGGCCGACGGCAACCCCTTCCCCCCTGGCACCCGCCAGCCCGGCGTACTGCCGCAAGCGAACCGGCGAGGCCCTGTCGCTGAACCTACGAACCAGCCTCGGGCACCCCAACGTCCCGACAGACACCACGCCGGACACTTCCACGACCCTGGCGCGTCCCGCCGTGTCCACTACCGTGGGTCGGTATGAGTCACCGCCTCCGCGCGGCCATGCTCCGCGCCCACCTCGACCCGGCCGCCCTCGCCACAGCCGTCGGTGTCGACGTCAAGACCGTCACCCGGTGGCTCGCCGGTCGCGTCCCGCACCAACGCACCCGCCTCGCCGTTGCCGACGCCCTCGGCGAGACCGAAGCCGACCTGTGGCCGCAGACTCGCCCCGACCAGGCTCCGGGCGCGGAGGCCACCGCTGAGGTCGTCGCCGCCTACGCTCACCGCGCCGACATCCCTCACCACGTCTGGGCCGCCCTGCTCACCGGCGCCACGACGCGGATCGACCTGCTCGGCTACGCCTACCCGTTCCTCCTGGAGTTGCTGCCCAACACCATGCAGCTCATCACCGACAAGGCCGCCAACGGCGCCCGGGTCCGTCTCGCGTTCGCCGACCCCGACTGCCCGCACGTCGCCGAACGCGACGCCCTCGAACAGATCGGCGGCACCCTACCCGGCCGGATCCGTAACGCCCTCAACTTCTGCGAACCCCTCCACGGCGTGCCAGGGGTGGAGATCGGCCTGCACACCGTGCACCTGTACAACTCGGTGTTCCGGTTCGACCACCAGATGATCGTCACCCCACACCTGTACCGCGCCCGCGGCTACCAACACCCCGCCCTGCACCTGCGCGAACTCTCGCCGCACGGCATCTTCGCCGCCCACGCCGACCAGTTCGAACAGATCTGGCAAACCACCACCAGCTACTCGAAGGAGACCCGGTGACCGGCCGGCGCGACTACTACCACGACCCCAACGCACCCGCCGCCAACAGCCTCGTCCCCGGCGCCGCAGCCATCGTCACCGACGAGCATGATCGGGTCCTCTTGCAACGCCGCACCGACTCCGGCAACTGGTCGCTGCCCGGCGGCGCCATGGACATCGGCGAAACCCTCCAACAGTGCGCTGTCCGCGAGGTCAAAGAGGAGACCGGCCTCGACATCGAGATCACTGGCCTGCTCGGCATCTACACCGACCCCGCGCACGTCATCGCCTACCCCGACGGCGAAGTCCGCCAAGAGTTCACCATCACGTACCTCGCCCGCGTCGTCGGCGGCACCATCACCGTCAGCGACGAGTCCACCGAGGTCCGCTTCATCCACCCCACCGAGTTCGACCGTATCCCCATCCACGACACCGTCCGCCTCCGCCTCCACCACCACGCCGAGCACCGCGCCACCCCCTACCTGGGATAGCGACATCCATCGATGCCCCGACCGCTGAAGGGCGCGGACGTCTCCCCAGGTTGCCGTCGTCGTTGCCGTCAACACCGATATATTTCGATGCGGCGAGTAGGCGCCACGCACGAAAGGCCAGGTGAAACGCCATGAGAACGTAAGTAACATTGCGTGACGGGGTGAAAATCCCACACGTACTACGTGCTCGCCGGTGACACGCCCGTCCTCGTACACAATTGCAACGGGGCTACGCTTAACCTCAAGTACAAGGACAGTTGGACTGCCGAGCAGAGGGTGGCTGCCGACGCGAAGGTTGCGGCACTCAATTCTGCCGATCGGCTCGTAGTTACTAAAGTGCAGCGTTCGGCAAGCGCGGCGGATGTTTGGCGCGCAAATGGGAGGCAAACCATCCCCGGCGCCGACATCGATCACAAGATTGATCTTCAGCTGGGCGGCGCCGATCACATCGATAACATGTGGCTGCTCGATTCCTCGGTGAACAGAAGCCTCGGCGCTCAGATCTCTGCACAGCTGAGGGGCCAGGGGCTGAAGCTTGGGGATACGGTCTGGAGAGTCACAATCTCGGCGCGATGTTAGGAGCTGATGTGCCTTCGGACGGATGGGAGTTGATTCGGGCTGCCAGGACCGACGCTGGGATGTTCGGCGTCTGGCAGCCTGAGCACTTCGCAGGTGTGACCAGCCTGGACGAGTGGGAAGACGAGGTATCCGAGGACGCGGCGCTTCTCCGTCACATTGAGGCTGGCGTGTTCGTGCCGATCAATATCGGCGGGGGTGGTGCTTATCAATTCACCGTCCGACACGGCGGCCCGGCTGGAGGCTTGACGGAGCGTGAAGGCCGGTACCGACTGGTTTCGTCGAAGCCATATTTGCTGATCGCTAAGGGGCAAACAGCACTTGGTGGTCTGGAGGCTGTAGGTCAGTACTCGGGCGTTGACCCCCTTGCGCTGCCGACGGACCCAGGGCGCTATGCCGTCACCATCCACTTGATTGATTGGAAGGCTGAGCCTGGCACTGCTGATCCAGATGGGAAGCCAACGACGAATGCGCTGTCGGACTTCATAATTGAGATTTACCCCGAGTCTGGGAGTGAAGAATACCGTTTATCCTTGGCTACATTCGATCGACCGTAGATGCCTCAAGCAAGAGCGTGAGTGATTGCACAACGTAGTCCCGCGGCATTGCTGTGCACGGGTGGCCACGGTCGTACGCGTGGGTTGCTGTCACGGCTGCTGTCAAACTAACTTGATCTGGTGAAGCAGTTTTTAGCCCGGTGGTCCGTCGGTGGCGGGGCTGCTGGGCTATGCCTTGTGGTTGCGGCGCTGCTTCTTCGGTGCCGGCGGCTCGGCGGGTTCGGGCGGTCAGCTGCCGGCGGCTCGTCCGAGTTTGGCTTCGTAGGCGGCGAGGTCGTCGGCGAGGTCGGTGTGTGCTTGCTGGAGGGTCAGCACGTTCTTCGGTGGCTCGCCAGGCGGCGGCAGTGTCCTTGTTCATGAACGCGTCGACGATCTTGCCACTGATGCGGTCGCGTTCGAGCAGGTAGAGAGCAGTCACCTTGTAAAAGGAAAGGGGCGCCATCGAGATCGGAGACACCGTTTTGGCCACCGACCCCAAAACGGGGAGGATGAAGGCGCTCGTGAGGTAACCGATCCGTGGGTTCGAAGGAGCGCCGGGATCACCGATCCGGCGGGGCGCTCTCGTTGTTGTGGTGGCCCTCGGGTGGTTCGTGCGGCGCGCATTGATGGCCCCTGCTGCACTCGTGTACGCTCGCCCTCCTTCAAGCGGCGCTAGCCAAGGAATGTGACCCGCATGAGCGATGCCAACGTGTTGATGAGCCGCCGGGCAAACCTATGGCGTGGGGTCGAGTCGGTCGGTGGCCGACTGACCCTGACTGACCAGCACCTCTCGTTTCGAGCGCACGCCGTCAACGTCCAGAGCGCACCCCTCGACATCCCGCTCCAGGACATCGTCGCTACCCGCAAGTACCGCAACCTGGGGCTGGTCCCCAACGGACTGGCCGTGACGACGATGTCGGGCGTCGAGTACCGGTTTGTCGTGGGCAAACGCGACCAGTTCATCGACAAAATCGCCGAGCTGACGTCGTAAAACCCATTCCGGAAAGCGCTCTTGCTGTCAGAACAACGCCCCGCCCTGGCAGGCTGTTTTGCGAGGTCAGTGGCGGGCTGGGCGGAGCGCGTACCAGGCGGCGCCGAGGGCGAGCACACCGAAGCCGGCGAGCACGCTGGCCAGCGGCAGGTTGACCGCGAGCAGTACGCAGCCGACGAGCCCGATCACGGCCAGCGCCTGCACCGGCAGCTTCCGCGCCGGGTCCCGGCCGAGCGTCAGCGCGGCGGCGTTGGTGATGGCGTAGTAGACCAGCACCGTGACGCTGGAGAAGCCGATCGCCCCCGCACGTCGGCCAGCACGACCACCAGGATCACCACGGCGGCCACCGCCAACTCGGCCCGGTGCGGCACCTGGTGACGGGGGTGCACCGCGGCCAGCCCGCCGGGCAGGTCACGGCGGCGGGCCATCGCCAGGGTGGTGCGCCCGACGCCCGCGAGCAGGGAGAGCAGCACGCCGGTCACCGCGACGGTCGCCCCGGCCCGGACCACCCACTCCAGGCCGGGCAGGCCGGCGGCGGTCACCACGTCGGCCAGGGGCGCGGCGGAGGCGCCCAGCCGGTCGGCACCGAGCACGCCGACGGCCACCGCCGCGAGCGTCAGGTAGATCGCGAGCACGATGCCGAGTGCCAGCGGCACCGCCCGGGGGATGGTGCGCCGGGGATCGCGTACCTCCTCACCGAGGGTGGCCACCCGGGCGTACCCGGCGAAGGCGAAGAAGAGCAGGCCCGCTGCGGTGAGCACGCCCCGGGCCGAGCCGCCGGGCTGATCGAACCGGGCGATCGAGACGCCGAAAGCGCCGACCACCGCGACCAGGGTCAGCACCGCCAGCACGACCAGCACCAGGACCCGGGTGGCGGTCGCGGTCTTCGTCACGCCCCGGAGGTTCACCGCGGTCACCGCGACGACGGCGGCGACCGCGACCAATCGGGCCTGCCCCGGCCAGAGGTACGCCCCGATGGTCAGCGCCATCGCCGCGCAACTGGCCGTCTTGCCGATCACGAAGCCCCAGCCGACGAGGAACCCGGCGAACGGGTTGAGCCGTTCCCTGCCGTACACGTAGGTGCCGCCGGACTCGGGGTAGCGGGCGGCGAGCCGGGCCGAGCTGGTCGCGTTGCAGAAGGCGATGAAACCGGCCAGCACCACCGCGACCAGCAGTCCCGCCCCGCCGGCCGCCGCGGCGGCGGGGGCGAAGACCACGAAGACGCCTGCGCCGAGCATCGAGCCCAGACCGATGGTCACGGCGTCCGGTACGCCCAACCGGCGGGCAAGCTGATCCACGGCCGCAGCCTACGGCCACGTGGTGAACGGGCCACCCCAGTTGCGTAACGGGCCGGGCAGTGGCAGGTCGTCCCAGGGCACCCGGTGTAGCAGCCGGTCCAGCAGCAGCCCCAGCAGCAGCCCGGCCACCGAGTCGGTCAACCAGTGCCAGCCCAGATAGGTAGTGGTGCCCAGCACCACCGCCGGCGGCACGATCCGGACCACGAGCACCAGCGCGCGGGGCATCGCGCGGCCGAGGCCGGCCAGCAGCGGAGCGAGCAGCAGGGCGATCACGCCGTACCAGACGATCGCGTTGGCGACGTGCCCGGACGGGTACGACTGGGCGAACCGGACCGGCAGGTCGTCCTGGAAGAGAGGGAGGGTCCGCTCCGCCGGCAGGAACGGTTCCTTGCTGCTGGCGCTCGGCGCGGGGCGGGCCGTCCACACCTTCAGTGGCCCGATGGTCAGGAGGGTGAGCACGAAGGCGGTCACCGGTACGAGCAGGGGGCGCACCGAGCGCAGCCGGACGGCCAGCAACACCGCCAGACCGGCCGCGATCAGCGTCAGCGGGGTGCCCTGACCGAGGTAGTTGAGGACGATCGCGATCCACCGGGCGGCGGTGGGCCGATGCGCGTCGGCCCAGTCGGCCACCGCGCGGTCGATGCCGAAGAGCATGCCGGCGGCGAGCGCGGCGGTCAGCCCGACCAGGGCGGCCAGCAGCACGGCGTCGAACCACCAGCCGGCCGGGCGTACCGGCGCCGGGCGTAACCTGCCGCGTACCGGTGTCGTCTCCCGCACCCGGATCACGCTACCGGCCCGACGCGGTGGCCGGCCGCAGCGGTGCGGGATGGCTGTGGGCCCAAACACGTGGGGAAGCGTTCCGCCCGGGTACGCGTCAGACTGGACGCCGTGCGGATCACTTCGGCTCTCGTCGACCCGGCACTGCTCGACCTCCCCTGGTCGACCCCGCTGGAGCAGTGGCCGACTGAGCACCTGGTCGCGCTGCCGCAGGGCATCTCCCGGCACGTGGTGCGATTTGTGCAACTAGGTGGATACGTCTACGCGGTCAAGGAGACCGGCGAGCGGGTGGCCGAGCGGGAGTACGACCTGCTCCGCGCCCTGGAGCGGATCGACTTCCCGTCGGTGCGGGCGATAGCGATCGTCGCCGACCGGGAGTCCGACGCCGGCGAGCCGCTCGACCCGGTGCTGATCACCCGGCACCTCCAGTTCTCGCTGCCCTACCGGGCGCTGTTCTCCCACACGCTGCGGCCGGAGACGATGGGCCGTCTGCTCGACGCGCTCGCCGCGCTGCTGGTCCGGATGCATCTGACGGGCTTCTTCTGGGGCGACTGCTCGCTGTCCAACACGCTGTTCCGGCGGGACGCCGGTGCCTTCGCCGCGTACCTGGTGGACGCGGAGACCGGGGCGCTGCGCAGCGCGCTCTCCAACGGTCAGCGTGGTGAAGATCTGGAGATCGCCCGGGTCAACATCTTCGGGGAGGCGCTGGACCTGCAGGCCGCCGGTCTGCTGCACGACTCGATCGATCCCGAGGTGGTCTGCGAGGAGGTCGTGCAGCGCTACGAGCGCCTCTGGCACGAGATCACCTACGAGCAGCAGGTCGAGCGGGAAGCCCGGCACGACATCGAGAGGCGCATCCGCCGGCTCAACGAGATGGGCTTCGACGTGGCCGAGGTGGCCATGTCGACCATGGGAAACGGACGGTACCTGGTCCGGCCGAAGGTCGTCGACGCCGGCTACCACCACCGCCGGCTGCTCCGGCTCACCGGCCTGGACGCCGAGGAGAACCAGGCCCGCAAGCTGCTCAACGACCTCGACGCGTACCGGGCGGAGAGCGACCTGACCGACGAGCAGCAGGCCGCCCACCGCTGGCTGACCGAGGTGTTCGAGCCGGTGGTCCGGGCGGTTCCCGCCCATCTGCGGCGCAAGCTGGAGCCGCAGGAGCTGTTCGCCCAGATCATCGAGCACAAGTGGCTGATCTCCGAGCGGGCCGGGCGGGACGTGGGGATGCGGCACGCGGTGCAGTCGTACCTGGCCGACGTGCTGGTGCACCGCCCCGACGAGCAGGCCGTCCTCGGCGTCGAGATGTCGAGGAGCTGAGGGCTGCCGTTACCGGACCCATTCGCCGGCGCGCATCACCCGCACCACGTTCAGCTCGTCGTCGAGCACGACCAGGTCGGCGCGTAGACCGGCGGTGAGGGCACCGACCCGGTCGCCGAGGCCGACGGCCAGGGCCGGGGTGGTGGACACCATGCGTACCGCGTCGGGCACCGGCATGCCGACGGCCACCGCGTGGCGCAGCGCCGCGTCCATGGTGAGGGTGCTGCCGGCGATCGTGCCGTCGGCGAGTCGGGCCTGGCCGTCGGCGACGGTCACCGCTTGGCCGCCCAACTCGTACTCGCCGTCGGGCATGCCGGCGGCGGCCATCGCGTCGGTCACCAGCGCACACCTTTCCGGACCGGCGGTCGCGACGGCGAAGGTGAGCGTCCCCTCGTGCAGGTGCACCCCGTCGGCGACCAACTCGCAGAACACGTTCGGCGCGGTGAGCAGCGCCACCGCCGGCCCCGGATCCCGGTGGTGCACCGGGCGCATCCCGTTGAACAGGTGGGTGCCGACGCTCGCGCCCGCCGCCACGGCGGCACAGGTCTGCTCGTACGTGGCGTCGGTGTGGCCCACCGCGGCGACCACGCCCTGCCCGGTGAGCAGACCGATGGCTTCGATCGCGCCCGTAAGCTCGGGGGCGAGGGTGACCATCCGCACCGTTCCCTCGCCGAGCTTGAGCAGTTCGGTCAGCTCGTCGATGGACGGGTCGCGGAGGAACTCCGGGTTCTGTGCGCCGCACCGGGCGGCGGACAGGTACGGCCCCTCGAAGTGGATGCCGGCGAGCACGTCCTGGCGGACCAGCGGCGCGAAGGCCGTGGTGGCCGAGCGCATCAGCTCGAAGGGCGCGCTGACCAGGCTGGCCAGCAGGCTGGTGGTGCCGTGGTTCAGGTGGTACGCGGCGGCGGCGCGGGCGGACTCGGCGTCGCCGGTGGTGAAGGTGTGTCCGCCTCCGCCGTGGGTGTGGATGTCCACGAAACCGGGCACGATCCAGTGGCCGTCGCGGATCGACGGATACTCGGCGACTGCGGTGATCCGGTCGCCTCTGACCTCGACGCAGCCCTGCCGGATCACCCCCGTCGGGGTCACCACCTTGCCGTTCACCCGAAGGGTCATCTCGTCTCCAGTTGGTCGAGGGCGAGCAGGGCGGCGCCGAGGCATCCGGCCTCGTCGCCGAGAGCGGCCGGGACCAGTTGTGGTTCCCGGTGAAAGGTCAGACGGTCCCGCAGCGCGGTACGCAGCGGGCCGAACAACCCGGTGCCGGCCTGGGCGAGGCCGCCGCCCAGGACGATCGTTTCCACGTCGAAGAGCGCCTGGCCGGTGGCGAGACCGTCGGCCAGCGCCTCGACGGCTTCCCGCCAGACCCGGCTGGCGAGTTCTTCGCCCGCCGCCGCCCGGGCGGCCACCTGGGCGGCGGTCACCATGGTCCGTCCCGGCCCAGGCCCGGTGGCGGACCCATCGTCCGATGTGGTGCCGGTGGGCCCGGTCGCTCCGATTCCGGAGAGTTCGGCGTAGCGGCGGGCCACGGCCGAGGCGGAGGCGATCGCCTCCAGGCAGCCCGGACGCCCGCAGCCGCAGACCGGCCCGTCCGGGCGGACCAGGATGTGGCCGAGTTCTCCGGCGGCGCCGTGCGCGCCGGTGGCGGCCGAGCCGGCGACCACGTGTGCGGCGGCGATTCCGGTACCGATCGCCACGAAGAGCACGTTCCCGGCGTCGCGGCCGGCACCCACCCGCGCCTCGGCGAGGCCGCCCGCGCGCACGTCGTGGCCGAGCGCCGTGGGCAGGTCGAGCCGCGCGGACGCCAGGTCACGCAGGGGTACGTCCCGGAAGCCGACGTTCGCCGACCAGACCGCGACGCCGCGTGCTTCGTCGACGACGCCCGGCACCACGATGCCGAGCGCGGCCGGGGTGAGTCCCTGCGCGCGCGCCCTGCCGGCCAGTCCCTGCGCCACGGCCAGGATCGTGTCGACCACGGCGTCGGGACCGCGTCCGGCGTCGGTCGGGTGCCGTTCGGCGTGGACCACGGCACCGTTTGCGCCGACGAGTGCGCACTTCATCCCGGTGCCGCCCACGTCCAGTGCGACGGCCACTTCGCCGATGTTCATGCCGACACGTCACCGCGCCGGGTGCCGGCGCGAGCGTGATGCCTCACGTGAGCACCACGGAGCGGCTGAGGTGCCGGGGCGCGTCCGGGTCGAGTCCGCGACTGGTCGCCAGGGCGACGGCGAACCGCTGCGCCAGGATCAGGTCGGCCATCGGGTCGACCGGGGTACGACGGGCGGCCCAGCGGCCCAGCACGGTGCGAACCCCGTGGGTGCGGCTGTGCGCGAACGCCGCACCGGTGGCGGCGACGTCCTCGGGCAGCCCGTCGGGCAGTTCGCCGAAGGCCCAGACCAGCCGGCCGGGGCCGGACACGGCGATCGGGCCGTGCCGGTAGTCCATCGCCGGGTACGCCTCGGCCCAGAAGGCGGCCGCCTCGCGGCACTTCAGAGCCGCCTCCTGAGCCAGGCCGATCGTCCAGCCCCGGCCGAGGAAGGTGACCTGTTCGATCAGGCTCGGGTCGATCGGCAACGGGGCGCGGACGGCGACCTCCGCGTCGGCGACGAGGGCCGTGATGTTGTCGCCGAGATGGGCGCGGAGCAGGGCCAGCACGGTGGTGGCGAAGCGGGTCTGCACCACCGAGCGTTCGTCGGCGAACGGCATGGTGACGGCGGCGTCCGCGAGGCTCGCCGCGGGAGAGCCGGGATCGCCGACCAGCACCGTGGTCGGAGTCCGCCCGCGCAGCGCGGTGAGCAGGTCCAGCACCTCGGTCGTGGTGCCGGAACGGGTGATTGCCAACAGCCGGTCGTAGCGGCGGTCGACGGGGAACTCGCTGGCCTGGAAGGCGTCCGTCTCGCCCTGGCCGGCGGCCTCCCGGCGGGCCGCGTACGCCATCCCCATGAACCACGACGTGCCGCAGCCGACGACGGCGACCCGCTCACCGGGCCGGGGCAGTCGGTCGAGCACCTTGGGGGCGAGTTCGCCCGCCTGGCGCCAGCAGCTCGGCTGGCTCGCGATCTCTGTGTGAACGTAAGCCATTGAGAACTCCTTGCCCGGGCGGGCCGTTGCGCAATACGGCTCGTTTATCCCACCTTTCGAGCGTTCATTGTGCGTGAAAACTGGTGGGAATAGCAACTGGAGGCGCGATCGAGCAGCCCAAGGTTTTGCCACATCCTAGTTTCGAGCACTAGTGTGCACGCAACCAATCACCGTTCGTGCAGACACGGAGGCTCGGGGTGGACCGTTACGCGAGATGGAACGCCCTGCTCGAGATGCTGACCGATTCCGGTCGGATCACCGTCGAAAAGGCCGCCGAGCTACTGAACGTCTCCCAAGCGACCATTCGCCGGGACTTCGACCAGCTCGCCCAACAGCAGATGATCACGCGTACCCGGGGTGGCGCGGTCGCCAACGGGGTCTCGTACGACCTGCCGCTGCGGTACAAAACGGCCAAGCATTCGGCCGAGAAGCAGCGCATCGGCGCGGCCGCGGCGGCGCTGGTCTCGCCGGGCACGGTGGTCGGCCTCAACGGCGGCACCACCAGCACCGAGGTGGCAAGGGCGCTGGCCGTCCGTCCGGATCTCAACACCAGCGCCGAGGGTGCCCAGCTGACCGTGGTCACCAACGCCCTGAACATCGCCAACGAGCTGCTGGTCCGCTCCCGGATGAAGGTCGTGGTGGCCGGCGGGGTGGTGCGGCCGAAGTCCTTCGAACTGGTCGGGCCGTTGGGCGGGGCACTGCTGCGCGAGGTCACCCTGGACGTGGCGCTGCTCGGCGTGGACGCGATCGACCCGCAACTCGGCGCCGCCGCCCACCACGAGGGTGAGGCGGCGATGAACAACCTGATGGTCGCCCGGGCCAAGCGGGTGGTCATCATCGCCGACTCGTCCAAACTGGGCGGTCACGCCTTCGCCCGGATCTGCCCCGTCGAGCGGGTCGAGACGCTGGTCACCGACACGGGCGCCGCACCCGGGCTGGTCGATGCCTTCCGCACCGCCGGCGTCCACGTCATCTGCGCTTGAGGTGCAAGGAAGGGCCCCCTTTTAACGCCTCCGGTATAGGAAGGGCCCCCTCTTAACAAACCTCCTCCGGCGCGCCGCTGCATACCGGGTATTGCCTGCGGTTGCATACCGCGTATGGTGTCGGTCGTCGCTCACACCCAACGGGGGAGGTGCAGCTTGCCAGCTGTCCTGGAGATCGAAGGTTTACGAAAGACGTACCGCAGTCGACGACGCGGCACCCGCAACGCCCTGGACGGCTTCGACATGCGGGTCGAGGCGGGCCAGGTCCACGGCTTTCTCGGCCCGAACGGGTCGGGAAAGACCACCACCTTGCGTACGCTGCTCGGCCTCATCCGGCCGGACGGCGGCCGGATGACCATCCTCGGTCACGAGGTGCCGGCGGCGCTGCCCCAGATCGCCGGTCAGGTCGGTGCGATCGTGGAGAGTCCACAGTTCTTCCCGCACTTCTCCGCCCGGGACACTCTCTCCCTGCTGGCCAGCGCCGGCGAGGTACCGGTGCCGCGGGTCGACGAGGTGCTGGAGCTGGTCGGACTCCGCGATCGGGCCGGCGAGCGGGTCAAGACGTACTCGCTCGGCATGAAGCAGCGGCTCGCGGTCGCCTCGGCCCTGCTGAAGAACCCGAAGCTGCTGATCCTCGACGAGCCGGCCAACGGCCTCGACCCGGGCGGCATCCGAGAGATGCGTACGCTCGTGCGCAACCTCGCCCAATCGGGGATGACCGTGGTGCTCTCCAGCCACATTCTCGGCGAGATCCAGCTGATCTGTGACTCGGTCACCATCATCTCGTTGGGCCGGCGGGTCGCCTTCGGCCCGGTCGACGAGGTGTTGGCGCAGCACTCGTCCGGCGCGGTCCGGGTCCGGCTGGAGGCCGTCACGGACCTGCCGGTCGCCGCCACCGCGCTGCACAAGGCCGGCTACCGCGTGTCCGCCAACCCGGACCATTTGATGCTGGCCGGCGTGGACAAGCCGGCCACGGTCACCCGGCTCCTGGCCGAGCAGGGCCTCTACGTCAGCGAACTCGCTCCGGTCGCGGTCGACCTGGAGAGTGTCTTCCTCGAACTGACCAACACGGCGCCGGTGCCCGGCCAGCACCGACAGGTCGACCAGTCCGTACGAGTCAATGGGGCGGAGTCCTCCGCGCCCACCGCAGGAGGTTGGGGCGCGTGAGTCTCTTCCGTACCGAACTGCGCCGGCTGACCAAGCGGCGTTTCACCCGCTGGATGACCGCGGGCGGCCTGCTGGTGCTGGCGCTCATCGTGGTGGGCCTGGTCATCACCAACCAGAAGATCGGCCCCGACCAGTGGGCCGAGGCCAAGCGCTCCGCCGACCAGCAGCACCAGGAGCAGGTGCAGTGGGCCGAGCAGGAGCGGGCCAACTGCGAGCGGGCCAAGGCAACGGGCGAGGACGTCGACCACTACCCGCAGGACTGCGCGGACATCACCGCACCGCCGCGGGAGTCGATCGAGGAGGCGTGGTTCCTGCCGTCGACCTTCGTCTTCCGGGAATCCTTCGACGAGATGCTGATCCCGCTCGCGGGAATCCTGGCCATGGTCGGCTTCGTGGTGGGCGCCTCCTTCGTCGGCGCCGAATGGAACAGCGGCGGGATGATGAACCTGCTGCTGTGGCGCCCGAAGCGGCTGACCGTCCTGCTGACCAAGCTGGGAGCGCTGCTGACCGGGATGCTCGCCCTGGCCCTGCCCGCTACGGCAGCCTGGTTCGGCAGCCTCTGGCTGGTCGCGAACTGGCGCGGGACCACCGAGGGGATGACCTCCGGAGCATGGCAGTCGTTCCTGCTCACCGGGCTGCGCGGCGTGGTGCTGCTGCTGGTGGCGGCGACGGTGGGCTTCGCCCTGGCCTCGCTCGGCCGGCACACCGCGATGGCGCTCGGCGGGGCGGTCGCGGTCCTCATCGTCGGCCAGGTCGGGCTCGCCATTCTGCTGGACATGGCCCAGGTGCGGTTCGCCGAGGCATGGCTGTTGCCCACGTACGCGTACGCCTGGATGAGGAAGACAGTCACGCTCCAGGACTGGCGGTCCTGCATGGCCACCTACACCGGTGAGTGCAAGCCGGCCATCCTGGAACTCACCTGGCAACATTCGTCGATGCTGTTCACCGTCGGGGTGGTGCTGTTCCTCGGCGCGGCGCTCTGGACGATGCGCCGGCGGGACATCGCCTGAGGGGACCGTGGGCGCGATCCCTCCCTCCCCGGATCGCGCCCACGGCGGGCCTTCCGTACGACTGCCAGCGGGATTTGCGGCGGCGGGCCGCGCTCCCGGTGCGCCCGGGGTGACCTGTGGTTAGGCTGGGAAGCCCGGTTGGCGTCGCCCGTGCCGGCCGCCCCCTGTGAGGAGCCTCATGCAGCCCGCCGACGCCACCCCGGCAGCGGAGCATTCCGACCCCCGGGTGCCGGCCGATGCCGGTCCGGGCACCGCCGCGGTGCCACCGCCGAGGTCGGCGCCCGAGGCGGAGTCGGGCGCCTCCCGCCGCGCCAGGCCCATCAGCGGTACGCCGGACGGCGACGCGGCGGACGCTGCCCCGCCCGAGGGCGACTTCGTGCCGGACGATGCGGCTGAGCCGGTCGCCGCCGCACCAACTGATGCGGCTGACCTGCTCGGCGAGCGGGAGCGGGAGATCCTCGCGTTCGAGCGACAGTGGTGGCGGCACGCCGGCGCCAAGGAGCAGGCGATCCGGGACCGCTTTGGTTTCTCCGCCACCCGTTACTACCAGTTGCTCAACGCGCTGCTGGACAATCCGGCGGCGCTCGCCGCCGATCCCGTGCTGGTCGGCCGACTGCTGCGCCTACGCGCCTCCCGGGCACGCAACCGCCGCCGCTGAGGTCAGGCACAAATCCCCGCTCAGGCACAAATCCCCGCTGAGGTCGGGCACAATGGTCCCCGCCGGGCCGGGTGCGCGGTCGGTGCCGGGCCGGGTGCGATCGCCGCCGGGCCGGGTGCGCGGTCGGTGCCGCTTGAGCCGGGGGGCCGGTTGGTGCCGGGCGCATGCCGGGTCGCCCGGCGGGTAGCCGGGGCGCGGAGGTGGCGGCGATGACCGGAGGCGGCCCAGCGGGACCGAAGTGGGTGGCGCAGCAGACGTACCGGGCGGGCGGCCCGGGGCCGCCCGAGGCGGCCTCCGCCGAGCGCCGGCGGGGCGCGGCCGTCGGCGCAGCGCCGACCATGCGGGTAGACTCCGCCTCCGCCCCGCCACCTGGACGGACGGTCAACGAGGATCTGGTGTTCCGATGCGGCCCGCTGGTCGGGGCGCTGGACGGGGCAACCGTACCGGAGGGTTTCGACACCGGCTGCGTACACGGGCCGCAGTGGTACGTCCGGCACCTCGCCGCGCGGCTGAGCCTGGCCGAGGCGGCGCGCCCGGCGGCGACGCTGGTGAGCAACCTGGCCGCAGCGATCCTCGCGGTGCGGGCCGACCACGGCGGGCAGTGTGACCTTGACCATCCCGGCACCCTGTCGAGCACCGTCTGCCTGCTGCGCGACGGTGGAGACCAGGTCGACTACCTGGTGCTCTGCGACAGCCCGCTGGTGCTCGACACCGGCGGCCGGGTCGACGTGGTCGTCGACGACCGGTTGGCGGCCTCGGCGGAGAGCCTGGGTGGCATCGCCGCCGAGCTGCCGGAATCCACCGACCGGGCCACCCGGTTCCGGTACGCCGTCGGCGTACAGCGGAAGTGGATGAACCGAACGCACGGCTACTGGGTCGCCGCCGCCGACCCGGACGCGGCCTACCACGCGGTGGTCGGCACCCTTCCCCGGCACGGGCCGGATGCGCTGCGCCGCGCGGTGCTGCTTACCGACGGAGCTTCCGCCGCCGTCGAGGAGTTCGGGTTGTTCGACTGGGCCGGCCTGCTCGACGTGGTGACCGCCGAGGGCCCGGGCGGGCTGATCGACCGGGTGCGGGCCGCTGAGCGGGACCACCCCGAGCGACTCCGCCGCCACAAACGGGCCGACGACGCCTCGGTCGTCTACTGCGAGTTCACCCGGCCGGACGACAGCGGAGCGTGAGTAAGGGCGCTCGGTGGTCCGACCGGTCCGTCGGCGTTGGCCAGAGGTTCCGGTGGTCGCAAACCGGGTGGACGCCCGCTGTGTAGCGCGGAAGACTGCGGCATGTGGCGGGTACGGTCCGGTTGGAGCCGGTGGACGAGCAGAATCTCGAACCGTTGCTCTCCGTAGCGGTAGCTGAGGCGGAACCGGCGGATGTGATGCCGCCGGTGGCGGCGCCGGCTGGGTGGTCACACGCCCGGCGGGAGGCGTTCCGGCAGTTTCACCGGGCGAGCTTCGGCGGCCTCGACGGCCCGGAGCGTACGCAGATGTACGTCATCGTGGCCGCGGGCGAGGTGGTCGGAATGATCCGGATGACCCGCAGCCGGGAACCGGGCACGGTGGAGACCGGCCTCTGGCTCGGCCGGTCCGCTCGTGGGCAAGGGCTCGGCCCGGCGGCGCTGCGGAGGTTGCTCGACTACGCGGCGGCCGCCGGAATGCAGCGCGTCGTGGCCGAGACGACTCGGGGTAACCGCGGCGCCATTTCCGTACTCCTGAAATGTGGCGCCAAATTGCGTGAGGACGACGGTAGAGTGCTCGCCGAAATTAGCCTGGACACCCCGCCTCCAGCGCGCTGAAATCCGTCCTCTGCCATATATCGATTCCATCGTTATCCCAGCTTGTAGCCGTCTTTTGTCCGCATCCTCCCGCTTCCTGCCCGCGTGTTCGATCTTCGGGTTTATCACACCTGGGGCGCTGCGGTAAACGTTTTGGCAACAGGGGGCCGGGTACTGCCCGCCGGGTCCGCGAACATGGGACACCTGATTGCGGCCCGTATGCGTCAGTCCCCGGTGACCGCCATTTCGGTCGCTGTCGGTCAGGTGTCTCCGCGCCGGGGAGCGAAGGAGAACTGATGAACAGCGGAGCACGGATCGCGACCGCCGTGGGGGTCGGATACCTGGTCGGTCGCCGGCGCAAACTGCGTACCGCGTTGACCCTCGCCGCCGCGGTGGCCCTCGGTCGCGCGAGCCGGGACCCGGGCGGGTTGACGAAATGGGGTGGTGATCTGCTGCGTGCCTCGCCGCAGCTGAGCACCCTCGGACAGTTTGGTAAGCCGCTCGCCTCGGCGGGCCGGGCGGCCGCGACGGCCGCGGCCGGCAGCGGTATCGACGCGCTCAGCGGAAGGCTGCGCGGGTCGGCGGATGCGCTACGCCGCCGCGGTGGTGCCGGCAGAGACGAACCGGAGCACGAGGGCGTCGCCGGTCCGGACGAACCGGAGCACGAGGGCGTCGCCGGTCCGGACGAATCGGATTACGAGGGCGTCGCCGGTCCGGACGAGCCGGAGTACGAGGACGCGGCTGGTCCGGACGACGACGGGTACGTCGTCGATCAGGACGCGGAGGCGTCGAAGGACGAGGAGGCCGACCAGGACGCCGAGGCGGAGCAGCCGGATACCGCTGGCACCGGCGGCAAGCCCCGGCGGCGGAAGCGGTGATGGCGATGACCAGTGGTGACAGCAGGGGCGACCTGATCACGAAGGCCCGCGACCAGCTCGGCGCGGACGTGCGCGACCTGATGACGGCACTCGGGGAACGCGCCGTCCAGGTGATGAGCGAGCAGCTCACCGGCGCCACCGATCGGCTCGGGGAGTACGCGCGCCAGGGCGGCGGCCCCGGCCTGGTGGCCGCCGCCACCGGTGCCCAGAAGCTGGCCGAGGGCGGCTCCCCGATGAAGGCGTTGTTGCGGGCCGGGATGGCCGGCGGTAAGGAGAAGTTGATGGCGGCCGTCGGCGGGAAGGGCGGCAAGGGTGGCGGCGGTAAGAAGCTGAAGGTCACCAACATCGTCGAGGCGATCGAGGTCGGCGTGCCGGCCCGGGTCGCGTACAACCAGTGGACGCAGTTCGGTGACTTCCCGGGATTCATGAAGAAGGTCGAGACCGCCGAGACCGAGTCGGACGAGAAGCTGACCTGGAAGGCCCAGATCCTCTGGTCGCACCGGACCTGGGAGTCCACCGTCGTCCGGCAGGTCCCGGACAAGCTGATCCACTGGCGGTCCAAGGGGGAGAAGGGCAGGGTCGACGGCACCGTCAGCTTCCACGAGCTCAGTCCCGACCTGACCCGCATCCTGGTGGTCCTGGAGTACCACCCGCAGGGGCTGTTCGAGCGGACCGGGAACATCTGGCGAGCCCAGGGGCGGCGGGTCAGGCTGGAGCTGAAGCACTTCGTCCGGCACGTGATGACCCAGACCGTGCTCGACCGGGATTCGGTGACGGGCTGGCGGGGCGAGATCAAGGATTCGCAGGTGGTCCGGGACCACGAGACCGCCCTGCGCGAGGAGCAGGGCCAGCGCGAGGAGCAGGGCCAGCGCGAGGAGCAGGACGGGCACGAGGAGCGCGAGGAGCCGGAGAAGCAGGCGTCGCCGCGCCGGCGCACCTCCGAACGGGCTCGCCGCCCGCGTCCTGCCGAGGAGTCACGCCCTGCCGAGTCACGCCCTCGCCGGGCTGCCGGCACGTCCCGTCGACCAGTGGCCCGCCGCCAGCGAGAGGAGGAGGACCAGTGACGATCGCGACGACCAGTGGTGGCGGCTCGGGCGGTGCCCTGCAACAGCAGGGCTCGGGAACCAGCCTCGCCGATGTGGTGGAGACCGTGCTCGACAAGGGCGTGGTGATCGATGCGCAGGTGTCGGTCGCAGTGGTCGGCATCCAGCTGTTGGAGATCAACGCGCGGGTGGTCATCGCCAGCGTCGAGACGTACCTGCGCTTCGCCGAGACGGTGGACCGGCTCGACATCATCCCGAAGAAGCAGAAGGGCCTGCCGGACATGGTCGAGGGGGCATCGGGTGCCGGTAGCACGGCGGCCGGCCTCGGCAAGACCGTCGGTGCCATCGGAGGCGCGGTGAAGGAGGCCGTCAGCGGTGGTGACGACGACGGGGGCGATAAGCGCGTGCGCCAGCGCCGCCGGGAGCGGGAGGACTGAGATGGCGGAGGAGACAGCATTGTTCGTCTACGGGATCGTGCCGTCGGACGTGGAGCCGACCGAGAACGCGTCCGGTGTCGGTGACCCGCCCGCCGAGGTGACGCTGATCCGGCAGGGCAGGCTGGCCGCCCTGGTGAGCGAAATACCACTGGACACGCCGCTCGGCCGGCCGGCGGACCTGCGCGCGTACCAGGAACTGCTGGACGGGACGGCGGCGGTGGCCCCGGTGTTGCCGGTGCGGTTCGGCACGGCGCTGGACGGCCCGGACGGGGTCACCGACCTGCTGGCGACGCACCAGGACCGGTTCGCCGCCGCGCTGGACGAACTCGAGGGACGAGTCCAGTACGCGCTGCACGGGCGCTACCGCGAGGGGGAGTTCGTCGCGGCGGTGCTGGCCGACAATCCGGCCGCCGCCGATCTCGCCGAGCAGGTACGCGGCCAGCCGGAGGAGGTCACCCGAGAGCAGCGGATCCGGCTGGGCGAGCTGATCAGCCAGGCGGTGGAACTGAGCCGGGAGGCGGAGACCACCCGACTGCTCGAAGCCCTCGGCCCGCTGGCCGTGGCATCGGCGCCCCGAGCGCCGAGTAACGAGATGGACGCGGGGTACGCCGTCTTCCTGGTCGACACCGAACGGGCCGAGGAGTTCATCGCGGCAGCCGAGGAGTACGCCGAACAGCGCCGGGACCTGATCCGTGCCCGGTTGCTCGGGCCGCTGGCGCCGTACGACTTCGCCGACGCGCATGAGCTGGTGGGGTGACCCGTGGACATTCTCTGGGCGCTGCTCACCCTGCCGTACGCACCGGTGCGTGGGCTGACCGCGGTGGTCAAGGTGATCGCCCGAGAGGCGGAGTCGCAGCAGTACAGCCCGGTCGGCGTGCGACGCGAACTGGAGGAGTTGGACGCCGCGGAGGCCGCGGGTGAGATCACCGCTGAGGAACGGGACCGCAGGCAGCAGGAGGTGCTGGACCGACTGACGACGCATTCGGCGGACGCGGGTGCCGGCGGTTCGGTGGTCGGGGGTGCTGGCGGTTCGGCGCTCGGGGGTGCTGGCGGTTCGGTGGTCGGGGGTGCCGGCCGCGCGGCCGGCACCCGGGCGACCGGGCGCAGGCGTGCAACGGGCTCGCGCTCCGCCGATTGCGGCACGCCGCGTAACCGGAGTGAGGGGGGTGAACGGGATGGCGATTCGCAGCGACGGCGGCCGGGCCGGCAGCCGTGAACCCGAGGAGGAGCACGTCGAACCGGTTTCCGCGGTCGAGGCGGCCCGGGAGGGCATGCGGCAGATCGTCGAGCTGACCGGTCGGGAGCCGGTGGGCACCACCTCCCTGGAGGCCACCGAGGACGGCTGGCTGGTCGGCGTTGAGGTGATCGAGGACCGACGGATCCCTGCCTCCACCGACCTGCTCGGGCTGTACGAGGCGGAGTTGGACGTCGAGGGCGGCCTGCTGGGCTACCGGCGGGTGCGGCGCTACCAGCGCGGAAAGGGCGAGGTGGGTTGAGTTGACCAGCGGCGCACGGCCACCGTCAGTGGTGCAGAACTCCGGCCAGGTCCTGCCCGCCGGGCACGAGCCGGCCAACCTCGGCGACATCCTGGAACGGGTGCTGGACCGAGGCGTCGTGATCGCCGGGGACATCCGGGTCAGCCTGCTCGATATCGAGCTGCTCACGCTGAAGCTGCGGTTGGTCATCGCCTCGGTCGACACCGCGCGGCAGATCGGCATCGACTGGTGGGAGCACGATCCCTGGCTCAGCTCCCGGGCGCGCCCGCCGATCGAACCGGGCCCACGCGACCCGGAAGAGGTGGAGGCGGAACGACGCCCCCGGGTGGCCCGGCTGGAGCGGGCCCGAGGCAGCGGCAGGGAGGAGGAGTGGGATGAGTACGAGAGCTGAACTTGCCACCGACGAGGACCGCGCCGGCTCCGGCATGGCGGTCTGGCTGCACGGAGTGACCCGGGACGCCGCCCCAGCCGTACTGACCGCCATCCCCGGGATGACCGGCGCACCGGTGCGCGCGGTCCGGTCCGCGGACCTGGTGGCCGTGGTCAGCGACGCACCGCTGGTCGAATACGGCGAGGAGGCGCTGCGGCGCAACCTGGAGGATCTGACCTGGCTGGAGCGGGCAGCGCGGACGCACCACGGGGTGGTCGACGCGCTGGCGCGTGCCAGTGGCGCGGTGGTGCCGGCCCGGCTGGCCACCGTGCACCACGACGATGCCCGGGTGGCCGCGCAACTCGCCGCCCGCCGCGCCGAGCTGGTCGCCGCCCTCGACCGGCTCACCGGCCGCCGGGAGTGGGGCGTCAAGGGGTACGCCGTGCCCGGTGCCCTGCCCCGCACCGAGCCCTCGCCGGCGTCCGCGGCCTCAGCGCCCTCGCCGGCATCCGCGGCCTCGCCTGCCTCGGCGGCGGCACCGGCCTCGGCGGCGGCACCGGCCTCGGGGGCCTCGCCAGCCTCGCGGGCGGGCGCGGGCTCGGCCCGGGCGGGCTCCGGGGCGCCTTCCGTCGGCGGCCGCGCCGCACCAGCCGGGGCGGGTGCGGCTTACCTGCGACGGCGGCGAGCCCAGCTCACCGCCCGCGAACAGGGGCAGCGGATCGCCGCCGAGGCCGCGGCGGCGGTGCACGCCGCGCTGACCGGGCAGGCGGTGGCCGCCCGGCAGCACGCACCGCAGGACAGCCGTCTCTCCGGCGCGTCGACCGCGATGGTGCTCAATGGGGCGTACCTGGTCGACGACGACTCGTTGGCCGGCTTCACCGAGCTGGTGCAGGAGCTGGTCGGCCGGCACCCCGAAATCCGGCTCGAACTGACCGGTCCCTGGCCGGCGTACTCCTTCGTCGAGGAGGAACCACCGGCGGGCCCGGCACTGACCGTACGGGAGCCCGCATGTTGACCCGCCGATCCACCGTTCGGAGGCCGGCATGACCACGACCCTCGCCCCGAACAGTGCCGACGATCCGCTGACCTACCGCCCGATCGCCCTGGTGGACCTGCTCGACCGGGTGCTCGCCACCGGCGTGGTGATCAGCGGAGACATCACCATCTCCATCGCCGAGGTCGACCTGGTCCGGATCTCGCTGCGCGCACTCGTCGCCTCGGTCGGCGCCTTGGCCTCACCCGCGCCGGACGCTGTCGACGGATCGGCCCTCCCCACACCGGAGGCTCTCGGCGGATCGGCCTTGCCGGCCGCGGAGGCTACCGGCGGATCGGCTGTTCCACCGCCGGAGGCTGTCGGCGGGCCGGCTGTTCCACCGCCGGAGGCTGCCGGCGGGCCGGCTGCTCCGATCTTGGACGTTCCCTGGGAGGACCCCGGGGCCGGTCCGGGGCAGGTGCCGGGATGACAGAGCGGGACGAGGCCGCCGAACTGGCCGCAGCGCTCGGTCATTCCGGCGGGGAGCCGCCCCGGGTGACTCAGCTGGACCGGCGGCTCGCGGTCGACCGGGACTCGGTCGAACGCGGGCTGGCCAGCCTGGTGCTCACCGTGATCGAGCTGCTGCGCCAACTGATGGAGCGGCAGGCGCTGCGGCGGGTCGACCTCGGCGACCTGACCGACGAGCAGGTCGACCGGATCGGCACCACCCTGATGGCGCTGGAGGAGCAGATGACCGAACTCCGCGAGTACTTCGGGCTGGCCCCCGAGGATCTCAACCTCGACCTCGGCCCCCTGGGCCCCCTGCTCCCGCGCGACTGACCCGCGACCGGCTCAGCCTCGCCGAGGGCTCCGGCGCGGACCGTAGCCCGGCCTGCTGGACAAAGATCGATCGACGGGCCACCGCGTCACCCTTGTCGTTGATCTGGTACCCGTCGAGCCAGAGCCACCCGTGGTAGGTGCTTCGGCTCCAATCGAGCACCCGGATCACCCGGAACAGGATCGGTCTGCGGAACTGCACACTGGCCTCCCGCCCCACCCGCAGCAGTTCACCGGCGCGAGGTACGGCCCCGGCACGTCCGTGCGCCGTCAACCCGTCTTTCCCGGCCAGTGGCCCCGGTTGATCGGAATCCGGTGACGAGCCGAGCAGGGCAGGTCGCGTCCACACCTGCAGGTCACCCGCCCAAGGATGTGGTTCCACGTCGGCCGGTGCCGCCGCGCGAGCGTACGCGCCGTGACGAACAGGTACTCGTCGTAGGCCACGCGCCGGGACATGTTGGTCCCCTCCGGTTTGCCCGTCATGGCTCCTGCTTCCCGGGTCAGTTCAGGGTCTTCGCCACCGCCAACCAACGCCGCTACGAGTTGGGGTGCCAGGGCAGCCGCTGAGCAGCCCGAAGGGGGATCACGGGTCACGCCAGCGCCTGCCCCAGCAATCCGGGACGTACCCGGAGGGTGAACCACCTCTGGTGCCAACCCGAGCGGTTCGCTCTCAGCCCAATCCACCTAGTGGCATAGGTCAACCAGGCGCTTGAGGTGAGGCCGCGCTGCATGATCGGATATGGATGCCAACCCGGGAGGACTGATGCCTTCGATCCCGCTCAGTTATGCAGACATCGCAGCCGATATAGCCGCCCGTATCGCTGCCGGGGAGTACGAACCGGGCAGCAAACTGCCCTCCTACTCGGAGTTGGCCGATCTGTACTCGGTGTCGGTCTCCACGGCTGCGCGTTCGGTGGCGCTCCTACGCGATCGAGGCGTAGTCGTCGGTGCGCCCGGACGCGGTGTCTTTGTCAAGGAGCCGGACCCCGGTCGCGGGTAGTGGACACGCCCCGGTGGGGCCGAGACTGATCGGTGGACCGAACCGTCTCGCCCGATATATCCCGAAGGCCACCCCCACCTCAGCGGATCTTGGACTCGGGAGGCCCCTCTGCGGGCAGAAAATGTCCAAGATTGCCGGTCGCGAGGGATGTGGTCAGTAGATCGGCGGCACTGCGTCATCGCTGCCTGGGCGGCTCGTGCATGCTGGCCGGATTTCCCATGCCTGCGAGGCGTTACGGGGAGACGAGATCTTGGACGCTTTCGGCCCTCCGAGGGGCCATTTCGGTCCAAGATCCGTTGACGCGGGGGGGATGTATCGGGGCAAGGTGGGCTCGGAGCGCGCATCGGTCTTGCGCTACCGCGTCGAGAGTTGGGGTCAGCCGCGTTGCTCGGCGTAGGCGGCCAGCCAGGCGACCTGGGCCGGGTCCAGGGAGGGACGGACGCGGGAGCGAGCAGCCTCGACGTGTCCGGCGGTGACCGTGGTGGCGGTCAGCGACTCGCGCATCGCGGCCAAAGCCGCCTCCCGGATCAGGGCCGCGCAGTCGGCGGCGGAAAAGCCGTCCAGCTCCGCGCCGAGCGTGGCGAGGTCGACCTCCTCGGCGAGCGGCACGTTGCGCGCCGAGGCGCGCAGGATCTCCGCCCGTGCCTCGGCGTCCGGAGGCGGCACGTAGACCAGCCGCTCCAGCCGCCCGGGACGCAGCAGCGCCGGGTCGATCAGGTCGGGGCGGTTCGTCGCGCCGATCACCACGACGTTGCGCAGCGCCTCCACCCCGTCCAACTCGGTGAGCAGCGCGGCGACCACCCGGTCGGTGGTGCCGCCGTCGGTGGCCTGGCCGCGTACCGGGGCCAGGGCGTCCACCTCGTCGAGGAAGACCAGGGTGGGCGCGGCCTCCCGGGCTCGGCGGAAGAGTTCCCGCACCGCGCGTTCGCTCTCACCGACCCACTTCGACAGCAGCTCCGCACCCTTGACCGAGAGCACGTTCGCCCGACCGGTGCCGGCCAGCGCGGTCACCAGGTAGGTCTTGCCGCAGCCCGGCGGGCCGTAGAGCAGCACCCCGCGGGGCGGTTGCACGCCGAGCCGGGCGAAGGTGTCCGGGTAGGTCAGCGGCCAGAGCACCGACTCGGTCAGCGTCTGCTTCACCTCCACCAGGTCACCCACGTCGTCGAGGGTCACCCGGGCCAGTTCGAGGGTGGCGGCGGCCATGGTGGTCGGCCGGACCACCTCCAGGGCGGCGGTGAAGTCGTCCATCCGTACCGTCGGGTTCTCCGCCGCCTTCTGCCGCAGCGCCGCGCGGACCCCGGCCTCGCGGACCAGCGCGGCCAGGTCGGCGGCGACGAATCCGGGAGTACGTCCGGCCACCTCGTCCAGGCGGACGTCCTCGGCGAGCGGCACCGGGCGGGTCAGTACGGCCAACTGCTCCCGGCGCAGGGCCGCGTCCGGCAACGGTACGTCGATCCGCAACGAGAGCAGGTCCGGGGCGCGCAGAGCCGGGTCGGCGGCCTCCGGCCGGCTGGTGGTGCAGACCACTGCCGCCCCGGCCTGGACGACCTGGGCCAGGCACTGGCGGAACACCGTCGCCACCGGGCCGGGGGCGTCCGCCGGGGCCAACGCCTCCACGTCGGTGACCAGCAGCACGGCCGGACCGCTGGCGATCACCTCAGCGGTCACCTCGCGCAGCCGCCCGGCGGCCGAGGAGTTGCTCAGCGCCGCGATCTCGGGCGCCCAGAGCGGATGCACCCGTGCGCCGACCTGGGCGGCCACTGCGCGGACCAGCGCCGACTTGCCCGAGCCGGCCGGTCCGGCGACGAGAACCCCGAGCGCGACCGTGGTGCCCAGGCGGCCCAGCACCTCCCGATGGTGGAAGCCGAGGTCGAGCAGCTCGATCAACTCCTCGGCCTGGGAACGCAGGCCGGGCAGCTCGTCCACGGACGGGACGTCCGCGACCACTCCGGCCGACCGATCCGACCCGCTCTGGTCGCCGCGACTGGTGCCGGCGCCACCCCGGAGACCGGCCAGCGGTCCGCCGGCGCCACCCCCGAGGCCGGCCAGCGGTCCGGCGACGCCGCCCCGAAGACCGGCCAGCGGTCCGCCGACGCTGCCCGAGGCACCGGCGCCGGCCAGGGCCGCGGACCGACCGGGCGCCGGGCCGGCGGTGCCGTGGGTGACGGCCCCATGTTCCCAGCCGACGACCGTGTCCATGGTGACCAGCGCCCCCGGGTCGGGATCGGCGGCGACCACCCGCAGCAGGGTGCTGGTCCAGGCGTAGCCGACCCGGGTGGAGAGGCTGCGCCGGGCCGCCTCGACCAGGCTGCGCGTCGAGGCGTCCGGCAGGACGTCCTGAGGCAGCAGCGAGACGTCGTCCCCGGCGGTGACCACCTTGCCGAGCAGCGCCAGCCGGAGCATCTCCGGGGAGACCACCGCGACGATCTCCGCCGGTCCGGCGAGCAGCACCCGGGCGGCGGGGGTGACCGGGGCGGGGCTCACCCGCACCTGCCCGCCGTCGCGTACGCCCAGGTTGCCGAGGATCAGGTCGTCGGCGTGCAGCAGGGCTGCGCTCGCGGTCTGTTCGGCTGCGGCGACGATACCGGCGCTCACCCGTTGGCCGCTGAGCCGGACGGGATCACCCGGCCGCAGCGCGAGCGCGGTGAGTGCCTCAGGGTGCATCCGGACGATGCCGCGTCGGGCATCGAGCGCGGCGGGACGCAGGGTCGCGGTCAGGGTCAACTCGGGTTCGCCCACCGTCCGACCCTAACGGCCCGGTCACGCATCGTCCGGTCAGCCCGTCGGCTCCTCGCCGGTGAGCAGGGACGGGTCGCGCCGGATCAGCTCGGCCAGCCGGACCGCCGGGTCCGTTTCCAGGCCGTCCTGGCTGGCCGGCCAGCCAGGCACGGTGTTCGCCGACAACGGCCAGGACGGTGGCGGGGCGGCGGGCTGCCCGGTGACGGTGACCTCCGCGCCGGACCAGGTCACCCGCAGGTCGTACGCCTGGCTGTCGTGGTCGATCCGGGCGGCGATGGTCATCCCCGGGTAAGCCGCGACGACTGCCCGCAGCGCTTCGGCGGCGTCGTCCAGCACGTGGCGCTGCGGTGCCTCGTGGGTCCGCTCACGGGCGGTGGCCCAACCGGGTCCCGCGTTACGGCTTTCGATCCGGCTCGGGCCCTCGTCTTCCACCTGGCCCGCCGTCGGCCCGAGTGGGCCGTCGGTCGCTCCGGTCGACTCCGTGGCCCGCCGCCGCAGCGCCTCCTCACGCCGGCGCATCCGGGCCAGGGCCTCGTCCAGTCCGCCTCTCATCCGCCTCACCCCTTCTCACGAGGGCCGTGAGCCGGTCGGCTCAGGCCCGCTTGTCCCGGGTGGCCCGATCCAGCGCGCGGTCCAGGACGACCAGCAGGGCGTCCCGCACCGAGAGCCGGTCCCGGGCGTCGAACTGCACCAGTGGTACATGATCGCCGATCGCCAGGGCCCACCGGATCGCACCGAGGTCGTGCGCCAGTTGCCCGTCGAAGGCGTTCACGCCCACCACGAAGGGCAGTCCCGCGCGCTCGAAGAAGTCGATCGCCGGGTAGGAGTCGTCCAACCGGGCGCTGTCGACCACCACCAGCGCACCAAGGGCACCCCGTGCCAGGTCGTCCCACATGAAGCCGAAACGTGACTGGCCCGGTGTGCCGAACAGGTACAGCTTCAGGCTGCGGTCGATGGTGACGCAACCGAAGTCCATCGCGACCGTGGTGGTGGTCTTCTCCGAGCGCTGTCCCGGGTCGTCGACGCCGATCCCGGCGATCGTCATTTCCGCCTCGGTGGTCAGCGGGACGATCTCCGAGATCGCGGCGACGCTGGTCGTCTTGCCGACCCCGAAGCCGCCAGCGATCAGGATCTTGACCGGGATCGGCGGCTTGGCGCGCGGCGTACCGGTGGCCGTGGGCGTCGCGGTGGGCGGCCGGTACGGCGGCGGGGGCGCCGGGTGCTGAGGCGCCGGGTGCAGGGGCGCCGGTGCCGGGCCGCCGTAGCGGGCCGTGGCGCTGTTGCCGGCGAGCGCGCCCGGCGGGACGACCGGCCAGTCAGGAGATTGCACGGAGTCCATCAATCACTCGCAGGATGATGTCGGGATCGAGGGCGTCGTCGGTGTCCGTGACGTGCACGTCCAGATGGCCGGCGGCGCGCAGGTCGCCCACCAGGACCCGGGTCACGCCGAACTGCAACCGGGTCTTGGCGGAGATCTCGGCGACCGAGATCGGCTCACCGCAGAGCGCCACGATCGCCTGGAGTTCCGGGGTCAGCCGGGCGGCCGTGACGTGCCACGGTTCGGTGGTCGGGCGGGCGGTCACCTGAGTTTCCAGCCCGATCGTCGGGTCGGCGCCGGCCACCCGGCCGGCGGTGAGCACGAACGGGCGCGGGCCGGTCGGCCCGGCCGCGTCGGGTTCCGATTCGACCGCCGCCGGTGCGTCGTTCCGGCCGGCGTCACCGGCGAGGAAGGACTCGCGCAGGTAGGGCCGGATCCGGACCACCGGCTCCTGTTCCGCACCGGCGGGGTCGGTACTCATTGCTGCACTGAGTTCTTCAGTTCGGCGATCAGGCGCGGAGTGAGCGCACTACCGGCCCGACCGGCGAAGAGCGTCATCTCGTAGGCCACCGTGCCCAGGTTGGCCGACCGGTCGGCGACCACGCCGAGCACCGAGCCACTGCTGATTGCGCTGATCAGCAGATATCCCTCGGCCATGTCGACCACGACCCGGTTCAGCCCGCCGAGGGCGTACCAGCTGGCGGCGCCGCCGGCCAGGCTGGTCATACCGGAAACGACCGCCGCGAGCCGCTCCGCGTTGGACCGGTCCTTGATCGCGGACATGGCCATCAGCAGGCCGTCCGACGACACGGCGATCGCCTCCAGAACGCCCGCTGTGCTGGACGTGAAGGAGTCCAGCAGCCAGTTGAAGGTGCGGGCCTCGGGACTGAGGTCACCGGCCGGGTGGCTCTGGTGGTCGAGGTTCTCGTGAACGTGCGGGCTGGTCAACGTGGCGTTCCTTCTTCGTCGCGGCGGTCGGTACGGACATCGCGCAGAGCCCGGGCGACGCCCGTCTCGAACGCGTTGATGAGATCGCGGACCTCGGCCGGGTTGCCGGGGTCGTGCGTGAGTGGTTGCCGAGGTGGCGTGGCGACCAGGTTCGCGCCGGGGACCCGTCGGCTCAGTTGTGCCGGCGGGGATTGCGGGACGCGGGCGCGGGCCGAGTGGGTCGCGACGGCCGGCTTCTGGTCGGTCGTCGGGGCGGCTCCGGCAGTGGTGGCGAAGGCGTCCCAGGACTCGGCCAACTCCATGCTCTCGGTGGCCCTGGCCAGCAGCGCCTGGTCGAAGCCGGGCTGCCCGGGTGAATCGGCGACCGGCCGCGCGGGGCCGCCGACCGCCGCCGGGGCGTCGGTCGGGGCGGTGGGCTCCGCCTGCTGGGCCTGGACCGCCGGTACGGGTTGGATCCGGTGCGGCAGAGCGGGCTGGGGTACGGCCGGGACGCTGCCCCGGCCGGACATCCCGATAACCAGGGACGACCGGGGAACCAGCAGGGTGGCGGTGACGCCGCCGCCGGGGGTCGCCTGGAGGGACACCGTCCAGCCATGTCGGCGGGCCAGCCGGCCCACCACGAAGAGCCCGAGCACCTCGGTCGGGGCGAGGTCCAGCCGCTCCCGTCGGGTGAGCCGGGCGTTCTCGTCGGCGAGCCGTGCCTCGGTCATGCCGATCCCGTGGTCCACCACGGTCAACTGGGCACCCTCGTCGGTGAGTTCGCCGCCGACCACGACCCGGGTGTGTGGCGGCGAGAAGACGGTGGCGTTCTCCATCAGCTCGGCCAGCGCCAGCACCAGGTCACCGATGATCGCCGGCGTGGCGGCCACCTCGGTCGGGACCCGTACGTCGACCCGGGTGTAGTCCTCGATCTCACCGAGGGCGAGCCGGACCACGTCGGTCAGCGAGACCGGCGCGACGTGGGCGACCTCGCCGGCTGCGCCGGAGAGCACCACCAGGTTGCCGGCGTTGCGCCGCAGGCGGCTGGAGATGTGGTCGAGCCGATACAGGCTCTCCAGCCGTCCCGGATCGGTCTCCTGCTGCTCCAGCCGGTCGATCAGGGCGATCTGCCGGCCGACCAGGTTCTGGGTACGCCGGCCGACGTGGCCGAACATCTGTGCCACGTTGCGCCGGCTCGCCACCTGCCGCTCGACCAGCCGGGCGGCCGTGTTCTGCACCCGTTCGAAGGCCCGGGCCAGGTCGCCGATCTCGTCTCGGGCCCGTACGTCGACCCGGTCGAGGCGAATCGGTTGGGCGGTCTCCGCCTCGTCGTCGGCGACCCGGACCAGCTCGGATTCGGCGACCCTGGCAACCCGGTCGGCGGAGCGGGTGAGCCGTGTCAGCGGCCGGGCCACGGTCCGGCCGATCGCCAGGGTGAGCAGGATGACGACGCCCAGGATGAGTAGAACCAGGGCGATCACCCAGTACGCCGCGACGAGGGCCCGCTGGCGTTCGTCGCGTACCTCGGCGGTGACGTCGGCGACCAGTTTCTTCTCCACGAACTGACCCAGGGTGGTCAGTGAGGAGATGGTCGGGAAGAGCGCCTCCAGGGGGGTGCCGGCGAGCGCTTTGACCGGGTCCAGGGCGGATCGCTCGACGAACTGCGGACCGGTCCGGGCGTCCAGCGCGATCTGCTCGATGTCCATCAGGGCCAGTTGATCCGGGGTGATCAGGCCGAGGACCTGGTCGCTCTCGGAGAGGAGAGTGGCCATGTTGGCCACGAAGGCGCTGGCCAGCTGCGGGTCCGGCTTCGCCGCGAGCAGTACGAGCAGAGCGGCACCGCTGGAGAGCCCTTCGCTCTTGCGCAGGATCCGGTCCAGCGCCAGCACCTGGCGACCGGCCGAGGTCCGGGTGTCCACGTCGTAGGGCAGGCGCAACGAGTTGATCAGGGCGAGGTGCAGCGGCCCGTAGGTGCCGATGATCCGTTCCGGGTCGGCCCGTCCGGCCAGGGCCGCCGTCCGGAGCGCGGCCAACTGCTTGACCCCGTCGAGGGCTGCGCTCACCTCGGCCGGCAGGTCGGCGCCGAACTCGGCCCGCAGGTCGACGACCCGGTCGTCCACCTCCGCGATCTCCTGCGTCAGCTCGCTGCGCTGGACCTGACCGAGGAGCAGACCGACGGTGAGCATCCGTTCCCGCTGGAGGTGTTGCAGCAGGGTGCCGACCCGGCCGGCGATCTGGACGGTGTCGGCGGTGTCGGCTGCCCGCTGCGCCACGCCGATGCGCTCGACCACCACCGGGAGCGTCAGCCCGAGCATGCAGAGCAGGGGGATGAGTACCAGCAGGGCGAGTTTGCCCCGGATCCGGAGCCTACCGAGCAGCATCGAAGGGCCTCCACCGGTCCGGTTCGCGGCCCTGCCCGGCCGGCTGGAGCGCCGGTGTCTGTTCGCCCGCTGGCCGGAGGGCGACCGGTTCCCACCGGTCGCCGGTCGGCCGGTCCGACTCCACCGGCTCGGTCCCGATGCTCGGCTGATCGATCGCGGTCGGGCTGTCCTGTGTGCGAGACAGCCAACTGCTCACCGCCAGGCTGATCAGCAGCAGCACCGCGAGGCTGCCTGCGCCCAGCACCAGCAGAGCGTCCCGGTTCAACCGGTCGATCCGGTCCGCCAGCAGCCGGTCGATCTCGTCGAGGAGGACCGGCTGGAGTTGCTTGGCCGCCTGCTGCGCCTGCTTCCGCGCGCCGGTGAGCCCTTCGGTGTCCACCGCGCCGCTCCGGTTCGGCAGGGCGAGCAGTGCCATCGCCTCGACCGCCCGCTGGTAGGCGTCGAAGGGGTTGAGCACGTTCGCGCCCAGCTCCGCGTTCTCCGAACTCTCCACCACGGCGCGAAGATTGTTGACCAGGTCCCTGGCTGGTTGCAGCGCGGCGAACCGGAGGGTGGCCAGTTCCATGAGGGAACGCCCCTGGTCGGCGGCGGGTCGCTGCTCGATCAGTATGACCAGGTCGGTGAGGCGCCCGGCTGCGATCAACGCTTCCGGCATCTCCTCACCGACGCCGTCCTGCAGGAAGTACGTGTCGACGTCGGGGTCCCGGATCAGGCCCGAGGTCTCCCGGACCTTCCCGTAGAGGGCCAGCAGCAGGTCGGTGACCTCGCCGTACGCGTTGAATGCGTCCTCCGGGTCGGTCAGCGACCGCTCGGGCAGCGCTTCCAGCTTCGCGCGTATCCCGGCCCACCGTTCGCTGGTGCGCAGCTCGTCGCCGGTTCGGGCATCGACCGCTGCGGCCTGCTCCACCGCCCGGTCCAGGTTCTCCCTGGGCAGCGGGTGGCCGCTGACCGCAGCGCTCTGCGCATTCACCAGCGCCTCGGTGACCGGGCCGAGTGCCCGGAGATACTCGACGCCGAGTTGTTCTCGTTCAACGGCGTCACGGTCGGCGTCGACGAACCGGTAAGCCTGTATGACAAGGAACGCCACCGGCAAGAGCAGCACGGTGGCGAGTAGCAGCGGCAACAGCCGACCCGGTGTCCGGGGCCGGCGGCGGACCCGCGACGCGGGAACGGTCATGGTTGTCTCCTCCGGCGGTGACGCAGGTTCTGCTTGCGGCGTCGACGAGCCGGTCCCGTGCGCCGGACCGGAAAACTAGCCGAACCAGGATCACCAGGTATCGGCCTGCCGGGGTCAGATTTGCGTCACTTCGAGCGATGTGACCCAGGAGCGCCGTGGTGGCTACCGAGGGTGGCTATCCGAAGGGCATTAGGAGTGCTTCAACGTCTAATCCGACGAAAGGCAGGAATTCCCACAATGCGAATTCGCCTCAATGTTCGCCCAATGGACGTTGTGCGGATGACCTCCTCCGGATGACGATTTGGCCGAGTGGGGCCGACGTATGGCGGATCTCAGCTAACACTCAGGCTGCGGGCCGTAGCGTGTGCCAGATGAGATCGCCGCTCTCGGCCGCCCGGATCCGGCGTGCCCTGCCCACCGGACGTCGAGCGGTGGCCGCGTCGGTGGTTCTCGCCCTGCTGGTGGCGGCCGTGGTCTGGGCCGCCTGGCCGGACCGACCCGGTTTCCGCACCGAGTCCGCGATGCTCACCGTCCGATCCGGCCCGACCGGTGACGAGCCGGTCGACCTGGACACCACGCTCTATCTGCCGCGGTCCACCGCTGGCCGCGAGGTTCCGGCGGTGCTGCTCGCGCACGGCTTCGGCGGCACCAAGGACTCGGTCCGCGCCGATGCCGAAGACCTGGCCGAGCGCGGCTACGCGGTGCTGACCTGGACCGCGCGAGGCTTCGGCCGCAGCGGTGGTCAGATCCACCTGGACAACCCCGACTACGAGGTACGCGACGCCCAACGGCTGCTCGACTGGCTGGCGGAACGCCCTGAGATCCGTACCGACGCGGCAGGCGACCCGCGCGTGGGCGTGGTCGGCGGCTCCTACGGCGGTGCCCTGGCGCTCCTGCTCGCCGCCCAGGACCAACGGGTGGACGCGATCATCCCGATGATCACCTGGAACGACCTGGCCCGGTCCTTCCTGCCGGAGAGCACTGGCGCGGCGCCGACCGACGGGGTGTTCAAATCCGGCTGGGCCGGCATCTTCTTCGGCGGCGGAGGCAACGCCGGCTCCGGCCCGACCGGGATCTCCGGCAACACCGCCGAGGCACCGGAGGGAGCGCCCGCCCCCGGCCCGCCCAGCCCCGCTCCGGGCACCGGCCCGGGAACCGCACCGGGTGCGCCGAGCAACGGCGGCGGTGCCAACCCGTCGTGCGGTCGGTTCGCCGCGGATGTCTGCGCCGCGTACCTGCGTATCGCCACCACCGGTCGGGCCGACCAGGCCGCCGTCGACCTGCTGCGACGCTCCAGCCCGGCCGGGGTGCTGGACCGGATCACCGCACCGACCCTGCTGGTCCAGGGCGGCGCGGACACCCTCTTCCCACTCGGTGAGGCCGACGCCAATGCCCGGGGCATCGCCGCGAACGGCACCCCGGTCCGGGTCGCCTGGTTCACCGGTGGCCATGACGGCGGCGCCGGCCCGCGTAGCGACTCCGACCGGGTGAAGTTCCTGACCGCCCAGTGGCTCGACCACTACGTCGCGGAGACCGGGGAAGTCCCGGGAGACACCTTCACCTTCTCCCGGATCGCCGGCTTCGACGCAATGGGCCGCGGGCTGGTCGCGACCGGCTACCGCACCACCGACTACCCCGGCGTGGGCGGAGAGTCGCGGCGGGAGGTCACGGTGACCGGGCCGGCCCAACCCGTGGCCAACCCGCCCGGCCGGAACCCGGCCGCCATCTCGTCGGTGCCCTTCGCCGGCTCGCTCAGTTCCTTTCTCAGCGGGGTGGCCGACGACCTCCCCGGGCAGCACGCCCGGTTCACCTCCGAGCCGTTGGCCGAGGCCGTCGACATCGTCGGTTCACCGACCGTGCAGATCCGCGCCGCCTCGGCCAGCGGTGCGGCGGTCCTCTTCGTCAAGCTCTACGACGTCGACCAGGAGGGCGCGGCCACCCTGCCCAGTGGGCTGATCGCCCCGGTCCGGCTGACCGGCCTGCCGGAGAACATCGACGCCGCCCAGCCGGTCACCGTCACCCTCCCGGCGATCGTCCACCGGGTCGAGGCCGGCCACCGGCTCCGGCTGGTCGTCGCCACCTCGGACCAGGCGTACGCCACGCCCATCGAGCCGACCGTGCACACGGTGGCCGTCGGGGAGGCTCCGGTGAGCCTGCCGACGGTCGCCGGTGAGCCGATCCCGACCGAGGCCCTGCTCTGGCGCTGGGTGTTGGCCGGGTTGCTCGCCGCGATCGTGGTCGGGCTCGTCGCGGTCGTCGCCGTCGTCCGCTGGCGGCACCGTCGCCAGGACACCTCCGTCCACCCGGCGTACGCGGACACCCCGCTGGCCGTGCGCCATCTGCGCAAGGAGTACGCCGACGGCTTCGTGGCAGTCTCCGAGGTGGACTTCGAGGTGCACCCCGGCCAGGTGGTCGGCCTGCTCGGGCCAAATGGCGCCGGCAAGACCACCACCCTGCGGGTGTTGATGGGACTGACCCAGCCGACCGCCGGGGAGATCTACGTCTTCGGGCACCGTCTGGTTCCCGGTTCGCCCGTGCTGTCGCGGATCGGTGCGCTGGTCGAGGGCCCTGGCTTCCTGCCGCACCTCTCCGGTCTGGAGAACCTGAAGGCGTACTGGCGGGCGACCGGCCGGCCGATCGCCGACGCCCACTTCGAGCAGGCACTGGGGATCGCCGGCCTGGGCTCGTCGGTGCACCGGAAGGTGCGCAAGTACAGCCACGGCATGAAACAGCGACTGGCGATCGCCCAAGCCATGCTCGGCCTGCCGGAACTGCTGGTGCTCGACGAACCGACCGACGGGCTGGACCCGCCGCAGATCGCCGAGATGCGCCGGGTGCTCCAGCGGTACGCCACCGACGGCCGGGCCGTGCTGGTCTCCAGCCATCTGCTCGCCGAGGTCGAGCAGACCTGCACCCACGCAGTGGTGGTCAACAAGGGCCGGATCGTGGCCTCCGGGCCGGTCGGGGAAATCGTCGGTGATTCGCCCAGCGTGCTGTTCGAGGTGAGCGACCCGGCGGCGGCCCGGACCGTGCTCGACGGTCTCGGCGGCGTACGGGTGCTGGACGAGGCCGACGGGCAGATCGTCATCGACACCGACGGCACGGCTCGCAGCGAGGTGGTGGCCGAACTGGTCCGGGCCGGTGTCGGGGTGAACCGGGTGGTGCCCCGGCGCCGCCTGGAGGACGCCTTTCTCGCCCTGGTGGGCGAGAACTCTCGGGGAAGCGGGGACCGATGATGGCGGGATCGACCGTCGGACCGACGCGGGACGGGGACGAGCCAGCGAAGTCGGAGACGCCGTCGGGGGCGGTGTCGTCGGGCTCGGCGCCGTCGGGCACGGTGCCGTCGGGCACGGCATCGCCGGGGGCGGGGGTGGCGCCGTCCGGAGCGGCGGCCGGCTACCGGCCGTCGCGGACGCTGCCGTTCGGTGCGGAGTTCCGTCGTCAGGCGGCTCGTCGGCGCACCCAGTTGGCGCTCGGCTTCATGGCGCTGCTGCCGCTGATCATCCTGATCGCCTTCCAGTTCGGCTCAGAAGAAGAGGAGCCAGGCCGGGGCGAGTTCGGCAGCCTCGTCTCACTCGCCACCTCGGGCGGGCTGAACTTCACCCTGTTCAGCCTCTTCGTCTCGGCCTCGTTCCTGCTGGTCGTGGTGGTGGCGCTGTTCTTCGGGGACACCGTGGCCAGCGAGGCGAGCTGGGGCAGTCTGCGTTATCTGCTGTCGATACCGGTGCCCCGGGCCCGGTTGCTGGCGATCAAACTGCTGGTCGCGCTCACCTACTCGGCGTTGGCGTTGCTGCTGCTCGCCGGCACCGCTCTGCTGATCGGCACACTCCGGTACGGCTGGTCACCGCTGCGCAGCACCGTCGCCGCGCAACTCGAACCCGGTGCGGGGTTGCTGCGGCTGCTCGCGGTGCTCGGCTATCTGGCGGTGGTGCTGCTGGTGGTCGCCGGACTGGCGTTCCTGCTCTCGGTCGTCACGGATGCGGCGCTGGGCGCGGTGGGCGGCGCAGTGCTGCTGTGGATCCTGTCCAGCATCCTGGACCAGATCACCGCGCTCGGCGCGATCCGTTCCTTCCTTCCCACCCACTACAGCGCCGCCTGGCTCGGGCTGCTCTCCACGCCGGTGCAGGCCGACGACATCGTCCGCGGGACCATCTCCGCGATCTCCTACGCCACCCTCTTCTGGGGGCTCGCTTTCTGGCGCTTCACCCGCAAGGACATCGTCTCCTGATCGCCCCTTCGGGAGTGGCTCGAGCAGCGGATCTTGGACCGGGAGGCCCATCGAGGGACGCTGGGTGCTGGGGGCATCGGAGTGGGCGGGGTCGGAGGGCGCTTCTCCCAGGCCGATCGATCCGATCGGCGGTGACGGCGGCCTGCCGCCCCAGCAGAGCTGATTTCGGAACCTCCAGCCGGTACCATGAGCGTGGGAGCGTTCCCAAAGGAAGAGATTGCATCGACAACTATCTATCAATCCCGCATTCTGGGTGCCACCACCACCCATCTCCAATGGAGGTACCAGAATGCGTACTGACCGGTTCGGCGGGCCGGCACTGTCCCTGTTCCGCATGGTCATCGGCCTGCTCTTCCTCTGCCACGGCCTGGCATCCCTGTTCGGCGTCCTCGGCGGCAACCGCGGTAGCGGCGAGCCGATCCCGCTCGGGCAGTGGCCCGGCTGGTGGGCTGCCCTGATCCAGGGGCTCTGCGGCCTGCTGGTGTTCGTCGGCCTGTTCGCTCGACCCGCCGCGCTACTGGCCTCGGGCTCGATGGCGTACGCGTACTTCATGGTTCATCAGCCCGAGGCCCTCCTGCCGCTGAGCAATCACGGCGAGCTGGCCGTGTTGTTCTGTTGGTCGTTCTTCCTGGTCGCGGTGCTCGGCCCAGGTAACTGGGCGTTGGACACCCTGCTTCGGCAGCGAACTGCCGACGCGGTGGAGTTCGGCGCGGATGATCGGCGGTCCGTGCCGGCCTGACGGCGGCCCTCAGCGGCACCGGGGCACGCGACGGTGCCGCTGAGGAATCGCTCACAGGCTGGGATTGACGGGCGACGAGCGACGGCGGATTGCCTAGACTCGGCGATACAACTGCATACCTCATCCAGAGGGGCTGAGGGATACGGCCCGATGACGCCCCGGCAACCACCCCGCGCGCTCACCGTTGAGCGTCCGACGGGACAGGTGCCAATTCCGTCCCCGCCGCAAGGTGCGACGCGGGGAAAGATGAGAGGACCTCGACATGACGTCGACGCTCGCCGCTCCCGGTATCGGCACCACCGCCAGCCCCGCCCGTGCCCTGGTCTGCCGCGCCTGTTCGGCCCACTACCCACTCGTTGCCCAGCACGCCTGTTACGAGTGTTTCGGTCCGCTCGAGGTCGACTACGACCCGGCCGCTCTCGCCACCGTCACCCGTGAGCAGATCGAGGCAGGCCCACGCAACATCTGGCGGTATGCAGCCCTGCTGCCCGCCGGTCAGGACCCGGCCACCCGGGTCACCCTGGACCCCGGCTTCACCCCGCTGGTGGTCGCCGACCGGCTCGCCGCCGAGGTCGGCATCACCGCTCCACTCTGGGTCAAGGACGACAGCGCCAACCCGACCCACTCGTTCAAGGACCGGGTGGTGTCGGTGGCGCTGACCGCCGCTCGTACGCTCGGCTTCTCCCGGTTTGCCTGTGCATCCACCGGCAACCTGGCCAACTCGGTGGCCGCGCACGCCGCCCGGGTGGGTGCTCCGTCGGTGGTCTTCATCCCCAGCGACCTGGAGCAGGGCAAGGTGGTGACCACCGCGGTCTACGGCGGCGACCTGGTGGCGATCGACGGCTCGTACGACGACGTGAACCGACTCTGCGGCGAGCTGGTGGAGACCGACGAGTTCGAGGACACCGCGTTCGTCAACGTCAACGTCCGGCCGTACTACGCGGAGGGCTCGAAGACGCTCGGCTACGAGGTGGCCGAGCAACTCGGCTGGCGTATCCCGGCCCAGGTGGTCATCCCGATGGCCTCGGGTGAACTGCTCACCAAGATCGACAAGGCGTTCAGCGAACTGGTCGAGATCGGGCTGGTCGAGCCGCCGGCCGGCGGCTGGAAGGTCTTCGGGGCACAGTCGGCCGGCTGCAACCCGATCGCCACCGCCCTGCACGCGGGCAGCGACACCATCACCCCGGTCAAGCCCACCGGGATCGCGAAGTCACTCAACATCGGGGATCCGGCCGCCGGGGTGTACGCCCTGGAAGCGGTCCGCCGCACCGGCGGTTGGATGGAGTACGCCGACGACGACGAGATCCGCGCCGGGGTGCAGCTGCTGTCGCGTACCACCGGGGTCTTCGCGGAGACCGCGGGTGGGGTGACCGTGGCGGTCCTGCGCAAGCTGGTCGAGTCCGGCAAGTTGGACCCGACCGCCGAGACCGTGGTGTTCAACACCGGCGAGGGCCTGAAGACCCTGGACGCGGTCGCCGGCCAGGTCGGCCCGACCCATCGGATCAAGCCCTCCCTGCGGGCGGCGCGCGACGCCGGCCTGCTCGGCTGAGGCGAGTTGCCTGTTAAAAAGGGGCCCTTCCTATACATGAGGCGTTAATAAGGGGCCCTTCCTTACCGGTTTGTGAAACGCGGCGGCGGGGGACTTGACGGCAGGAACCGGACAGCGCAAAATGCTCCGTGCGGGAGGGCGTTTCGCCGGAGACTTTTAGTCTGTACGACCCAACGCCGGAGGCGTTGTGCGATCGACCCTCCCGACCAACGTCCGAGCGGGTCAGCGAAAATTCGCTGGCCCGCTCGTCTGTCGTCGCGCCACGCTGGCGGTATGACCATCACCGTCACCCCTTTCGGGGCCGCCGACGAGCCGGCCATCGAGCAGGCATACCAGATCGGTGTGGCGCAGGTGGCCGCCGATCTGCCGGATTTTCCACCGTTCTGCCGTCGGCGGTTCATGGCCCTGTTCCACCATCCGATGCCGGGCAGCGAGGCGATTCACCTGCTCGCCCAGATCGACGGCGAGCCGGTCGGCTTCCTCGCGCTCGACCTGCCACAGCTGGACAACACCGAGAACGCCTCCGCCGATCTGGTCGTGCATCCGGCGTACCGCCGCCGGGGCGTGGGCCGGGCGTTGTACGAACACGGCCTAGACGTACTGCGCGAGCGCGGGCGCAAACGGGTCAGCGCGATGAGCCCGACGCAGCTACCCGACGAGCCCGACCGTCCGTCGCCGGGCAGCGCGTTCGCAACCAGCCTCGGCGCGGTCGATGCCCTGCCCGACGTACGGCGGCGTCTCGACACCGCCGATCTCGACCAGGCGAAACTGGACTCGCTGCTGGCCGACGCCCGATCCCGGTCGACCGGTTACGAGGTGCTGTTCTGGCGCGGCCGTACGCCGGACGAGTTGGTCGCCGACGTGGCGTACCTGGATGGGCGACTGCTGGCCGACGCGCCAATGGGCGAGCTGGCGTGGGAACCGGAGCAGGTCGACGCGGAGCGGGTACGCGGCACCGAACAGGTGCTGGAGGCGCGGGGCAAGCGGCGCTACCACGTCGGTGTCCGGCACGAGGCATCCGGCCGGCTGGTCGCGTGGACCCTGCTGGATCTGGGCGCCGCCGCGGACTGGCACGCGTACCAGCAGATCACGATCGTCGATCCCGATCACCGGGGGCGCCGGCTCGGGCTGCTCGCCAAGATCGAGAATCTGCGGCACCTGCTCGCCCACGAGCCGGCCGTCCGGGCGATCGACACCTTCAACGCGGCGACCAACGACCACATGATCGCGATCAACGAGCAGCTCGGTTTCCGGGTGCTCGATCGATGGAGCAACTGGCAGCTGACGATCTGAGTTGTGACACGCCCCTACTGATCGCGGGGCTTTGTGTTGCATGATGGCGGGCATGACGGACACCCCGCACCCCCTGTACGACAGGCACGCCGAGACCCTCAACCGTGCGCTGACCGCGATCACGAACCGGGGGTACTGGTCCGCCTACCCGGAATCACCCAGCCCTCGGCTGTACGGCGAGAGCGCCGCCGCTGACGGCAAGGCGGCCTTCGAGGCGTACCTCGACGGAGACTTCCCGCTCGACCAGCCGGCCGACGGCGAGCGGGTCGCCACCGAGACCAGCCCGTTCGGCGTCGCGCTGAACGTCCGCTACCCGCACGCCACGGCCGACCAACTCGTCGCCGCCGCGTCCGCGGCGTTGCCGGCCTGGCGCGACGCCGGCCCGCAGGCCCGGGTCGGCGTCTGCCTGGAGATCCTCGATCGGCTGCACCGCAACGTGTTCGAGCTGGCCAACGCGGTGCAGTTCACCAGCGGCCAGGCGTTCGTGATGGCTTTCCAGGCCGGCGGCGCGCACGCGCTCGACCGTGCCCTGGAGGCGCTCGCCTACTCTTACGCGGAGATGACCCGGCACCCGAAAACGGCGAGTTGGGAGAAGGCCGCCGGCAAGGGCGATCCGCTGCGGATGACCAAGACCTTCCACGTGGTGCCCCGAGGCGTGGCCCTGGTCGTCGCCTGCAACACCTTCCCCACCTGGAACTCGTACCCGGGCCTGTTCGCCTCCCTCGTCACCGGGAACCCGGTGGTGATCAAGCCGCACCCGCGCGCCGTGCTCCCGCTCGCCATCACGGTGCGCTACGCCCGTGAGGTGCTCGCCGAGGCCGGCTTCGACCCGAACCTGGTGCTGCTCGCCCCGGAGACTCCCGGCGAGAAGCTGGCCTCGACCCTGGCCCTGCACCCGGCTGTGAAGATCGTCGACTTCACCGGTTCCACGGAGTACGGCGACTGGCTGGAGGCCAACGCCCGGCAGGCGACGGTCTACACCGAGAAGGCCGGGCTGAACACGGTCGTCATCGACTCCACCGACGACTTCGCCGGGATGTGCCGCAACCTGGGCTTCACACTCGCGCTCTACAGCGGACAGATGTGCACCACCTCGCAGAACATCCTCATCCCCCGGGACGGGATCGACACCGACCAGGGGCACAAGAGCTTCGACGAGGTGGCCGCCGGGATCGCCGGAGCCGTCGGCAAACTCACCGCGGACCCGGCCCGGGGCGTCGAACTGACCGGCGCGATCGTCAACGACGGGGTGCTGGAGCGCCTGGACGAGGTCACCAAGGTCGGCGAGCCGGTCCTGGAGTCGCATACCGTCGAGCACCCCGCCTTCCCCGACGCCGTGGTGCGTACGCCGACCATCGTCAAGCTGGACGCGGACGACACCGCGACCTACTCACGGGAGTGGTTCGGGCCGATCTCCTTCGCCATCGCCACCGACTCCACCGCGCACAGCCTGGAGATCCTGCGCGCGACGGTGGGCGAGAAGGGCGCGCTGACGGCGGCGGTCTACTCCACCGATCCCGGGGTGCTGGACGCGGCCGAGGACGCCGCGATCGAGGTCGGGGTGCATCTGTCGGCCAACCTCACCGGCGGGGTTTTCGTGAACCAGTCGGCGGCGTTCTCCGACTTCCACGGCAGCGGGTTGAACGCGGCGGCGAACGCGGCGTTGACCGATGGGGCGTACGTGGCCAATCGGTTCCGGATCGTGCAGAGCCGCCGGCACGTGTGAGTGGTTGCGGTGGGGGTTCCGGGGCAGCCCGACCCGCTCCGGGCGGTCAGGCTTGATCCCTGCGCGGGTCGGGCTGCCCCGGAACCCTCCCGGGTCATCGTGAGTTCGATGCCGCCGGCTGGGGTGGGCTGGCGGGAGAGCTCGCCCTGTGCCCGCACCAGCGGTCACGCGCGGCGGCGCATCTGGAGTTCGCGAAGGCCGGGAACGGTGGGATGCGGGACGCGTACCCCGGTGTCGGTGAAGCCCAACCGCCGGTAGGCCCGGTAGGCGCGGTCGTTGCCCACCACCACTTCGAGCATCAGCTCGTCCCGCCAGCACTCCCGCGACCAAGCGGCTGCCGCCGCGACCAGGTCCGCGAGCAGGCCGTTGCCCCGCCAGGCCGGGGTTACGTAGACCGCGTAGAGCAGCGTGACCCTCGACTCCGTCGGGTGGGCCATCCCACCGATCTGGCCGACCAGTCGGCCGCCCGGGTCCGCGACGAACTGTGCGTTGACCGTGCCGGCCGAAACCTGGGCGATCCGGGCGGCGTACTCCGCGTGCGGGCGGGCCGCCGCTTCGGCGATCGTTTCCAGGAAGGCCAGCGGGGTGTCGGCGAGCATCTCCAGCCGCAGCGCGCGCATCCGGCCGGCATCCGTGGGCCGGACCCGCCTGATCTCCGCTCGCCGCAGGCCCGCCGCGTCCGCCACGTTGGTCATGCCGGCATGCCTATCACAATGATGTACGACGAAGTTTCGGAATTGCTGTGGCAGGGCGGTCCTCCGCGATCTTGACGGAAGACGGATCGGATCGGCCGATCCCTCCCTCGATGCTCACCTCGCCGAGTTGCGCGCTCTGATCAGCCAGTTTGGTTGATCAATGTCGGATGACGGAAGAAGGTATTCCGGCAGCCGCGATATCCGATCGACAGAAGCGGACGTCATCGGTCGAACTATGCCCGATTTGTGGTCGTGCGCCTTCGTCACTCCTCGTGTACCGTGCGATTTCGGTCACCGTTTCAGTGGTCGCCTCCGATCGCCGGGACGGTGAATTCGGGTTGCCGGTGCGCCGGTGACCAGAGTTGGTTGGAACGCCGTGCAGAGTGAGGAAAACACCGTGGCACAGGGCACCGTGAAGTGGTTCAACGCCGAGAAGGGCTACGGCTTCATCGCCGTCGACGGCGGGCAGGACGTCTTCGTTCACTTCTCCGCGATCGAGATGGACGGCTACAAGGCGCTGGACGACGGTCAGCGGGTGGAGTTCGAGATCGCCCAGGGCCAGAAGGGCCCCCAGGCCGAGCGGGTACGCGTCATCGCCTGAGTGCACACCTCACCCATCCCACCGGCCGACCGTCGGTAGGGGTGGCGTGATCGCGGCCGGAGGGGACTGCGGTTCGGGCACCCCACAAGGGAAGATCATGGGTCGATCCAGCCGTCGCTGAGGAGCCTCATGTCCGACCAGTCACCCCCGGCAGGTCCGTCGCCGTCGTCACCCGGTGAGCCGAACCCCGTCACCGGTCGACCCGACCCTCTGCCGACCGACCCGACCGCTTTCGGCCCGGCAGGCTTTCCGGGTGGCCACCCCGGTCAGCCGGGC
>NZ_BOPC01000042.1 GCF_016863555.1 Micromonospora qiuiae | reverse complement strand
CCATGCCGTAACCCGCGCCGCCCCTCACCCCAGGGACAGCATCACCAGACCACCTCGTCTGGCGGTCGCTCTAAGCAGCCTGCCAACAATTCTGCTCGGTGACGCTGTGGTCAGCGGCAGCGTCACCGGAGCGAGAGGGGCGCGGGATCGCGCCTGACGGGGCTGGATCAGGTGGGCAGGTTGGCGAGGCGGCGGCGTTCCAGGAGGCTGGCTACCAGGTAGCCGCTTCCGCCGGCGACAGCGAGGGTTGCGTAGATTCCGGTGGGGGTGAGGAAGAGGGTGGCGGCGGCGAGCAGGGTGAGCCAGGTGCCGAGGCCGTAGTGCAGCGTGTTGCGGCGTACCGCGCCCTCGGCGAGGTTGATCATGCCGACGATGAGGACGGAGCCTGCGGGCCACAGGGCGTCCTGCAGTGTGGGGTCGTCGATGTTGGTGGCCAGGCCGCTGATGGCGATGGACAGAGCGACGAAGCCGGTTACCCACGTGGTGCCGACCAGTTTCTCGGAACGTCGGCTGGATTCGTTCGCGCCGCGTTGGGCGCGACTGCCGGCGATCATGTTCAAGGTCACGCCGGACACGATTCCGATGGCGAGCAGGGTGTAAGGCAGCCAGGTGGGCAGGTCGAGTACGGGGTCGTCGCCCCTGGACAGGGCGATCGAGCCGTGTCCGAGGAAGAAGGCCAGAGCGAAGGCGAGGTAGCCGAGTCGGCTGTCCACCTCGGGCGGTGCCACAGGTCGCACCGGTGCGGCAATGGTGTGCATGCGGGTTCTCTCCAGGAGTGGTTGATGTCGGTGACGTGCTCTGGTCAGGCGTCGGCGACGATGACGACCTTGCCCATGACGGTCCGCGACTCCGCAAGCGACAGGGCCGCTGCGGTCTGGGAGAGCGGGATCTGTGCGGCGATCTGCGGGGCCAGCGTGCCGTCGGCGACCATGCGCAGCACCTGGGTGAGGTCTTCGGCCAGCCGGGCCTGGAACGCGGTGCGGCGGCGCCTACCGGCCCAGAAGTTGTAGAAGTACGCGCTCTTGCCGTTGGGTAGGTGGTGCCACGCGAAGATTCGGGTGAACAGCTTCAGCACTCCCAGCAGGGCGTTGCCCGGCTCACCCTTCGCCGCCGCGGCGCCGTAGCTGACCAGCGTGCCGCCGCGCCGCAACAACCGCCACGACTGTGGAAGTCCCGCGCCGCCGACGTGGTCGAACACCGCGTCCACGCCCTTCGGGGCGAGTGCGCGGATCCGCTGGTACATGTCGGGCTCGCGGTAATCGACCGGGATGGCGCCCAGCTTGCGCACCGCGTCGTGGTGCATGGCCGACGCTGTGCCGATGACCGTCATCCCAGCGGCTCGGGCGAGTTGCACGAGTGTGGAGCCGACCCCGCCGTTGGCCCCGAGCACCACGACGGTCCCGCCGGCGTCGACCGTCGCCTTGCGGTGCAGCATCTGCCAGGCCGTGACTCCGTTCACGAGCACCGTTTCCGCGGCGGCGGCAGACACCCCGTCTGGCACCGGCACCAGGTCCCCGGCGTCGAGGAGCAGGTGGCTGGCCCACCCGCCGATCTTGGTGACGGCGGCGACGAGACGGCCCTGCAGCGCGCGGTCCACGCCGGGGCCAGTGGCGACCACTGTTCCGACGACGTCATAGCCCGGCACGAACGGGTACGGCGGCTGGTCGTAGTAGGTGCCCAGGCGCATCTGCTGCTCGGCGAAGGACACACCGGTGGCCTCCATGCGTAGTACGACCTGTCCCTGCCCGGGAGCCGGCAGGTCACGGACCCGGACCTGCAACCCGTCCGGCTCCACCTCGCCGGGCAGCACGATCTCGGTGGCCTTGATGGCAACGGCGTTGCCGATAACGCCCTCATAAGCTTCGGACTGTTTGCTCACGGGGTTAAGCTAACGCATGTGAGTCTTGATGGGCAAGGGCGACGGCCGTAAGTTTTCTGGCGTATGGTTACGGCATGAAGGCAAACGAGTCGGAGGACGCAGCGACACCGGGCCGCAGGCGTAACCGTCGCGGCGAAGGCGGCAAGCTCCGCGACGAGATCGTCAACGCTGCGGCGGCTCTGCTCGACGAAAGCGGCGACGAGCACGCTGTCACGCTGCGGTCGATCGCTCGCCGGATCGGCATCGCCGCGCCGTCGATCTACGCGCACTTTCCCGACCAGCCGGCCATCATGCTGGCCGTGGTGAACCAGGAGTTCGACCTGCTCGCCGTGCGGCTGCGCACGGCCGCCGACTCGGCAGGCCACAACGCCCGGCAGCGGCTACTCGCCGTTGGCCACGCCTACCTGGATGTGGCCCGGACCCACCCCGGGCGCTACCGCATCATGTTTGGCGGCCTGTGGGCCGCCCCCGCCATAGGTGAAAGCTCGATCACCCAGGAGGAGATGGACTCCCTGGGCGTCGAGGCCCTGGCTGTCCTCACCGAGGTCCTCGGTGAGTGCGTCGCAGCGGGCGAATCCACCAGCGACGACGTGGAAAGCGACGCGATCGCACTGTGGCTCGGCCTGCACGGCCTGGCCCACCAACGCGCCGTCATACGCAAATTCCCCTGGCCCCCGGACATCGCCGAGCGCATCATCACCGCCCTGGCCCACCTCAGGCAAACCTGACCAGCAAGCCTGCCGGTGCGGCAAGGCCCTCAACTGCCTGGGCAGCGGCCGGATCAACGCGGCGAGGAGGGCACGATCAGGCCAGGAAAAGAGGGGTGTGAGCCGTTCGTGGTGAGGGCGGTGAGCAGTGCATGGTGCTCACCGCCCTTGCCGCGAGCTGGTGTCCTCGTGCCAGGGTGCTGTTATGCGGTCAGCGGCGGGAGCGGGCCAGCATCAGGGCACCGTTCAACTATGCGGCACCGCCTCCGACCACCACGACGTCGACTGTCTCGCCCGGCAGGGTGTCGGTCGCGTGTGCGGTGGTCTCCGGCATGTCCGCGTACCCATTTCATCTGTGAGGCCCTGCTTGATCCGGGCCTGGTACGCATGACGTTAACCGCGCGCTGCGCCGAGGGCATACAATCTTGCTTATGACGCAAGAAGGTGGTGACCTGGACAGCCTCGTACGCAAACGGATCCGTGCTCTGCGAGTCGCACAGGGCTGGTCCCTGGAAGAACTTGCCACCCGTGCCCGGCTCAGCCAGTCCTCGCTCAGCCGAATCGAGAACGGCCAGCGCCGCCTCGCCCTGGACCAGCTTGTCACCCTCGCCCGGGCCCTGGACACCACCCTGGACCAGCTCGTGGAGACCGCCTCCGACGACATCGTCACCAGCCCGATGATCGATGGCGCTCACGGGCTGATGCGCTGGCCCATAAAGGCCGACCCGGGCATGTCCGTCGTGCGTCAGCGCATGACCGAGCCACCGCCGGACAATCCCGCGCGCATGCGCGCCCACCCCGGGCGTGAATGGCTCGTGGTCCTGTCCGGCACCGCGGTTTTGATGCTGGGCCACCGCCGCTTCCGCCTCGAGACCAACCAGGCCGCCGAGTTCCCCACCATGTTGCCCCACGCCATCGGCGCTGAAAGCGGCCCTTGCGAGATCCTGGGCATCTTCGACCGCGACGCCCGCCGCGGACACCAGCAGCGCGAGAGCAAGAACTGCGAGGGCGAAGGCGACGGCCGATGCCCGTAGCGCCGCGCCGTGGGAGCGGCGCGGCCCCTGCTTACGTCGATGCCGGGGTGGGTAGACATCGGCGGTATGACGGCGATCGGTTTCCACGCCTCCCACGAGCAGATCCATCCACGCGCCCTGCTGGAGGCGGTCATCCACGCGGAGCGCGTCGGCTTCGACACGGCCATGTGCTCCGACCACTTCGCACCGTGGAGCGAACGGCAGGGCCACTCCGGTTTCGCCTGGTCCTGGCTCGGTTCGGCGCTACAGGCCACCGGGCTGTCGTTCGGCGTGGTCAACGCGCCCGGACAGCGGTACCACCCGGCCGTCATCGCCCAGGCGATCGGCACCCTCGGCGCGATGTACCCGGGCCGGTTCTGGGCCGCGCTGGGCTCCGGCGAGGCGGCCAACGAGCACATCACCGGCGACGTCTGGCCCCGCAAGGAGGTACGCAACGCGCGGCTGCGCGAGTGCGTCGAGATCATCCGCGCCCTGCTGCACGGGGAGGAGATCAGCCACGACGGCCTGGTCCGGGTCGACCGGGCCCGGTTGTGGAGCCGACCCGAGCAGCCGCCGGCCCTGGTGGGTGCCGCCGTCAGCGTCGAGACCGCCCGCTGGTGCGCCGAATGGGCGGACGGGCTGATCACCGTCAACGCCCCCACCGAGCACCTGCGTCGAATGATCGACGCCTACCGCAGCGCCGGCGGTCGCGGGCCGCTGCACCTTCAGGTGCACCTGAGCTGGGCGCCCGCGCAGGCCGAGGCCGAGGCGATCGCGTACGACCAGTGGCGCAGCAACGTCTTCGCCCCGCCGGTCTGCTGGGACCTGACCACTCCCGAGCACTTCGACGTGGTCTCCGCCGAGGTGCCGATGGCCCGCCTCGCCGAGGTGGTCAACATCTCCGCCGACCTGGGCCGGCACGTGGGCTGGCTGGAGGAGTACGTCGAGCTCGGCTTCGACCAGATTGCGCTGCACCACGTCGGGCAGGACCAGCGTCCCTTCCTCGACGCCTTCGGCGACCGGGTGCTGCCGAAGCTGCGCCGCGCCAACTGACCCGGCTGATTGCCCGACCTCGCGCCGGTGAGATTTCCGGGGCGACTGTCTGTCGCGCCACTTCGTCTGCGCCACGGCTCCCTGTCGAGCTGAATCGTTTGTGCCATCACCGGCCGGGGCGAGCGACGTTGTGCCTACATTGCCCGTTGCCCGTTGCCCGTTGCCCGTTGCCCGTTGCCCGTTGCCCGTTGCCCGTTGCCCGTTGCCCGTTGCCCGTTGCCCGTTGCCCGTTG
>NZ_BOPC01000041.1 GCF_016863555.1 Micromonospora qiuiae | reverse complement strand
CCCGTTGCCCGTTGCCCGTTGCCCGTTGCCCGTTGCCCGTTGCCCGTTGCCCGTTGCCCGTTGCCCGTTGCCCGTTGCCCGTTGCCCGTTGCCAGTGGCTCGCTGGGCCGTACGCGGGCCCGCAGCGCCGATTCGTCGCCGCTATCAGCTCGACAGCGGCGGCAGCCCACCCGATGAGGAGCGCCGCCTGGCGACGACTGCCGCCGGTCGGTGAGGTGGGGCCGGGTGGGGCGCCGGTCGCCGACGGCGCCCCACCCGGGGATCAGGAGACGGCGCAGGGGGCGCCGTTGACCGTGATCAGGTGCGGGCCGGGGTTGGCGCCGCTGCCGGTGGTGGCGTTGAAGCCGAACATCACCGTGCCGCCGGGGGCGATCCGGGCGTTGTACGACTCGTTCTTCGCGGTGACCGTGGCGCCGGACTGCGTCACGTCCGCCATCCACGCCTCGCGCACCTTCGCGTCACCAGTGAACGCGAACCGGGCACTCCAGCCGTTGATCGTGCTGGTGCCGGTGTTGCGGATGGTCACCTGGGCGGTGAAGCCGGTGTCGCCGTGCCAGGAGCCGTAGTTGGTGTAGTTCACCGCGCAGGTCGGTGCCGGCACCGCCCGCGAGTCGCCCTGGTCGGCGAGGAACGAGGCGATCCAGGCCAGCGCCGAGTTCCAGTTGATCGCCACCTCGTTGGTGGAGTACGAGGCGATGTCGTCGACGAAGCAGAACATCGGCGCGCAGCCGGCGAGCAACTGCTCCACGAACGGGTCCTGGAGGGCGGCGTTGGGGCCGCCGGCCAGCGAGCCGGCGGGCGGCTTCGGCATGCTCGGGTCGAGCTGGTGGCCGAAGATCCGGCTGTGCTGGTTCTCCGCCGCGTGCTCGCCCCATCCGGTCACGTACGAGATGTTCAGCGCGTTGCGGCCGAGGATGTAGTCCATCGTCTGCACCGCGCCGTCGCGGTACTTCGCCGATCCGGTCAGGTCGAAGGCGGTGGCCAGCACGACGGCGTTGTTGATCACGTTGCTGTTGCCGCCCCAGAAGTAGCTGCCCGGGTCACCGGGCATCGGCAGCCCGTACGCCTGGCGGCGGATCTCGGCGAGGTAGCCGTCGGCGGCGGCGGTGACCGACGCCCGGACCCGGGCCAGGTCGGCGGCGGGCAGCCCGTTCGGCACGGTGGCCAGGTCGAGGCGGCCCAGCGCGGCGACGCTCTGCCAGCCGAAGCCACGGACGTCGAAGACGTCACCGGTGTGGTGCGGCGACGCGGTCAGTTCGGTCAGGTAGGCGCGCTCGCCGGTGGTCAGGTACAGCTCCGCGGCGGCCCAGTAGAACTCGTCGGTGACGTCGCTGTCGCTGTACGCGCCGCCGCCGTTGCCGTCCGCCGGGTCGGCGTACCGGGTCGGGTTGGCCTTGGCCGCCGCATACGCGGTCTTCGCCGCGCTGCCGCAGCGCTGCGCGAACGCCGGGTCGTACGGGGCGAACAGCCGGGCGCACTGGGCGGCGACGGCGGCCAGGTTCAGCGTGGCGGCGGTGGACGGCGGGTGCAGTTCGCGCAGCTCGTCGTCGTCCTCGGGCCGCAACGGCAGACCGGTCCAGTTCCGGTCGTGAATCTTGTGGTGGGCCATGCCGGCCAGCGGCTTGCCGGCGGGCACCTGCATGCGCAGCAGGAACTCAAGCTCCCAGCGGGCCTCGTCGAGGATGTCCGGCACCCCGTTGTCGCGCTCGGGCACCCGCAGCTTGCTGTCGCCGAGGGCGGCGCCGAAGCCGGCGGTGGCGGCGTTCTTGGTCCGCTCGAAGGCGTTCAGCAGCTGGTAGGTGGCGATGCCGCCGTTGACCACGTACTTGCCGTGGTCGCCCGCGTCGTACCAGCCACCGCGTACGTCGAGCCGGTAGTCGCAGACGCCGGGCTGGCAGGGCACGTCGGTGTCGCCCTTGTTGGGGGCGACGCCCAGGTGGCCGGCCGGGCGGGCGTACTCCTCGCCGACCAGGTCACCGTCGATGGCGATGCCGCTGCGCTGGATGTAAAAGAACTGGAGCGCGTCGGAACGCAGCTGGTCGTAGAGCGTGCCGGAGATGTCGAACGGGTGGCTGACCTCCCCGTCCACGGCCAGCGTCAGGCCCCGCCCCGGGGTGCGGTACGACGAGAAGTCGACCGTGTGCACATTCTGCGCCGACGCCGGGTCGACCCCGCGCGGGGCGGTGCTGCCGTTGGCCAGCACGGCGCCGGAGGCGGACCGCAGCTGCCAGGGCAGCGCCTTGGTCGCCTCGGTGACCACGGTGGCGTTCTTCGGCCCGCCGGGCAGGTAGCCGACCTGGTTGACGCGCACCCGCGGGCCGGTGTCCGGCTCGTACGGCTCAGGCGGGTTGCCGCCGCGCAGCGAGACGTTGTCCAGGCAGATGGTCTGCTCCTGCGCGCTGCCGCCGACCTGGAAGATGATCTGGGCGCGCGGGTCGTCGTCGGGCGCCACGAAGGTCCGCTCGATCCGCTGCTGCGTGGCAGTGGCGGCGGCGACGACGCTGTAGTAGCCGGTGTAGGGGGCGTTGCCGAGTTGCAGCACGGCGGTGACCGAGCCGCCGGGGGTCGCGGTGACGTCGAAGCCGAGGGTGTACTCGGCGCCGCCGACGAGCGCGACGGCGTCCTGGCCGATGCCGGCGTCCCAGGTGTTGGCGAGCCCGCCGGGAACGGTGGTGCAGAGTTGGCCGTCGGTGACGCCGAGCGGACCGGTGCCGTAGGAGAACCAGGGCGACACACCGGTGCTGAAGTCGCCGTTGGTGATCTGTTCAGGAGCGTCGGCCGGGGGATCGGCGTGGGCTGTGCCGGCGCTCGGGCCGATCAGCGCCACGGTGGTCGCCATGGCGAGCACCGTGAGACGACGTCGGGATGGCGTCACGGGGGTTCCTTCCGACGAACGGGACGGGGGCGTGCTGGTGATGGATACCTGGGAGCGCTCCCAGGTATCGGGCATGTTTCCAGGGCGCGTCGACCCTGTCAATCGATCCCATCCGATGATTCTTGGGGGCTCACGGGCAGTGAGATTCGCCGCGCCACGCCCGGTCCCCCTGATCTCCTAGAGACAACGACGCCCTTCGCCTGGCAGGCTGCGTGCCATGACCCTGAAGCTGCGTTCCGTCGGAACGAGCGACCGTGGGCTGATCCGCAGCGGTAATCAGGACGCGGTGCACGTCGGCACCTGGTTGGTGGCCGTCGCCGATGGCATGGGCGGCATGGCCGCGGGCGACCTGGCCAGCGCCATCGCCATCGAGGCGATCGCTGGGCTGGACGCGGAGACACCCGAGGACGCGTTGGTCGCCGCCCTGCAGAGCGGCATCGAGTTGGCCACCACCCGGATCCGTCAGGCGGTCACCGAGGACCCCCAGCGGCAGGGGATGGGCACCACGTTGACCGCGCTGTTGTTCGCGCGTACCGGCAGCTGCCTGGCGCTGGCCCACGTGGGCGACTCCCGGGCGTACCTGTTCCGCGACGGCGTGCTCAAGCAGATCACCCGCGACGACACCTTCGTGCAGATGCTCGTCGACCAGGGCCTGATCACCCCCGACCAGGCCGGCAGCCATCCCCGCCGGGCCGTGGTCACCCAGGCGTTGCAGGGTGACCGGGTCGAACCGACGTACGCGACGATGGTGCCCCGGGCCGGCGACCGCTGGCTGCTGTGCAGCGACGGGCTGTCCAACGTCGTACGCGCGGACACCCTGGCCGAGGTGCTGGCCAATCACCCCGACCGGGAGGCCTGCACGCGGAAGTTGATCGACCTGGCGTTGCGCGCCGGTGGCCCGGACAACATCACCGTCGTCGTCGCGGACGTGGTCGACGAAGGCTGAGCGGTCAGGTGGCCGAGGCAGACTCGGGCGCCGGCCCACGATGGCATGAGGCGGCAGCATCCGGGAATCCCCTCCGATCATCGGGGACTGGGAGGACGACGTGGCTGTCAAGATCGAGGCGCCGGTGCGTACCGGACAGGATCGGCCGTTCACGGTGGAGATTCCGGAGGCGGAGCTCGACGCGTTGCGCAAGCGCATCGCGAACACGCGGTGGCCGGAGAAGGAGACCGTCGACGATCAGTCGCAGGGCGTGCCGCTCGCGACGATGCAGGCGCTTGCGCACTACTGGGAGAAGGAGTACGACTGGCGCAAGGTCGAGGCACGACTGAACTCCCTGCCGCAGTTCCTGACCGAGATCGACGGGTTGGACATCCACTTCATCCACGTACGGTCGAAACACGAGGACGCGCTGCCGCTCATCGTCACGCACGGCTGGCCCGGCTCGATCATCGAGCAGCTCAAGATCATCGGACCGCTCACCGATCCCACGGCCCACGGCGGTGCCGCCTCGGACGCCTTCCACCTGGTCATCCCGTCCCTGCCCGGCCACGGCTTCTCCGGCAAGCCGACCGCACCCGGCTGGGGACCGGAGCGCATCGCGCGTGCCTGGACGGAACTGATGAAGCACCTCGGATACTCGCGCTTCGTCGCGCAGGGCGGCGACTGGGGTGCGGTCGTCACGGACCAGATGGGCGTCCAGGCGCCGCCGGAGCTGATCGGCATCCACACCAACATGCCGGGTGCGGTCCCGCCGGACATCGACAGGTTGTTCCAAGCCGACGTCACCGCCGCGACCAACGCCCTCGGCTCCCTCCCGGCCGATCTCTCCGACGGGGAGAGGCACGCGGCCGAACAGTTGGATTTCGTGTGGAAGCACGTCGCGTACGCCCTGATGATGCAGACCCGGCCCCAGACCCTGACCGGACTGGCGGATTCGCCGGTAGGGCTGGCGGCTTTCCTGCTCGACCACGACGCGCGCAGCCTGGAGCTGATCTGCCAGGCCTTCGCCGGGCACCCGGCCGGTCTCACCCGCGACGACATTCTCGACAACATCACGCTGTACTGGCTGACCAACACGGCGGTCTCCGCGGCACGTCTCTACGCGGAGAACAAGCTCTCCTTCTTCGCCACCAAGGGGGTCGCCATCCCGGCCGCCGTGAGCGCCTTTCCCGACGAGCTGTACCAGGCACCGCACAGTTGGGCCGAGCGGGCGTACCCCAACCTCATCTACTACCACCGGCTGGAGAAAGGCGGGCACTTCGCGGCCTGGGAGCGGCCGGAGGTCTTCGCGGAAGAGCTTCGCAACGGCTTCCGTCCGCTCCGCTAGCGCGGGTTTCCGAGGGAGGTAAGGCGCGGCACACCGGCGGCAGGCAGGCTCAGCGCTGTCGCGACGTCGCGTTGCATGTAGGCACCCCGGTTATGGTCCCCCGCTATGACTCACCGACGCGCGGCAAGTACCGCCGGATCAGCGACGACCGCGAGGGCCGTGAGCTAAGCATCACCCGGCACACCTCGCGGCCCTGCCACAGGATGCCGCAACTCGTGGGCCTGCGCACGGGACACCGCAACTCGCGGCCTCAACCGGCCCGGAAACCCCAACATCCCGCAACCCGTGCCACCCGCAGGGCGGGATAGGCCGACATCCCGTAACCCGTGCCCACCCTGCGCACCCGAACACCCCGAGATGCCGCAACCCGTGCCGTCCACCACCCCAGGCGCAGCGGCCACCACGCCTGGATTCCGCCCGCGTTGCCTCTTCGCGCCTGATGCGGCACCCAGTTGCGGCATCACTGGCCCGACCAGTCACCGCACACCTGGACCGCGGCTACGACAGCAACCGCTTTGATCACCGCCGATCGCCGTTTCGCCGTAACGGCGGTGTCCCGGCCGATCGGACACCGCCGTACCGACGAAACGGAGTCGATCAACTGGCTACGGAGGCCAGCGCTGTCGTCGTCGGCCATGTCAACACCGGCATGGCTCGCGGATGCCGCGAAGGCCACCCGCAAGACCCCCGCCAAGAAGGCCACCCCGCCAAGGTTCGCGCCCAAGGATCCGCACAGACCCGCTGGGGGATGACCTCGGGGTGTGTACCCCCGCGATGGGTTAGCGCCTTTGCGGCGATGTCAAGCGTCTCTGTTGCCCCGGTTTACCCACGGCGGGTGCCGGGGCGATGCGCAGCCCGGCCTTCATGACGAAGATGGATCGGCGGTCCACCGCGTCTCCCTTGTTGTCGATCTGGTAGCCCTCCAGCCAGATCCACCCGTGGTAGGTGGGCCGGTCGAGCACGCGGATCACGCGGAACAGGATCGGCTTGGTGAACTGCACGCTGGCCTCCCGACCCACCCGGAGCAGGTCACCGGCCTTCGGCAGGTGGGCGGTCACCGGAGGTTCCGCACCTGTTGCCAGGCCAGAACCTGGGCACGCGATACCGCGACGCGGGGGCACCAGCCGTCCAGGTGGCAGCGGGGGCACCGCTTGACGCGGTGGTCGTCAAGAATGAACCAGGCCACCTGGACCAGGAAGGGCATCTCAGGGCGCTCGGTCACGGCAGCCACCCGAGGAATCTGCGGTGGAGATCGCGGGCGGGAGCCCAGCCCATGTCCTGCGTCGCGGCCACCAGATGCGAGGCCATGTAGATCGACAGGGAGATCGGAGCGCCTTCGTACTCGATCAGCAGCTCCCGGCGGCGGGTGCGGCAGGGCCAAGATGATCCACACCCGGCACACGTCCAGATCGGCATTACCGGCCCGTGCGCCGTCATGACGCCTCCCCCGGCCAGTGGCCCCGGTTGATCGGCACCCGGTGCCGAGCCCGGCACGGCAGATCCCTACCGCAGCGGCAGGTCACCCGTTTGAGGATGTGGTTCCACGTCGGTCGGTGCCTTCGCGCGAGAGTCAGAGCAGCGTCAGCCAGATACTCCCCGTATGAGACGAATCGCGTCATGTGCCCATCGCATCACGAGAGTTGTACAGAGGCAACCCCTGTTGGCGTTGTCTCACCCCGTTGCCCTTCGGGCAACGCCTCCGGGCCATAGCGTCAGATTGTGGAGCTGCTCGGGCTGGATGAGATCCGTGATCTGCTTGGCGGGATCAGCAAGCAGCGCGCCACGATCATCGTGGGCCGCAAGGGATTCCCTGATCCGCTCGTCACGTTGAAGATGGGCCGCGTCTGGGATGGCAAGGCCGTCCGGGCTTGGATCGCCGAGAACCGCCCCAGCCCGACCGGCGAGGATTGACCGGGCGCGGTCAGCTACTGCGCCTGTCTACCGCAAGCGTCCGTCGGCTGGTCACCGACGCTTCTTCCTCGACAACTGCCTCAGCAGCGGGGGCTGGTCGTCCGGCTCGGGTCCGTCCGTCGCCTGCGGATTGAACGGGCGCAGCCCGGCGAGGCTGTCAAGGATGGGGGGCCGATCCTCCGGCCTCGTGTCGCGTAGCGCCATGGTCAGCGCCGCCGCCCGCCCGATCGGGTCGGCGGTGCCGTGGTCGGGTCCTCCGGCCAGGGGTGGCGCGGGTAGCGGCCGCGCAGTTCGGCCCGGACCTGCCGGTAGCCGGTGCGCCAGAAGGATGCCAGGTCGGCGGTGACCGCCACCGGCCGCCCCGCCGGGGAGAGCAGGTGCAGCAGTACGGGCGTGCGACCGTCGGCGATCCGCGGCGCGTCCGCCCAGCCGAAGGTCTCCTGGAGCCGGACCGCGAGCACCGGTGCGGCCGGATCGGTGTAGTCCACCCGGATCCGGGAGCCGCTGGGCACGGTGAGCCGTTCCGGGGCCAGCTCGTCCAGCCGCCCCGCCAGGGACCAGGGCACCAACCGGCGCAACGCGCCGGCCACGTCGATCCGGGCCAGGTCCGCGCGCCGGCGGGCGGTGGCCAGCTCCGGGCCGAGCCAGTCGGCGGCACCGGCCAGCAGCGCCTCGTCGGAGACGTCCGGCCAGTCGTCGCCGAGCGCCCGCCGGCAGAACGCCAGCCGTTCGCGCAGCGTCCGCGCGGCCGGAGTCCAGGTCAGCAGGTCGAGGCCGACGTCGCGCAGGCCGGTCAGCAGGGCTGCGGTGACCGCTTCCGGGGCGGGCCGCTGCAGCGGACGTTCGACCAGCTCGATCGCGCCCAGCCGGATCACCTCCCGGGCCACCACGTCCGTACCGGACCAGCCGACCTCCCGGTCGGTCCGCAGCGACGGCGCGCCGGCCTCGCGGGCGGTCGCCTCGTCCAGCACGGCGGCGAGCCGGATCCGGGCGGCCGGCGCGCCGGGGGAGCGGTCCGCCACGGCCACGGCGAGCCAGTCGGCACCGGCCAGCGCCGACCCCGGCGCCAGCTCCGCCGCGGTCCCGCCGCTCATCAGGTACGCGCCGCCGCCCGGCCGCCGCGCCCGGGCCAGCCGTTCCGGGTACGCCAACCCGACCAGCAGCCCGGCGGCCAGGTCGTCGGGCAGCGGTGACCCGTCGGCCGGGAGCCGACCGGCACGGTCGGATCCGTCCGGCGCGGACCGCCCGGCGATGTCGCCCGAGGGCAGGTTGCCCGGGTACAACCGGCCGTTGCCGGCGACCGGCAGGGCGGCGCGTAGCCGGCGTACCTCGGTGCGCCAACGTGCGGTGGCGGCCGGGTCGGTGCCGGTACGCAGCCGACGCCACGCCGCGACGATGTCGTCGCCGGGCCGGGCAACGCTCTCCTCGGCGAGCAGTGCCACCACCTCGGCGGCGCGGTCGGCGCCCACCCGTTGCGCCCCGTCGAGCAGCGCGCGGGCCAGCCGGGGGTGCGCCCCGGCGGCGACGATCGCCCTGCCCCGCGCGGTGATCCGACCGTCCGGGTCGAGCGCACCCAGGGTGCTCAACGTCTGCCGGGCCACCGTCATCGCGGCCGCCGGAGGCGGGTCGGGCAGGGCGAGACCGGTGCCGTCGGGTGCGCCCCAGGCTGCCAGCTCCAGGGCGAAACCGGTCAGGTCGGCGGTGGCGATCTCCGGCTCCGGCTGGGCCGGCAGCCGCTCGTGCGTGGCCTCCGACCAGCAGCGGTAGACGTGGCCGGGGGCCTGGCGCCCGGCCCGCCCAGCCCGCTGGGTGGCGCCCGCTCGGGACACCGGCACGGTGACCAGGGCGCCCAGCCCTCGGGCCAGATCCAGCCGGGCCACCCGGGACAGGCCGGCGTCCACCACCGTCCGCACGCCCGGCACGGTCAGGCTGCTCTCCGCCACCGCCGTGGTCAGCACCACCCGTCGCTGTCGCCCGGGACGCAGGGCGGCATCCTGCTCGCCGCTGTCCTGACGGCCGTGCAACCGCAGCACGTCGACGCTGTCACGCAGGTCGGCCAGGCGACCGGCGACCGCGGTGATCTCGCCGACCCCGGGCAGGAAGACCAGCAGGTCTCCGGTGCGTTCGCGCAGCGCGAGCCGGACGGTGGCCGCGACGTGGTCGAGCAGGGCCCGGTCCACCGGACCCGCGCCGGGTGGCGGCACCGGTCGGGGCGGCGGCGCCCAGATCCGCGTCACCGGATGCAGGGCCGCCGAGGCGCGGACCACCGGTGCGGGTGCCGTGCCGCCGAGCAGAGCGGCGAACCGGTCGGCCTCCGGGGTGGCGGACATCGCCAGCAGCCAGAGGTCCGGCCGCAGCGCGGCCCGGGACTCCACCGTGAAGGCGAGCGCGAGGTCGGCGTCGAGTTGCCGCTCGTGAACCTCGTCGAGCAGCACCGCGCCGACGCCGGCCAACTCGGAATCGTGGTGCAGCCGGCGGACCAGCAGGCCGGTGGTGACCACCTCGACCCGAGTGCGCGGGCCGCAGCGGCGCTCGCCGCGTACCGCGTACCCGACTCGATCGCCGACCCGTTCGCCGAGCAGGGCCGCCATCCGCCGGGCCGCGGCGCGGGCAGCCACCCGGCGGGGCTGGGCGACGATCACCCGGCCGTCGACCGCGTCGGCCACGGCGAGCGGGGCGAGGGTGGTCTTGCCGGTGCCTGGCGGCGCGACCAGAACGGCGGCGCCGCCGGAACGCAGCGCCGCCACCATCGCCGGCAACACCGGCCGGACGGGCAGGTCGAGGGGCACGTCGGAGAGCACGGCCCAGTGTCCCACCGCCTTGCGCCGGCCCGGCCCCGCCCACGACCGGCGCCTCAGTCGTCACCCGAGCTGTCTACCCGCCGCGCACGCGTCGGCGATTCCGCCAGCCTGCGGGGCGGGTCAGCGGGTGGGCAGGTCGGCGACGAATGCGCGCCAGGCGGGCAGCGGGAAGGCCAGGACCGGACCGTGGCGGTCCTTGCTGTCCCGGACCGCGACCCCGCCATCGGCGGTGGCGACCTCGACGCAGTTGCCGTTGCCCACGCTGCGCGTGCTGGTGCGCCACTTCGCCACGGAAAGGTCGAGCGCGGTCATCGCGATCCCTTCGTCGTAACCGAAAGTGACCGCTCCGCAGCGGTCACGTAAAGTAGCGAGTGGCTTCCTTCAGGCGGATCAGGGACGCCGCCGGATCGAGCGCCAGACGGCGCAGCCGCTCATGCACAAGGCTATACGAGCGCACCTGCGCGGCTTCCTCCAGTGCCAGGCCTGTCGTGAGATTTTCCAGGTAAACCACGGCGGCGTCGGCGGCGTCGGCGAAGGTGAGGAGGACGTACGGTGAACTCATCGCGGGATGCCCGCCAGCGCTGAACGGAAGTACCTGGATCGTGACGTTCGGTAGCTGGGCAACGGTCTCCAGATGGGACAGTTGCCCCGCCATGACCGCCCCTTTGCTGACGGAGCGTAACAACACCGCCTCGTTCAGCACCACCGACAACTCGACCGGATTCTCGCCGTACAGCACGTCCTGCCGGCGCAGCCGGGCGGCCACCTTGCGGTCCAGGCCGTCCTCGCCCGCGGTCAGGCGGTAGACCTCCCGGGCGTACGCCTCGGTCTGCAACAGGCCCGGCACCGCCTCGGCCTCGTACGTGCGCAGCGTGGCCGCCTCGGCCTCCAGTCCGACGTAGAACTCGAACCAGTCCGGCAGCACGTCGCTGTAGTGCTGCCACCAGCCACGTTGCTGCGCGCTGCGGGCGATCTCGATGAGCGCCTCGGCGTCGTTGCCGGTGACCTGGTACAGCGCCAGCGCGGCGCGTACGTCGCGAGGCTTGATGCCGATCTGGGCGTTCTCGATGCGGGACAGGTTGCTCTTGGACATGTCCAGTTGTCGGGCGGCCACGTCGAGGGTCATCCCGGCGCGTTCGCGCAACTGACGTAGTTCCCGGGCGATTCGGCGGCGGCGGACGGTGGGGCTTGCGGTCACCCTCCGAGTCTGTCACGGGAATAAGCGCAGGTCGCGTCAGCACGGAGTGCAACCGCCGAAAACGGGAGTTGCATTGCAGTAGCGGTGGGTGCATCCTTTCCCGGGCTATAGCGATCAATGAACGGCGACCGGGGAGGACTTTTGCTCATCGCCGACGAGTTCTTCCTGATCGCGCACAACGACATCCGGGGCAAGGCGAAGTTGCACCCAGCCGCGACCGGGCTCGGTCTGGCCGCCGGCCTCCTCGGTGAGCTGATCCTCTATGGACACATCACCGTGACGTCGGCGCAGGTCACCGTGATCGATCGTCGTCCGCCGGCCGATGCGCTGGCGCACACCGTGCTGGACCAGTTGATCGGTGAAGCCCAGCACCAGGCGGTGCGGACCTGGCTCAGCTTCCTCGCCCAGACCGCGGTGACCTCGGTCGGGGAGCGGCTGGCCCGAGCCGGCGTGCTGCGCCGCCAGGAGAGCCGGCGGCTGCTGCGGACCACCGTCAACTACCTGCCGACCGACCTCAACGTCGCCGCCTGGCCGGCCACCCGCCTGCGCGCGGTGCTCGAACGGAACGAGCCGCCCAGCGTGCCCGACGCCCTGCTGCTCGGTCTGGTCGCCGCCGCCGGGTTGACCCGCGAGGTGCTGTGGAGCGCCGGTCCCCGGGCCCACCACCGGCTCAACCTGATCGTCCCGGCGTTGCCGGCTCCGCTGAAGGAACTCGTGGCGCACACCGAGGCCGCCGTCGGCGCGGCAGTGCTGCGCGGCGCCCTCTGACCCGGTACCCCCTCCTCTGACGAACCGGAGCAGTCCATGTCCTCGACCGCGACAACCGACAGACCGAGCAACGTTTCCGAGGCGCTGGCCCGTGGCCGGCTCGGTGTGCCCTCGGTGATCTTCTTCGTTCTCTCCGCGGCAACGCCGCTGACCGTGGTGGCCGGCGTGGTCACCACCGGCTACGGGGTCGTCGGGGTGCTCGGCATCCCGCTGGCCTTCGTGGTGGTCGCGGCGGTGCTGACGCTCTTCGCCACCGGTTACGTGGCGATGGCCCGCCGGATGGCCAACGCCGGAGCCTTCTACTCGTACGTGAGCCGTGGTCTGGGACGTCCGGCCGGGGTGGGCACGGCGTGGGCCGCGCTGGTCGCGTACAACGGACTCCAGGTCGGGCTCTACGGCACGATCGGCGCTGCCGCCACGCCGGTGCTGAACCGGCTGTTCGGGATCGAGCCACTGTGGTGGATCGTGGCGCTGGCGGCCTGGGCGCTGGTGGCGGTGCTCGGTCTGCTCCGGGTGGACATCAACGGCATGGTGCTGGCGGCGCTGCTCTGCGCGGAGATCGCCATCATCCTGGTGTTCGACCTCGGGCAGCTGGGCAACCCGGCCGGTGGCAGCGTCAGCTTCGCGGCGTTCTCGCCGGAGAACTTCTTCGTCCCCGGAGTCGGCGCGGTGCTGGTGCTGGCGATCCTCGGTTTCGTCGGCTTCGAGGCCTCGGTGGTGTTCAGCGAGGAGAGCAAGGATCCCAAGCGGACGGTGCCGATGGCGACCTATCTCTCCGTGGCGATCATCGGGGTGGTCTACGCGCTCTCCTCGTGGAGCATGACGGTGGCCGTCGGCCCGGACCGGATCGCCGAGGAGGCCGGCACCCAGAGCGTCGATCTGATCTTCAACCTGGCCGGGGCGCACCTCGGCGACACCGTGCTCGCCATCGGGCAGGTGCTCTTCCTGACCTCGGTGCTGGCCGCCATGATCGCGTTCCACAACACCACGGCGCGGTACGCCTTCGCGTTGGGCCGGGAGCGGGTCCTGCCGGCGGTGTTCGGGCGGACCTCGCCGACCTCCGGTGCTCCCCGGGCCGCCTCGCTGGCGCAGAGCGCGCTCGGCCTGCTGGTGATCGTGCTGTACGCGGTCAACGGCTGGGACCCGGTCCTGCAGCTGTTCTTCTGGCTGGGTACCAGCGGTGGCTTCGGGGTGCTGCTGCTCATCGCGACCACCGCGATCTCCATCATCGCGTACTTCGCCCGCAGCGGAGAGCAGGAGACGCTGTGGCGGCGGCTGATCGCACCGGGGATCGCCGCCATCGCGCTGATCGCGATCATCGTGCTGGCCGTGCAGAACTTCGCCGACCTGCTCGGGGTGGAGCCCGACTCCCCGTTGCGCTGGGCGTTCCCGGCGGCGTTCCCGGTCGTGGCGCTGCTCGGCGTGCTCTGGGGTCTGGTGCTGCGCAGCAGTCGCCCCGACACGTACGCCCGGATCGGTCTGGGCGCGGAGAGCGCCGCAGCCGTGGTACCTCCGGCGTCGCTCACCGAGCCGGCGCCGCTCACCACGGAGGTACGGTGATGACGGAGCCGACCATCGGTCGACTCGACCTGGCGGACACCCGGTGGGTGGCCGCGCGGATCGCCGAGGCGTTCCTGGTGCTGGACGCGACCCGGTGGCTGGTGCCGGACGAGGCCAAGCGGGAATCGGTGCTGACCGCCCAGTTCGAGATCATCGTCGAGCACGCGATGCGGCACGGCCTGGTGTTCGGCACCGAGGACCGTGCCGGAGTGGCGGTCTGGATGCCGTCGATGGGTGACCCGCTGCCGCCTCCAGAGGAGTACGACGCCCGGCTGGCCGCCGCCTGCGGGGAGTGGACGCCGCGCTTCGCGCACCTGGACGAGTTGTTCGACGCCAACCATCCGCACCAGGACCACCATCACCTGGCCCTGCTGGCCGTCCGGCCGGACCGTCAGGGGCAGGGCGTTGGCAGCGCGTTGCTCCGCCACCACCACGCCTGGCTGGACGCCAACGGCGTACCGGGCTATCTGGAGGCGAGCAGCGAGACCGGTCGGGACCTGTACGCCCGGCACGGGTACCAGGTGTCCGAGCCGTTCCGGTTGCCCGACGGTACGCCGTTCTGGCCGATGTGGCGGGAGCCGGTCGCCGGCTGAGCCCACCGACGACGGGGGCCGGGGTCCTGCCAGGACCCCGGCCCCCGTCGGCACCCCCTGTTAGTAAGTGCCGTCGAGCTGCCCCCGCAGCTTTGTCAGTGCCCGAGCCAGCAGCCGGGACACGTGCATCTGCGACACGCCGATCTGCTCGGCGATCTGCGACTGCGTCAGGTTGCCGTAGAACCGCAGCGTCAGGATTCTCTGCTCGCGCTCGTCCAGCGTGGCCAGCGCCGGGCCCAGCGCCACCCGCAGCTCGGCCAGCTCGAACTCGCCGTCCTCGCCGCCGAGCATGTCGCCGAGTTCGGTCGCCCGGTCGCCGTCGCCGGTCGGCGTGGACAGCGACACCGCGTTGTAGGCGCGGGCACCCTCCAGGCCCTCCAGCACCTCTTCCTCGGTGAGGTTGAGGTGGGCGGCGATGTCGGCCACCGTCGGCGAGCGGCCCAGGGTCTGCAGCAGCGAGCTGTTGGCGTCGGAGATGGCCAGCCGCAGCTCCTGCAGACGTCGGGGGACCCGGATGTCCCAGGTGCGGTCCCGGAAGTGCCGCTTCAGCTCACCGATGATGGTGGGGATGGCGTAGCCGGCGAAGTCGACCCCACGGGAGGGGTCGAACTTGTCGATGGCCTTGATGAGGCCGACGGCCGCGGTCTGGGCGAGGTCGTCGGTGGGCTCACCACGCCCGCTGTAGCGGTGGGCGAGGTGGTTGGCCAGTGGCAGCCAGGCCTCGATCGCCCGGTCGCGCAGCGTGGCGCGGGAGGGATGCCCGGCCGGCAGTGCGGCCATCGCGTTCAGCAGTTCGGTGGCGCTGTCGGTGAGCGCCCGCGGGTCGAGCTTCGGCGCCGAGGTCGTCGAGGTGGTCGCCGGCTCGCTGATCGTTTGCGCGGTCATGGTGGTCCTCCCTGCACCTCGTCCGCGGATAGAGACGTGACGCTTTGGATTGGTGGCTATGGTCGTTCGGGTGTCACCATAGCCCGATCGTCTCTGGGAAATCTAGCCGAACGGACGATGTGCTTAAGTGATTTTCGGCGTAAAAAGCCGCAAACACGGACGCGAGACATCTCCCAAAGGGGTTGTCTGCTGCGGGCCTTGTGGACCGATTGCCCTGCCGTTCGTAGGGGAGCGGCTCGTCCACCCGAAGGTGCCGTCTCGGCCGGACGGTGTCGGGCGTACCGCCGGCCGGCTGAGCTGGGTGGGGCCGGCCAGCGCACTGTCGTCTTTCCGTCGTTGTCCGGTATCCGGAGGTGGCCGTAGCGTCCCCGGTGGACCCCTAGTCGGAGGCGCTGTGCTCGACCCTGCCGTTCCCCACCTCGTCGTGAACTGCCGTACGTTGTATTTCAGCTGGCTGCCGGCGGATCCGGCGGCGGTGGCGGCGCTGGTCCCGGCCGGGCTGCGACCCCATCCCGACCTGCAGGTCTTCATGAACCAGTACGTCGTGGACGACGAGAGCCAGACCAGTGGCTTCGGCTCGTACTCGCTGACCTACCTCGGGGTGACCCTGGTGGACGCGGACGCCCCCGACGGGGTGACCCCGGGTGGCTGGTGGACCCACTACGTGACCTCCAGCGAGCGGGTCCGCGACTACGCCCTCGCCCGCGGCGCCCCCGCCCTGACCGGCCACACCACGATCGCCGCCCGTCGCGACCGATTGGTCACCCAAACCGACATCGACGGCGTGCCGATGATCCGGACCCAGGCGCGGGTGGGTGAGACGGGACACACCGTGCACAACGGTCACCACCGGTACCTCACCGCACTGCGCGGCCAACTGGTCAGCAGCATCTATCCGGTCGTCGCCGAACCGGTCAGTCCGTTCGAGATCGAGTCGGTGGAGTTCCTGGCACCCGAACACCCCATCTACGCGCTGCGTCCGGAAAACCCCCTCACGATCACCTGGGGCTACTACGCCCCGCGCTCCTCCTTCGCGTACCCGGGCGGGCTGACCGTCCTGGGCGAGCTGCAGCCCGCACCAGCCCCCCGGACACCGGGCCCGCAGCGGGCGGCCGCCGGAATCGTCAGCCAGCCGACCGGCCGGTAGCGGCCCGGACGAACACCGGATCGCCCGGCGAAGAGATGCGGTCGCCGGGCTTGCCGAATCAGCGGCTCGGCGAGGTTTCCGCTCGGCCAGACGGGTAACTCAGAGGATCGGCGACCTGCGCGACACGCGCGCGCCGACCCCATACCCGAGCAGCGAGGAGGCCACGCCATGTCCGGCGAAACGACGAACTCCGTCACGGAGCACCGCGAGCAGGCGGTGGAGAGCGAGCGGGGGGCGCTGTTGGCCGTACTGGTGATGGTCCTGCTTGGCGTGGCCGGCATCTTCGCCGTCTCCTGACAGCCCGCCCGACGGGGTGTGCCAGACTGTGCCGCCGTGGAACTCACCGGTCCCGGCCTGCTCCTGCGTCCCTGGCGGGACGCGGACGCCGCTGCCGTACTCGAGGCGCTCCGCGATCCGGCGATCATGCAGTGGAATCCGCAGGGCGACGTGAACGATCTGGAGGCGGCCCGGCGCTGGGTACGGCGCCGGGCCGACTGGTCGGGCAGCCATGTGTCACTGGCCGTGGTCGACCCGGCCGCGCCGGAAACGCTGTCGGGCTCGGTCTCGCTGAACCGGATACAGGACGGCGACGCCTCGATCGGCTACTGGACGTTGCCCGCCGCCCGGGGGCGCGGGCTCGCCTCGGCGGCGGTCGCCCGGCTCACCGCGTGGGCGTTCGCCGAACTCGGGCTGTACCGGATCGAGCTGTGCCACGCCGTGCTCAACGCGGCCTCCTGCCGGGTCGCGCAGCGAACCGGCTACCTGGTCGAGGGCACTCTGCGGCAGTCGTTCCGATACGGCGACGGGCGGCGCTACGACGAGCACCTGCACGCCCGCCTCGCCACCGACTGACCGCCGGTCAGCCCGGGCCGGCCCGCCGGGGACCAAGCCCGTTGCGGCTCTGCTCAGCCCGCCGCGTGCGACTCTGCCTGCCGCCTGGGGCTCCGCTCAGCGTGCCGCGTGCGGCTCTGCTCAGCCTGCCGCCTGAGGCGATCGACCGCCCAGGCGGCCCAGCAACTGGCGGGCCTGCTCGGCGAAGTCCGCCTCGACGATGACCGCGTAGCGACTGGCGCGCAGTGAACTGGCGGAGGTGAAGTCCCGCCGTCCGCCCGCCATCGCGTGCGCCACGGCGCCGAACACGGCGCCCCAGATCGCGCCGATGACCAGGCCGACCAGGACCACCGCGACCCAGTTCCCGATGGTGAAGATGCCGAAGAGCAGTCCGATGAACAATCCGAACCAGGCACCCGTGCCGGCGCCGATCAGCGTCGCGCGGCCGGTCGTCATCCGGCCCAACACGGTCTCCACCAGCGTCAGATCGGTGCCGACGATGGCGGTGCGCTCCACCGGGAAACGGTTGTCGGCCAGGTGGTCCACCACGCGCTGGGCCGACGGGTAGTCCGGGTACGACCCGATCGTCACGGTCGGCGGCCCGGTCGGCGGTCCGTGACCGTCAGCAGCCGGTGTCGCCACGGGCCCACCCGGCCCCGACGGGAGGCGTCCCGCACCCGTCACCCCCGGCCGCCACCCCGAAAAATCCGACTCCCCCCGCATACTCCCCCCTCAACCCGGAAGTCCTTACCCCCTCCCAATTCCCGCCTCCACCCTCGATAACCCCGCACAGAGATCTTGGTACGGGACGGCGTCCGCGTACCAAGATCTCTGTGGGTGGGGTCAGGCGCAGGGGGTGCCGTTGAGGGTGAAGTTGGTCGGGCGCGGCAGGGTGCTGCCGGAGTAGGTGCCCTGGAAGCCGGTGCTGATGGTGCCGCCGTTGGGGACGTTGCCGTTCCAGGCGACGTTGCGGACCTGGATCCGGTCGCCGGACTGGCTCCAGTCACCGTTCCAACCATTGGTGAGCCGCACCCCGGAGGCGACCGTGAAGGCGAGCGTCCAGTTGTTGAGCGCCGCGCCGCGGTTGGTCACCGAGATCTCGGCGGTGAAGCCGCCGGTCCACGCGTTCGGGGTCCAGGTCACCGTGCAGTCCCCGGTCGGCGGAGCGGTCGTCGGGGGAGCGGTCGTCGGGGGAGCGGTGGTCGGCGGGGCGGTCGTCGGGGGTGCCGTGGTGGGCGGGGCGGTCGTCGGCGGAGCGGTGGTCGGCACCGGACCGGCCGCGATGGCCAGGTCGTACGCCCGCTGCGGCACGAACTGGCCTGCGGCCGCGATGCAGCCGTCCGCCTCGCCGGGCAGCTTGACCCAGAGGAACGCGTCGATGGCGGAGTCACCCGTCGCGGTGGTGCTCGGCGTGCCGATGGCCCGCCCCGGCGGGTCGCACCACTCGGCGCCGGCCGGACCGTTGCCGTTGCGGCTGGTGTCGATGATCGCCTTCAGGCGGGAGATGCCGGTCGCCGCGATGATCTGCTTGGCGTACGAGACCTCGTCGGCGGTGCGCCGGTAGTTCGACACGTTCACCGAGATGCCGTCGGCGCTGTTGGCGATGTCGGCGGCGTTCAGCCGAGCGGCAGCCTCACCGGCGGCGAGCCATCCGCCGTGGCCGATGTCGTAGTAGACCTTCGCCGCCGACGAGCCGCGCTTGAGCGCCTTACCGGCGTACGCCATCGAGGCCCGCACCTCGGCCTGCTGACCGGCGTCCATGCAGCTGGTCATGATCGGGAGCACGTCGGGCTCCAGGATGATGGTGGCCGGTCGCCCCCCGAGGCCCGCGGCGACCTGGTCCACCCACTGGCGGTAGGCCGTGTGGTTCGGCGCGCCGCCCGCGCTGTGGTTGCTGCAGTCGCGGTTGGGGATGTTGTAGACCACGAGGATCGGAATCTTGCCGGCGGCGGCCGCGGCGCCGACGAAGGAGTTGACCTCTCCGCGCACGGTCGAGGTGTTGGTGGTGGTGTACCACCGTGCCTGCGGGACGCTGGCGATCCGGTCCCGGATGACGGCGGCGCGCGAGTCGTTCGGGTTGGCCGCGACCCACCGGGCGGCGGCGGTGTCCGGATCGACGTAGAAGGCGGAATCGGCAGCCGCGGCGGGAGTCGGCCGCAGCGCGCCCACGCCGACCGTGGCGGCGACGGTGAGGGCCGTCACCACCGCGCCGACCACGGCGAACGTGCTTCGGGTTCTCATGCTCTGCTCCTCGGGCACATCGAAGAAGTTACGTGGAAGCGCTCCCACGTTCCCGTCAAGGTACGGGTCGATTGCCAGGTTGTGAAGACCTTCCGGAAGTATCCGGGCCGCCGTCGCTCAGCGTGGTGGGAGCAGGATCTCGAACCAGACCGTCGAGCCGCGCACGGTGGGGTCGGTGCCCCAGGCGTCGCTCAGCTCCTCGATCAGGCCCAGGCCGCGACCGCGGCTGCTCAGCGTGTCGGTGTGGGTCCGGGTGACGGTGCCCCGGGAACCGGAGTCGGCCACCGAGACGAGCAGGCGCTCGGGACTGAGATCGATCTCCACGCGGGCCGCCGTGCCGGCGTGCAACAGGGCGTTCGTGGTCAGCTCGCTGGTGCACAGCACCGCCGCGCCGATCACCGACTCGGCCACCTCCCATCGGGTGAGCTGGGCGGTCATCCAGTGCCGGACCCGGCTCGGCGCGGTCGGCTCGGCCGGCACCTCCATCCGCGCCGACCGGCTCGGCCGCAGCGCGTACTCCACGGCCAGCAGGGCCACGTCGTCCTCGGTCGCGCCCGGTACCGCGGCCGTGGCCGTGGCGCACAACGCCCGGGGGTCGCCGCTGTGCGCCGTCGCCACCGCCTCCGCCAGGCGGGCCAGCCCCTGCGCCAGGCCCTGCCGCCGCCGCTCCACCACACCGTCGCTGAACAGCAGCAGCGTGTCGCCAGGTCGGAACGCGACGGTACGCGTCCGGGGACGGTAACCGATCCCGAGCGGTGCGCCGGGTGCCACGTCGAGGTATTCGGCGCTCGGCCGGCCGGACGGCGTACAGCGGCGCAGCAGCGGCCCCGGATGACCGGCGCTGGCCAGGGTGAGCTGTTGCCGGTCGACATCGATGACGCCGAACACCACGGTGACGAAGAGCTCGTGCGTGCCGGCCTCGGCACCCAGGCTGGCGACCAGGCGGTCCAGCCCGGCGAGAACCTGGTCGGGGCGGGGGTCGTTGAGCGCCAGGGCCCGCAGCGCGGCGCGGACCTGACCCATCCGGGCGGCGGCCTGCACGTCGTGCCCGGCGACGTCCCCGAGCACCACGCCCAGCTCGCCGGTGGGCAGTACGAAGGCGTCGTAGAAGTCCCCGCCCGCGGCGTTGCCGTCCACGCCGGGCTCGTAGCGCGCCGCGACCCGCAGCCGAGGCAGGACCGGCAGATTCTCCGGCAGCATGCTGCGCTGCAACAGCTGTGCGGTGCCGTGCTGGGTCTCGAAGCGGCGGGCTCGCTCGGTGGCCTGCCCGATCAGCTCGGCCGACGCCGCCAGCAGCGCGCGCTCCGGCGCCGACCAGGTGTGCGCGGTGCGGTAGCCGACGGTCAGGCCGCCCCGGACCACGGACGCCCGCAGCGGCACCGCCGCGAGGGCCCGGACCTTCTGGTCGTGCCGGTCGACGGCGATGTCCCGTAGGGGCTGGCCGTCCTCGATGAAGGTGGCCCGCCCGCTGCGGGCGCTGGCCACCGCCGGGGCCGGCCAGTCCGCCGCGCCGCGCCGCCACAACGGTGGAAGCCGCTCGTCGGCCTCGTCCACCAACTCGCCCCGGACCCGTCGAACCATCCGCCAGCCGCCGCTGCCGGCGTCGTCGACGGCGAGAGAGACCCGGTCGGCGTCGAACGAGGTGATCGCGTAGCGCAGCGCGACCCGGGCCACGTCGTCCAGGGTGAGGGTGCCGGACAGCGCCGCGGCGAAGTCGCTGAGCCCCTGCAACTGCCGGGTGGCGGGGTCGGTCTCGGCGACGACGGACAGCACGCCGGCGATCCGGCCCCGGCTGTCCCGGACAGCGGAACAGGCCCGGATGTAAAGCGCCTGATCGAATTCGCCGATGTCCCGCCGCAGCGGGAGGGAGACCGCGCGATCCAGGAAGGGCTCGCCCGTGTGGTAGGTGTGCTCGACGACGTCGCCGACGCCGGGGCTGCGCCAGACCTCCGCGAAGACCTCGGCGGCCGGCCGCCCGACCGCCTGCGGATGTTTGTCCCCGATCAGCTCGGCGTACGCGTCGTTGTAGAGCAGCAGCAGGTCCTCGCCGAGGTGCAGCGCCATCGGCGCGGGCGAGGCGAGCACGATCTCGACCGCCGCCCGGACGGCGGCGTCCCAGGACTCGGGCGGGCCGAGCACCGTGCCGGCCCACGGGCGCGGGTCGACGAGCGTGTCACCCGACGCCCGTGGGCCCGGGACGGGGCCTGCTGGCGTGGGGACTCGCCCGACCGTTCCTGGCATGACCGCAGCCTAACCCGACCCGTTCAGCCAACGATTCCGATCATGGTCGAAGCCGTCGAGATAGGGACAAAAAGCCAGTTCAGGGCCGTTCTGTTGGGTCCTGTCGAGAAAAAGTAGGCGATCGACGCGGCGTGCCGTCCCGGCGTTGGGGTAAGCGCGCGGGGCAGACCATGCGACAGGAGGGACATCATGCCGGAAACCCTTGCGGCCAGGCAGGTCAACATCGGTACCGCCGTGGCCGACATGTGGCGGTCGGTGCTGCTGTTCGTGCCCAGGGCCATCGCGTTCATCGCGATCCTGGTGATCGGGTGGCTCATCGCCAGAGCTGTGCTCAAGATCGTCGACGCGGCCCTGGAACGGGTGGGGTTCGACCGGGCGGTCGAACGGGGCGGCATCAAGCGGGCCCTGGAACGGACCAGGTACGACGCCAGCGACATCCTGGCGAGGCTGGCGTACTACGCGGTGCTGCTGTTCACGCTGCAGTTCGCGTTCGGAGTCTGGGGACCCAACGCCATCAGCAACCTGATCGCGGGCGTGGTGGCCTGGCTGCCGCGAGCCTTCGTGGCGATCGTCATCGTGGTGATCGCCTTCGCGATCGCCAACGCGGTACGGGACATCGTCAGCGGGGCACTGGGCGGCCTGTCGTACGGCAAGATCCTGGCCGACCTGGCGGCGGTCTTCGTCATCGCGCTGGGTGTGATCGCCGCGCTGAACCAGGTGGGTATCGCCACCACCGTGACCACACCGGTGCTGGTCGCGGTCCTCGCCACAGTGGCCGGCATCCTGATCGTCGGTGTCGGTGGCGGTCTGGTCCGACCGATGCAGCACCGCTGGGAAGGTTGGCTCAACCGGATCGCCGACGAGTCGCGTGCGGTCCGGGAACAGCAGCAGGGCGCCGCAGCCGGCCGGGGCGACATGCAACGGCAGATGGCCGACCGGGCCGGCGCCGAACCCAGCCAGGCGATGGCCGGTGGGCGCAGCACCCACCAGTCCGGGAACATGGGCGACCAGCCCCGTCGCCAGTGACGGCGTGGCCGGGCGCGCGCGACGCGGGACGGGTGTCCGCCACCGGCGGGCGCCCGTTCCCTGCCATCACAATGGGGGCGGCTGCGGCGCGGGTGCGTCCAGACCGGCGGCCAGCGCGCAGACCGCGAGCAGGCGCACCAGCACCCAGTCCGCCTCCGACCACTCCTCCACCGGGCCGGCGGGCGGCTGCCAGCCGTGTTCCTGCGCGACGGACCGGATTCCCTCGGCGTAGCCGGCGAGGGCCGCGGCGCTCAGGGGCCGCCGGTGGCCGTGCAGACTGTCCCGTACGGCCGCGGCGTGCTGGTCGATCGCGGCGCGTAGACCGGGCAGGCGGGTGGCGGCGGCGAGTCCGTCGAGGCCCACCGCGTTGGTGAGCGTCACCAGGGTGGACCGCGCCGAGTCGACGGCGGTGCGGGCGGAGACCCGGTTGGACGACGGCACGCGCATGGGGAGCAAATCTAGCCAACGACCACCGGCCGTGACCTCGGCCGCTCGGCCGGTCAGGGGTCCTCCACCGGTCGACGGCGGCTGACCGGCAGGATCGAGCCGGCACGGACCGGACAGCGCGCCCGGACCGGGGATCAGTCCGAGGAGCGGGCGTCGGCGGGGCGACGGCGAGCAGCGTCGTCGGCGATGATCACGGTGGCCACCATCAGGGCGACGCAGAGGCTGAACAGCCAGGAACTGTCCCCGACCAGCTTGGCGGAGACAGGGGCCTGGACGGCGGCGAGAAGGAAGCCGAGCCAGGCCAGGCGACGCTGACGCGTGGTGAGGAAGCCGGAGCCCTGATGCATTCCGAAAGTCTTGCGCGCGATGCCGCCGTTGCCGTCAGCCGAACGGCCGATTCTGGCCGACCTGTCCACAACAACACCCATTCGGGTACTGCACCACGCCCCGCCCGAACGTCAGAGCGTGTCGGGGCCGGTGCGGCCGGTGGTGGAGGGGCGGTACGCCCGATCCCGGTCGGTGGGCTCACGACCGGCGCCCCGCACCTCGCCGCCACGGTCGGCCGCCTCCGGGCCGTGCCCGAAGGCGGCCTCCTCGCCGGCGTCGTTGCCGGTCACGTCGTCGGCCTGCCCGTCGAGCGTGGACCGGGCGACGGCCCGTTCCAACTCCTCCAGCGGAAGCTGCTCCTCGTTACGCCACACCCTGTTGTCGCTCATACCATCGCCGTACCCCCACCCCCATGCCCCAAACCGCTGGGGCGTGGAGGCCGGCGGTGAGGATGTGTGGAGGCCGCCGACAGTTCGGCGGCGGCCTGCTGTGCATCGGGTGGGGATCAGGGGACGGGACGTTCGATCGTGCCGCGCCAGGCACCGGTCTCCTGGCCACGGCGCTCGATGAACTGCTTGAAGCGTTGCAGGTCACCCTTGGCCCGGCGATCGACCACGCCGAGCTTGTCGCCGGCCTGCTCGACGACGCCGTGCGGGTCGAACTCCAACTGGAGGCTCACCCGGCTGCTGTTCTCGTCCAACCGGTGGAAGGTCACCACTCCGGCGTGCGTGGTGCCGCCGGTCGAGCGCCAGGCGATCCGTTCGTCCGGCAACTGCTCGGTGATCTCGGCGTCGAACTCGCGCTTGACGCCGGCGATCTCGACCGTCCAGTGGGTCATCTTGTCGGAGAGCTGGCGAACCTCCTCCACGCCCTCCATGAATTGGGGGAACTCCTCGAACTGCGTCCACTGGTCGTACGCCGTCCGCACCGGGACGGCCACGTCGACATGTTCGGTAACGCCACTCATCAGCATTCCTTTCTGCGCCGGCGGACCCGGACGGCCCGCCTCACCAGCGCGTCGTCTCGTTCTTGTGGCCGAGCGCGGCCCACACCTCGGACACCGTCTGGTAGCGGGTGCCCTCCGGCAGGCGCTCCAACTCGGCGAGCACGTCGTCCGGCGCCTCGTTGTCCCGCGCGTTGGCGAGCAACGTGGCCCGGTCACCGGGCAGCGCGGTCATCGTGATGAACCGCCCGAGCCGGCTGCGTGCCTCGACATCCTCCGAGGTCATTCCCTGTGGGTTGCCGCTGCGCAGGTCGCCGGCCGGAGCGGTGGTGGGCTCCGGCTGGTCCTCACCGGCGGGTTCCGGCACCCGGAACTCGTCGACCCGTGAGCCGCCGGTCCCCGGCCCCTGCACGAGACCGCTGACCTCCTGGCTCATCTGCTCGTCGACCCTCGGTGCGTGCTTGCTGTTGCCGCGATCCATGCCTTCTGCGCTACCCGAGCCGGCGGGCGGTAAACCCGGCAAGCCGTCACGAACCGGCCGGTGAACGCGGCTTCAGCACCGGTTCCTCGGCGTCGGCCGCACCCGACTGGAGCAGCCGGCCACGCTGAAGTTCGGCGTTGATCTGCACGCCGAGCATCAGTGCGGAATTGGACAGGTAGAGCCAGACCAGGAAGGCGATGACGGCGCCCAGGCTGCCGTAGGTGGCGTCGTACGAGCCGAAGTTCGCCACGTACAGGCCGAAACCGAAGGAGCCGAGCGTCCAGGCGGCCAGGGCGACCGCCCCGCCGGGGGTGAGCCACCGGAACCGCGGCTGGCGGACGTTCGGCGCGGCCCAGAACAGCAGGGACAGCAACAGCATCGCGATCAACGCCAGGGCCGGCCACTTGGCCACGGCCCAGGCCGTACGCGCCGCGTCACCTGCTCCAACGAGGTTGCCGACCGCGTCGGCGACCGGGCCGCTGACGATCAGGCCGGCCGCCACCGTGGCGAGCAACACCAGCGACAGCGCCGCGAGGCCGATCTGGATCGGGCGCAGCCGCCACACCGGCCGCCCCTCCGTCACGCCGTAGATCGCGTTCGACGCGCGGGTGAACGAGGCGATGAAATTCGAGGCCGACCAGAGGGCGCCGAGCAGACCGAAGCTGAGCAGGACCCCGGCCGAGCTGTTCTGGTCCACCACCCTCCGGGTCACCCCGACGAAGCTCTCGTTCGCCACCACCGAGCCGGCACCGACGTCCCGAGCCAGGTCCAGCACCGTGTCGACGGTGCGTTCGCCGTCGGAGACCAGCCCGACCAGGGCGACCACCACGACGGCGGACGGGAAGAGCGCCAGCACTCCGTAGTAGGTGAGCGCGGCGGCCCAGTCGGTGCAGTTGTCCCGCAGATAGTTGCGCCCGCTGCGGACCAGCACACCCCGCCAGGTCCGCCAGCGCAACTGGCGGATGTCGGGCAGCGGCGACACCGGCGCGTCGGCGGTCGTGGTCTCGGGGTCGGTCGTCGTCATAGCGGTCTCCTGTCGTGCGGCCGGCGCCTGCGCCGCGCGCCGGTGTCGGCGCCGGTACCCGGCCCCGACCTCGGGCAAACCGGCCCAGAGGTTTGCCGGCGACGGCAGCGGGAACGCCACAGGGAATCGCTCGCACACGGAGGAGGTTCGAGATGCCCGGGCGCGAGGTACTACCCAGCACGCTGCGGCGCTCCCCGGAGAAGGCCCAGCGGACCTGGGAGAAGACGCACGATTCCGCGGTCGAGACGTACGGCGAGGGGGAGCGGGCGCACCGGACCGCGTTCGCCGCCGTCAAGCACAAGTTCGAGAAGGTGGGCGACCACTGGGAGCCCAAGGGCCGCACGGGGCCGAGTGATCCCCAGGCCGCGGGCGGCGGCCCGGAGCGGCGGGCGCCCACCGCCGGGGGTGTGGACGCGAACGCCCCCAAGGCGCACCTCATGGAGGTCGCCCGCGAGCTGGACGTGCGGGGACGATCGAGCATGTCCAAGCCGGAACTGGTCAAGGCCATCCAGAAGGCCAACGACCGGCAGACCCGCAAGGCCCGCGGCGACTGACTCGCCGTGGGCCGATGGGCCCCTGATCCGAGCGTACGGGTCGGATCAGGGGCCGACCGAAGGTCCCCGTCTCGCTGCCTTTGCTCTGCTTCAACTCACGCAATGGTTTCGGCCGGTTCTCGTTGCGTGCGGTGAAGCAGAGCAAAGGCGGTGCGGGGGTAGGTATCATCTGCGGCGCGGGGCCGGGTGCGCCCGTGTCGGGTGCCGTCCGGCCAGCGCGGTGCCTCACCAGTGCCCGCCGCCGGGCGCCTCGATGTGCACCGCCTTGACGGCGGTGAACTCGTCGAGCAGTTCCGGCCCGTAACCGAAGCCCTGACCGCTGCCGCGGCGCGGATGGGCGGCACCGGCCGGGGCGCCACCGAAGACCGCGTTGACCTTGACGGTGCCGGTCGGAAGTTCCCGCCAGGCCCGCTGGGCGTGGCTCATCGAACCGGTCAGCACGGTCGCGGCCAGCCCGTACGGCGAGTCGGCCGCGCATCGCAACGCCTCGCTGAACGAGTCGACCACCACCACCGGCGCGACCGGGCCGAAGGTCTCCTCCCGGACCAGCGCCATGTCGTGCCGGCAGTCGTCGACCACTGTGGCGGGATAGAAGGCGCCCGGACCGTCGATCAGTGTGCCGCCGACGCGGATCCGCGCCCCCTCGGCCACCGCTGCGGTGACCTGCCCGTGCACCCCGTCGCGGTGGCGCCGGTCGACCAGCGGGCCCATCTCGGTGCCCGGGTCCCGTCCGGGTCCGACCCGCAGCGCGGCGGCCCGGTCGACCAGCGCGGCCACGAAGTCCTCGGCGATGTCGCGGTGGACGTAGATGCGCTCCACCGCCACGCAGATCTGCCCCGCGTTGGCGAACGCGCCCTGGGCCGCCTGCGCGGCGGCCCAGACCGGGTCGACGTCGGCGTCCACGATCAGCGGGTCGCTGCCGCCGTTCTCCAGCAGCACCTTCGCGCCGGTCCCGGCGGCAGCGGTGGCGATCGCCCGGCCGGTGGCGGTGGAACCCACCTGCGCCACCACGTCCACCTCCGCGGCGGCGAGCACCGCACCGGTCTCCGGCCCGCCGGTCAGCAGCGACAGCACCCCCGCCGGCAGCGCGGAGTCGAGCGCGCGGGCCAGCAACCAGCCGGTCGCCGGGGTGCGCTCGCTCGGCTTGTGCACCACCACGTTCCCGGTGACCAGGGCCGCGCCGAGCAACCCGCACGAGACGGCGACCGGGTCGTTCCACGGGGTGATGACGGCGACCACGCCCCGCGGCTGCGGTGCCATGAAGTCGAGCGCGGCGGGATCGCCGTGCAGGGTGCGTCCGCCGCGGGCCGGGGCGAGTTCGGCGTACTGCCGCAGAGTCGCGATGCCGGCCTCGACGCCGCCGCGCGCGTCGGCGAGGGGCTTGCCCATCTCCGCGGTGGTGGCCCGGGCAAGCTCGTCGGCGGCCTCGGCGACCGCGTCGGCCGCCCGGTGCAGCGCGGCGGCGCGCTCGGCCACGGCGCTGCCCGCCCATTCCGCCGCCATCTCGCGGGCCGCCGCCACCGCCTTGCCCACCTCGTCGGGGGTCGCCATCGGCGCGCGGGTCACCGGGGCGCCGTCGGCCGGGTCGTGCACCACCAGTTCACCGGCCTCGCCGCCGGCCCCCCACACGCCACCCATGAGCTGCGCAACCGTGTACATGGGCGGTGGATGCCCCGACCCGCCGCAGACAAACGTTTCGCCCGGTCGCCGCTGGGGTAGCGTCCTTGAGTGATCTCACGGGGTTCTTCCGGTTCCGACCGGACCGACGCCGTGGTCGTGGGCGCCGGACACAACGGCCTCGTCGCCGCGAACCTGCTCGCCGACGCGGGCTGGGACGTGGTGGTGCTGGAGGCGACGGGAGTCCCGGGTGGCGCGGTGCGCTCCGCCGAGGTGACCGCGCCCGGCTACCTCAGCGACCTGTACAGCTCCTTCTATCCGCTCGGCTACGTCTCACCCGTGCTGCGCGGGCTGGAACTGGACCGCCACGGGCTCGCCTGGCGGCACGCCCCCGACGTGCTGGCCCACCTGTTCCCCGACGGTCGCGCGGCACTGCTCAACCGCGACCCGACGGTCACCGCGGCCTCGCTGGAGACGTTCGCGCCCGGTGACGGCCAGCGCTGGCTGGCCGCGTACGAACAGTGGCGGCAGATCGGCGAACCGCTGACCGAACTGATCACCACCCCGTTCCCGCCGGTGCGCGGCGGCCTGCGGCTGCTGCGTCGGCTGCGCGTCGGCGGCGGGCTGCGGCTGGCCCGGCGGATGGTGCTGCCGGTACGCCGCCTCGGCGCGGAACTGTTCGCCGGTGCGGGCGGACCGGCGCTGCTGGCCGGCTGCGCCCTGCACACCGACCTGTCGCCCGAGGAGGCCGGCTCCGGGCTGTACGGGTGGCTACTGGCCATGCTCGGCCAGCAGGTCGGTTGGCCGGTGCCGACCGGCGGGGCACAGCGGATCACCGATGCCCTGGTGGCGCGGCTGACCGAGCGGGGCGGCCGGATCCACTACGGCGCCCGGGTGGACCGGGTGCTGGTCGCCCGGGGCCGGGCGGTGGGCGTACGCACGGTCGGCGGAGGGCTGTGGCGGGCCCGCCGGGCGGTACTGGCCGACGTGCCGGCGCCCGCGCTCTACCTGGACCTGGTCGGCGCGGCGGCGCTGCCGCCCCGGCTGGTCGCCGACCTGGAGCACTTCCGCTGGGACGGCTCGACGGTGAAGGTCGACTGGGCGCTGTCCGCACCGGTGCCGTGGCGCAACCCGCGACTGGCCACCGTTGGCACCGTGCACCTCGGCGCGGATCTCGCCGGGCTCACCGACTACGCCGCCGCGCTGGCCCGTGGTGAGCTGCCCCGTGAGCCGTTCCTGCTGCTCGGGCAGATGTCGGTGGCCGATCCCAGCCACTCCCCGCCGGGCACCGAGTCGCTCTGGTCGTACACCCACCTACCGTTCCGTCGTGACTGGCGGGCCGAGGAGATCGCCGGGCACGTCGAGCGGATGGAGGCGGTGCTGGAGGCCGCCGCGCCCGGGTTCCGGAGCCTGATCGTGGGCCGGCACGTGGCCGGCCCGGCCGAGTTGGAACAGGAGAACCCCAGCCTGGTCGGCGGTGCTCTCGGTGGCGGCACCGCCGCGCCGTACCAACAGCTGTTCCTGCGCCCGATCCCCGGCCTGGGGCGGGCCGACACACCGGTGGACCGGCTCTTCCTGGCCAGCGCGTCGGCGCATCCGGGCGGCGGGGTGCACGGCGCGCCGGGAGCGAACGCGGCCCGGGCCGCGCTGGCCCGTGACCGGGCCCTCACCGGCGAGGTCTACCACCGGGCGGTGGCCGCCGCCCAGCACGTCATCTACCGCTGAGGCGGTCTCAGCGTTGGATGTTGCGGTGCCGGCTGCGGAGCTTGAACGGCATCAGCGCACTCTCGATCTTCGTGGCGGTGGTCATCTTCGAGGCGCCGTCACGCCGCTCCTCGAACCGGATCGGCACCTCGAGGATGGTGTGCCCCAGCTTGGTGGCGAGGTAGTGCATCTCGACCTGGAAGCTGTAGCCGTTGGACTGGACCCGCTCCAGCCCGATGTCGCGCAGCGCGTCGGCCCGCCAGATCTTGAAGCCGGCGGTCAGGTCCCGGATCCGCACCCGCAGCAGCGTGTGCACGTAGAGGTTCGCCCAGCCGCTGAGGGCCCGCCGGTACAGCGGCCAGTTCTCGTCCAACTCGCCACCGGGGACGTACCGTGAGCCGATGACCACCCCGGCCTGGGTGGAGAGCAGGGCGCCGAGCATGCCCGGCAGAGCCTCCGCCGGGTGGGACAGGTCGGCGTCCATCTGGGCCACGTACTCGGCGCCGCCGTCGAGTGCCCGGCTGATCCCGTCCACGTACGCGCGGCCGAGGCCCTCCTTGCCCGGCCGGTGCACCACCTCGATCCGCTCGGGATGCTCGATCGCGAGCTTGTCGGCGACCTCGCCGGTGCCGTCGGGGGAGTTGTCGTCGGCGACCAGCACCTTCAGGCCGGGCAGTGGAAGGGCGAGCAGCCGCTCGACCAGCACCGGCAGGTTGCCCGCCTCGTTGTAGGTCGGCACCACGACGGTCAGCCGCACGTCCCGCCACGGCGAGGGCAACTGGACGGGTTCGATCATGGGGACATCCTCGGTCGGCGGAAAGGGTCCCCCAGAGCGTAGCCAGTTGTCCCTTCCGGGGGGAAATGGCTCCCACTGCCCCGTCGTGGCGGCGTCGTCAGTGCGCCGTCTTCGCCCTACCCTCGCCCCGGTCTCGGCTAACCGCTCGGGCGGGTTAGCTTCTCCGGGGCCGTGGGTAAGGCCACCGCGGCGGCGTCCGTGGGGTGCCGACGCGCGGTCGACGCCCACCGCGCCGCGGCCGACGTTTACTCCCCTGGGCGCCGGGAACCCGCCGCCCGTGCGACAGGACCATGGGGAGCCGGATCAGCGCAGGTCAGCCGGGGTGCTGGCCGCTGCCGGCCAGGCCGGATCGGGGCCGGTCCTGTTCGACGCGGTCCTGCTGGACCGGGATGGCACCCTCATCGAGGACGTGCCGTACAACGGCGATCCGGACAAGGTCCGCCCCATGCCGGGGGCTCGCTCCGCCCTGGACCGGCTGAGGGCGGCCGGCTTCAAGCTCGCCGTGGTGACCAACCAGTCGGGGCTCGCCCGGGGCCTGTTCACCGAGCGGCAACTGGATCGGGTGCACCGCCGGATCGACGCTCTGCTCGGCCCGTTCGACTCCTGGCAGGTGTGCCCGCACGACGACGGGGATGGCTGTGCCTGCCGTAAGCCGGCGCCGGGGCTGGTGCACGCCGCCGCCAAGGCGCTGGGTACCGTGCCCGCCCGCTGCGTGCTGATCGGCGACATCGGACGCGATGTCACGGCCGCGCTGGCCGCCGGTGCCGCGGGCCTTCTGGTGCCGACGCCGGTGACCCGGGCCGAGGAGATCGCCGCCGCGCCCTGGGTGGCCGGCGACCTGCCGTCGGCGGTTGTGGAACTGCTGCGTCGCCGGGATGCGCTGCGACCGGCTTCGGCGCCGCCCGACAGGCTCCGGGCCCCCGCCGGGACCCGTGCCGGCGGAAAGCGGACAGTGCTGGTGGTGCGGTCGGACTCGACGGGAGACGTGTTGGTGACCGGGCCGGGCATCCGGGCGGTCGCGGCCGGGGCGGACCGGGTGGTGCTGCTCTGCGGCCCGCGCGGCCGGGCCGCCGCCGAACTGCTGCCCGGCGTCGACGAGGTGGTCGAGCACGCGCTGCCGTGGATCGACCCGATGCCCGGGCCGGTCGATCCGGCTCAGCTGGCGGCGCTGACCACCCGGCTCGCCGCCGTCGCCGCCGACGAGGCGGTCGTCTTCACCTCGTTCCACCAGTCGCCGCTGCCGTTGGCGCTGCTGCTGCGGATGGCCGGTATCGGACGGATCGCCGCGATCAGCGACGACTACCCGGGCAGCTTGCTGGACGTACGGCACCGGGTGCCGGCCGGAGTCCCCGAGGCCGAACGCGCCCTGTCGTTGGCTGCCGCCGCCGGCTACGCGCTGCCCGCCGGTGACGAGCCGTGCCTTCGATTGCGTCCGGTGCCGTCACCTCCGGCGCAGGCAGGTGATCCGGGGTACGTGGTGCTGCATCCCGGGTCGGCCGCGCCGGCCCGGGGCTGCCCGCCGGAGGTGGCCGAGCGGATCGCCCGGCGGTTGACCGCCGCCGGGCACCGCGTGGTCGTCACCGGTGGCCCGCAGGAGCGCGATCTCACCGCCCGGGTCGCCGGCCGGCACGCCGTGGACCTGGGCGGCGGTACCGGGCTGGCCGAGCTCTCCGCGGTGGTGGCCGCCGCCGCCGCGGTGGTGGTCGGCAACACCGGCCCGGCGCACCTGGCCGCCGCGCACGGCGTGCCGGTGGTCAGCCTCTTCGCTCCCACCGTCCCGTTCGGGCAGTGGGGACCGTGGCGGGTGCCGACGGTACGCCTGGGAGACGCCACGGCCGCCTGCCGCGACACCCGTGCCGCGCACTGCCCGGTGCCCGGCCACCCCTGCCTGGGCGGCGTCGAGCCGGACACGGTTCTCGACGCCCTGCGGCTGCTGGGCGTACCGCCGGCGCGTCGCCCGGCGGCCCTGCTCGGCACGGTGTCGCGGGCCGCGCCGCCGGTGCCCGCCAGCGGTGGGAGGAAACGATGAACATCCTCCTCTGGCACGTGCACGGCTCCTGGACCACCTCGTTCGTGCACGGCAAGCACCGCTACCTGGTGCCGGCCACCCCGGACCGGGGTCCGTACGGCCTCGGCCGCGCGCGCACCTACACCTGGCCGGAGAGCGCGGCCGAGATCAGCCCCGAGCAGCTGCGCAGCGCCGAGGTCGACGTGGTCATCCTGCAACGCCCCGAAGAGATCGACCTGGCGGCCGAGTGGCTCGGCCGCCGCCCGGGCCGGGACCTGCCGGCGATCTACGTGGAGCACAACACCCCGAAGGACGGCGACGTCCCGCACAGCCGCCACCCGATGGCCGACCGGGACGACCTGCTCATCGCCCACGTGACCGCGTTCAACGAACTTTTCTGGGACACCGGCTCGACCCGGACCACCGTCATCGACCACGGCATCGTGCCACCGGCCGTGGCCTACACCGGTGAGCTGGACCGGCTGGCTGTGGTGATCAACGAGCCGGTACGCCGGTGGCGGGTCACCGGCACCGATCTGCTGCCCCGGTTCGCCGAGATCGCCCCGCTGGACGTCTTCGGCCTGAAAGTGACCGGGCTGGCCGAACAGCTCGGGCTGCCCGCAGACCGGCTGATCAGCCATGACGACGTGCCGCAGCATCGGATGCACGCCGAGCTGGCCAGGCGGCGGGCGTACCTGCACCTGTGCCGGTGGACCTCGCTCGGGTTGAGCCTGATCGAGGCGATGAGCATCGGCATGCCGGTGGTGGCGCTGGCCACCACCGAGGCGGTGATGGCGGTCCCGCCCGATGCCGGTGCCCTGTCCACCCGGGTCGACGCCCTGCTGGCGGCCGCTGGGCGGCTCGTCGCCGAACCGGACCGGGCGCGGCGGGCGGGTGCACAGGCCCGCGCCGCCGCCCGCGAACGCTACGGCCTCGACCGTTTCCTCGCCGACTGGGACCGGCTCCTGGAGGAGGAAGTATGCGCATAGCGATGATCTCGGAGCACGCCAGCCCGCTCGCCATCCTCGGTGGAGAGGACGCCGGCGGCCAGAACACGCACGTCGCGGAACTCTCCGCCGCGCTCGCCGCCGCCGGGCACGACGTACGCGTCTACACCCGCCGCGACGCGGTCGACCTGCCGGTGACCGTACGCAGCCCGGACGGCTACGACGTGGTGCACGTGGCGGCCGGTCCCGCCGAGCCGGTCGCCAAGGATGCTCTGCTGCCGCACATGCCGCCGTTCAGCGCATGGCTGTTGGACCGCTGGCGGGGCGGGGACTGGGCACCCGAGGTGATCCACGCGCACTTCTGGATGAGCGGGCTGGCCGCGCTGGAGGCCAGCCGGCAGACCGGGATACCGGTGGTGCAGACGTACCACGCGCTGGGCACGGTCAAGCGTCGCCACCAGGGCGTGCAGGACACCAGCCCGGCCCGGCGAATCAGCTACGAGCTCCAGTTGGGCCGTACGGTCGACCGGGTGATCGCCCAGTGCCGCGACGAGGTCGGCGAGCTGGTCCGGATGGGGGTGTCCCGGTCCCGGATCACGGTCATCCCGTCCGGGGTCAATCTGGGCACCTTCGCCCCGCTCGGACCGGCCGCCGAACGGGAACCCGGACGGGCCCGGATCCTCACCGTCGGCCGGTTGGTCGAACGCAAGGGCTTTCAGACCGTGGTGCGGGCCATGACGCACGTACCCGACGCGGAGTGCGTGGTGGTGGGCGGCCCGCCGGCCGGCCTGCTGGAGACCGACCCGTACGCCCGTCGGCTGCGCGCCCTGGCCGGCAGCTGCGGCGTGGCCGACCGGGTCCGCCTGGTCGGCGCGGTGCCCCGCGAGGAGATGGGCCGCTGGTACCGCTCGGCGGACGTCCTGGTCGCCGCACCCTGGTACGAGCCGTTCGGTCTGACTCCGCTGGAGGCGATGGCGTGCGGGGTGCCCGTGGTGGCCACCGCCGTCGGCGGGCTGCGTGACACGGTGGTCGACGGCGTGACCGGGGATCTGGTGCCGGCCCGGGACCCGAGGGCGTTGGGCCAGGCGCTGCAGCGGCTGCTCGACGACCGGATCCGACGGTTCGCCTACGCGGGCGCGGCCCGCGCCCGGGCCCGGCAGCACTACTCCTGGACGGTCACCGCCGAGCGGCTCGCCGAGGTCTACGACGAGGTGGCCGCCGTGCACCGGCCGAGCCGAGTGGTGGCCTGATGCCGGCGCCGACCCTGCTGGAGGAGCACCTGGCGCAGCTGGCGGCGGCGCTGCCGCCGTACCGGCGGTGCGAGCCGCTGCTCGCCCGCTGGGGCGCCACGCTGGCGCGTCGGCTCACCGCCGGCGGCCGGCTGTTGGTGGCCGGCAACGGCGGCAGCGCCGCCGAGGCGCAGCACCTCACCGCCGAACTGGTCGGCAAGCTCCGCGACGACCGCCAGCCGCTGTCCGCCATCGCGCTGCACGCCGAGACCTCGGCGCTGACCGCGATCGGCAACGACTACGGCTACGACGAGGTCTTCGCCCGCCAGGTCCGCGCCCACGGCCGCCGCGACGACGTGCTGCTGCTGCTCTCCACCAGCGGCGGCAGCGGCAACCTGCTCGCCGCCGCGCGGGCGGGGCGGGATGTCGGGCTGCGCTGCTGGGCCCTCACCGGGCCGGCCCCGAATCCGCTCGCCGACGCCTGCCACGAGGTGCTGGCCGTGGAGTCACCGGACAGCCAGGTCGTCCAGGAGCTGCACCTGGTCTCCAGTCACCTGCTCTGCGAGTACGTCGAACAGGCGCTGCCGGAGAACCTCGAATCGACGGTCCCGGCCGCGCCGGCCGCTGGACCGGTGCGGGCCGGGGTCGAGGTGGTGCTGGACGGTGGCGCCAGCCGACCGGTCGAGGCGTGAGGAGGAAGGCGTGACGGGACCCGTGGTGGTGGTTGGCGACACCCTGCTCGACCGGGACGTCGAGGGCATGGTCAACCGGCTCTGCCCCGACTCGCCGGCACCGGTGCTCGACGAGATGGCGCACGTCGACCGGCCCGGCGGCGCCGGACTCGCCGCCATCTTCGCCGCGCAGCACGGCGTCGAGGTGGTGCTGGTCACCGCGCTGGCCGACGACGCGGGCGGAGCCCGGCTGGGCGTGCTGCTGGCCGCCGCGGGGGTGCAGGTGTATCCGTTGCCGCTGGCCGGGGCCACTCCGGAGAAGATCCGGCTGCGGGCCGGGGGCCGGGTGCTGCTGCGGCACGACCGGGGCGGTGGCGCCAGCGAGCCCGGGGAGCCCGCCGAGGCGGTGCTGCGGATCATCGAGCAGGCGTCGGTGCTGCTGGTCAGCGACTACGGCCGGGGGGTGGCACGCCAGCCGGCGCTGCGGGTGGCCATGGCGGCGACCCGGGCCCCACTGGTCTGGGATCCGCATCCGCGCGGGCCGGCGGCGGTGCCGGGAGTGCACCTGGTCACCCCGAACGAGGCGGAGGTGCGGGAGTTGGTGGAGGTGCCGGCCGCCGCCACCCGGCTGGCCACGGCCACCGAGTGCGCCGAGCGGCTTCGGCGGCGATGGCGGGCGGGTGCGGTCGCGGTGACGCTGGGCGCCGACGGCGCGCTGCTCAGCCACGCCGGATCGACCCCGCTGATGGTGCCTGCCCCGTTCGCCGCCGACGGGGACACCTGCGGTGCCGGGGACCGCTTCGCCGCCACCGCGGGGCTCGCTCTGGCCCGTGGGGCGGTGGTCTCCGAGGCGGTGCAGGAGGCGGTGGCCGACGCCTCCGCGTACGTGGCGGACGGGGGGGTGGCGAGCGCTTTGCCGCCGGCCGTGCGCCGGGTGCCGCACGCGGTGCATGCCGCGGTGGCCGGTGACCGGGTCGGGGTGTCCGCGGCCGCCTCCGTGGTGGCCCGGGTCCGGGCCGCCGGCGGGACGGTGGTCGCCACCGGTGGTTGTTTCGACCTGCTGCACGCCGGTCACGTGGCGACTCTGCAGGCCGCCCGGCAACTCGGTGACTGCCTGGTGGTGTGCCTCAACTCCGACGCCAGTGTCAGCGGCCTGAAGGGCCCGGACCGCCCGGTCATGCGGCAGGACGACCGGAGCCGATTGCTGGCCGCGCTGAGCTGCGTCGACGCGGTCATGATCTTCGACGAGCCGACGCCGGCGGCGGCGCTGTCCTGGCTACGGCCGGACATCTGGGTCAAGGGCGGGGACTACGCCACCGGCGGCGGTGACGGTGACGCCCTGCCCGAGGCGGAGATCCTGCGCCGCTGGGGCGGGCACACCGTGGTGGTGCCGTACCTGGACGGGCGCTCCACCAGCCAGATGATCGCCGCGACGGCCGGCCGGCGGAACGCGCAGGTGGCCCGATGAGCGCGCAGCGGTGTGTGGATCGCCCTGGCCGGGCGGCGGTGCCGCGGCGCGGCGGAGAGCCGGCGTGAGCGGCGCGCGGACCGTGCTGGTCACCGGCGGGTCCAGCGGCCTGGGCGCGGCGGTGGTCGCCGCGGTGGCCGGTACCGGCGGCCGGCCGCTGGTGCTGGACCGGCGGCCACCGGCCGACGGGGTGCCGTGGATCGAGTGTGATCTGGCCGACACCCGGGGCGCGGAGGAGGCCACCCGGCGGCTCGTCGAGCGGGTCGGCGGGCTGGACGCCGTGGTCACGGCGGCCGGCATCGACGTGCCCGGGCGGCTCGCCGACGTGCCCGGCGAGACGTGGGACCGCATCGTCGCGGTGGACCTGCTCGCCACCGCGGCGGTGATCCGGGCCGCCCTGCCGTTCCTGGAGGCGTCCCGGGGCAGCGTCGTCACGGTGGCCTCCACGCTGGGCTTGAAGGCGGTCAGCGACGCGACGGCCTACTGCGCGGCCAAGTTCGGGGTGGTCGGGTTCACCCGGGCGCTCGCTGCCGAACTGGCCGGCCGGGTGGGCGTCACCCTGCTGGTGCCGGGCGGGATGCGTACCGGCTTCTTCGACGACCGCGATGCCCGGTACCGCCCGGGGCCGGACGCTGTCCTCAACGACCCGGCGGACACCGCCGCCGCGGTGCTGTTCGCGCTCTCCCAGCCCGCTGGCTGCGCGGTACGGGAACTGGTGGTCTGCGCCGAGGAGGAGACTTCGTACCCGTGATCCTGGCCCTGCGTGCCCTGGGCGTCGGTGACCTCGCCACCGCGGTCCCGGCGCTGCGGGCGCTGCGGGTGGCCTACCCCGGGCGGGAACTGGTGCTCGCCACGCCGGCCTGGCTGGGGCCGCTGGTCGAGCTGGTCGGCGGCGTGGACCGGCTGCTGCCGACCGAAGGGCTGGACCGGCTGGAGCGCCTCGCCGGCCCGGTCGAGGTCGCGGTCAACCTGCACGGCCGGGGACCGGACTCGCACCGGCTGCTCGCCGCCACCCGGCCCGGCCGGCTGCTCGCCTTCGCCAACGCCGATGTCGGGCACGTCGACGGGCCGCCGTGGGACGACGACGAGCACGAGGTGGCGCGCTGGTGCCGGCTGCTGGCGGCGTACGGCATTCCGGCCGATCCGACCGACCTGGACCTGCGCCGCCCGGAGCCCGGTGACGTGCCCACCGGCGTCACCGTGCTGCATCCCGGCTCCAAGATCGTTGCAAAGCGGTGGCCGGCCGTCCGCTACGCGGCCCTGGCCGGGGAGTTGACGGCCCGGGGGCACCGGGTGGTGCTGACCGGCAGCGCGGGGGAGCGGGAGATCGGCGCGCGGGTCGCCGCCGACGCCGGGCTGCCGCCCGACGCGGTGCTGGCCGGGCGGACCGACCTCGGCCGGTTGGCCGCCCTGGTCGCGGGTGCCCGTTTGGTGATCAGCGGGGACACCGGGGTGGCGCATCTGGCCACCGGCTACCGGGTCGCCTCGGTGGTGCTGTTCGGTCCGGTACCGCCGAGCCGATGGGGGCCGCCGCCGGAGCGCCGGCGTCACCGGGTGCTCTGGGCAGGGCCGGGGGTATGGCCGGGCTGGGACGGGGTAGGTAGCCATCCGGCGATGGCCGCCCTCGCCGTCGACGAGGTGCTGGCGGCCGTGGACGAGGTGGAACGGGTGGTGCGTGCCGACCGTGCGGTTGCGGCGTAGCGATCCGGGCCGGCCGGGGTACGCGCGGCGCCGGCGCGGTTCGGGCTGGTCATTTCTGGACCAGCGCGGCGAGCCGGTACGCGATCCTGACGAGCTGGCCCGGTTGCGGGCGCTGGTCATTCCGCCCGCGTGGCGCGAGGTCTGGATCTCGCCGTACCCCAACGGGCACATCCAGGCCACCGGGATCGACGTCGCGGGCCGCAAGCAGTACCTCTACCACCCCGTCTGGCGGCAACGGCAGGACGAGGCGAAGTTCGATCACGTGTTGGAGGTGGCTCGCCGGCTGCCGGCGCTGCGGGAACGGGTCGATCACGACCTGGCCGGGCGGGGACTCCGCCGGGCGCGGGTGCTGGCGACGGTGACCCGACTGCTGGACACCGGCATCTTCCGGGTCGGCAGCGACCAGTACGCGGTGGGCGACGACCCGACGTTCGGGGTGGCCACGCTGCGCCCCGAGCACGCCCGGTCCCGGCGCGGCTGCGTGGTCTTCGAGTTCCCGGCCAAGGGCGGCATCGAGCAGGTGCGGCTGGTCGACGACCCCGAGCTGTGCCGGGTGCTGATCGACCTGCGCCGCCGGCGGCGAGCCGCGGAGCGCCTGTTCGGTTACTGGGACGGGCGTGATTGGCGGGACGTGCGCGCCGACGAGGTCAACGACTATCTGCGTACGGCCAGCGGTGGGGAGATGACCGCGAAGGATTTCCGCACCTGGCACGCGACGGTGCGGGCGGCCACCGAACTGGCCGCGCTCACCGTGGCGCGGTCGGTGGCGGCGCGGCGGCGGGCGGTGGCGGGGGTGATGCGGGAGGTGGCGGAGCTGCTGGGCAACACCCCGACGGTGGCGCGTACGTCCTACGTGGACCCACGGGTGGTGGATCTGTTCCACGACGGGGTGGTGGCGCCAATCACCCCGGACACGCCCCGGGAGCAGGCCGAGCGGGCGGTGCTGACCCTGCTGGAGCGGGCCTGAGCCACGCGACGTGTCCGGGTCGCTCCGGCCGGGAGTCGGCGCCGGTACGATCGGTGCCGACACGCCGGCCAGGAATACTGCCCGAAGGTCAGTAGGGCCGGATTCAGCTGCTGTCGAGCTGAGCCGCGCACGCTATCGCAGGCCCTGTTCCGCGTCTGCGCCCGGCGGCCTGATCGCCCGACCCAGGCGCTTGATCATCGCCGTTTCGCCGTGATGGTGGTGCCCCGACCCCTTGGGCTCAAGTGGTGGGTGCACCGGGGCGACCGAGGCGCCTGAGGTCGCCTGCGAGGGGCTGAACGGTCGCGCATCCGGGGTACTTCGGCGCACGTCCCTCGTCATAGGAGACCGTGACCAGGGTGATCCCCCTCAATTGAGCCGCAGGACGCCGCAACTCGTGGTCTGCGCACGAGATGCCGCATCCCGCGCCGCCCACCCGTGAGCTGCCGAGGTCGGCCGGGCGCGGCAGCGCGGCCTCACGGCTGCGTCTGGCCTGCGGCGCGGGCCCGGATCAGCGCCTCGATGCCGTCGAGGATCCGGTCGAGCCCGAACCGCCACTCCGCCTCGTCGGTCTCCTCGTCCTCGCCCATCTCGGCCATCAGTTCGTGGATGGCCGGGTACGGGCCGGTTGCGGTGAGCACGCCCAGTTGCTGCCAGTAGCGCTGACTCGCCTCGTCCGGCGTCAGCCCGGTCCGGGCGGCGGCCTCGGCGGCGTCGCCGGTGGTCGTGGCCCAGCTGCGCGCGTACCCGCTGACCAGCAGGATGGTGGAGATCCGCTCGGTGGCGCGCAGTCCGGTGCCGCGCAGCGCGAGGAAGCCGTACTCCATCCAGCGCACCGCGTTCGGGTTGATCGGTGGGCCGCCGATCGGCACGTGCCGGATCCACGGTTGGCGGCGGAGCGCGGCGAGGTTCCCCTCGGCCCAGCGGACCAGCGCCGGCCGCCAGCCCTCGCCGGGGGCGCGCGGTGGGGGTGGTGGCCCGTACGCGGTGTCGGCCATGAGGTCGAGCAGATCGTGCTTGGTCGGTACGTACCGGTAGAGGGACATGGTGCCGACGCCCAACTCGCTGGCGACCCGGCTCATCGACACGGCGGAGAGCCCGTCGGCCTGGGCCACTCGGATGCCGGTGGCGACCACCTGCTCCAGGCTGAGGCTGCGCTTCGGGCCCCGGGACGGGCGGTCGCGCAGCCCCCAGGCGAGCGCCACGTTCTCGGGCAGCTCGAAGCCGTTCGGCAGGTCGCCGTCGGGGTCGCCCACTTCGCCTCCCAGGGCCGTTCTTGACGATCATCCTAGCTTCTGCGTATCGTCTACGCATTAGAGCGTATGCCGTACGCAGATTAGGGAGTCCAACTGTGCTCGAACCCCCCGCGGTCGAACTAGTCGACCTGCGCAAATCCTTCGCTGATCTCGTCGTCCTCGACGGGCTGTCCATGCGGATGCCGAGCGGCGGGGTGCACGCCCTGCTCGGCCCGAACGGCGCCGGCAAGACCACCACGGTGCGGATCCTGGCCACGCTGACCCGGCCGGACTCGGGCAGCGTCCGGGTCGCCGGCCACGACGTGGTGCGCGACCGGCGGCGGGTACGCCGGACGATCAGCCTCGCCGGCCAGCACGCGGCCCTCGATGACGAGCAGACCGGCGCGGAGAACCTGATCATGCTGGCCCGGCTCGCCGGGCTCTCCGGGCGGGCGGCCCGCGACCGCGCCGCCGCGCTACTGGAACGCTTCGACCTGACCGACACCGCTGGCCGACGGGTGGTGACGTACTCCGGCGGTATGCGGCGTCGCCTCGATCTGGCGGCGAGTCTGGTCGGCACGCCGTCGGTGATCTTCCTGGACGAGCCCACCACCGGCCTGGATCCGCGCAGCCGGCAGGGGCTGTGGGAGCTGATCGGTGAACTGGCCGGGGCCGGGGTGACCGTGCTGCTCACCACGCAGTACCTGGAGGAGGCCGACCGCCTCGCCGATCGGATCGCGGTGCTGCACGGTGGGCGGCTCGCCGCCGAGGGGACGGCCGCCGAGCTCAAGCGCCGGTTCGGCGCGCAGCGGCTGGAGCTGACCTGGCGCGACGCGGCCAGCTTCGCCGAGGCGGCACGCCGGCTGAACGAGCGGGTGACCCACCGCGAGCCGGCCCGGCGGGAACTGTCGGTGGCCACCGACGGCAGCGCGCCACAGGTACGCAGCCTGCTCGACGAGGTCGATCCGGACCGGCGCGGGGTGGTCCGGTTCAACGTCCGGGAGGCAACCCTCGACGACGTCTTCCTCGCCCTCACCGACCGTCCGGGGCCCGGCGTGCGGGAGGTGGCGAATGTCTGAGCTGGCGATGCGTCCCACCCATGCCGCAGTGATGATCGGTCGCTGCGTCCGGCTGTCCCGGCGCAACATCGACGCGATACTCACCTCGCTGCTGCTGCCGGTGATCCTGATGCTGCTCTTCGTCTACCTCTTCGGCGGGGCGATCCAGACCGGTTCGGCGTACGTGACCTATGTGGTTCCCGGCGTGTTGCTGTTGTGCGCCGGGTTCGGCGCCGCCAGCACCGCAGTGAGCGTGACCACGGATCTGACCAATGGCATGATCGAGCGGCTGCGCACGATGGACGTGGGCGCCACGCCGATTCTCGGCGGGCACGTGGTGGCGAGCATGGTGCGCAACATCGTGTCCACCGTGCTGGTGTTGGGCGTGGCGGTCGCCATCGGCTTCCGGCCGGCCGTCGAGCCGCTGCGCTGGCTGGCCGCCGCCGGAGTGCTGTTGCTGTTCCTGTTGGCGATGTCCTGGCTGTCGGCGGCGTTCGGGTTGCTCGCCCGCACTCCCGAGGCCGCCAACGGATACACCTTCATGGTGATGTTCCTGCCCTATCCCAGCAGCGCCTTCGTGCCGGTGGAGACCATGCCCGGCTGGCTGCGCGGCTTCGCGCAGCACCAGCCCATCACGCCGGTGATCGAGTCGCTGCGCGGGCTGTTGCTGAACACCCCGGTCGGTTCCGCGCCGGCCCGGGCGGCGGCCTGGTGCCTCGGTCTCCTGGCGGTCGCGGTGCTGCTCTCCGCGGTGCTGTTCCGCCGCCGCATCGCCTGACGGCAGAGCCCTCGCGTAGATGAGGGGCGGCGCCGGCCGGCGCCGCCCCTACCGCTTCAGTCGTTGAGGACCTGTGCCAGCCGGTCGCGGAAGCGCCGCTCCGAGGGACTGACCGTGCTGCCGCCGAGGCCGAGGATTCCGCCGCTGCTGGCTGCGCCAACCACCTGCTCGGCAATCTCCACCAGCCAGTGCCGGTACGCGCCGGCCTCGCCTTCGTCCACCTTGGCCGCCAGCAGCGCTGCGGCCTCCTTGGCCCGAGCGAGCACGTCCTCGGCATAGGCGCGGGGGTCCTCGGGTGCGATGACCGGCAGTTCCTCGCCGGCCTCCGGGTCGCCCACCCGGAGCACGATTTCCCCGGCCACGGCCGCCACCAGCCGGCTGGCGGACTCCCGCCCGGCCGAGATGCTCTCCAGGCCGGCGGCACCCTCGGCCCTCGTCGCCCGGGTGCCGTCGGACTCGGCGGCGCTCGCCGCGGTGAGCACCGACTGCGGCAGGCCGACCAGCAGCCCCCACTCCTCGTCCGAGAAACCGAAACCGGTGTACGCCGGTTCTTCGATCACGGCTGTGTCCCTCCCGCTCGTCGTCCACCCTCGCCGGCCGCACGTCGCGGCGGCGGCCGGCCCAGGTTAGTTGAGCCGCCGCAGGCGGCCGGCCCAGGTTAGTGCAGCGTCAGCAGCCCCTGCTCGGACACCACGCTGACCGACAGGGTCTTGTACCCGACCTCGTCGAACAGGACCGTCATCCGACCCTCCTCGTAGCTGAGCACCAGGCCGGTGCCCCATTCCGGATGCCGGACCTGGCTGTGTACGGGGAACGGCCCCACCGCCCCGGCGTCGGGGACGCTTGTGCCGGCGTGGCAGTTGTCGCAGTGTGCACAGGTCCCCTTCATCTGCTCGCCGAAGTAGGCCAGCAGCGTCTGCCCTCGGCAGGCGGTGGTCTCGGCGAAGGCGCGCATCATGTCGGTCCGCGACCGGGTCAGGTTCTGCCGGCGCTCGGCTTCCGCCACGGCGGCCGCGGCGGCGTCGACCGGAGCGGGGCAGTAGCGCGGGGCGCCCACGCGCTGCCCCGCCCGGGGCTGGGCGGCGCCGACCTGTTCCAGCAGGGCGAGGTACTGCCCGAGCTTGCGGGGCCCGAGTCCGGTGGTCTCGCGTAACTCCTTGCGGGTGCTCGGGCCGTGGCGCAGCAGCGCTGCCAGGTCCCGCAGCTCGGTGGCGTCGGGCAGGCCGCCGCTGAAGTAGCGTTGCAGGCCGACGTCCTCGGCCTGCCAGAGCAGCAGTACGCGGGCCGGCTGGCCGTCGCGCCCGGCGCGGCCGATCTCCTGGAAGTATCTGTCCGGGGAGTCCGGCAGCGCCATGTGCACCACCCAGGCGATGTTCGGTTTGTCGATTCCCATGCCGAACGCCGAGGTCGCCACCATGATCGGCACCTGGTCGGCGAGGAAGTCCTCGTGCAGCCGGGCGCGGGCGCCCGCCGACATCCCGCCGTGGTAGTGCTGGGCGGGGAAGCCGGCCTCGGTGAGCCGGGCGGCCAGTTCCTCGGCGGCCCGGCGGGTGGGCACGTAGATGATGCCCGGCCGCTCGTCCTCGCGCAGCAGCGCGATCAGCCGTCGCCAGCGGTAGTCCTCGGTGGGGCAGTGCGTCACCTCGAGGAAGAGGTTGGGCCGGTCCAGCCCGGACACCACGACCTCCGGCCGGCGCAGTCGCAGCCGGGCGATGATGTCGTCGCGTACCGGCGGGGAGGCGGTGGCGGTCAGCGCCACCACCGGCGGGCGGCCGAGGCCCTCGACGAGCTGACCGAGTGCCAGGTAGTCCGGGCGGAAGTCGTACCCCCAGGCGGAGATGCAGTGTGCCTCGTCGATCGCGACCAGGGCCGGGGAGAGGGAGCGCACCTCCGCCAGCCGGTCCGGGTTGGCCAACTGCTCCGGGGTGATGAAGAGGAATTCGGCCCGTCCGTCGCGGATCTCGGCGATCGCCTCGGCCTGTTGGGCCGGCCCCTCGTCGGAGGAGATCCGGACCGCCCGCAGTTCCGGTCGCTGCCGCTCGTTGAGCGCCGCGACCTGATCCTGTTGCAGCGCGAGCAGCGGCGAGATCACCACCGTCGGGCCGGGGATCAGGCTGGCCGGGATCTGGTAGATCGCCGACTTGCCGGCGCCGGTGGGCAGCACCACCAGGGCGTCGCGCCGCTTCATCACGGCCCGCATGGCGGCCAGTTGGTTGGGGCGCAGCGTGCTCCAACCGAACAGGTTGCGCGCGGCGCGGCGCAACGACATCGAGTGCGTGGTGAGCTTCATCGAGGGCGGCACGTACCCGGGTGCTCCGGCGGCCAAACCCGCCGGCCGGCAACCGATTCAGCGAATCCGGGGCAGCACCTCGCGCTGGTACAGGTCGAGCAGCCCCTGCCAGTGCGGTCCGGTGTTGGCGACATAGACCTCGTCGAAGCCGGCCTTCGCGTACGCGTCGATTTTCGCCAGGTGCGCCTCGGCGTCGCTGCCGCAGACGAACTGCTCGCGCATCGCCTCGGGGGCGACCAGTTGGGCGGCCTGCTCGAAGTGCCGTGGCGAGGGCAGCACCTGCCCCAGTTCGCCCGGCATCGCCTCGGTCGGCCAGCGTTCGTGCGCCAGCCGTACACCCTCCTCCTCGGTCGGCGCGTACGCGGCCTTGAAGCCGGCCTGGCACGGTTTGTCACCGCCGCCCTCCTCCCGGAACCGGCGTACCAGTTCGGCGTCGGGCGTGGTGTTGATGAAGCCGTCGCCGATGCGGGCGGCGAGCCGGATCGCCTTGGGGCCGAACGCGGAGACGTAGATCGGCGGGGGCGTCTCGGGCAGCGTGTAGATTCGCGCGTGCTCCACCCGGTAGTGGCGGCCGTAGTGGTTGACGAAGCGTCCGCGCCACAGTTTCCGCATCACCTCGACGGCCTCCTCCAGCATTTCCAGCCGGGTGTCGGCCGGCGGCCACGGGTCGCCGAGGATGTGCTCGTTGAGCGCCTCGCCGGAGCCCACCCCGAGGACGAACCGTCCGCCGTGCAGCACCGCGCTGGTCGCCGCCGCCTGGGCCAGCACCGCCGGGTGGATGCGCGTGGTCGGGCAGGTCACCGCCGTGGTGACCGGCAGCGTGACGGCCTGGCTGAGCGCGCCGATCATCGACCAGACGAAGGGGCTCTGCCCCTGCGCGTCGATCCAGGGATGGTAGTGATCGGAGATCCACAGCGACTGGAACCCGGCCCGTTCGGCGGCGCGCGCCTGCGCCAGCAACTCGGCGGGCGGGTACTCCTCGGTGGACAGGAAGTAGCCGATTTTCACCTTTCACCCCTCACCGTGGTGGTGCCTGCGCGCAGGCGGTACCCGGGTGAGCGTGGGTCACACCCCGGACGGCTCAGCGCCGGAACATCGCCCGGATCGCGATGAGCAGCAGCAGGCCGCCGACCACCAGGCCGAGCAGGCGTACGCCGGGGATGTCGGCCGGGCTCGTCGCGTCGGCCAGCAGCAGCGGGTCCATCCGTTACCTTTCAGTGCGCTCTGGTGAGCATGTGATCGGTAGTCCTACCTTGCGGTGGGACGGTCCCGGTCTGATCGGCGGTCGCCGTGCCGGGTTGACGCTTCATAGCCACCAGCCCGCGTACGCGGGTCTTATGGTCGGCTCCACGTCCTGCCACCGGGCCACTCCCGGCGGGCTCCACCTCGGTCGCGAGTGCGGCGAGGTTGCGTGCGGCGCGCCGCAGCCGGAACAGGTTTTCGAGGATGGGTACCAGCGGTCGGCCACGATCAGCCGGTCAGTTCTTCAACCCACGAGCCAGAGCGTCCAGGCCGGTGTTGAACGCCTCCTTGGAACATTCCCGCCACCACGGCGCGACCTCGTCCTTCACGGCGTTCCACGCCTTGCGCAGCGCGGGCAAAGTTCACCCGATCACCCTACAAACCCATAGAGCGCTACAGGGCGCCGACACGCAGCAGCAGGCACCCCGCACTGTCGCGGGGTAGCGCGCCCAAGGCAACTGTAAGGTTTATTGACTAATTGGGTGGCCCGGTGTGACCATGTCTTGACCGCCGGGTGGCGGGCAAGCCGGCGCGGCGGAGAAGACGGGGGAGCGCATTGAACGGAAACCTGGCGAGGCTGGCCGCCGCGGTCCTGCAGCCCGGCTTCGTCGGCACCGTTCCACCGGCCTGGGTCTGCCGCTGGCTCGGCGACGGGCTCGGCTCGGTGGTGCTGTTCAGCCGCAACGTCGTCGACTCGGCACAGGTGGCCGCGCTCACCGCCGCACTGCGCGCGGAGCGGCCCGATGTGATCGTCGCCATCGACGAGGAGGCCGGCGACGTCACCCGCATCGAGTCGGGCCAGGGCAGCTCCCGTCCGGGCAACCTCGCCCTCGGCGCGGTGGACGATCCGGCGCTCACCGAGGAGGTGGCCCGCGACCTCGGCGCCGAACTCGCCGCCGCCGGCATCACCCTGAACTACGCGCCGGACGTCGACGTCAACTCGAACCCGGACAATCCGGTGATCGGCGTCCGCTCGTTCGGTACCGAGCCGGCACTGGTCGCCCGGCACACCACCGCCTGGGTGCGCGGCCTGCAGTCGACCGGTGTCGCCGCCTGCGCGAAACACTTCCCGGGCCACGGCGACACCCGGGTCGACTCCCACCACGACCTGCCCCGGATCACCGCGGACCGGGATCGGCTGCACGCCGTCGAACTGGGCCCGTTCCGGGCCGCCGTCGCGGCGGGCGTGCAGGCGGTGATGACCGGGCACTTGCTGGTGCCGGCGCTGGATCCCCGGCTGCCGGCCACGCTGAGCGAGCGGATCCTGGGCGGCCTGCTCCGCGAGGAGATGGGCTTCGACGGTGTGGTGGTGACCGACGCGGTGGAGATGCGCGCGGTCGCGGACCGGTACGGCTTCGCCGGTGCGGCGGTGCGGGCGCTGGCCGCCGGGGCGGACGCGATCTGCGTCGGCGGGGAGCACGCCGACGAGGAGACGGCACGGTACCTGCGGGACGAGATCGTGGCGGCGGTGGTCGCCGGGGAACTGCCGGAGGAGCGACTGACCGAGGCGGCGAAGCGGGTCGGGCAGCTCGCGGCGTGGACGGCCGCCGCCCGCGCGGCCCGAGCCGATGCCGCAGGCACCCCGGCCGGCGACGGTTCGGCAATCGGGCTGATGGCGGCGCGGCGCGCGATCCGGGTCACCGCCACCGGCGACGGCGCCACGGCACTGCCGCTGGCCGCTCCGCCGCACGTGGTGGAGTTCGAACCGCCGCACAACATCGCGATCGGGACGGCGACCCCCTGGGGCGTGGCTGCTCCGCTGGCCGCGCTTGTGCCGGGCACCACCAGCGTCCGCTGGACCCAGGCCACGGTGCCCGCCGACCCGAGCGTCGGGGCCGCCGGACGCCCGCTGGTCCTGGTCGTCCGCGACGTGCACCGGCACGGCTGGATGCGGGCCGCCGTCGACCGGGCGCTGGCCGAGCGGCCCGACGCGGTCGTGGTGGAGCTGGGAGTTCCGGCGCTCGTCCTCGGCGGGGTGCACGTGGCCACCCACGGCGCCACCCGGGCCGCCGGCCGGGCCGCCGCCGAGCTGCTCGGCGGCGTCGCGCTCAGTCCAGGCTGGTGATCAGGTCCGCGTACTCCGGATGGCGGTTGATGAAGGCCGTCATGAACGGGCAGCGCGACACCACCCGCTGTCCCTGCGCGCGGACCTGGTCCAGCGTGCCGCGCATCAGCGCCGAGCCGACGCCCTTGTTCTGGAAGCCCGGATCCACCTCCGTGTGGGTGAAGATCAGCACCTCGTCTCGCGGCAGGTATTGGGCGAACCCGGCCAACGCGTCGTCGACCAGGATCTCGTAGCGGCGTTTCGCGGGATCGTCCTCGACCAGCATGCTCACCTGCCCATTCTCTCCGGCCGACGCCGAGGTCAAGGTGAGGATCTCGCGTAACTCGGGCTGATTTCGGCGTCGGCGGTGGTCGCGTTTGGAAATCTTCGCGTGCGGAGATTGAGGGCCCATGTCTCTCACCCGTAACGCCGAAGCCACCGCCGCCCGTACGGCCGACAGCCGGTGGCTGGAACTCCTCGCCCGGGCTGGCTTCATCGGCTACGGGATCGTGCACCTGTTGTTCGGTTGGCTGGCGCTGCAGATCGCCTTCGGCAACTCCGCCGACGACGGTGACCAGTCCGGCGCGCTGCGTACCCTCGCCGCCCAGCCGATGGGCAATTTCCTCGTCGTCGCCATCGCGGTCGGCATGCTCGCGATGGCGATCTGGCAGGCCCTGGAGGCGGCCGTCGGGCACCGCGCCGAACGCGGTAGCGACCGGCGCAACGAGCGGATCGTCTCGGGCGCCCGGACGGTCATCTACCTCTGGCTGGCCTGGACCGCCTGGAAGGTCTTCGCCAACGCCAACTCCGACAGCGCCTCCCAACAGGAGGAGCTGACCGCCCGGTTGATGCAGTCCTCGGGTGGCCGCTGGCTGGTCGGTCTCGCCGGCCTGGTCCTCGCCGGAGTCGGCGTCGGCATGGTCGTCTACGGGGCCAGGAAGAAGTTCCTGAAGCGCCTGAAGACCGGCGAGATGAGCGTCCGGACCACCCAGCTCGCACGCCGGCTCGGCATGGCCGGCTACATCTCCCGGGGCGGCGCGTTCGCCATCACCGGCCTGCTGGTCGTGCTGGCCGCCGTCAGCTACGACCCGGAGAAGGCCCGTGGCCTGGACGCCGCGCTGCGGATCCTGCGCGACCAGTCGTACGGCGCCATCCTGCTCACGCTGATCGCGCTCGGCATCGCCGCCTTCGGCGTCTTCTGCTTCCTCCAGTCCCGCTACCGCAAGGTCTGACTCCTCTGCCCCATCCGCCGCGGCGGCAACGGCAATGGCCGGTGAGGATGATCCGAGGCAGGATTGCCGCCCGGTGCGGACATCGCCGTCGGGTCAGAAGGAGAAGTACAGGTGCACAGCTACCTCGTGGCGGTCGTCGCCGTGCTCGCCGCGGCGGCGATCGCCCTTGCTGCGGTCGAGGTGGCCCATCGCCTCATTCGGCGGTGGGGTCACCGGTCACTGTTGTTGACCGAGTTGGCGGAGCACGCGCACCGCTCGTTCCAGATCGCCGCGACCGTGCTCGCCGTGCAGTTCGCCGTCCGGTTCAGCACCGGGTACGCGGTGGGCGCCGGATGGCGAAAGGCCCTGCTGCACCTGCTGGTGCTCGCCGTCATCGCGGCCACCGCCTGGCTGGTCGCCTCGCTGCTGGTGGTGATCGAGGACACCGCGCTGGCCCGGTTCCGGGTGGACGTGCCGGACAATCGGCACGCCCGCCGCGTACGCACCCAGGTCGTGATGCTGCGCCGGGTGACCATCGTGGTGATCGTCGTGCTGACCCTCGGCGTGATGCTGATGACCTTCCCCGCGGTACGCGGCATCGGCGCCGGCGTGCTGACCAGCGCCGGTGTGGTCGGTATCGTCGCCGCGCTGGCCGCGCAGAGCCTGCTGGGCAACGTCTTCGCCGGCCTGCAACTGGCCTTCAGCGATGCGGTACGCCTCGACGACGTGGTGGTGGTCGAGGGGGAGTGGGGTCGGATCGAGGAGTTGACGCTCAGCTACGTGGTGGTGCAGATCTGGGACGACCGGCGGCTGATTCTGCCCACTTCCTATTTCACCAGCACCCCGTTCCAGAACTGGACGCGTACCGAGGCGGCGCTGCTCGGCACGGCCGAGTTCCACGTCGACTGGTCGGTCCCGGTGCAGCCGATGCGGGAGGAGTTGCGTCGCGTGGTGGAGAGCACCGAGCTGTGGGACGGTCGGGTCTGCGTGCTCCAGGTGACCGACGCGACCGGCGGCATGATCAAGATCCGGGCGCTGGTCAGCGCCGCCAGTGCGGGGGCGCTGTGGGACCTGCGCTGCCTGGTCCGCGAACATCTGGTGGCCTGGGTACGCGACCAGCGGCCCACCGCGATGCCCCGGCTGCGTACCGAGGTCGGTGACGGCGCTGGCAGCCTGCCCCGGCACCCCGCCCCCCACCGCCCCGCCTCCCGTCGCCCCACCGACGTCGAACTCCCCGACGACGCCCGCCTCTTCGGTGGCAGCGACGACGGCGAGGCCCGCAGCGAAGCCTTCGTGGGCCCCGAAGAACCCGCCACCCCTCACCCCTGACTCCCACCCACCCCCGATCTCCCCGTTGATCATGAAGTTAGCGGCACTCGGAAGATCAACCACTGCCGCTGACCCCATGATCAACGCTGCGCGGGATGTGGGGTCGGCGAGCGGGTTTGGGGTGGGGGTTGGGGGGAATGGCGGGGGGCGGTGTGCGGGGTGGGGTTGGTTTTCTGTTCTCGGGACAGGATTGCCGGGCGGCGACTTCGGGCATACAGCGCGGGAACGACGAGAGGGGGACAGCATGGCTGATGTGGCGAACGCCCGCACCTCCCGCAACGGGAGCGAGCCGTCCACCACCGAGCTGGTCCAGCGGGCGGTCGAGCAGGTGTCCCGCCTGGTGCGCGACGAACTCGCGCTGGCCCGCGCGGAGCTGACCGAGAAGGGCCGGCGGGCCGGTATCGGCATCGGTCTGCTCGCCGGCGGCGGCGCGCTCGCCTTCTTCGGTCTCGGCGCGCTCATCACCGCCGCGATCCTGCTGCTGGCCCTGGTGCTGCCCGCGTGGGCGTCCGCCCTGATCGTGGCGGTGGCCCTGTTCCTGGTCGCCGGCGTGCTCGCCCTGATCGGCAAGCGGCAGGTCAGCCAGGCGATTCCGCCGGTGCCGCAGGCGACCGTGCGCAGCCTGCGGGCCGACGTCGACGTGGTCAGCGCCGCGGTCAAGGACGGGAGACGGGCATGACGCGCAACAGCAGCGGCGACACCGAGGCGCTGCGGGAGGAGATCCGGCGTACCCGGGTCGAGTTGAGCGAGACGATGGAGGCGCTGGCCGCCAAGGCCGATGTCAAGAAGCGACTGAAGTCCTCGGCGGACCAGGCCCGGGAGCGGATGCGGGACCAGGCCGCGCAGACGCTCGCACGGGTCCGCGCCCAGGCCGGGCTCCGCCATGAGCAGGCGCAGGCCGGCGGGATCGGGGCGCGGCGAGGTCCGGCGCCCTTCGTGGCTCTCGCGGCCGGTGCGATGGTCGCCGCGGTGGTTCTGCTGATCATCAGAGGGAGGCGTGGGTGAGCAAGGGGATCGGCAAGGTCGCCTACCGGCCGGTCGGCATCCTGGCTGGCATCGCCGCCGGCGCGATTGCGGGCACGATCTTCCGCCAGGTGTGGAAGGTGACCGCGGGCGACGGCGACGCCCCCAGCCCCACCGACGAGGACCGTCACTGGGGCGAAATTCTCGCCGCGGCGGCGTTGCAGGGGGCTATTTTCGCCGTCGTCCGAGCCGCCGTGGACCGGGGCGGAGCGCTCGGCGTACGTCGGCTCACCGGCCGCTGGCCGGATTAGCAACCAGGGAAAACGCGGCAAGGGGCCGCTCACCGGTTCGCTGGTGGGGGCCTTTCGTCGTATCGGTGCGCCGCCACCCAGCCGAACTGACGCATCCTTCAGGTCACATGTCGGAGAATTTCGTCGGGTAGGCTGTGCGAAGTTTTTGCGTACGTGGTTTGCTGTTCCACGCTGTTGCGAGATGGCGTGGGTTGAGAGAAGTCTCCTTCACCGGGGGCCGCCTCAGGCGCCGCTGCTCGAAAACGGCCAACCGGCCGCACGGCGTGCTCGGCCGCCAGTTTTAGAAGGAGATACACATGGCGCAGGGAACCGTGAAGTGGTTCAACGCTGACAAGGGCTTCGGCTTCATCACCGTCGACGGCGGGGGTGCTGACGTGTTCGTCCACTTCTCGGCCATCCAGTCCAGCGGCTACCGGACGCTGGAGGAGAACCAGCGGGTGGAGTTCGAGATCGCCCAAGGCCAGAAGGGTCCGCAGGCCGAGCAGGTCCGCCCCCTCTGAGCGATGTCAGCCGGCGACCGCCGGCGACGGGTGATCCGACCACTCGGATCGAGCAAAGCCCCGCATCCCGCACGGGAAGCGGGGCTTTCCGCGTTCACCACCAGCGTGCGCGCCCGCTGGCTTCACCGCCGGTTGCGGGCCCGCACGCCCAGCCAGAGCAGCGCCAAGCCGAGCAGCACCAGCACCGGGCCGACCACCGCCCAGATCCGCTGGCCGGTCAGCATGCTGCCCTCGATGTGGCCGAGGCCCTGCACCGTCCACAGCGCGCCGACGACCACGGCCAGCAGGCCGAGGGCGAGCCGGAACCAGCCACTCATCGCGGCCCCCTTCGGCCGGGTCCCGCCGGCGGTTGCGCCGCTCACCATCGGTGGTGCACCTGTGGGCGGATCAGCTCGTCGTAGACGGCGCTCACCTCGGCCAGCTCCGCCGAGGACAGTGGCGGTTGGTCGGCCACGGCGGCGTTGGCGCGGGCCTGGGCCGCGTCCCGGGCACCGGGGATGACCACGGTCACCCCCACCTGGTCGAGCACCCAGCGCAGCGCGAACTGCGCCGTCGTACGGTCGTCGCCGGCCAGCGGGGTGAGCCGACGGACGGCGGCCAGCCCGGTGGAGAAGTCGACGCCGGAGAAGGTCTCGCCGACGTCGAACGCCTCACCCTGCCGGTTGAACGAGCGGTGGTCGTCGGCGGGGAAGGTGGTGTGCTCGTCGTAGCGGCCGGAGAGCAGGCCGCTGGCCAGCGGCACGCGGGCGATGATGCCCACCCCGGCGGCGGCAGCGGCCGGCAGTACCCGCTCCAACGGCTTGTGGCGCAGCGCGTTCAGGATGATCTGGACGCTGGCCACTCCGGGACGGGCGATCGCGGTGAGCGCCTCGTCGCAGGTCTCCACACTGACGCCGTACGCGGCGATCCGCTTCTCGGCGACCAGGGTGTCGAGCGCGTCGAAGACCGCGTCGTCGGCGAAGACCACCGTCGGCGGGCAGTGCAACTGCACCAGGTCCAGGGTGTCCACGCCGAGGTTGGCCCGCGACCGATCGGTCCACTGGCGGAAGTTGTCCAGGGTGTACGCCTGCGGGGTCTGCGGCACGCGGCGGCCCATCTTGGTCGCCACCGTCAGCCCGGCGTCCGGGTGCGCTGCGAGGAACCGGCCGATCAGCTGTTCGCTGCGTCCGTCGCCGTACACGTCGGCGGTGTCCAGAAAGGTGACGCCAGCCTCGACGGCGGCGCTCAGCACCGCCATCGCGTCGTTCTCGGTGACCGTGCCCCAGTCGGCACCGAGCTGCCAGGCGCCGAGGCCGACGACGCCGACCTGCCGATCCAGTCGAGGGAAGGTGCGTTGCTTCATACGGTGAGCCTAGTGATCAGCCTTGCCCCACCCGTGGTCGGGCCGTACGCTAAACAAGACGAACGTACGGTTTGCTGGTTTGCGGGAGGCACAATGTGGGATCCGACGACGTACCTGCGTTACGGCGACGAGCGGTCCCGGCCCTTCCACGACCTGCTCGCCCGGGTGGGTGCCGAACGGCCGCGCGCGGTGGTCGACCTCGGCTGTGGTCCCGGCACCCTGACCGCCACCCTCGCCGAGCGCTGGCCCGGTAGCCGGGTCGTGGGGTTGGACTCCTCGGCGGAGATGATCGCGCGCGCCGCCGAGCTGGACGCGCCGGTCACCTTCGACGTCGCCGACGTACGTCACTGGCGGCCCGACCCGGACACCGACGTGGTGGTGAGCAACGCCGTGCTCCAGTGGGTGCCCGGTCACCGCGAGCTGCTCACCCGCTGGGCCGGCGAGCTGCCCCCCGGCGCCTGGCTGGCGGTGCAGGTGCCCGGCAACTTCGACGCCCCCTCGCACCGGGAGCTGCGTGCGGTGGCCGCGCGTCCGGCGTGGCGGGCAGAGCTGGACTGGCTGCAACGCGAGGAGCCGGTCGCCGACCCGGTCGGGTACGCCACGACGCTGACCGACGCCGGCTGCGCGGTCGACGCCTGGGAGAGCACCTACGTGCACCTGCTGCCGGCCCGCCCCGACGCGGATCATCCGGTGCTGACCTGGTTGGAGGGCACCGCGCTGCGGCCGGTCCGGGCCGCGCTGGACGCCGCCGGCTGGGCTGCCTTCCGGGCCGCCCTGGGAGTACGCCTCGCCGAGGCGTACCCGGTGCGGAACGGACAGGTGTATTTTCCGTTCCGCCGGATCTTCGTCGTCGCCCGTGCCGGCGCCGCGCCCCGGTGAGCCGCCGCCGCACCCACGCTCAGGAGAACCCGTGACCGAACTGCGTACCTTCATCGCCGGACTGCCCAAGGTGGAGCTGCACGTGCACCACGTCGGCTCCGCCTCGCCCCGGATCGTGGCCGAGCTGGCCGCTCGGCACGAGGGAAACACTCCGGTCCCCGCGGACCCGCAGCTGCTGGCCGACTACTTCGTCTTCCGCGACTTCGCCCATTTCGTCGAGCTCTATCTCAGCGTCGTGGACCTCATCCGAGACCCGGAGGACGTCTGGATCCTCACCCACGAAGTGGCCCGGGAACTGGCCCGTCAGCAGGTCCGCTACGCCGAGCTGACGGTCACGCCGTACTCGCACGTCAAGCGGGGCATCCCCGCACCGGCGTTCTGCGAGGCGATCGAGGACGCCCGCCGGCGCGCCGCCGCGGACTTCGGTATCGAGCTGCGGTGGTGTTTCGACATCCCCGGCGAGGCAGGCCTGTCGGCGGCCGAGGAGACGCTGCGGATCTGCCTCGACGAGCGCCCCGACGGGTTGATCAGCTTCGGCCTGGGCGGCCCCGAGATCGGCGTGCCGAGGCCGCAGTTCAAGCCGTACTTCGACCGGGCCCGGGCGGTCGGGCTGCATTCCGTGCCGCACGCCGGGGAGACCACCGGCCCGGAAACCATCTGGGACGCGCTGCGCGAGCTGGGCGCCGAGCGGATCGGCCACGGCATCTCCGCCGTCGAGGATCCGCAACTGCTCGCCCACCTCGCCGAGCGGCAGATCCCCCTGGAGGTCTGCCCGACCTCCAACGTGCGGACCCGTGCGGTGGCCCGCATCGAGGAGCACCCGCTGCCCCGTTTGATCGACGCCGGGGTGCTGGTGACCATCAACTCCGACGACCCGCCGATGTTCGGCACCACCCTCAACGACGAGTACGCCATCGCCGCCAACCTGCTCAACGCCAACCCGGCGCAGTTGGCGGCACTGGCCCGCAACGCAGTGACCGCCTCGTTCCTGGACGAGGCCGCCAAGCGACGGATCACCGCCGAGATCGACGCCCACCTGGCCACCCACCGCTGAGACGTCGGGCGACCTTCGCGGGACGGACCGGAAGTGGCGCGGCGGGAGGTGTGGTGTGGGGGGACCGTGTCTCCCGCCGCGCGCACGGCTCCACCGGCCGGTACGCGCTGGAGCGAAGGCCGGTGGAACTACTGGGTTCACCGACGATCCTGGCAGCCGAATGCCGTCTGTGGGGCGGCGTTAACTCGGATCTAAGGAAGACTTGTGCCGGGGCACAGCCCGCGCCGGCGGGCGCACCACGGGTAACCGGCGCGCCGCTGGTCAATCGTCCGACGGCCGCTGCCGGGGCCACCGGCGCCCGCTGCTCTTCGACTCCCGAGCCTCCCGGGTCATCCGGCCCACCAGGCCGAACCGGCTGACCTGGCGCGGCGTCGCCTCCGGGTCGGCGAGCAGCATCACCACACTCGCTCCGCCCAGCCGGGCCCGGTCGATGCTGACCGAGCCGTTGGCCTGCAACGCCACCCGCTTGGCGATGTCCAGCCCCAACCCGGTGGAGCCCTGGTCGCTGGCGCCGCGACGCAGCGCACGATCCGGGTTGGCGATGCCGGGACCGGCGTCGTCGATCCGGATGGCGACGTACCCGTCGCGGCGGGAGACCGCCACCTCGAAGGCGGTGCCCTGCGGCGTGTAACGGAAGACGTTGCCGATCACCGCGTCCAACGCGGCGGCCAGCTCGGCCCGGGGCACCGGCGCGGGGATGCGCAGCTGAGCACCGCTGACCCGGTGCGGACGGTTCTGGTCGCCGGCCAGGGCCGCCCAGAAGACCATCCGGTCCCGGACCACCTCGCTCACGTCGCAGATCGCCGGGCCCGCCTCGGTGGCCACCGTTTTGCGGGTGGTTTTGATCAGGGTGTCGATCTCACCCTCCAGGGTGACGATCGCCTGCCGGATCCGCCGGATGCCGCGCCGGTAGTCCAGCTCCGCCTGACTGAACGCGCCCACGCTGGTGTCGTCGGACTCCAACGCCTCGGCGTCCAGCCGCAGCACGGTCAGCGGGGTCCGCAGCCGGTGCGACAGGTCCGCCACCAGTTCCCGCTCCTCGGTGCGGGCCGCGACCAACCGTTCCGCCATCCGGTTGAAGGCGTGACCGGCCTCGGCCAGTTCGCGCGGGCCGCTCGGTTCGACGCGTGCGCCCAGGTCGCCGTCGCCCACCGCGAGTGCCGCCGCGACCAGGCCCCGGATGGCGTCCACCGTCCGGGCCGCGACCCGGTCCACCACCAGCACCGCCGCGCCCACCAGGGCGAGCGCCACCCCGGCCAGCAGCAGCCAGCTGTTGCGGTCACCGCCGAGCGCGGAGTCCGGGACGAAGACCTCCACCACCGCGGTCTGATCGCCGAGGACCACCGGGTCCAGCCGTAACGCGCCACCGTCGACGTCGACGATCAACGACCGGCCCTGCGTGCGGGCCTGCTCCAACTGCCCGGCGTCGGCCCGGCCGGCGGCGGCGTCCACCGTCAGGCCGTGCACGACCGGCCGGGTGACCGGGTCGTCGCCGCTGGCCTCGATGGCGCGGGCCACCACCGCCGGCTCGGTGCTCACCGCGAGCGCGCCGGTGACCAGGGCACTGCGGCGGGCCGCGTCCGCGATCGCCTCCTCGCGGGCCTGACCGTCCAGGGTCAGCCCGAGCGGGACCAGGAAGGCCAGCGCCAGCAGCGCGCCCACGCCGGCCGTCAGCAGGGCCAGCGTCCGCCTCAGTCCGGCGCCACCAGCCGGAAACCCACTCCCCGCACGGTGCGCAGGTAGCGCGGCTTCGCCGCGGACTCGCCCATTTTGCGGCGCAGCCAGTACAGGTGAACGTCGATGGTCTGGTCCTCGCCGACCGATGGCTGCCGCCATACCTCCTCCAAGAGTTCCCGCCGGGACACTACCCGGCCAGGACGGGCGGCGAGATACGCCAACAGGTCGAATTCCTTGCGGGTCAGCGCCAGCGCGGCCCCGTCGAGGTGAGCGCTGCGTTCGCCGACGTCCACCCGCAGCCCGCCGACGCTGTGCACGGCCGGCTGGGCCGCCCGGCTGGCCCGGCCGACCCGACGCAGCACGGTGGTGATCCGGGCATCCAGGTGCGCACCGGTGAACGGCTTGACCATGTAGTCGTCGGCACCGGCCCGCAGCAGCCGGACCACGGACTGCTCGTCGTCGCGGGCGGTGGCGATGATGATCGGCACGTCGGTGATCCCGCGCAGCATCCGCAGAGCGTCGGACCCGTCCAGGTCCGGCAGGCCGAGGTCGAGCACGACGAGGTCGGGGGTTTCCGCGGCGACCCGGCGCAACGCGTCCAGCGCTGTGCCGACCGCGTGCACGGCGTGACCCCGGTCGGTGAGCGACCGAAGCATCGCGCCGCGTACGACGTGGTCGTCTTCGACCAGCAGGACGGTGGCCACCCACGCACGGTACTCGCAGCGGCGGGCGGCGTCATTGCGGCCCACCCGAGGATCTGCACAAGATGGCAGTGACATGGCTTTCACTCTCTATCCGGACACCCGGCTGGCCCTGGCCCGCGACGCGCTCGCCGGTCTGTCGGTCGGCGACGCCCTCGGATCCCAGTTCTTCGTGCCGGGCAGCCGCCCGCCCGACCTGGTCGCCGGCCGGCTGCCACCCGCGCCGTGGCAGTGGACCGACGACACCGAGATGGCCTGCTCGGTGCTGGCGGCGCTCGCCCAGGCCGGCCGGATCGACCGGGACGCCCTCGCGTTGGCCTTCGCCGAGCGCTGCGAGCCGTACCGCGGGTACGGCCCCGGAGCGGTGCAGATCCTGCGGCTGATCCGCACCGGCACGCCGTGGCCGGTCGCCGCCGCGTCCGCCTTCGACGGGCAGGGCTCCTGCGGCAACGGCGCGGCGATGCGGGTGGCGCCGTTGGGTGCGTACTTCGCCGACTCGACCAGCCGGGCCGCCGCCCAGGCCCGGGCGTCGGCCGAGGTGACCCACGCCCACCCGGAAGGGATTGCCGGGGCGGTGGCGGTGGCGGTGGCCGCCGCGCTGGCGGCCCGCGCCCGTCTGGACGGCAACCGGCCCGAACCGGGCCGCCTGCTCGCCGGCGTGGCGGCCGCGCTGGACCCGGCCAGCGAGGTGCACCGGGGCGTACGCCGGGTCGCCGGCCTGCTCGGTCGCCCGCTGGACGAAATCGTGGCCGCGGTGGGCAACGGCTCCCGGGTCACCGCCCAGGACACCGTCGCCTTCACCTGCTGGGTGGCCGCCACCCACCTGGAGGACTATCCGGCGGCCGTGCGCGCCTGCGTCGAGGCGGGCGGAGACGTGGACACCACGGCCGCGATCGCCGGCGGGGTGGTCGCCGCGTACGTCGGGGTGGGCACACCCGGCGGGGTGCCCACCGACTGGCTGGCCGCCCGGGAGCCGCTACCCGACTGGGCCGGCTGACCCCGTCGACGGCGCGTCGAGCACCGAGCGGTCGATCTCCTCGGCGGTGGCCCGGCGTCGCCGGCTGATCAGCCAGCCCACCACCGCGCCGCCGCCGAGACCCGCGACCAGGCCGGCGGCGAGCAGGCTGTTGGCGTTCGGGCCGCTGTCGGTGGCGGCCGTGGCCGGCGGGGTGTCGGCCGGCCCACCGCCGCCACCGGGGGCCGCGCCGTGCCCAGCGTGGCCGGCGCCGGGGTAGGCCGGGTCGCCCGGCGTCAGCGTCAGCGCGGGCAGCGGACGCTGACCGGGGCGCTCTCCCCAGTGCACCTGAAGGCCGTCCGCGTACGTCTGAGTCAGTTCGAAGGCCAGCCGGTCGGTCTGCGGCAGCGGGGCCATCGAGAAGACCAGCCGGGCGGGGCCGTCGTCCTCCTGATCCCCGGCGCGGGTCCAGGTCAGTGCCGCGGTCACGACATCGGTGGCAGGTCCGTGCATGCCGGTCACCGGCGTGTCCAGCTTGCGGGTGGTGATCGCCGGTGCCCACCCCTCAACCGACAGCGGCCACACCTCGGCGATGGGTGTGTCCGTCGGCATCCGGATGTCGATCCGTTCGGTACGGACCCCCGGTCGTTCGTCGGGCACCACGAACTCGAGCTTGACCGAGTTGCCCTGCTGGGCCTCGGTCGGCGTGAAGGTCACGCCGTCCGCCCACGCCGTAGCGGGCCAGAGCAACACCCCGGCCGTGGCCAGGGCGGCCACCAGCCCGCCCCGGCGTCGACGACTCCCGCCGCACGTCATCGCCATCCTGGGTTCCCCATCCTGCGTCGGCAGGGCCGGAACGGGCTCCGGCCACACCCGGTAGTTCGGATGCCGGGCCGGAAAGGTTCAACGCCGGCGGTGATCCGGTGCCGCCGATATCGGGCGGCAGCGCCCGACGGGCGACCGATAGCATCGCGGTAAGCCGACGTCGGCACCTACCGTCACATCTGCCAGAGGAGTCACCCGTGTCCGCACCCCGTACCCCCGCCGTGGCCGACCCCGTCGTCGTTGCCGCCGGGACGACGGCGGCCGACGCGGTGGCCGCGGCCGGGCTGCCCAACGCCGGCCCCAAGGCGATCGTGGTGGTCCGCGACCCGCAGGGCGTGCTGCGCGACCTGGACTGGAAACCCGCCGAGGAGACCGTCGTCGAGCCGGTCGCGCTGGATTCTCCGGACGGGCTCAACGTGCTGCGTCACTCGGCGGCGCACGTGCTCGCCCAGGCCGTGCAGGACGTCTTTCCCGAGGCGAAGCTCGGCATCGGCCCGCCGATCGAGAACGGCTTCTACTACGACTTCGCGGTGGACAGGCCGTTCCAGCCCGACGACCTGACCAAGCTCGAGAAGCGGATGCAGGAGATCGTCAAGTCGGGGCAGCGGTTCCGCCGCCGCCGTTTCGAGAGCCTGGACGAGGCCAAGGCCGAGCTGGCTGCCGAGCCGTTCAAGCTGGAGCTGATCGACGTCAAGGGCGAAGGGCTGGACTCCTCGCAGGTGATGGAGGTCGGCGGGGGCGAGCTGACCATCTACGACAACCTGGCCGCCGACGAGGACAAGGTCTGCTGGTCGGACCTGTGTCGTGGCCCGCACCTGCCGAACACCCGGCTGATCGGCGCGTTCAAGCTGATGCGCTCGGCCGCGGCGTACTGGCGGGGCAGTGAGAAGAACCCGCAGCTGCAACGGGTGTACGGCACCGCCTGGCCGACCCGCGACGCGCTCAAGGCGTACCTGAAGCTGCTGGAGGAGGCCGCCCGGCGCGACCACCGCAAGCTCGGCGCGGACCTGGACCTGTTCAGCTTCCCCGACGAGCTCGGCTCCGGTCTCGCGGTCTTCCACCCCAAGGGCGGCATCATCCGCCGCGAGCTGGAGAACTACTCGCGGCTCAAGCACGAGCAGGCCGGGTACGAATTCGTCAACACCCCGCACATCACCAAGAGCCACCTGTTCGAGGTTTCCGGGCACCTGGACTGGTACGCCGACGGGATGTTCCCGCCCATGGAGATGGAGGGCGCGAACTACTACCTCAAGCCGATGAACTGCCCGATGCACAACTTGATCTTCCGCTCGCGTGGTCGTTCCTACCGGGAGCTGCCGCTGCGGATGTTCGAGTTCGGCACGGTCTACCGGTACGAGAAGTCCGGTGTGGTGCACGGCCTGACCCGGGTGCGCGGCATGACTCAGGACGACGCGCACATCTTCTGCACCGAGGAGCAGATGGCCGGCGAGCTGAAGGCGCTGCTCGCCTTCGTGCTCGAACTGTTGGGCGACTACGGTCTGGACGACTTCTACCTGGAGTTGTCCACCCGTAACCCGGACAAGTCGGTCGGCACCGACGAGAACTGGGAGCGGGCCACCGAGGCGCTGCGCTCGGCGGCCGAGGAGTCCGGCCTGCACCTGGTGCCCGACCCGGGTGGCGCGGCTTTCTACGGTCCGAAGATCTCCGTGCAGGTCAAGGACGCCATCGGCCGGACCTGGCAGATGTCGACCATCCAGGTCGACTTCAACCTGCCGGAGCGCTTCGGCCTGGAGTACCAGGCGGCCGACGGCACCCGGCAGCGGCCGGTGATGATCCACCGGGCGCTCTTCGGCTCGATCGAACGCTTCTTCGGCGTGCTCACCGAGCACTACGCGGGCGCCTTCCCGGCCTGGCTGGCCCCGGTGCAGGTGGTCGGCATCCCGATCCGCGAGGACCACGCCGACTACCTGCATGGTTTCGTCGCGGCGCTGCGCGCCGAGGGCATCCGCGCCCAGGTCGACGCCGGTGACGACCGGATGCAGAAGAAGATCCGCACCGCGCAGCAGCAGAAGATCCCGTTCATGGTGATCGCCGGGGACGACGACGTGGCCGCCGGCACCGTCTCGTTCCGTTACCGCGACGGTTCCCAGCGCAACGGCGTACCGCTCGCCGAGGCCGTCACCCACGTCCTCGACGTGATCCGCTCCCGCACCAACGTCGGCCCATCCGCCGAGATGTGAGGAAGGGCGCGGGTCGTAGGATCGCCGGTGTGACTGGGGCGCAGGGGCACACCGACAGGGACATGACCGACGGGCTGGACCGGCTCTGGACGCCCCACCGGATGACGTACATCTCCGGTGAGGACCGGCCCGAGGGCGGCTACGACAAACCGTCCGGGTGCCCGTTCTGCCTGGCCCCGCACCGATCGCCGGAGGAGAGCCTGGTGGTCGCGCGGGGCGGGCACGTCTTCGTGGTGCTCAACCTGTACCCGTACAACCCGGGTCACCTGCTGGTCTGCCCCTACCGGCACGTGGCCGACTACACCGACCTGGACGGGCCCGAGACCGCCGAGCTGGCGTCGTTCACCCAGACCGCCATGCGGGTGATCCGCAAGGTCAGCAACGCGCACGGCTTCAACCTGGGGATGAACCAGGGCGGGGTGGCCGGCGCCGGCATCGCCGCCCACCTGCACCAGCACGTGGTGCCCCGGTGGGGCGGCGACGCCAACTTCATGCCCGTGATCGGACGCACCAAGGTCCTCCCGCAACTGCTCGTCGACACCCGCGATCTGCTCGTCCGCGCCTGGCCCGACTGAGCTGCCCGGCCGGCGGGTCTGCCGTTGCCGTGCGGGCGAATCGGCGTGCCGTGCCGGCGGGCACCGACCCCCTTGCGTCCCTTTGCTCTGCTTCAACCGGCGCAAGGGTCTGCCGTCAAAACCGTTGCGTCCGTTGAAGCAGAGCAAAGTCTCCCGCGCCCCTACCCTGGGCTGCCGTTGGGCTGTGTGAATACTGCATTCAGGGGTCATGGGGGGAGCGCGGATCCTCCGGGCGTGCACCAACGGCCCTGAGCTGCGACGGCACGGCCTGGCCGGTACCGCTGCGAAAACGGGCAGGTTCGCCGGTGATCCGGCGGGCCGGGCGACCCGTACGGATGATCGTGATGGATCTCTGCCACACCCGGCCGGCGACATGGCACGATGCGCCGATGGCGCAGTCGACGCGGACCCTGGGCCGCAGCGGCATCGAGGTGAGTGCCCTGGGCATGGGGTGCTGGGCGATCGCCGGCCCGTGGGCGGAGAGACAGACCCCGCTGGGCTGGGGCGCCGTCGACGACGAGGAGTCCGCCCGTACGATCCGCCGGGCGCTCGACCTCGGCGTCACCCTCTTCGACACCGCCGACACGTACGGGGCCGGGCACGGCGAACGCGTCCTCGGGCGGGCGCTGGCGGGCCGGCGTGACGAGGCGGTCATCGCCACCAAGTGGGGCTACACGTTCGACGAGCGGACCCGGCAGGCCACCGGGGCGGACGCCTCACCGGCGTACCTGCGCCGGGCCGTGCGGGACTCGCTGCGTCGTCTCGGCACCGACCGGATCGACCTCTACCAGCTGCACCTGGCCGACCTGCCGGTCTCCCGGGCGCAGGCGCTCGTCGGCACCCTCGAGGAACTGGTGGCCGACGGCCTGATCCGGGCGTACGGCTGGAGCACCGACCGGGCCGACCGGGCCGCCGCCTTCGGCCAGGACGCCCCGCGCGCCACCGCCGTGCAGCACAGCCTGTCGGTGCTGCGCGACGCCCCGGATCTGCTCAACCTGTGCGAGAAGTACGACCTGGCCAGCATCAGCTGCGGCCCGCTCGGCATGGGGCTGCTCACCGGCAAGTACCACCCCGCCTCGACCCTGCCCTACGACGACGTGCGGGGCATCACCTCCGGCTGGCTGGAGTGGTTCCGCGGTGGCCGGCCCGCCCCGGAGTGGCTGCGCCGGGTGCAGGCCGTCCGGGCGGCACTGACCGCCGACGGGCGTACTCTGGCCCAGGGCGCCCTGGGCTGGATCTGGGCCCGCAGCGGGCGCGCGATCCCGATTCCCGGCTGCCGCAGCGTCGACCAGGTGGAGGAGAACGCCGCCGCGCTGGCCCTCGGGCCGCTGCGCCCCGACCACTTCGCCGAGGTGGAGCGGCAGCTCGCCGCCCTGCGCGCCGCCGCCCTGCGCGAGGTCGATCGACCGTACTGGCCCAGTCCCATGCTTCCCACCGCCCGCCCCTGAGCGGTGTCGGGCAGTCTCGCCCCCGACTCTCGCGGCGCTCAGCTGCCGGACTTGACGATCTGGTCGGCCAGGTGACCGGGGAGCGGCTCGTGGCGGACGAAGTGACGGCGGAAGGTGCCCGCGCCGGCGGTCATCGCGCGGAGCTCGACGGCGTAGCGCAGCAGTTCCAGGGCGGGCACCTCGGCGCGGACCAGTGTGCGGCCCTCGGAGCGCGGATCGGGCTCGGTGCCGAGCACCCGGCCACGCCGGCCGGACAGGTCGCCCATCACCGCGCCCACGTTGCCGTCGGGCACCCGCACGGTCACCTCGTCGATCGGCTCCAGCAGCGTCGGCTGCCCCCGCTCGGCGGCGTCGCGCAGGGCCAGCGCCCCGGCGGTCTGGAACGCCGCGTCGGAGGAGTCCACGCTGTGCGCCTTGCCGTCGACCAGGGTCACCCGCAGGTCCACCACCGGATGGCCGGCGACCAGGCCGCGCTCCATCTGGGCGCGTACCCCCTTCTCCACCGACGGGATGTAGTTGTGCGGGACCGCGCCGCCGACGACCCGGTCGACGAACTCGAAGCCGGCGCCGCGCGGCAGCGGCTCCACCTCGATGTCGCAGACGGCGTACTGGCCGTGCCCGCCGGACTGCTTGACGTGCCGGCCGTGGCCCCGCGTCGGCACGGTCAGGGTCTCCCGCAGCGCCACCTTCACCGGCTCGGTGTCCAGCTCCACGCCGCCGGCGCGCAGCCGGTCCAGGACCACGTCGGCGTGGGCCTCACCCATGCACCAGAGCACCAGCTGGTGGGTTTCCGGGTTGCGCTCCAACCGCATCGTCGGGTCGCCGGCCACCAACCGGGCCAGGTTGCGGGCCAGGGCGTCCTCGTCCGCGCGGGACTTCGCCACGATCGCCACCGGCAGCAGCGGCTCCGGCATCTCCCACGGGGCGATCAGCAGCGGGTCGTCCTTGGCGGAGATGGTGTCGCCGGTCTCCGCGCTGCCGGACTTGGTGATCGCGCAGATGTCGCCGGCCACCGCGACGCCGACCTCCCGCAGGGTGGCGCCCAGCGGGCTGTACAGGTGGGCGATCCGCTCGTCGGCGTCGTGGTCGGGATGGCCGCGCTCGGCCAGTCCGTGCCCGGAGATGTGCACCGTCTGGTCGGGGCGCAGCGTGCCGGAGAAGACGCGGACCACGCAGACCCGCCCGACGTGCCGGTCGATGGTGGTTTTCACCACCTCGGCGACCAGCGGCCCGGCCGGGTCGCAGGTCAGCGGTGGGCGGGGCGTACCTTCCACCCCGGTGACTGCGGGCAGCGCGTGCTCCGGCGGTGCCGGGAAACCGGCGGTGAGCACCTCCAGCAGCGCGTCCAGCCCGACCCCGGTCGCCGCGCAGACCGGCACCACCGGGTGGAAGTGCCCTCGGGCGACGGCCTTCTCCAGGTCCTCGATGAGAAGGTCGGCGTCGAGCTCCTCGCCACCGAGGTACCGGTCCATCAGCGTCTCGTCCTCGCTCTCGGCGATGATCCCCTCGATCAGCTCGTTGCGGGACTCGACGATGGCCGGCAGATGCTCCGGGTCGGGTTCGCGGACCTGCGGCGGCAGGCCGTCGGTGTAGTCGAACACCCGCCGGGTGATCAGCCCGAGCAGGCCGACGGTGGACACCCCGTCGTCGCCGAGCATGGGCAGGTAGAGCGGGAGCACGTTGTCGCCGAAGACCCGCTGGCACAGCGCCACCGCCTCGTCGAAGTCGGCGCGCGGATGATCCAGCCGGGAGACCGCGACCGCCCGGGGCATGTCGACCGCGGCACACTCCTCCCATAGCGCGGCGGTGGCGGCGTCCATCCCGTCAACGGCGGAAACCACGAACAACGCGGCGTCCGCGGCGCGCAGGCCGGCGCGTAGCTCCCCGACGAAATCGGCGTAACCGGGAGTGTCCAGCAGGTTGACCTTGAAGCCGTCGTGCTGCAGCGGAGCGCAGGCCAGCGACACCGAGCGCTGCTGGCGTACGGCCGCCGGGTCATGGTCGCAGACCGTGGTGCCCTCGGTCACCGAGCCGGCCCGGGCGATCGTGCCGGTCGCCGCCAGCAGCGCCTCGACCATGGTGGTCTTACCTGCCCCCGAGTGCCCGACGAGCACGACATTGCGGATCCTCGCGGGATCGGTCACCGCCGGTACACCGGTGACCCCCCTGTCCTGATTCTTCTGCGCCATCGGCGCACCTCCTCAGCCGGTGGTGGGTGGGTGGCGACCGCCGCGCGCGACGGGACGTGGCCCGGGCAGGTGCTGCGGCGACATCCTCCGGTGCTTCGCTTCGAACCGGGCGATCAACTGGCGGTCGGGTGATTCGCGTCACCCGCCTGGCTCGATCTCACACCCGATGACGGACCGACACAACCCTCCCCGCTCGGACCGGCGCTGTCGCCGGAGCAGGTGCCGACCGATATCGTGGGACCGCCATGGCGAAGATCTTCCAAGTGTCGGCTCGCGCGGGGATGACCCGTGTCGTGGAGCCGATCGCCCGCCGCCTGCTGCGCGCGGGCGTGTCCCCCAACACGGTCACCGTCGCGGGCACCCTCGGGGTGCTCGTCGGTGCGCTCGGCTTCGGCGCCCGCGGCCACCTGGTCGCCGGAGCGTTGATCGTGACGGTCTTCGCGCTCACCGACCTGCTCGACGGGACGATGGCCCGGATGAGCGGCGGATCCACCCGGTTCGGCGCCTTCCTCGACTCCAGCATGGATCGGGTCGCCGACAGCGCGGTGTTCGGCGCGGTCGCGTTCTACCTGGCCACCGAGGGCGATCGCGCGGGCATGGCCGCCGCGCTGATCTGCCTGGCCGCGGGCGGGCTCGTCTCCTACGTCAAGGCCCGTGCCGAAGGGCTCGGCATGAGCTGCAACGTCGGTATCGCCGAACGCACCGAACGGCTGCTGATCGTCGGCGTCGGCGGGCTGCTCGCCGGACTCGGGCTCGGGCCGGCGCTGCCGATCGCGCTGTGGTTGCTCGCGGCGGTGTCGCTGTTCACGGTGGGGCAGCGGATACGGCACGTCCATCGGCAGGCCCGGCAGGTCGACGTGCCGGGGGGCCCCAGGTGAGCGGTACCTGCCCGTGAACCTCACCGAACTCGGCTTCGCCGCCGGTTGGCGGGTGATCCGCACGCTGCCCCGCCCGGTAGCCGCGGCGGCGTTCACCGCCGTGGCGGACCGGGCGCACCGCCGACGGGGGGCCGGCGCCACCCGGCTGCGAGCCAACCTGCGTCGGGTAGTCGGCCCGGAACTGCCCGAAGCCGAACTCGACGAACTGGTCCGCCGGGGCCTGCGGTCGTACGCCCGGTATTGGATGGAGGCGTTCCGGCTGCCCGCGCTGAGCCGCGACCAGATCCTCGCCGGGTTCCGGCTGGACGGCGCCGAACTGCTCGCCGCCGACGTGGCGGCCGGCCGGGGCGCGGTGGTGGCGTTGCCGCACGCCGGCAACTGGGACATGGCCGGTGCGTGGGTGGTGGCCAACGAGTGGCCGTTGTCCACGGTCATGGAACGGCTCAAGCCGGAGGGCGTCTACGAGCGGTTCGTGGCGTTCCGGAAGAGCCTGGGCATGGAGATCCTGCCCGCCACCGGTGGTGATCGGCCGCCGCTCGAGGTGCTCACCGAACGGCTGACCGCCGGGGCGGTGGTGCCGCTGCTCGCCGACCGGGACCTGTCCGCCCGTGGCGTCGAGGTGCAGTTCTTCGGCGGCCGGACCCGGATGCCGGCCGGCCCGGCCCTGCTCGCGCTGCGCACCGGCGCGCCGCTGTACGTGGCGTCGATGTGGTACGAACCGGATGCGGCCTGCGCCTCGATCGAGGGCCCGCTGCCGGTGCCGGGGCCGCAGGAGGGCGCGCTGGACGCGCGGGTCCGGTCGCTGACCCAGCGGATCGCCGACGGTCTCGCGGCGGGCATCGCCCGGCATCCGCAAGACTGGCACATGTTGCAGCGGATGTGGCTGGACTGAGGGGACGGGCGCAATGCGGATCGGCATCGTCTGCCCGTACTCCTTCGACGTACCCGGCGGGGTGCAGAACCACGTCATGGACCTCGCCGAGGCGCTGATCGGGCTCGGACACGAGGTGAGCGTGCTCGCCCCCGCGGACGAGGACTCGCCGCTTCCGCCGTACGTGGTGCCGGCCGGCCGGTCGGTGCCGCTGCCGTACAACGGCTCGGTGGCCCGGATCGCGTTCGGCCCCGTCTCCACCGCCCGGGTACGCCGGTGGATCACCCGGGGCGACTTCGACGTGCTGCACGTGCACGAGCCGCTGGCGCTGAGCCTGTCCATGCTTGCCGTGCTCTCCGCCCGGGGGCCGGTGGTGGCCACCTTCCACACCGCGATGACCCGCTCCCGGGTGCTCGCCGCCGCACAGGGCGTACTCCAGATCGTGCTGGAGCGGATCACCGCGCGGATCGCGGTGAGCGCGCTGGCCCGCAAGGTGCAGGTCGAGCATCTGGACGGCGGCGCGGTGGAGATCCCCAACGGGGTCGCGGTGGCCAAGTTCGCCGGCGTCGAGCCGCTGCCCGGCTGGCCGGGCGAGGTGGGTACGGGCAGCGGCGGAACCCTCGGTTTCCTGGGCCGGTTCACCGAGCCCCGCAAGGGGTTCCCGATCCTGCGCGACGCCTTCGTCGAGCTTGCCCGGCAGCGCCCCGGGCTGCGTCTGCTCGTGGCCGGCCCCGGTGACCCCGATGACCTGTTCGACCGGTTTCCGGCCGACCTGCGCGACCGCGTCACCTTTCTCGGGTTGGTACCCGAACAGGAGAAGGCGCGCATGCTGCGCAGCGTGCACCTGTATGTCGCGCCGAACACCGGTGGCGAGTCGTTCGGCATGATTCTCACCGAGGCGCTGGCCGCCGGCACCACCGTGGTCGCCAGCGATCTCGACGCCTTCCGCCGGGTGCTCGACGGCGGCCGGGCCGGCCGGTTGTTTCCCACCGGTGACGCGGTGGCGCTCCGGCAGACAATCGCCGAACTACTGGACGATCCGGACCAGCGGGCGGAGTTGACCGCCTGCGGTAACCAGGTGGTGGCAAATTTCGACTGGCCCGTGGTTGCCCGCCGGGTTCTGGAGGTATACGCAGCGGCGATCGAGGCGACCGATGGGCGGGTGATCGACCAGGAGTGGGTGGGGCCGGACTGACCGGGAGGAACGTGAGCAGCACTACGATGCCGAGCATGTGGTGGGTGGTGGGCGCGACGGTGCTTGTCGCCCTGGTCGCGGCGTACCTGATCTGGACGGCCGGCCGGGTCGAACGGCTCCAGGCCCGCGCGCAGCTCGCCGCCCGCGCCCTGGACGCCCACCTGCTGCGCCGGGCCGCCGCGGCGGCGGTGCTGGCCGAACGCCGCTACGGCGTCGAGCTGTATGCGGCGGCGCGCATCGCGCTCGACGCGCGGCCGGAGGAGCGGGAAGCCGCCGAGAACGACCTGACCCGCCAGCTGCGCACGGTCGAGCTGGACCCCACCGACCCCGACTGCGAGGCGGTGATCGCCGCCAGCCGGCGCCTGGCCCTGGCCCGACAGGTGCACACCGACCTGGTCCGGGACGCGCGCACGGCCCGTGGCCGACCGCTGGTGCGCCTGCTGCGGATGGGGCGGCGGCACACCTGGCCGCGCTACTTCGACATCGACGACCCCACTCTCTCCGTGCCGACCGTGGACGCCACCACCAGGTGATCCTCGGCGCTCGTCGCCCTCGGTGACGGCGGCCACAGGGCAGGCCACCGCGGGTCCGATTGGCTGTCGGCACGGCGGCCGGCCGGACGTAGCATGTCGCTGCCCGTCCCGAACAGCCCGAGGAGAATGTCCCGTGTCCGAGACGACTTCCCCGAACGCCGGCGTCACCCCGGTCGTCGGCACCGCCCGCGTGAAGCGGGGCATGGCCGAGATGCTCAAGGGCGGTGTGATCATGGATGTGGTCACCGCCGAGCAGGCCAAGATCGCTGAGGATGCCGGCGCGGTCGCGGTGATGGCGCTGGAGCGGGTGCCGGCCGACATCCGCGCCCAGGGCGGGGTGTCCCGGATGAGTGACCCCGACATGATCGACGGCATCATCAACGCGGTCTCCATTCCGGTGATGGCCAAGGCCCGCATCGGTCACTTCGTCGAGGCGCAGATCCTCCAGGCCCTCGGCGTCGACTACGTGGACGAGTCCGAGGTGCTCACCCCGGCCGACTACGCCAACCACATCGACAAGTGGGCCTTCACCGTCCCGTTCGTCTGCGGGGCGACCAACCTGGGCGAGGCGCTGCGCCGGATCACCGAGGGCGCGGCCATGATCCGCTCCAAGGGCGAGGCCGGCACCGGTGACGTCTCCAACGCCACCGGCCACATGCGGAAGATCCGCCAGGAGATCCGCCGGCTGGCGTCGCTGCCGGCCGACGAGCTGTTCGTCGCGGCCAAGGAGCTTCAGGCGCCGTACGAGCTGGTCAAGGAGGTTGCCGAGACCGGCAAACTGCCGGTGGTGCTGTTCACCGCCGGTGGCATCGCCACCCCGGCCGACGCGGCGATGATGATGCAGCTCGGCGCGGAGGGCGTCTTCGTCGGCTCCGGCATCTTCAAGTCCGGCAACCCGGCGCAGCGGGCCGCCGCGATCGTCAAGGCGACCACCTTCCACGACGACCCGGACGTGCTGGCCAAGGTCTCCCGCGGCCTCGGCGAGGCGATGGTCGGCATCAACGTCGACGACATCCCCGTCCCCCACCGCCTCGCCGACCGCGGCTGGTGATGTGTAAGGAAGGGGCCCTTATTAACGCCTGCGGTAGAGGAAGGGCCCCTTCTTAACACTCGGGAAGCCCGGCGCGGGCGACGCGGTGAGCGGTGGCGCCCGGGAAGGAGGGCGAATGACGGCACCCGTGATCGGTGTGCTCGCCCTGCAGGGCGACGTCCGCGAACATCTCGCCGCGCTGGCCGCGGTGGGCGCCCAGGCCCGCCCGGTGCGCCGCCCGGCGGAGTTGGACGCGGTCGACGGCCTGGTCATCCCGGGTGGGGAGTCCACCACGATCAGCAAGCTGGTCGACATTTTCGAGTTGCGCGAACCGATCGACAAGCGGATCGCCGCCGGCATGCCGGTCTACGGCTCCTGCGCCGGCTTGATCATGCTCGCCGCCGAGGTCCTCGACGGCCGGCCGGACCAGCGCGGCTTCGACGGCATCGCGATGACCGTCCGACGCAACGCGTTCGGCCGGCAGGTCGACTCGTTCGAGGCGCCGGTGGAGATCAGCGGGATCGACGGTGGACCACTGCACGCCGTCTTCATCCGCGCCCCCTGGGTGGAGCGGGTCGGCCCCGACGTCGAGGTGCTGGGCACCATCACCGAGGGCCCGGCCGCCGGCCGCATCGTCGCCGTACGCCAGAACAACCTCCTGGCCACCTCCTTCCACCCGGAACTCACCCACGACCGACGCCTGCACCACTACTTCACCCACCTCGTTCACACCACCGCCTGACCCGCCCTCACGGTCACCCTTCCGTTGACCATGAAGTTGTTGTCACCCGATCCGGCGTGTCAGGACAACAACTTCATGATCAACGGGGTCAGCTGGCGAGGGGGGCGGAGGGGGCGGAGGGTGCGGAGGTGGGGGGCCAGGAGGCGGGCCAGGGCCGCTGTGGTGGGGGCGTCCGCGGGTAGGCCGACGACCAGTCGCTGCTGGTCGTCGGGGAGTTCCAGGGTCTCGTACGCCAGGCGCAGCAGGCCGACCTCCGGATGCCGCAACCGGCGCACGACGCTGGGCGGGGCCGCGACCGGGCGGCGCTGCCACCGCGAGGTGAACGCGGTCCCCACGGTGCGGCCGAGCCGTTCGGCGAAGGCATCCGTGGCCGGGTCGCCCTGGCGCAGCCGGTGCAGCTCGGCGACCTGCTGGTCGGCCAGCTCCGCCCAGTCGGGAAAGTGCTCCCGGGCGCGTCCGTCGGCGAAGACGAACCACACCAGATTGGGGCCGTCGCCGTCGAGCAGCCCGAGCGGGCGGGTCAGCCGGTCGAACGGACCGTTCCAGGCCAGCACGTCACCGATCCGGTTGAGCAGGTACGCGGGCCGGTCCCGCAGCGCGTCCAGAAGACTGCGGATCTCGGGGCGGACGGTACGCGAGACCGCCGGACGCCGTCCCGTACACAACTGCCGGTGGTGGTCGACCGACGCCAGTTGTTGCAGGTGCCGCCGGTCGGCGTGATCGAGACGCAGCGCGTTGGCCAACGCGGCGAGGATTTCCGCTGAGGGACGATTGTCGCGGCCCTGTTCGAGCCGGGTCAGGTACTCCACGCTGACCTGCGCCAGCGTCGCGACCTCCGCCCGGCGCAGCCCCGGCGTACGACGTCGGGGGCCGGCGGGCAGCCCCACCTGCTCGGGCCGCAGGGCCTCTCGCCGGCTGCGCAGGAACGCGCCCAACTCTCCATCCATCACGCCTCCCAGTCTGCCGCGACCGACCGCAGGCAAGCGTGGCCCCGCCAGGGCTACCCTTCCGCCGGCCTTCCCGGAACACCGGTCCGCCGGTGAGGTGGACTCATGAGAGAGCAACAACCTTTCGTCATCGGCGTGATCGTGGGCAGCAGCCGTCCGGGCCGACGGGGGCTGGCGGTGGCGGGCTGGGTGACCGAGATGATGGCCCAGCACCCGGCGCTACGGGCCGGTGAGGTGACGATCAAGCTGATCGACCTCGCGGAGCACCGCCTGCCGCTGCTCGACGAACCGGTCCCGGCGCGGTTCGGCGACTACCGGCACGAGCACACCCGCCGCTGGTCGGCGGTGGTGGCGGCGTGCGACGCCTTCGTCTTCGTCACGCCGGAATACAACCACTCGATTCCCGCGGTCCTCAAAAACGGCATCGACTACCTGGACGCCGAGTGGCGCGGCAAGCCCGCCGGAGTGCTCAGCTATGGCGTACGCGGCGGCGACCGGGCGGCCGGACACCTGCGGGACATCCTCACCGAGGTGGGGGCGAGGGTCGTGAACGATCACGTTGAGCTGGGGCTTTTCGTCGACTTCGAGTGGCCGGGCGAGGACCTGTCCGACCCGATGGCCGTGGCGCGGATCGCGCCCGGGGAGGACCGGGCCGCAGCGGTGATCGCGCTGCTCACCGACCTCCTCGACGCCGTCCGCGACGTGGTTGCGGTGGCGTGAGCATGGAGACGATCCTGATCAGGTATCGGGTCCGCCCGGACCGGCTCGACGAGCACCTCTCCCTGCTCGGTGCGGTGCACGATGAACTGGCCCGGCTCGGACCGCCCGGGTTCCGTTACCTGACGCTGCGGCTCGACGACGAGCACAGCTTCGTCGACGTGGCGATGGGGCCGGAACTACCGGGGCCGCTGGCGACACTGGAGTCGTTCCGGAGCTACCGGGCCGCCTTGGAGGAGAGCTGCGAGCAGCGGGACGTCTCGGAGTTCACCGTGCTGGGGTCGTACGGCATGGGGGAATAGCCTTCGTCCGTTACAGGCCGTTCTGTAGTGATTGCTGTGGCGGGTGGTGTGCGGCGGGTGATGGTCACCCGCCGCACCTCGATAGGATTGTCGAGATTCGGCAGGGCCATCTGGCCGCCACGGCTTCCACCAGAGCTGACCGGCACCACCGTGTGCGCCGGTGCGAAGCGGGGCGGGCGAGGTGCGGTCGATGCAGACGGCGGGTAGCAACGGAGGTAACAGATGGCCGGCCACTCAAAGTGGGCGACGACCAAGCACAAGAAGGCGGTCATCGACGCCAAGCGCGGCAAGATGTTCGCCAAGCTGATCAAGAACGTGGAGGTCGCGGCGCGGACCGGCGGCGGTGACCCGGCCGGCAACCCGACGCTCTACGACGCCATCCAGAAGGCCAAGAAGAACTCGGTCCCCAACGACAACATCGACCGCGCGGTCAAACGCGGCTCCGGCCTGGAGGCCGGCGGCGCCGACTACCAGACGATCATGTATGAGGGGTACGGCCCGAACGGCGTCGCGTTGCTGATCGAGTGCCTGACTGACAACCGCAACCGCGCCGCCACCGAGGTGCGCACCGCGCTGACCCGCAACGGCGGCTCGTTCGCCGACGCCGGCTCGGTGTCGTACCTGTTCGCTCGCAAGGGTGTGGTGATCGTGCCGAAGGCGGGCACCACCGAGGACGACGTGATGCTGGCGGTCCTGGACGCGGGCGCCGAGGAGGTCAACGACCTGGACGAGGCGTTCGAGGTGGTCTCCGAGCCGGGTGACCTGATCGCCGTGCGGACCGCGCTGCAGGACGCCGGCATCGAGTACGAGTCGGCCGAGTCCTCGCTGATCCCCAGCGTCAATGTGCCGCTGGACGAGGAGGGCGCCCGCAAGGTCTTCAAGCTGATCGACGTCCTGGAGGATTGCGACGACGTGCAGAACGTCTACGCCAACTTCGACGTCAGCGACGAGATCATGGAGGCGGTCGGCTGACGATCGGTAACGTGAAACGCCTCCCGGGCATCTTCTCGTTCGGGAGGCGTTTCTTGTTGGACAGAGACCGCCGATCTGACTGGTAGAACGAACCCGCCTCGCCCGATATATCCCGAAGGTCACCCCGCTTCAGCAGATCTTGGACCCGGAAGGCCCCCATAGGGGTAGGAAGTGCCCAAGATTGCCTGCTAGGAGTGGGACGCAGCCGGGTCGTCACGCCTGCGAGGCGTCCCAAAGAGACCGGGTGACTTGCAGTTTCGGTCGAGGTAAGTGGTGCAAAAGAGGCGTTACGGCGACCAGAAGCGCATGCTCGCGGGAGCAGAGGGGGAGTGGGGTCCGGGTATGCGGTCAGGGGAAAAGAGTGGAGGGTGGGGGGAGGTGGCCCTCCTCGGCATGGGAGTAGTCGCGGGACTCGGTGACCAGGCCGTCGGCGTCGAAGCGGAGCACGGTGCAGCCGGACGTCGTCAGCGGCCTGCCGTACGGGTAGGTGACCGCCCAGTATTCGACGGTTGCCAGGTCACCGCCAAGTGTCGTCGTAGTCCGTTGTCCATGTCAATAGACTGTGCCGTTGTCGCAGTCGAGTGGGGTCGGCGCTGCCATTGTCAACCTATGGAACTGGTGGGTGTGTCGGAGATCAGGGAGATGTTGGGCAACGTCTCCCGGCAGCGTGCCTCCGTCATCGCCAACCAGCGGAACTTTCCCGAACCCCTGGCCGTACTGGCCATGGGCAAGGTGTGGCGGAAGTCGGATGTGGAGGCGTGGATCAGGGAGCACCGGCCCGCGTTGGCGGGGGAGTGACCCCGAAACCGGCCCAAGGTCGCTTCGCGCCAGGTGACGTGGTGGTCCGGCGGGAGATCCTGCGCGGCGAGGTGTGGTTCGGCTGCCCGACGATCTGCGTCGAGGATTCGCCCGATCTGCTCGCGCTCTACCTGCCGCCGGGCGCCGAGTTCGGCTTTCCCGACACCGGCAGCTTCCCGTGTGGGCGACACCCGTGGCAGACGGCGGGGCACACCGCCTGGAGCGGGCACGGCAAGCTGATGCTTCAGCGCCCCGGGGAGGCGCACTCGGTCGACGTGTTCTGGTCCGGCCCGCAGCGCGCCTTCGCCGGCTGGTACTTCAATCTCCAGGACCCGTTCCGGCGTACGCCCATCGGGGTGGACACCCTCGATCATGAGCTGGACCTGTGGTGGGCGGCGGACGCCGACCGGTACGTCTTCAAGGATGTGGAGATCTTCGCCCAGCGGCTGGTGGAGGGGCGCTACCCGGGGATGGGGGAGGCGATCCGCGCCGAGGGCGACCGGATCGCTGCGCTGCTGGACGCGGGTGAGCGCTGGTGGGACGAGTCCTGGGCGGCCTGGCAGCCCGACCCGGTCTGGTCGACCCCGCGCCTGCCTGCCGGCTGGGCAGCGGTCCCGCCGCACCTGTGATCGTCTGCACTTCAGTGACCAGGACAGCGGCGTGTCGAGGCACTGAAGCGCAGACGATCAAGCAAAGACAGGCAAGGCTCAGCCGCGCTCGCGCCAGGCGGTGCGGAGGGAGGTACGGCCGTTGGTGCGCAGCAACGACCCCTCGTAGACGCGGGCTCCGGCGAGCAGGAACCCGACTGCCGCCACCAGCAGCAACGCCAGCGAGGCGAACAACTCCCAGGCGGCGGCGTCCCCGGTGAACAGCCGGATCGGCATCGCCGTCGGCGAGGAGAACGGCAGGTAGGACAGCACCCGCATGCCAACTACGTTGTCGTTGAGGAAGATCACCGCGAAGAAGGGCAGCATCACCGCGAGCTGCACCGGCATCGACACGCCGCCGATGTCCTCCAGCCGGTTGACCAGCGCGCCGGCCGCCGCCCACATGGCCGCGATCAGCACGAAGCCGAGCAGGAAGAACGGGATGAACCAGCCGATCGCCGGGGCGAGCAGGGAGAGCAGCCCGTTGTCGCCGCCGAACGCCACGCCGGCCACCGCGACCAGGGCTACCAGCCCGATCTGACCGAGCGCCAGGAGCGTGCCGGCGATCATCTTGCCGGCCAGCAGCGCCCGGACCGGCACCGCGGCGACGAGGATCTCCACGATCCGGGTCTGCTTCTCCTCGATGATGCTCTGCGCGATCTGCACGCCGAAGGTCTGCGAGGTGAGGAAGAAGACGAAGGCGAAGGCGAACGCCACGATGAACGCCAGCGTCGAATCCGTCGCGTCGGGATCCAGCAGCTGGACCAGAGGTGCACTGCTCAGCGCGGAGATCACCTCGCGAGGAGCCTCGGTCATGGCGAGCACGGTCGGGCCGGCGACGACCGCGGCGTCCACCTCGCCGTCGCGGACCGCCTGCTCGGCGGCGGCGTCGTCGGGGACCGTACGCACCTGAAGGCCCGCCCCGCGCAGCGGACCGGCCACCGCCTCGGTCGCCGCCACGTTGGGCGGCCCGCCGGCCAGCAGCGGCGGCAGGAAGGTCGCCGCCGCGGCGATCAGGAAGAAGATCAGCGTGCTGATCAGGAAGGTACGGTCGCGCAGCTTGACCCGGATCTCCCGGGCGGCGACCAGGCGGGTGGCCTCGAAAGCGTTCACTGGCTGACCTCTCGGAAGATCTCGGCGAGGGACGGGCTGACCGGGCGGAACGCGCGCACCGGGCCACGGTCCAGCGCCGCACGCAGCACGGGCTGCTCGTCCGCGCCGGGCGCGAGGTCGAACACGGCGCGGGCGCCGTCGAGGTCGACCAGGCTCACTGCGGGCTGGTCCCGCAGCCAGCCGGCGTCGGTCTCCACCACCAGCTCGTAGCGGGGCGTGGTGTACGTCGCGCGCAGCTCCTCCCGGCTGCCGGCGGCGCGGATCGCGCCGTCCGCGATGATCACCAGGTCGTCGCAGAGCCGTTCGACGACGTCCAGCTGGTGGCTGGAGAAGAGCACCGGGGCACCGGCGGCGGCCCGCTCGCGCAGCACGGCGACGACGGTGTCCACGGCCAGCGGGTCCAGGCCGGAGAAGGGTTCGTCGAGCACCAGCACCTCGGGCTCGTGCACCAGCGCGGCGGCGATCTGGGCCCGCTGCTGGTTGCCCAGCGACAGCGTCTCCAGCAGGTCGTCGCCGCGCTCGCCGAGCCCGACCCGCTCCAGCAGCGTTTCGGTGGCGCGTCGGGCGCCCTCGGCGGTCAGCCCGTGCAACCGGCCCAGGTAGACCACCTGCTCGCGGACGCTCATCTTCGGGTAGAGGCCGCGCTCCTCGGGCATGTAGCCGAAACGCCCCCGGACCTCCCGGCTCAGTGGCGCCCCCCGCCACGTCACCTGGCCCGCGTCGGCGGCGAGGACGCCGAGGATGATCCGCATGGTGGTGGTCTTGCCGGCACCGTTGCCGCCGACGAAGCCGGTCATCCGGCCGGCGGCGACGTCGAAGGAAACGTTCTTGAGTACCTGACGGTCGCCGAAGCTGCGGTCGACACCGTCGAGGCGGAGCACACTGGTCACGGCGTAAACGCTAGGTGGACGATCATCGGCTGCCGTCCCCACGCCGACGGAGATCGCGCCTCCATCTCGCGGCGGAGGTCGCTCACCCGCCGGGGCGGACCACCCCGTGTTCGTACGCGAAGACCACCGCCTGCACCCGGTCGCGCAGGCCCAGCTTGGCCAGCACCCGGCTGACGTGTGACTTCACGGTCGCCTCGCCGAGGTGCAGGGCGCCGGCGATCTCGGCGTTGCTGGCACCCCCGGCGAGAAGGACCAGCACCTCCCGTTCCCGGGGCGTGAGGTCGCGCAGTGCCACCTCCGGCGTGCTCGCACCGACGCCGGGACCGCCCGGACGGGCGAAGGTGGCGATCACCCGCCGGGTGAGCTCGGGGGCGAGCAGACCGTCGCCGCGGGCCAGCACCCGGATCGCCTCGACCAGCGCCTCCGGTGTGCCGTTCTTGAGCAGGAAGCCGCTGGCCCCGGCGCGCAGCGCGGCGAACAGGTAGTCGTCCCGGTCGAAGGTGGTGAGGATCAGCACCGCCGGCCCGCCCGGGCTGTCCGTGTCCGCGCTGATCCGCCGGGTGGCTTCCAGGCCGTCGACCCCGGGCATCTCCACGTCCATCAGCACCACGTCCGGGCGCAGTGCCCGGGCCATGCCGACCGCCCGTTCGCCGTCCGCGGCCTCGCCCACCACCTCGATGTCGTCCTCCACTTCGAGGATGACCCGGAAGCCGGTACGCACCAGATGCTGGTCGTCGGCGAGCAGCACCCGGATCGGCCGACCGGCCCCGGCCACGGCGTCGTCCGGGGTGACCGCGCTCATGCCGGCCGTCCCGACGGGACCGGCAGCGGGAAGCGGGCCCGTACCCGCCAGCCGCCGCCGGTACGTGGGCCGACCTCGAGCTCACCGCCGTGGGTCGCGGTCCGTTCCCGCATTCCGATCAGCCCCAGCCCGTCGGCGTTCGCCGGGCCGGCGGCCCGGCCGTCGTCGGTCACCTCGACCTCCATCTCCCGCGCCAGATAGCGGATCCGCACGTCGATCAGGGTCGCGCCGGTGGCGTGCTTCAGCACGTTCGTCACCGCCTCCTGCACCACCCGGTACGCGGCCTGGGAGACCGACTCGGGCAGCGGCGTCGGTTCGCCGTACACCCCGAGGGTCGCCCGCAGCCCGGCCTCGCGCGCCCGGTCCACCACGGCGGCGATCTGGTCGACCCCGGCGGGCTGCTCGGCGCGCTCCGGGTCACCGTCGCGGGCGCGCAGCACGCCGAGCATTCGGCGCAGCTCGTCCACGGCGGTACGGGCGGACTCCTCGATCGCGGTCAGCGCGGTCCGGGCCTTCGCCGGGTCCTTGTCGAAGACCCGGCGGCAGGCCGACGCCTGCACCCCCATCACCGACACGTGGTGGGCGACCACGTCGTGCAGCTCGCGGGCGATGCGGACCCGCTCACTGACCACGGCGTGCTCCCGGATCTCGGCCTGCGAGCGGCGCAGCCGCTCGGCCTGCTCGGCCAACTCGTGCTGGCGTCGGGCGGCCACCCAGGCGATCTCCCCGAAGAAGTACGCGAACGCGAAGTACAGCCCGTTGACCAGGAGACCGGTGACGATCGCGGCGAGCACCGGCGGCACCGGCCCGACCGCCCCCGCGAAGGTCTCCGCGGTGATGACGTCGTAGTTGATCGCATAAGCGATCGCGAGCCAGCCGAACATGGCGGCAATGATGCCGATCCGCAGCCGCCGGGACAGCCGGCGGTCCCGGCCCCAGGCGCCGAGGGTGTAGATGGCGGCGAACAACGCCCACCCGGAGAGCTGCCACTCGGGGACGGCGCGGACCTGCGAACCGATGAACGCGGCCGACACGACCAGCGCGGTGGCGGACGGGAAACGCCGCCGCCAGATCAGCGGCAGGGGTACCGCGACGGTCCAGAGGAGCTGTTCGAAGCCGGACGGCGGTGGCCCGAGCAGGAACGCCCCGGTGCTGCGGGCCAGCGTGAGACTGAGCAGGGCCAGAACCGTCGCGGCCAGCCCGGCGTAGAGGTCCAGCCGCTGCTGCTCGCCAGTGGGGCCCGGCCGCCGCCAGTCGTCGGTGGTCACCAGGTGAGGATGCCATCCCGTCACCCGCCGCCGTCGGGCACGGGCCGACGGGTGGGCGGTAGCCTGCCCTGATGTTGACGCCCGACCTCCCGCTGCGGACCGAACGGTTGGACCTGCGGCCGTTCCAGCCGTCGGATCTCGCCGACCTGCACGCCTACTTCGCCGACCCCGCCCTGCACCGCTACCTCTACACCGAGGCATCGGCGGATCTTGACGGCACGCGAGAGGTGCTGGTCCGGCGGCAGGAGCGGACCGTCCTGCGCGACCAGGGCGACGCGATCCAACTGGCGGCGGTGGAGCGGCGTACCGGGCGGTTGGTCGGTGACGTGCTCTTGGCCTGGGTCAGCCCGGAGCACCGGCAGGGCGAGATCGGCTACCTGCTGCACCCCGAGTGCCGCGGGCACGGCTATGCCACCGAGGCCGCGGCGGCGATGCTGGCGCTCGGCTTCGAGCAGTTCGACCTGCATCGCATCGTCGGTCGGCTGGACGCCCGCAACACGGCGTCGGCGCGAGTGCTGGAGCGGCTGGGGATGCGACGCGAGGCGCACCTGCGGGAGAACGAGTTCGTCAAGGGCGAATGGGCCGACGAGGTGATCTACGCGCAACTGGCCCGGGAGTGGCGGGCCAGCCGCACCGCCGCGAGCCCGGCCGAT
>NZ_BOPC01000040.1 GCF_016863555.1 Micromonospora qiuiae | reverse complement strand
CCGGGCGAGCGCGGCTGACCGGGCGAGCGCGGCTGACCGGGCGAGCGCGGCCGATCGGGCGAGCGCGGCCGATCGGGCGAGCGCGGCCATCGAGGGCTAGCGCGGGCGGCGGTCAGCCGATGCCGTGGCCGGCCATCGGCGGCAGCGGGCAGTGCAGCAGGCCACAGATCGTGCGCAGCAGCTCGACCTCGGGCACGGTCATCATCCCGTCGTGGCTGATCACCGCCACCACCGCCGCGACCAGCCGCTCCTTGTCGCCCGGTCGCAACCCGTCCAGCACCGGCCAGGCGGTCTCCAGGGCCAGCACGCCGTTCTCCGGCGGCGCGTACGGCAGGTTGGCCCCGGGTATCAGGACGGCGACGCCGGCCTGGAAGGCCTGTTCGGCGGCGGGCCGGCCGGCGTGCCCGACCTGGGCGAGGAGGGCCAGCAGAGCGGCCGCCGCAGAGCGGGCATCGGTGAGGGTACGCCGGTCGGTGCGCCAGCGGGAGTCCGGCCGCAGCGACTCCTGGATCTCGGCCAGCAGCAGCCGGGACAGGCAGTACTCGGTCACGTCGATCGCACCGTCGGCGTGGATCAGCGTGAACACGGCCGACAGCAGCGATTCCAGTTCCGCGTCCGGACGGGCGCGCAGAGCCGGGAAGGCCAGCTCGGCCAGGGGCAGTCGGAGCGCCGGATGCAGCCCGGCCAACTCGCTGGCCGCACGCAGGGCGGCGTCGGCCAGGTCGCGGCCGTGCTGCTGCGCCAGCGCGGCGTACTGGTGCTGCCGGATCTCCGGGTCGGCGCTGAGCAGCAGGCCGAGCACCAGCGGTACGGCCGCCTCCCGGTTGCGGGCCCGGTCGAGCAGCGGATCCGGGATCCGGTTGAGGATCGCTGCGGCGTGGGTGTAGGCGGTCTCGGTGGGAGCGGCGACCCGGCCGAGCACCTCGCCCGGCGCGACCGACACCCGCGCGCCGTGCCCCGGCAGGCCCGCCCCGGCCTGCCGTGCCTGCCCCGGCGCACCCGGCTGGAGCTGGCCCGGCACGTTCTCGCCCGCCGGGCCACGGGCCGGCGCCTGCGTACCCGCCGGGCCCGGCGTCCGCCGGCCGGGCACGGCCTCGCCCGGCGTGGCCGGGGCCAGGCCGAGCGCGATGTCCTCCTGCCGGCCGGACGGCGGTGCCGCCGCCCACTGCCGCGACAGCCGCTGCAGCTCCGCCGGGTCGAACGAGGGCTCCAGCGCCCTGATCCGGTCGGCCAGCGGGGGATGGGTGGCCAACCAGGAGGCCCGGCTCGCCTCGCCGAAGAGCATGTGCCCCACCTCGTCGCGCTTCGGCGACTTCAGCTCGGCGCCGCCGGTCAGCCCACCGATCTTCTTCAGCGCCCCGGCGATGCCCCGGGTCTGCCGGGTGTACTGCACGGCCGAGGCGTCGGCCAGGTACTCCCGTTGCCGCGACACCGAGGCCTGAATGAGCCGCCCGGCGACGACCCCGACGTACCCGGCCACCAGCAGCGCCAGCCCCACCAGCGCCAACGGGTTCGCCCCGCCGCTGTTGTTGCGCTGCCGGCCGCCGCCGAGGACGCCGGCGCGGGCCAGGCCACGACCGATCACGGTCAGGAAGAGGATGCCGAACAGCAGTCCCATCAGCCGGATGTTGAGCCGCATGTCCCCGTTGACGACGTGAGCGAACTCGTGCGCGATGACCCCTTGGAGTTCGTCGCGGTTGAGCCGCTGCAGCGCGCCCCGGGTGACCGCGACGGCGGCGTCGGCGGGGCCCCAGCCGGCGGCGAAGGCGTTGATCGCCGTCTCATTCGGCAGGACGTAGACCTCGGGAACGGGTACGCCGGAGGCCAGCGCCATCTCCTCGACCACGTTACGCAACCGGCGCAGCTCCGGGTCGGTGGTGTCCGCCGGCACCGGCACCCCGCCCAACTCGCGGGCCACCTTCCCGCCGCCGCCGCGCAACGCGAGGGTACGCACCAGCGCGGCCAGCCCGATCGCCGCGACGGTGCACACGCTGACCACGGCGATCAGCCCGACCAGCTGTCCCGGCGGGCCGGCGGTGGCGTTGAAGGCGAAGACCGCGGCGAGGTTCACCACCACCACGATGCCGACCACGGCCAGCACGAACAGCAGCACCAACCGGGCCGACAGCCGGCGGACCTGACGCTGCCGTTCGAAGAAGTTCATCGGTCGTCGGAGCTCTAGAAGGAGACCTGGGGGGCCTGGCGCTGCTGCGGGTCGTCCGGCTGGAACAGCGCGGCCGGCCCGAACGAGAACATCCCCGCGATCAGGCTGGACGGGAAGACCTCGCGCTTGTTGTTGTAGGCCATCACCGCGTCGTTGTACGCCTGGCGGGCGAAGGCGACCCGGTTCTCGGTCGAGGTCAGCTCCTCCGACAGCTGCATCATGTTCTGGTTGGCCTTGAGGTCGGGGTAGGCCTCGGAGAGCGCGAACAGCCGGCCCAGGGTGGCGGTGAGCGCGTTCTCCGCGCCGCTGAGCTGCTGCATTGCGGCCGGGTCACCGGGAGCTGCCGCGGCCGTGGCCTGCGCGTTGACGGCGGCGTTGCGGGCGGTGATCACCGCTTCCAGCGTCTCCCGCTCGTGCTTGAGGTAGCCCTTGGCGGTCTGGACCAGGTTGGGAATGAGGTCGTGCCGGCGGATGAGCTGTACGTCGATCTGCGCGAACGCGTTGCGGTACGCGTTGCGGGCCCGGACCAACCCGTTGTAGATCGAGACGCCGAAGCCGAGCACCGCCACGACGATCAACGCCAGACACACCAAACCGATGATGAGTTCCACGGCCCCTCCCTCGGTACGCGTCGGTCCTGCCGTTCATGATCGTACGTTCACGTGTCCAGACCTGCCCATTCTCCTATGGGGGCCCTCGGCGAGGACGGGATCCGGTCCCACCCTCGCCCGGCGTCGGCGGTCAGCGCGCGGCCCGGCGTGCCTTGATCACGCTGTCGGCGGTGCCCCAGAGCACGGCCAGGATCGCGGTGACCACCAGCACGGTGGTGACCATCTTCAGGTTCTGGCCCTCGCCGAGCCACTGGAAGCGGGCCACGAGGTCGGGGTTCAGCAGCCGGTCTGTCGACATCAGCCAGACCACCGGCACCGCGAACGCCAGGTTGAGCACCGCGTTCACCGCGACCAGCGGCCAGGTCCAGCGCCCAGCCCGGTACTTGGCGATTTCCAGCCCCACGGAGGCGACCAGCACGGCGATCAGGAACGGCAGCCAGAAGTTCCACCGCGCCGGGCCGAGGATCGGTAGGTTGTCGGCACCGTCGGCGGGGACGAACGACCGGAAGTGCTGCAGTGGCAGGTAGGCGATGAAGAGAGGGCCAGGAAGCCGATCGCTGCGGCCGTGTCGGTGAGCGTGATCTGCCGGTCGACCGGGGCCTCCGGGAGTTGGTCGACGCTCCAGCCGGGCAGGTGCAGGGGGTGTTGGCGTAGCGGGCGGCGAGCTGCGCCGGATCGCCCAGCTCGGTGAGCACCTCGCGCTCGGCGGCGGCAGTCTCCTCCCCGCCGGCCGTGCGGCCCTCGATCATGTCCTGGATCGAGGCGCGCAGCTCGGTGGCGATCTCCTCGCGCGGGGGGCGGGGACCGAGCGCAGGGTGGCGGCGACGTAGCGGTCGGTCAGCGTGCTCATCGGTCGACTCCTTCGAGCAGGGCGGTCATGGAGGTCTGGACGGCGGCCAGATCGGCGAGAAGTCGGTCGAGCGCCGCCTCGCCGTCGGGGCTGGTGCGGTAGAACTTGCGTGGCCGGCTCTCCTCGGTGTTCCACTCGCTGGTCAGGAGCCCCTGCTCCGCAAGCCGACGCAGTAGGGGGTAGAGGGTGTTGGCGTCGACCGGGAAGCCGTGCCCGGTGAGCCGTTGCAGCAGCGCGTAGCCGTAGTCGGGCCGACGCAGGGCGACCAGGCTGGCCACCACCACCGTGCCTCGGCGTAGCTCCTGAAGGTGTGTCCGCAGGACGTCATCGCTGACCCGATACGGTCCGCCACCCCTCCGTCGATCTTGCGTTTTCTGTCGGTGCAACACCGTCCAAAGGGGATGTTTCGGCGACCGAAAGTGCAAGATCGACAGGGGTGGGGTGGCTTGGCGGGTCCGGGCGCGGCGCGGTGGAGTGGCGGCTGCGGCGGGGATAGGGTGGGCCCGACCGACTCGATCATCCAACCCGGGGGGCCTTCGCATGGGCGATTCGTTCGCGCATCTGCACGTGCACACGGAGTACTCGATGCTCGATGGGGCAGCCCGGCTCAAGGACCTGTTCGCCGAGGTCAAGCGGCAGGGCATGCCGGCGGTGGCGATGACCGACCACGGCAACATGCACGGCGCGAACGACTTCTACAAGCAGGCCACGGCCGCCGGGGTGAAGCCGATCCTGGGCATCGAGGCGTACGTCGCGCCGGAGTCGCGCTTCCACAAGCAGCGGGTGCGCTGGGGCCGACCGGAGCAGAAGAGCGACGACGTCTCGGGTAGCGGTGGCTACACGCACATGACGATCTGGGCTCGGAACCAGACCGGCCTGCACAACCTGTTCAAGCTCACCTCGCGCTCGTACACCGAGGGCTTCTTCGTCAAGTGGCCCCGGATGGACGCCGAACTCCTCGCCGAGCACGCCGACGGGCTGATGGCCACCACCGGCTGTCCCTCGGGTGAGGTGCAGACCCGGCTGCGGCTTGGCCAGTACGACGAGGCACTCAAGGCTGCGGCCAAGTACCAGGACATCTTCGGCAGGGAGAACTTCTTCCTGGAGATCATGGACCATGGCATCTCGATCGAGCGCCGGGTCCGCGACGAACTGATCGAGATCTCCCGCAAGCTCGACATCCCGCCGGTGGTCACCAACGACTCGCACTACACCCACGAGGCGCAGGCCGAGGCACACGACGTACTGCTCTGCGTACAGACCGCGGCGAACGTGGCCGACCCGAACCGGTTCAGGTTCGACGGCAGCGGCTACTACATCAAGTCCGCCGACGAGATGCGCGGCGTGGACAACTCCGACATCTGGCTGGAGGGCTGCCGGAACACCCTGCTGGTCGCCGAGAAGGTCGACCCGACCGGGATGTTCGAGTTCCGCAACCTGATGCCGCGCTTTCCGGTGCCCGAGGGGGAGACCGAGGAGTCGTGGTTCCGCAAGGAAACCTTCGCCGGACTGGCCCGCCGCTTTCCGAACGGGATCCCCGAGGGGCACGTCGCGCAGGCCGAGTACGAACTCGGCGTCATCACCCAGATGGGCTTCCCGTCGTACTTCCTCGTGGTCGCCGACTTCATCGGGTGGGCCAAGTCCCAGGGCATCGCGGTGGGGCCGGGACGGGGCTCGGCGGCCGGTTCGCTGGTCGCGTACGCCCTGGGCATCACCGACCTGGACCCGATCCCGCACGGACTGATCTTCGAGCGGTTCCTCAACCCCGAGCGGGTCTCCATGCCGGATGTCGACATCGACTTCGACGAGCGCCGGCGCGGTGAGGTGATCAAGTACGTCACCGACAAGTGGGGCGAGGACAAGGTCGCCCAGATCGCCACCTTCGGCACCATCAAAGCGAAGGCCGCGATCAAGGACTCGGCCCGGGTGCTCGGCTACCCGTACGCGGTCGGCGACCGGATCACCAAGGCCATGCCGCCGGCGGTGATGGGCAAGGACATCCCGCTCGAGGGCATCTTCGACCCGAAGCACCCCCGCTACGCCGAGGCCGGCGAGATCCGGGGCATGTACGAGTCGGAGGCCGACGTCAAGAAGGTCATCGACACCGCCCGGGGCATCGAAGGGCTGATCCGCCAGACCGGCGTGCACGCCGCCGGCGTCATCATGTCCGCCGAGCCGATCATCGAGCACGTTCCGCTGATGCGCCGGGACTCCGACGGGGTGATCATCACCCAGTTCGACTACCCGACGTGCGAGTCGCTCGGGCTGCTGAAGATGGACTTCCTCGGCCTGCGCAACCTGACCATCATCGACGACGCGGTGAAGAACATCGAGCTCAACCACGGCAAGGAGCTGGACCTGCTGGCCCTGCCGTTGGACGACAAGGCCGCGTACGAGCTGCTGTCCCGCGGCGACACGCTGGGCGTGTTCCAGCTCGACGGCGGGCCGATGCGCTCGCTGCTGCGGATGATGAAGCCCGACAACTTCGAAGACATCTCCGCCGTGCTGGCGCTGTACCGGCCCGGCCCGATGGGCGTGGACTCGCACACCAACTACGCGCTGCGCAAGAACGGCCTCCAGGAGATCACCCCGATCCACCCGGAGCTGGAGGAGCCACTGCGGGACATTCTCGCCCCCACCTACGGCCTGATCGTCTATCAGGAGCAGGTGCAGCGCGCCGCGCAGATCCTCGCCGGGTACAGCCTCGGCCAGGCCGACCTGCTGCGCCGGGCGATGGGCAAGAAGAAGAAGGAGATCCTGGACAAGGAGTTCATCCCGTTCCGGGACGGCTGCCGCGAGCGCGGCTACTCCGACGAGGCGATCCAGAAGGTCTGGGACGTGCTCGTCCCGTTCGCCGGGTACGCCTTCAACAAGGCGCACTCCGCCGCGTACGGCCTCGTGTCGTACTGGACGGCGTACCTGAAGGCGCACTATCCCGCCGAGTACATGGCGGCGCTGCTGACCTCCGTCGGCGACGACAAGGACAAGATGGCCCTCTACCTGTCCGAGTGCCGGCGGATGGGCATCCAGGTGCTGCCGCCGGACGTGAACACGTCGGCGGGCCCGTTCACCCCGGTCGGCAAGGAGATCCGCTTCGGTCTCGGCGCGATCCGCAACGTCGGCGCGAACGTGGTCACCTCGGTCATGCGGTGCCGCGAGGAGAAGGGCGAGTACGCCGACTTCTACGACTTCCTGTCCAAGGTCGACGCGGTGGTCTGCAACAAGAAGACCATCGAATCCCTGATCAAGGCCGGCGCGTTCGACTCGATGGGCCACCCGCGCAAGGGGCTGCTCGCCGTGCACGCCGACGCCATCGACGCGTACGCCGATGTCAAGCGCAAGGAGGCCGTCGGCCAGTACGACCTGTTCGGCGCGGGCTTCGGCGAGGCCGAGACCGCGACCAACACCACGGTGATGCCGACCATCACCGAGGGGGAGTGGGACAAGCGCGACAAGCTCGCCTTCGAGCGGGAGATGCTCGGCCTGTACGTCTCCGATCACCCCCTGTTCGGCCTGGAACACATCCTCGGCCCGGCTTCCGACTGCACCATCGCCGCCCTGTCCGAGGAGGGCACCGTGCCCGACGGCGCGGTGGTCACCCTCGCCGGCATCCTCTCCAACGTGCAGCGGCGGGTCACCAAGCAGGGCCGGGCGTGGGCCTCGGCCACCCTGGAGGACCTCGCCGGTGGGGTGGAGACCCTGTTCTTCCCGAACACTTACGAGGTGATCGGGCAGTACATCGCCGAGGACGCCATCGTGGTGGTCAAGGGGCGGGTGGACCGGCGCGACGACACTCCGCGCATCATGGCGATGGACATGTCCCTGCCCGACGTCAGCGCCAGTGCGGCCAACAAGCCGGTCACCCTCACCATCCCGGTGACCCGCTGCACCCCGCCGCTGGTGCAGCGGCTGAAGGAAACCCTGGTGCTGCACCCAGGCGACGCCGAGGTGCATGTCAAGCTGCTCAACGGCAGCCGGACCACCACCTGGCGGCTCGGCCCGGTGCGGGTGGCGGCGACCACCGCGCTGATGGCTGACCTGAAGAGCGTCCTCGGCCCGGCCAACGTCAGCTGATCCGGGCAGTTCCGCGCGCCGCCCCCGCCGCCGCGGGCCGTCCCCGTGCCGCTTGCGCCGCTCCCGCTTCCGCCGTGCGCCGCTTGCGCTGCCAGCGCCGCCGCCGCGTCGCCGTGCGTCGTCCACCGCTCGCGCCGCCGTGCGTCGGGCTCGGGTGTTAAGAAGGGGCCCCTCCTCTACCGGAGGCGTTAAAAGGGGGCCCTTCCTTCAATGCCACGGGGGGTGGATTGGCGCTCCGGGGCGGGCGACCGGGCGGCTAGCGTCGATGGCATGGAGCTGGAACAGGCGCAGAAGCTGTGGCAACCGCAGCCGGGGTGGTTGAACACCGCAACCTACGGGCTGCCACCCGACCCGGCCTGGGACGCGTTGCAGGAGGCGCTCGCCGACTGGCGTGTGGGCCGGGGAGCGTGGGAGGGCTGGAGCGAAGCGGCCGGCCGGACCCGGGACGCGTTCGCCCGGCTGGCCGGCGTGCCGCCGGCCGACGTGGCGATCGGGGCCACCGTCTCCCAGTTGCTGGCGCCGGTCGCCGCCGCACTGCCCGCCGGTGCCCGGGTGGTCGTCCCCGAGGTCGAGTTCACCTCCAACCTCTTCCCCTGGATGGTGCAGGAGATCCGGGGCGTCGAGGTCCGCACCGTGCCGCTGGACAAGCTGGCCGCATCGGTGGACGACGGCACCGATCTGGTGGCGTTCAGCCTCGTGCAGTCCGCCGACGGCACGGTGGCTGCGTACGACGACATCGTCGCGGCGGCGCGGGCACACGGCGCGCTCGTCGCCGTCGACGCCACCCAGGCGTGCGGCTGGCTGCCGTTCGATGCGGCCCTGGCCGACGTGGTGGTCGTCGGCGGCTACAAGTGGCTGATGGGTCCCCGGGGCACCGCCTTCGCCTACCTCGATCCTGCGCTGCGGGAGCGGATGCGCCCGGACGCCGCCGGTTGGTGCGCCGCCAGCGATCCGCACGCCTCCTACTACGGGCCGCCACTGCGATTGAGCGACGACGCCCGCCGGTTCGACATCTCGCCGGCCTGGTTCGCCTGGGTCGGGGCGGCCCCGGCCCTGGAAGTGTTGCTGAGGGTCGGGGTGCCGGCGGTGCACGCGTACGACGTGGGGCTGGCCAACCGGTTCCTGGCCGGGCTGGGGCAGCCGCCCGGGCAAAGCGCGATCGTCAGCGTGGAGGTGCCCGGCGCGCGGGAGAAGCTCGAACGGGCCGGCGTCCGCGCAGCGGTCCGCGCCGGCCGCGTCCGGGCCTCCTTCCACCTCTACACCACCCAGCAGGACGTCGATCTCGCACTCGACGCGCTGGCCGGGTGAAAGGAAGGGCCCCCTATTAACGCCTCGTGTAGAGGAGGGGTCCCTTATTAACAACCGGCGCCGGCGCGCCAGCACCGCAGCTCGCCTCGTCGCTCACCGGCTCAGGCGACGGCGCGGGCATGTGAATGGCCTGCCCTTCATGTCCGCCCTAGGCGACCTGTGGCAGGGCCGGCCCTGTCGAGCTGACAGCGTGAACGGATCGCGGCCTTCAAACCGACAGCGACCGACAGTGACCGACAGTGGCCGGCAGCGACTGCCAGCGACCGGCAGTGGCCGGCAGTGGCCGGCAGCGACTGCAGTGACGGGCAGCGACCGGCAGTGACGGGCAACCGACGAGCGCCGACCGGCAGTGACGGGGGCGGCGACGGACAGTGACAAGCGGAGCGACCGCCAGCGACCGCCAGCGACCGCCAGCGACCGCCAGCGACCGCCAGCGACCGCCAGCGACCGGCAGCGACCGGCAGCGACTGCCAGCGACCGGCAGCGACGAGTGGCCCTTGCGTGATGGCGCCAACGGTTCAGCTCGACAGGGAGGCAGAGAGCATTTAGGGGCCGGGACCTGCGGGGAACCGATCGGCCCGGCAGCAGCGGTCTCAGCCGTACGTTTCTCGCCAGCATCCATGGGGGCCCGCGCAACACCGCAGGGCTCGACATTGCTTGCCGCTGGGTGGACGTCCGCCCCCGCCACTTTGGGGCGGCGGGGGCGGGAGTTCACTTGCCGGTGCCGGTGATGATGCCCGGGTTGATGCACAGCCCCGGCGCGCTGCCGTTCTTCTCGGAGATCTCCAGGCAGCGGGTCACCTTGTCCACCTTGGCGTTGGTCTCGGTGATCTGCTTCTGGATCTCGGCGTTGCGGCGGTCCTGTTCGAGATTGCGGGTCTGGGCGAGCTTGTCCTGGAACGCCTTGATGTTGCCCTCGGTCTTGTCGTCGTGGTTGACCCGGGTGATGGTGACCGACAGGATGTCCACGTCGTCGGCGAGGCGGCCCTCGGCGCCGGCCTTGATGCTCTCAGCGAAGGGCTTGAGGTCGACGTTCAGGCTGCCGGTCTTCGCGTCGATGCGCTCCAGCGGGTTGTAGGAGGCGAACGCGTCGTTCACCGCGCTGTCGAGTTGCACGCCGACCCGCTGGCCCCGGAAGCTGTCGAAGTCACCCTTGTAGTCCATGAACTGCTGTGGCGCGTTCTCGGGCCGGACCTGCCACTCGACCAGCACCTCGACGCAGGCGTCGGCGAGGGTGCCGGTGCGCACCCGTACGCAGTTGGTGTCGCCGATGTGGTCGTACTTCTGCCGCCCGGCGTCCCACTCTCCGACCCGCTGCCACGGCGCGACCCACTTCAGTCCGGAGCCGGTCACCTCGCCGGTGGGCTTGCCGAAGCTGGTGACGATTCCGACCGACCGGATCGGCACCGAGTGGGCGCTCGACGTGATCGTGAGCACGAGCGTCACGATCAGGGCGGCGGCCGAGATCAGCGCGGCGCTCTGCCGCACGCTTCGCGCGCTGAGCAGGGCGACGGCGACGCTGATGGCCGCGATGACGGCGGTGGCGATCGCGAGGATGAAGCCGAAAGGCATGAGCGCCGAACCTTCCATCGGAATGACCTGTTGAGTCGATCATCAACATAGTCGTCCGGGGCAAGGGCTCCGGACTCGGCGTCTGGGGCAGCGGGATTGCCGTTGCGCAGCGCCGGGGCCGCCCCGGCCGAGGCGCAGTCGCCGCCCGTCGGCGCAGGACGACCCTCGCCGGAGACGCCGCTGGCCGGCACCCGGGTTCGGGTGCCGGCCAGCGGTTCTTGCTCCCCCTTGTTGAGGAATGTCTTGTTGGGTCAGCT
>NZ_BOPC01000039.1 GCF_016863555.1 Micromonospora qiuiae | reverse complement strand
CACCCCGCTCCCCGCTCCCCGCTCCCCGCTCCCCGCTCCCCGCTCCCCGCTCCCCGCTCCCCGCTCCCCGCTCCCCGCTCCCCGCTCCCCGCTGATCTTGCACTTTGCGTCGGGACAAAGGCCTACGTAACCGGCAATCCGGCGACCGAAAGTGCAAGATCGCCGGGGAGAGGGGTGGCGGCGGGGAGGGGGGTCAGGAAGTGAGGTTGTGCAGGGCGTCGGAGATGGCGCGGTGGAAGGTCGGGTACGCGTAGATCATGTGCCGGAGCTGGGCCAACGGGACCGCCGCGTGCACGGCCACCACCAGCCCGGACAGCACCTCGCCGCCGGCCGGGCCGGCCGAGGTGGCCCCGACCAGCACCCCCTGGTCGGCGTCGGCGACCAGCTTGATGAAGCCCTCGTCGTCGGTCTGGTGGATCCAACCGCGAGTGGACGAGGAGAGCTTGGTGAAGCCCACCTGCACGTTGATGCCGCGCTCGCGGGCCTGCTGTTCGGTCAGGCCAACTGCGCCGACCTCCGGGTCGGTGAAGGTGACCCGGGGCAGCGCCCGGTAGTCGGCGCGGGGCACCGACCCCGCCGAGCCGCTCGATCCGGTTGCCGCCAACGAACTGGCCACGCCGGCCGCGCCGCCGACGATGCTGGCGGTACCGCTGGGGTCGGCGCCGTCGCTGGCCCGCCGGACGTGGTCGAGCACGTCGGCGACGACGATGGCCGCCTGGTACATGGCGACGTGAGTGAAGGCGCCCTCGCCGGTCACGTCGCCGACCGCCCAGACCCCGTCGGTGACGTGCAGCCGGTCGTCGACCGACAGGTACCGTCGGCCGGCGTCCACACCGATCGTCTCCAGCCCCAGCTCGTCCAGGTGGGCACGGCGCCCGGTGGCCACCAGCAGCCGGTCGGCGGTGAACTCCTCGCCTGCGGCGCCGTGCAGCGTGAAGCCACCCGAGCCGTGCTCGACCCGGGCCGCCTCGACCCCGGTACGGATCTGGACGCCATCGGCGCGCAGCGCGGCGGCGACTGCCTCCGACGCCTCCGGCTCCTCGACGGCGAGCACGCGGTCCGCCGCTTCCACCACGGTGACGCGTACGCCGAACCGAGCGAACACCTGGGCCAGTTCCAGCCCGATCGCCCCGCCGCCCAGCACCAGCAGCGATCCTGGCAGTTCCTCGACCTCGACTGCCTCGCGGTTCGTCCAGTACGGGGTGTTTGCCAGCCCGTCGATCGGCGGCACCGACGGCTTGGTGCCGGTGCCCAGCACGATGCCGTGCCGGGCATGGAAGACCTGGTCGCCGACGCGAACGCGGCCCGGCCCGTCGAGCCGGCCGCTGCCCCGGACCAGCCGCCCGCCCTTGCCGATGAACCGTTGCACTGCGGCACGGTCGTCCCAGTTGTCGGTGGCCTCTTCGCGGATCCGTTTCGCCACCGGCGCCCAGTCGGGACGAAGCTGGGCGCTGCCACCCAGCCCGTCGATCCGACGCGCCTCGGCGATCGCGTTCGCCGCCCGGATCATCATCTTGCTCGGGATGCAGCCCCAGTACGGGCACTCCCCGCCGACCAGGTTTCGCTCGATTCCGACGACGGTGAGCCCGGCCTCGGCGAGTCGGCCGGCGACCTCCTCACCGCCGACCCCGAGCCCGAGCACGACCACGTCCACGTCCACGTCCACGTCTGACAGTTCCGGCTCCACCATCCCGCCAGCATCGCGCACCACCGGCCCCGCGGGCCAGCCGAGCGCCGCCGACAAGAGGGACGCGGTAGCAGCCCGGGCTAGCACACCACCGGGCCGGGCATGACGCCGGCCACCGGCACCGGCGATGCGGGCGGCACGACCGGCGTACCGGCCGGGGTGAGCAGGGCTCGGCCGGCCACCGCCACCCGGTGCCGCTGCGGCACGGTGGCCCGCCGGGCGAACACGTCGTAGCCCTGGGCAGCCACCTCGTCGAGGATCCCGCCGTAGAGGGCGTACGCGGTGCGGATGCAGGCCTGTGAGCCGGCGTCGAGCAGGATCACCCCCGGTGCCGCGGCGGCGTAGTGCGCCTGGGCGCGGCCCACCTCGTACCGGATCAGCTCGCGCACCGCTTCGGTGGCCCGGCCGACGGCGCGGCAGCCCGCCAGGTCGTCCGGAGTCACCCCGAACGCGGCCAGGTCCTCCTCCGGCAGGTACGTCCGGCCCCGGCCCAGGTCTTCGGCCACGTCCCGGATGAAGTTCGTGAGCTGGAACGCGAAGCCGAGCTGACGGGCCGGCTCCCGGGCGGCCGACGGGTCGGAGCTGCCCAGGATGGGCAGCATCATGGTGCCGATGACCGCGGCGGATCCCTCCATGTAGTCCAGCAGCTGGCCATAGCTGCGGTACGACGTCACGGTCAGGTCCATCGCCATGCTCTTGAGGAATGCGGCGAAGTCCTCCCGGTCCAGATCGAAGACGGCGATGGTGTGCAGCACCGCCGGCAGCAGTGGGTCGTCGACCTGCTCACCGTGCAGCCCGGCGACGAACCGCCCACCCCAGTCATCGAGCTGGGCGGCGCGCTCGGCCGGCGGCAGGGCCTCGGTCTGATCGACGATCTCGTCGGCGTACCGAGTGAATCCATATAAAGCGTGCACATGACGCCGTTTCCATGCGGGCAGCAGTCGGGTGGCCAGATAGTAGGTGCGGCCATGACGTCTGTGCAGCTCACGGCACCTGCGGTAGGCGGCGGCGAGATCCAGGTCCACGGCCCCTCCTCTAAATCGACGCATCAATCGACGCATCTTGCACTTTAGGGTACGCTCAGCCTCATGGCCAAAGACGCACCAACGGGTAACCTGCTCCGTGTGGTGCCTGAACAGCCAATCGATGGAGATGATCCGATTCGGGCCGTTCTGGCCGCCTACACCCGGGATGTCATCGCGGCCGTCGACCGGACCCTGACCGAGTTCCTCGCCACCGAGGTCGGCGCGCTGGACGAAATCGACGCAGCCATGGGTGATTTCGCCGCCACGGCGCGCGACTACGTCCTCGGTGGCGGCAAGCGGGTCCGCCCGACCTTCGCCTACTGGGGATGGCGCGGAGTGGTCGGCGGCGACCAGCCGGTCGAACCGGTACTGCCCGCCCTGGCCACCTTGGAGCTGCTGCACACCTTCGCGCTGGTCCACGACGACGTGATGGACGCGTCCGCCACCCGGCGGGGCCGGCCGACCGCGCACGTGGCGGTGGCCGCCCGACACGCGGCCGACGGCCGCAACGGGGACTCCGCACGCTTCGGCGAGGCGGTCGCCGTCCTGATCGGCGACCTCTGCATCGTATGGGCCGACCAACTGCTGGCCCGCACCGAGCTCCCGGCGCCCCAGCTGCTCGAGGTCCGGCGCGGCTACGACCGGATGCGGGTGGAGACGATCGCCGGGCAGTACCTCGACATCCTCGGCGAGACCGATCCGGCCAACTGGTCGGTGGACCGGGCGCTACGGGTGGCCCGCTACAAGACCGCCAGTTACACCGTCCTGCGCCCGCTGCTGTTCGGCGCCAGCCTGGCGGGTGCCGACGACCCCGCACTGATCACCGCGTACACCCGCTACGGCCGCTCGGTCGGCGAGGCGTTTCAACTCTGCGACGACCTGCTCGGCGTCTACGGCGACCCGAGCACGACCGGTAAGCCGGCCGGCGACGACCTGCGCACCGGCAAGCCGACGGCCCTGCTCATGCTGGCCCGGCAGTTGGCCACCCCGGCTCAGCGCCGGGCGCTGAACGGCGCCGGCCCCCGCGACGAGCCGGAGATCGCGCGGTTGGCCGAGGTGGTGGTCGACACTGGCGCGGTCGACCGGATCGAACGGATGATCGGCGAGCGGATCGAGGACGCGCTGTCGGCGCTCGACACCGTCGCCGTCGACGGGACCGCGCGTACCGCGCTCGTCGGCCTCGCGTCCGCCGCCACCCGCCGGTCGGCATGATGGGCTCCGCACGCAGGGAGGTGGTCGCCGGTGCGAACCGTTGACGGACGTACGGACCGGGTGGTGGTCGTCGGTGCCGGGCTTGGCGGTCTCGCCTGCGCGCTGCACCTGGCCGGCAGCGGACGGCAGGTGACCGTCCTGGAACGCGAGCCGGTGCCGGGCGGGCGGGCCGGGCGGCTCAGCCTCGACGGCTACGAGTTCGACACCGGCCCGACCGTGCTCACCATGCCCGACCTGATCGCCGAGGCCCTCGGCGCGGTCGGCGAGGAGCTGACCGACTGGCTCGACCTGGTCCCGCTGGACCCCGCCTACCGGGCCTACTACCCGGACGGGTCCACGCTCGACGTGCTCACCGACACGACCCGGATGGCGGCGGAGATCTCCCGGGTCTGCGGGCCGCGCGAAGCCGACGGCTACCTCCGGTTCGTGGACTTCGCCCGCAAGCTGTGGCGGCTGGAGCGGGCCGATTTCATCGAGCGCAATCTCGACGCACCCACCGACCTGCTCACCGCCAACCTGCTCAGGCTGGTGGCCAACGGGGCCTTCCGACGCCTCCAGACCAAGATCGACCAATTCTTCCGGGATCCACGCACTCGGCGGATCTTCTCCTTCCAGGCCATGTACGCCGGCCTCGCACCGCACGACGCGCTGGCCATCTACGCGGTGATCGCGTACCTCGATTCGGTGGCCGGCGTCTACTTCCCGCGCGGCGGCATCCACGCGGTCTCCCGGGGCCTGGCCGGCGCCGCCGAGAAGCACGGCGTGCAGATCCGTTACAGCTGCACGGTGACCCGGGTGGAGACCGCGAACGGCCGGGCCACCGGCGTGCTGACCGCCGACGGCGAGTTCGTCCGAGCGGACGTGGTGGTGCTCAACCCCGACCTGCCGGTGGCCTACCGCGACCTGCTTCCGCCGTCCCGCCCGCGCCGGCTGACCTACTCGCCGTCCTGCGTCGTCCTGCACGTCGGCTCGACCCAGGGCTACCGGCGGATCGCCCACCACAACATCCATTTCGGGCGGGCGTGGAAGGGCACGTTCGACGAGGTGATCCGGCGTGGTCACCTGATGACGGACCCGTCCCTGCTGGTCACCAACCCGAGCCGCACAGACCCGGCGGTGGCGCCCGCCGGCCGGCACACCTACTACGTGCTCGCCCCGGTGCCCAACCTCGACCGGGCATCACTCGACTGGCGCGGCGACCTCACCGACCGCTACACCGACCGGCTCGTCGCCACCCTGGAGCAGCGCGGCTACGTCGGCTTCGGCGCAGGCGTCGAAGTCCTCCGGGCGGTCACCCCGGCCGAGTGGGCGGAGCAGGGCATGGCGGCCGGCACCCCCTTCGCCTCGGCGCACACCCTCTTCCAGACCGGTCCGTTCCGGCCGTCGAACATCCACCGGTCATTGTCCAACGTGGTCTTCGTCGGCTCGGGCACCCAGCCTGGCGTCGGCGTTCCGATGGTGCTCATCTCCGGCAAGCTCGCCGCCGGACGGGTGATCGGGAAACGGCCCGTGGGCGCCAGCAGGCCAGCACAGCAGAGCACCAACGTCACGAACGGAGGACGGCACTGATGCCAATGTCCCGAGAGGGTCACCTGGTCGAACTGGTCGACGACGCGGGTCGGCCGGTCGGCGAGACCACCGTCGCCGCCGCCCACCGGCCGCCGGGTCAGCTGCATCGCGCCTTCTCGGTGCTGCTGGTCGCGCCCGACGGCCGGGTGCTGATCCAGCGCCGCGCCGCGGTCAAGACCCGCTTCCCGCTGCGCTGGGCCAACGCCTGCTGCGGTCACCCCCAGCCCGGTCAAACCCCGGCGGAGGCCGCCAACCGCCGGCTGGCGGAGGAGTTGGGCGTCGGCCCCGTACCGCTGACCGAGATCGGGGCCTTCGTGTACCGCGCCGAGGACCCGGCCACCGGACGGGTCGAGGTGGAGTACGACCATGTCCTGCGAGGCGAGTTCCGACCGGACACTCCGCTACGCCCCGACCCGGCGGAGATCGCCGAGCTGCGCTGGGTCGATCCGGCGGCGCTGGCCGCCGAAATCGCCGGAGAACCGGACGCGTACGCCCCCTGGCTGAGTGGCGTCCTGGATCGGTTGCTGCGCTCCTCGAGCCCCGCCGACGACGCGTCGGAGCGGTCGGGTGGCCGATGAGGCGTTGAGCGCCGGGGCGACCGCCCGTCGGTTGGGCGTGGCGGTGACCACACTGCGCACCTGGCACCAGCGGTACGGCCTCGGGCCCAGCCAGCACGTCCCCGGGCACCACCGGCGTTACACCTCGGCCGACCTGGTCCGGCTGGACATCATGCGTCGGCTGACCGCCGAGGGGGTCAGCCCGGCCGAGGCGGCCCGCTGGGCCCGGCGGGCATCCGACGACACGGTGCCCGGCGGCGCCAGCGTCCGGGCCGGGTCGAGGGGTGTCCGGGACGGCGGCGGCACGGCCATCCCGGTCGGCCGCGCCGGCCCGGCGGCCCGCGGACTGGCCCGCGCCGCGATGCGGCTGGACACCGTGGCGATCAGCGAGACGATCACCCGGAGCATCGCCACCGACGGAGTCGTCCGGACCTGGGATCTCCTGCTCCGTCCGGTCCTCGTCGGCATCGGTGAGCGGCACGCCGCGACCGCCGCCCTGATCGAGGTCGAGCACCTCTTTTCGCGCTGCGTCTCGGCGGCGTTCGCCGCCGTCGTGGCGGGCCGTCCCGCCCCCGCCGCGCCGCCCCGCATCCTGCTCTCCTGCGCTGACGAGGAACAGCACAGCCTGCCGCTGGAGGCGCTTGCCGCCGCCCTCGCCGAGGCCGGCGTGAGCCATCGGATGCTCGGTGCCCGGGTGCCGGTGAGCGCCCTGCTCGACGCGATCGGCCGGACCGGCCCGGCCGCCGTGGTGATCTGGTCGCACATCCGGTTCACCGCCGACGCAGCCCAGCTCACCGCCCTGCTCACCGCGCCGCGCCGCCCGCTCCTGGTGCTCGCCGGCGGGCCTGGTTGGCAGGCCGAGACCCTGCCCGCCGGGGTGATCCGTCCGGTCGACCTGGCCGAGGCGGTCGCGCTCGCCGTCGCCGTACGCGACTCGCTGGACCAGGCCGCCGCCTCCTGATCCCTCCGATGCAAGCCGTCGAGGTACGGAAAGCTGCCGCGTCCTGACCCGCCGTTGATCCCTCGGAAACGGGTGAACTAGCGTCTGAAGGTCCGCGTACCCCGACCCCCCTCGGGAGCGAACGATGCGTCCTCGTGCTCTGCTCGCCTGCGCCACCGGCCTGACCGTTCTGCTGATGTCCGGCTGCGCCGGCGCGAAATCGCCCGAATCCGACAATCCACCCACCCCACCGCCCCCCTCGGCCGCCCTGCCACCGCAGGCGGAGCCGGCACCGACGCCTACGCCGAAGCCGACGCGCAGCAAGCCATCCAAGCCGCCCCTACGGCCGCTACCCGCCAAGCTGCCGGCCGGTCTGGTCCGTACCACCGGGGTACCGGAGGTGGCCCTCACCTTCGACGACGGCCCGGACCCGGTTTGGACCCCGAAGGTGCTGGACCGTTTGAAGAAGGCCAAGGTCACCGCCACCTTCTGCGTGGTGGGTACGCAGGTCCGCAAGCACCCCGAACTGGTCCGCCGGATCGTCCGGGAGGGGCATCAGCTCTGCAACCACAGCTGGCGTCACGACCTCGACCTGGCCCGACGGCCGATCGCCGAGATCCGCGCCGACCTGGTCCGCACGAACAAGGAGATCCGGCGGGCGGTGCCCGACGCGGAGGTGCCGTTCTACCGGCAGCCCGGTGGCCGGTGGACCGCCGAGGTGGTGAAGGTCGCGCGGAAGCTGGGCATGCGATCGCTGCACTGGACGGTCGACCCGAGGGACTGGGCCAAGCCGACCGCCGCCACGATCGAAAAGCGGGTGAAGCGTTCCGCCAAGCCCGGCGCGGTCGTGCTGCTGCACGACGGCGGCGGCGACCGCGCCGCCACCCTCGCCGCCTGCCACCGGATGATCGCCGCCCTCAAACGTGACCACGGCGTCGCGGGTCTCCGCTGACCCCCCTCCTGAGCTGCGGCTATTCGAGGCGCTGGGCCTACGGCCATACCGGTTTGGTCGTCGGGTGAGGCATCACGTATGCTTTCCAAGCCTCCGGCGGGGCCGGATGGGAGCAAGTCCGCACAACGTTGCGAGTGTGCAATGATGGCGGGGCCGCCCTCATCGTCTAGCGGCCCAGGACGCCGCCCTTTCAAGGCGGTAGCACGGGTTCGAATCCCGTTGGGGGCACGGTCCGGCTTCGGCCGGATGCGACAACAGCTAGGTCCTGTGGAGCAGTCGGAGTGCTCGCCGCCCTGTCAAGGCGGAGGTCGCGGGTTCAAGTCCCGTCAGGACCGCAAGCGCCGACGCCGCGCACCACGCGCGGCGTTCCGCGTATCGGGGAGTGTGACCCACGCGGCGGCCATCCCGCCGTCCGGGTAGCATGAACCGAGCAACAAGGCCAGGTAGCTCAGTTGGTACGAGCGTCCGACTGAAAATCGGAAGGTCGGCGGTTCGACCCCGCCCCTGGCCACATAGCCTTTCGCCGGGCTATTGCAGCGCCGACCAGCGGAAACGCCGGGTCGGCGTTTTGCTTGTTGCCCCGTGACCAACCCGTCTCGTGTCATCGACGGGCACCGAGTGCGGCCGGTATGGAGCACACGCGAAGCGGCCGCGCCCTGTCGACCTGGCACGAGCGGCCCCGACCGGGGCCGCGTTAAAGACGGACAGAAATTCCGCCGAGCAGGATGGCGGCGGTGAGAGCGACGCCGGCCTGGTTGGTCTGGCGCGTGGCTGCTGGCGAACCGGTGGACAGGTGGACCGGTTCACCTGGTGGCGCGCCGACTTGTACGCCTCTCGGCGGGCCAGCGCCGCGCAAGCTGGCTGGCCTGGCGCAGCGGCGTTCCGCCTAGTGCTGCTGCCCTTTCAATCCGGCAATAAATGATGGCGAGGTGGGTCCGGGCGTGATGACCGCTGCGCCTGGGGATGCGGACGGCACGGGTTGCGGCATCTCGGGGTGTTCGGGCGCCCAGGGCGGGCACGTGTTACGGCATGTGGGCGTATCCCGTCCTTCGAGTGGCACGGGTTGCGGCATGTTGGGGCTTCCGGGCCGGCCGAGACCGCGACTTGCGGCATCCTGCGCCACAGGACCGCGAGTTGCGGTGTCCAGTGCGAGGGTGCCGTTGCGGACGTGGTCTCATCGCCCGGCCGCCTGGCGTGCCCAGGATCCGCCCCGGCCGCCTCCGCCCTGTTGCCGATCGCTCTAACGAGGCAGTGGCGACGACCTGGTGCGAACTCCAGGCCCGGGCACAGCATCGCGGCCGCCCTCGTCCGACGAGTGATTCCTGAATCGCGGCGCGTTGCCTGGTCGACCGGCTGCCGCTGGCGGCCTTCAATGGCAAGGATCACGTTGACTTCGCCGAATACGACGGCCTGCCCCTCTTCGACGTTTCGTAGTTAAACGCCCGTCGAGGGGGTCGGGCGCCGGCGGGCAGGACGGGCTTCAGGAGAGCTGCGCATCCGGGCATCAGACGGTATGGTCCGGGCCTATGGGACACGGGATGGCCGATGCGACCGACATCAGGCAGGACCATGACCGGTTTGCGCTTCGCAGCACCCTGCTGGTCCCTACCTCCGCTGATCGGGCCTACGCGGCGTTCACTGGAAAACTCGCCGACTGGTGGGTGACGGAATACACCTGGTCCGGGCCGGGCGTACTGGCCGAATTGGGGATGGAGCCCCGGGCCGGCGGGATGCTCTACGAGGTCGGTCCCTACGGGTTCCGCAACGACTGGGGTCGCGTACTCACCTGGGACCCGCCCCGCCGCCTGGTCTTCACGTGGCAGATCGGCGCGGACCGCGCGCCGGTGCCCGACCCGGCGCGGGCCAGCGAGGTCGAAGTGCTCTTCAATCCCGAAGGGGCCAGCACCCTGGTCGAGGTCACGCACCGGCACTTCGACCGGCATGGCGAGGCCGCGGAGGGCTACCGGGAGGCGTTGACCGCCGGCTGGCACGAGCTGTTGTCCCGCTTCGCCGCGATCGTGGCCGACAACCGGACGTGAGATCGCCGAGGGCCGGCGACGGTCGCGCCCGGACGGTGGTCAGCTGGCCCGGTGCCGCAGCGTGGCCACGGTCGAACCGGCGAGGGTGAGCAGGCACTCCGGCAGCAGCCCGTCGGCCTGCGCCGCACCGAACAGCGCCTCCGCCGTGTCCAGGTCGGAGTTGGCGTACGCGCTGACGAAGCGGGCCACCCACCGGGCGTCGTACCCGGCCTGGTCGATCCCGGGAAAATCGAGTGCGCAGGCACCTGGCGGAACCGGATCGCCGACCATCGTCGCGGCCAGGCACCAGGCCACGTCGTACACCCCGGCCAGACCGGCCCGGTCGACCACCGCGTCGAATGTCCCCGCCACGGCCTCGGAGTCTCCGTCGAGCGCCGAGCGGAGGATGGCGGCGGCGTCGTCGTGCGTCTGCTGTGGCGAGTCGGTCACCCACCGCACAGTAGGGGTGTGGGTCAAGAACCAACTCATGGCTACTCTCCGTGCATACCGACGTCGACCTGCGGATAGCCGGACCTCCATGGTCCCGCTGACCGGAACGGCGCGCTAATCTGCGCACCGGACCTTCGCCGGAGGAAGGACGACAATGCACATGTCACGGGGCTCGCGGACGGCTCTTCTCGCCTCCTGTGCAGCGCTCCTGCTCGCCACCAGCGCCTGCGGAGACGACCAGCCCGAGGAGGCGGCGACCCAACAGGTGCACCTCTACGGCACCGACGGCAACATGTCGAACTCGTATCCGGAGGAGTTGGGCGATCGCGCCGGCCTGGTAAACGGCATGAAGGGCACCACGCCCCTCACACCGCTGCCCGAGGACTTCAAGAAGCGGCTACTGTCCGTCGATCCGCAGCTGGACGGCTTCCTCTACGCCGCCGAGGCGTACGACGCGGTGGTGATCAGCGCTCTCGCGGCCGAGGTGGCCGGCACCACCGATCCGGCGGCCATCGCGAAGCAGATCGTCGGCATCACCAACGGGGGCACCCGCTGTGGCACCCCGGCTGAGTGCCTGCCGCTGGCCCGCGACGGTGAGGACATCGAGTATCGCAGTGTCTCGATCACCCGGGCCGGGTTCACCGACGCCGGCGAGCCGGCCACCGCCAGCTACGCGACACTGCACTTCGACGGGGATCGGCTCAACGACGCCAAGATGGAGTTCGTCGGCGCCGGTGACGAGTCGGCGGCGAGCGCCAAGTCGCCGCCGAAGGTGGACCGCTCGTCCAACGGTGGCGACGCACCGCTCGTCCTCGGCGGGCTGCTGCCCAAAACGGGCGACCTGGCGCTGGCCTACCCGCCGATGGCCGCCGGTGCCGCGCTGGCGATCAAGGAGCTCAACGACGCCGGTGGCGTGCTCGGCAAAGACGTGGTCTGGATCGACGGCGACGACGGCACCAACCCCACGGTCGCCAAGGCGACCGTGGCCCGCCACCTCGCCGAGGGGGTACACGTGATCATCGGTGCCGGTGGCTCCGGGATCACCGCCGCCGTGCTGGATGACGTGGTGAAGAAAGGACGGATCCTGTTCTCCCCGTCGAACACTGCGGCGAGCCTGACCAGCGCGGAGGACCGGGGCCTCTACTTCCGCACCGCACCGCCGGACAGCCTCCAGGGCCGGGCACTGGCCGACGTCATCCTCCGGGACGGGCCGCACAAGATCGCCATTGTGGCCCGTAAGGACTCCTACGGCGAGGGCCTGCAGGACGTCGTCCGGTCCGAGTTGGAGCGGGCCGGTTTCGGTGGCGACAAGGTGCGGCTGCTCAGCTACGAGCCTGGTGAGGGCGCCGAGGCCCCGCCGATCGACTTCAGCGACGGCGCCCGGCAGATAAAGGAGTTCGGCGCGGACGCTGTCCTGATCATCGGCTTCAGCGAGTCCGCCGCGGTGGTCCGGGCGCTCGCGGACGCCGACGTACCGCTGGCGGCACTGGCCCGGCGCTGACCCGCTGACCCGCTGGCTCGCTGGCTCGCTGACCCGCTGGCTCGCAACAGCACGACGGCCGCACCGGATCCGGTGCGGCCGTCGGAACGGTCTCCGGCCACCTCAGCGCCCGCGCCGCCGGTCCAGGAACTCCGTCATCCGGCGATGCTTCTCCTCGTCCTCGAAGAGCACCGCCTGGCTGACCAGGTCCAGCTGCGGGTGAGCGGCGGGCGGGGCGTCGACGGCGAGTTTGGTCAACCGCAACGCCAGCGTCGATCCCTCGGCCATTTCGTCGATCAGCTCGTGGGCCGCCGGCAGCAGCGCCTCCGGTGCCGGCACCATTCTGTTCACCAGACCGATCCGCAGCGCCTCCGCGGCGTCCATCCGCCGCCCGGTGAACAGCAGTTCCTTGGCCCGGGCCTCGCCGATCAGCGCCGGCAGCCGGTGGGTCGCACCGGCACCGGCCAGGATGCCCAGTCGCACCTCGGGCTGCCCGAAGACCGCGCGCTGGGTGCACACCCGCAGATCACAGGCGTACGCCAACTCGGCGCCGCCGCCCAGCGCCGGTCCGTCGACGGCCGCCACGGTCGGCAACGGCAGGGCCCGGATCCGGGCGAAGGCGGCCGCGTTGATCGCGGCGAGCGCCTCCAGCCGTCCCCGCTCGCGCAACTGGCCGATGTCGGCCCCGCCGGCGAAGATTCCGTCGGTTCCCCCGGTCAGCAGCAGCATCCGGGGGCGGGCCTCCAGCTCGGCGCAGACCTCGTGCAGCGCGGCGATGAGGTCGGCGTCGATAGCGTTGCGCTTCTCCGGTCGGTCCAGGGTGACCACCAGCCGGTCCGGGCGCTCCTCGACTCGCAGGCTCTTGCTCATCGCGCCGCCTCCGATCCGGGCAGCTCGGTGCCGCCCGCACGGACACCGTCGGCCCAGTGGTAGAAGCCCTGGCCGGACTTCTTGCCCAGCCAGCCCGCGGCGACCATTTCCACCAGCAGCGGCGGCGGAGCGAACCGGTCCCCGTACGCGGCCTGGAGCGTACGGGCGATGTCGAGGCGCACGTCCAGCCCCACCAGGTCGGTCAGCTCCAGCGGCCCGACCGGGTGCCGGTAGCCGAGCACCATCGCCTTGTCGATGTCGGCGGGGCTGGCCACCCCGTCGGCGACCATCCGGATCGCCTCCAGCCCGAGAGCCACCCCGAGTCGCGACGTGGCGAAGCCGGGCATGTCGCGTACCACGACGGGGTCCTTGCCCAGCCGGCCGGCGAGCGCGACGGCCGCGTCGGTGGTCTCGCCCGCGGTGGCCGGGCCGACCACGATCTCCAGCAGTGCCATGGCCCAGACCGGGTTGAAGAAGTGCAGCCCGCAGAAGCGCTCGGGTCGCGTCAACCCCTGGGCGAGGTCGGCGATGGGAATGCTGGAGGTGTTGCTCCCGAGCAGCGCTGGCCGCAGGGTCTCCGCCTCGGCCAGTACCGCCCGCTTCAGGTCGAGCCGCTCCGGCACCGCCTCCACGATCACGTCCGGTGTTTCGGTCACCTCGGCAAGCCCGGCCCGCAGGGCGACCCGCTTCCGGTTGGCCGTGGCCTGTTCGGCGCTGAGCTTGCCGCGCCGCACGGCCCGGTCCCACAGTTGCGCGAGCCGCTCCACGGCCGCCTCGCCGCGCGCCCGGTCCACCTCGACCAGCTCCACCAGGTGGCCGGCGTCTGCCGCCACGTACGCGATACCGAGACCCATCGTGCCCGCCCCGATCACGACGAACCGCTCAGTCATGGCGCCACCACCGCACAGTGACGATTTCCGGCTCACTGATGTCGCCGGCGCGCGGGATCGCCACCACGCCGGAGCCAGCCCGTACGCTCCGCTCAGTCATGGTGGGACCCTATGCAGCACCCGTCACGGCCACATGCGTGGGGGCGGGTGGGGCCGGGTACTGATCACCGACAACCAAGGGAAGGACGAGCGGATGAGCCAGGCACCGGAGACCGCGGGCGGAGCGGGCACCGAGGAGACCGTCGAGACGCGCGGCGAGGAGCGCGTCGACCTGCTACGTGCCGACACGAACAACGACGGCCGGACCGACGTGTGGGTGGTGGACACCGACGGCGACGGCAAGGCCGACCTGTTCCAGTTCGACACCGATGGCGACGGCAAGGTGGACGTCACGATGGTCGACCTCGATGAGGACGGCCAGCCCGACGAGATCGTCGACGGCGACGGCGGCCTCCCCCCGGAGCAACTCCCCCCCACCGTCCAGGTGTAAGGAAGGGCCCCTTGTTAACGCCTCCGGTATAGCAAGGGGCCCCTATTAACATCTGCCGACGCGCGACGGGGGTTCAGGCGGCCAGCCGGAGCGTGGCGAGGTAGTACGGAGCGTCCCGGTCGTCCACCTCAGCCAGTCGCCACCCGGAACCGCTGACCAGGTCGGCCAGCTCGTCGGGTGAGCAGACCAGATAGTCGAACCACGGCGTACCGAGTTCGCGGTAGCGCAGCCGCAGTCGTAGCTGCCCACCGAGGCGGCCCCGCCGGCGGTTGTACTCGTGGTAGCCGGTGTGTACGGGGTCTCGCGTGCCGTACGGATCGGTACCGTGCGCGATCACCTGCGCCCCCGGGTTGGCCATCGCGGCCAGGGCGGCGAGGAAGACGGGTGCCCGTTCCCGGCCCTCGAACAGCCCGAGGTTGTTGCCGAGCAGCAGGAAGGTGTCGTAGCGCCGCCCGCTCGCGGCGTGTGCGTCGACGGTGCCGTGCACGAGGTCGCGTACGCCCCGGCGGCGGCACACCTGAAGCGCCCCGGGCGAGACGTCCAGCCCGGTGACCGGTACGCCGCGCGCCTGGAGCAGCAGCGCGATCCGCCCGGCACCGACGCCGATGTCCAGGGTGTCGCCGCGCACCCGGTCCACCGCCCGGTGGTCGTGCGGTTGCCAGTCCTGCGGCCCGTCGAGATAGTGCGCGGCCGGCGCGCCGTTGATCAACCCGTCGTCGCGCTCGATGACCTCGATGACCGGGCGGGGAAGACGCCCGCCGGCCAGTGGCCGGGGACCGACCCCGGTGGCCACGGCCAGCGCGTCACGCAGCAACTCCCCGAAGACGTCACCGATCTGTGGTTCTCCCGTCACATTCGCCACGCTATCCGGCCGCCCGGTCAGCGGCGGCGCCCGTATCCTTGGCGCGTGACCACGTTGGATCGCCTCGCGGCGGAGAAATACATTCTCCTCACGACCTTCCGCAAGGACGGTCGCGCGGTGCCGACCCCGGTCTGGGCGGTCCGCGACGGTGACGCGCTGGCGGTGTGGTCGGCGGCCGACGCCGGCAAGGTGAAGCGGATCCGGCGCAGCGGGGAGGTCACGGTCGCGCCATGCGACGTACGCGGCCGACCGCACGGCGAGGCGGTGCCGGCCCGGGCGAGCCTGTACGACCCGGGGGCGACCCGCCGGATCCGCGGGCTGATCAAGCAGAAATACCGCGTGCTCGGTCGACTGACGCTGCTCGGTAGCCGGCTGCGCCGAGGCGAGGGCGGGACGGTGGGGATCCGCATCGAGCTGGCCGAATAAGGGTTCGGCAACAGGGCGGTGGAGGGGCGGTCACCGGCGGGCTCCGCGGAATGATCCAAGGCATCCGGCGGGTCCCGCGGAATGATCCAGGGCATGACGAAGGGCGGCGGATGGGGTCCGCCGCCCTTCGAGAAGCTTGCTATGGGTCAGCCGGTCAGTCGCCTTGGCGCTGCTGCGGGATCTGCCCCTGCAGCAGCGCCCTGACCTCGGACTCCCGATAACGGCGGTGGCCGCCGAGGGTCCGGATGGCGCTGAGCTTGCCAGCCTTCGCCCAACGGGTCACCGTCTTCGGGTCGACACGGAACATCGACGCCACCTCGGCCGGTGTAAGTAGCGGCTCTGGTTCGTGCGTTCGCGATGCCATCGGTCACTCCTCCACATGTATAGACATCGGCCGGGGTCCCGCCGGCCGACGCGTCTCCCATGGTCCGGCTAGTCCCCGATGTCCGACATGGGCCGAACGGCCGAACGTCCCTAGACGGACGGATGAACCATGCCCGATATATACTACCTTTACCCCCCAGAAGCCACCTTATTCGGACTCATGATCACGGTTCGTGATGCGTCAACTACGAAGTCCCCTCGCGTCAAGGGGCGGAACGGGGACAAACGAGGGCCAGTGCCACTTTCTGCCGATGAGCAGGACCGTCCCAGGGCGGCCGGGACCGAGGGGCCACTAATTGCAGCGTTCCAGAAGTTGCACGGCGCGCCAGCGAGCCACCAGCCTGTCGTAGGCGGTGGACGCCTCCTCCGCCTCGCCCCGGGCCAGCCCGGCGAGCCCCGCCGCGACCAGTTCCGGCGAGTCGTCGGCGGCCAGCGTCTCATCCGAGAGCAGCTCGACCAGCCCGCCGTAGTCCAACTCGACCACGGAACGCGGGTGGAACTCCTCCAGCCACCGGGCGGCCTCCTCGACCGCCTCGGTGATCGGCGCCTCGCCGACCGACTTGCGCAACACGGCCAAGGCCCGGGACGAACGGCGGCGGGCCTTGGAGATTTCCGTCCGGAAACGCAACGAACGCCGGTGAGGCGCGGTGACGTGGTGGCGCTCCTGCGGCTCGAACAACACGAACCACCGCAGCGGTACGCCCCAGGTCGCGATCTGCTCGTGCACTCGCGGCACACCGTGCTCCAGCACCCGCGCGCCGCTGCGCCAGTCATCCACCACCGCCTTCGCCTGCCCGGCCAGCACCGGCGGAACGAACGCGTCGGCCAGCACGGGTGGCACTCCGTCCCGCGCGCTCAACGCGGCCTCGGCAACCCGGATGCGCAGATTCCACGGGCACACCAGCAGGCTCTCGTCCGTCTCCAGCACGTACGCCTCGTCCGGCAGGTCGGGCAACCGGGTCCAGCCGGCACCGAGCGCCTCGATCACGGAGCTGCGCTGCCGCCCGGGGCCTTCCACCGGTGCCACCGCCCGCCCTTGCTCGACGTAGCGTCGCCAGTACGACTGACGATCCCGATCGAAGGCAGTCAGCGGCTCGTACACGCGCAGGTATGAGGCGAAGAGCGACGGCACGGCGCGATCCTCCCACGAACCACAAGCCGAGCGTTGCTCGGCGTCATCAATGGACAGCCGACAAACACCGCCGGACCGCGCAATCGACAGTACGCAGAGACAGGCCCGCAGGGCGGGACAGTGCTGTCGAGGGGAGCGGAACCGGGGCGGCCGATATTAGGCTCGCAGCACCGGCAACATCCCCGCCGACATACATCAGGTCCGCGTCCCACAAGGACGCCCGCCGACGCAGGAGCCAGCCATGGGCGTATTCGCCACCACGGACGACCCCGAGACCACGGGTCACGAGCAGGTCGTATTCTGCCAGGACAATCAGACCGGCCTAAAGGCGATCATCGGCATCTACTCCACCGCACTGGGCCCCGCGCTCGGCGGCACCCGCTTCTACCCGTACGAAAGCGAGGAGGCCGCCCTCGCCGACGTGCTCGACCTGTCCCGCGGCATGGCGTACAAGAACGCCCTCGCGGGCCTGGACCTGGGCGGCGGCAAGGCGGTGATCTGGGGCGACCCGGAGCAGATCAAGAGCGAGGCGCTGCTGCGCGCCTACGGCCGCTTCGTGCAGTCGCTGGGTGGCCGGTACTACACCGCTTGCGATGTCGGCACCTACGTGCCGGACATGGACGTGATCGCCCGCGAGACCCGGTACGTCACCGGCCGCAGTGTCGAGCACGGTGGCGCCGGAGACTCCTCGATCCTCACCGCCTGGGGCGTGTTCCAGGGCATGCGGGCGGCGGTCGAGCACGCCTGGGGCGTACCGACACTGCACGGCAGGCGGGTCGGGATCGCCGGCCTGGGCAAGGTCGGCAAGTGCCTCCTTGGCCACCTGCTCGACGACGGCGCCGAGGTGGTCGCGGCCGACGTGAACCCCCGGGCCCTGGAGTGGGCCCGTACCACCCACCCGCAGGTGACACTGATCGAGGACGCTGCCGCGTTGGTGGCCGCCGACATCGACGTGTACGCCCCATGCGCCCTCGGCGGCGCGCTGAACGACGATACGGTGGTGGCGCTGCGCGCGAAGGTGGTCGCAGGGGCGGCCAACAACCAGCTCGCCCACCCGGGCGTCGAGAAGCTCCTCGCCGACCGGGGCATCCTCTACGCGCCGGACTACGTGGTGAACGCCGGTGGCGTGATCCAGGTGGCGGACGAGATCGAGGGTTTCGACTTCGAGCGGGCCAAGCTGCGGGCGACCCGGATCTACGACACGACCCGGGAAATCCTCCGGCTCGCCGACAGCGACGGCGTCCCTCCGGCGGTGGCCGCCGACCGGCTGGCCGAGCGGCGGATGGCCGGGATCGGCCGACTGCGCATGATCCATCTGCGCTGACGCACCGCCGCCAGCGACCGGCCTCGGGGACGGGCGATTGGTTCCGTCCTCGGGGGCCCGGTCGGACTAAAATGAAAGTGCGGCGGTTTCACACGATTCATCCCGGTGTCACGACCGTTCCCGGCCTCGCCCCTTACCGGGTACAATGGGTGACGACCGGTAAGAACGCAACTCGCGGCAGCGGTCGACGGTAACCCGAGGTGCCGAACGATGGCATCCCCATGTACCGTAAGAGCCACGAGAGATGCCTGACGTCATCGGGGCCCGCCTTCGGGCTGCCCCGCATTCTGTGCGAGGGGGTCGAGCCATGGGGCGCGGCCGTGCTAAGGCCAAGCAGACAAAGGTGGCGCGGGAGTTGAAGTACCACTCCCCGAACACCGACCTCGCCGCCTTGCAGCGAGAACTCGGCGGCAGCGGCAAGTCGAACCGCAACTTCGACGACGACTACAACGAGTACGTCGACGACGACGAGGACCACGCCGAGGACGACCCGGACACCTGGGTCCGTCCAACCCGCTGACACCCGGTCACATCTGAGCACGCGGTAACTTCCGCGTGCTCACGTATGTGACCGTTCTGCGGCGGCGTGCCACCCGACGATCCGAGGGCCTGCCACGCCCGGTGCGATGCTCCGGACGTGGCAGGCTCCGGCTCTGGCCCCGTCAACGGGGCCGGTTGTTCCAGTTGTAGAACGTCGGGATGTTCTCGAAGTGGTTCCAGGCGCAGACCGCGCTGGACCCGTCGCCGCCCGCCACCTCCGCCCGTGCCTCGCGCGCGACCTCGGCCTCATGGAGCAGCGCGGTGAGCCCGACGCTGGCCGCACGGATCCGGTCGGCGACATCCGAACCGCCCCCCGTACCACGCTCAGGCTCCCGGTGACTGGTGGTCTCGGGCATGCTCCAACACTCCCTCCAGTAGGCGGATCTTGCTGTTACGGCAGTGTTCCGTCTCTGTGGCGTCAAAACGCCCCAGCTCGAAGTAGCGGTTCGCCGCATGGCCACCGCCACAGAAACCGAAGTACGGGCACGACGAGCGGCACGCCTCCACCCCGGTCAGGAACTCGCCCACCCAGGGCGTACGGGCCGCGTCGGCGAGGATCGCGTGCAACGGTGTGGTGAGCACGTTCCCGCTGGTGAAGTCGCCGTAGCGCGGATCCGTGAAACCGGCCAGCTCGGGCGAGAGCACCACCACCGAGCCGTCGTGCGCCACGGTCGGGATCGGATCGAGCTGGCCGGGTAGCAGGTCGTCAGCGCTGCCGTCCAGCACCGCCGCGGCGTACCGCAGGGACCACTCGATCTCCCGCAGATGGATCCGAGGATCCCGCCGCCAGGCCGCGACCAACTCGGCCCAGAAGGCGGTGACCGCTGCGGCATCGTGGGAGTTGTCCCGGGTGTTGACACCCTCGGTCTCCTCGATGTTCACACCGAGTACCTCGCAACCGAGGTCGAGGCAGTACTCGTAGAGCTCCGTCGCCCGGCCGGGCGACGGGTCGTTCACCACCGAGAGCGCCGAGAACGGCACCCCGTGCCGCCGCAGCGCCGCCACGCCGCGGACGATCCGATCGTACGCGGGCCGGCCGGACCGGCTCACCCGATCACCGTTGCGCTCCCGGGGCCCGTCCACGCTCACACTGACCCGCATCCGGTGCGCCACGAAGAACTCGCACCACGCGTCGTCGATCAACGTCGCGTTGGTCTGGACGTGGTGTTCCAGCGCGGGGTCGAACGGTGCCATCAGCACGGCGAGATGCTCACGCCCGGCTGCCAACGGTTCGCCACCGTGCCAGACGACCGAGAACCGCCCCGAGGTTGCCCACCGGTTCACCGAGCCGGCGACCGCCTCGGCCACCTCGACCGGCATCCGGCGGTCCAGGGCGCGCAACGGCAGGTAGCAGTACGCACAGTCGAGGTTGCAAAGGGTGGTCGGCTGCATCACGACGTACGACGGGACGGTGGCCAGGCCCCGCATCCCGCGCATCGACCGTCCCCGCGCAGCCATCGCCCTCCTCTGTAGCGGTTGACGGCTGCCGGGCGCACCCCAGCGCGGGCGCACCCCACAGCTACGAGGGTGCCCTTCAGGCTAGGCTGCCACGGCCACTCGGGTGAAGCCCTGTTCAGGTGGTTGGACAGTCATCCGGTGTCTTCACCCGCGGGTGTGCTGGCCGACCATCCGCACCTCACCGGTCCCCTCGATGATCTCGCCGACCTGCCAGGCGTCCACCCCACGCCCGGTCAGCGTCGCCAGGGCGCGGTCGGCGTCCTCCGCCGAGACGACCGCGAACATCCCGACACCCATGTTGAAGGTCGCCTCCATCGCCTGGTCCTCGATCCGGCCCTTGGACTGGATCAGGTCGAAGACCGGCTGCGGCTTCCAGGTGGAGCGGTTGACCACCGCGTCCACATGCTCGGGCAGAACCCGCACCAGGTTGCCGGGGATGCCGCCGCCGGTGACGTGGGCGAACGCCCGAACCTCGGCCTCGGCGATCAGCTTGAGGCAGTCCTGCGCGTAGATCTTGGTGGGAGTGAGCAATTCCTCGCCGAGGGTGCGCTGCCGCCCGAAGTCCTCGATCACGACGTCCAGTCGCATCCGCCCGGCACCGAGCAGCACGTGCCGGACCAGGGAGTAGCCGTTCGAGTGCAGGCCGGACGAGCGCATGGCGATCACCACGTCGCCGACCTCGACCCGCTCCGAGCTGAGGATCTCGCTCTCCTCCACCACGCCGACGCCGGTGGCGGAGATGTCGTACTCGTCGGGGCGCAGCACACCCGGGTGCTCGGCGGTCTCCCCGCCGAGCAGGGCGCAGCCGGCGTACCGGCAGCCGTCGGCGATCCCGGCGCCGATCTCGGCGACCTTCTCCGGTACGACCTCGCCGGTGGCGATGTAGTCCAGCAGGAACAGCGGCTCGGCGCCACAGGCGACGAGGTCGTCGACGACCATCGCGACCAGGTCGATACCGACCGTGTCGTGGATGTCCATCTGCTGAGCGATCACCAGCTTGGTGCCGACTCCGTCGGTGGAGGAGGCCAGGATCGGGTTCTTGTATTTCGTCGTGTCCAGCCGGAACAGGCCGGCGAAGCCGCCGAGGTCGCCCATCACCTCCGGCCGACGGGTCTGCTTCACCTTGGACTTCAGCAGCTCGACCGCGCGGTCGCCCGCCTCGATCGACACGCCGGCGTCCGCGTAGGAGACCGAGCGTTTGCGAGTTGAGCGGCCGGTGCCGGCCTTCCAGGGCTGGCGATCGCCCCCAGCGCCGGTCGGGCTGCTTCCTGCGCCGCTGCGCTCGGACACGTGCGTCACGGTTCTCCCCTTTGTTTCTCGGCTGCCACGTCGACGTGACCGACGCCACAGCCGGGCGGTGCTATGGGCGGTTTGTGGTCGCCGACATTCTCAGGTCGGAGCGCGGGCTGAAGTCGTCGTCGCCGCTCGGCGCAGCGACGACCGGAGGGACGGTCTGCTCTCCGGTGTCGGTGCCGCCGGCCGCACCGTACGCGACCCGGCGCCCGATCCCTTCGAGCACGTGCTTGCCGATCAGGTTGTCGACGGGCAGTTCGATCGGGTACTCCCCATCGAAACACGCCCGGCACAGCCGGCTCTTCGGCTGCTCGGTCGCGGCGATCAGACCGGGCAGCGAGACGTAGCCGAGCGTGTCCGCGCCGATGGAACGCCGGATGCCGTCGTTGTCGAGGCCGTTGGCGAGCAGTTCGGCACGGGTGGCGAAGTCGATGCCGTAGAAGCAGGGCCAGGAGACCGGCGGTGAGGAAATGCGTACGTGCACCTCCACCGCGCCGGCTTCACGGAGCATCCGTACGATCGCGCGTTGGGTGTTGCCCCGGACGATGGAGTCGTCGACCACGACCAGGCGCTTGCCGCGCACGTTCTCGCGCAACGGGTTGAGCTTGAGCCGGATCCCCAGCTGACGCAGGGTCTGCGACGGCTGGATGAAGGTGCGCCCGACGTACGGATTCTTCACCAGACCGGCGCCGTAGGTGATGCCGGACTCCTCGGCGTAGCCGATCGCGGCCGGGGTGCCGGACTCGGGCACCGGGATGACCAGGTCGGCCTCGACCGGGTGCTCCTTGGCCAGTTGGCGACCGATCTGCACCCGGGCCGCGTGCACGTTCCGACCCGCGATGGTGGCGTCCGGGCGGGCGATGTAGACGTACTCGAAGAGACAGCCCTTGGGCTCGGGGGCCGCGAACCGGGTCGACCGCAGGCCCTCGGCGTCGATCGCGATCAGCTCGCCGGGCTCGACCTCGCGGACCACGCTGGCACCGACGATGTCCAGCGCAGCCGTCTCGCTGGCCACCACCCAGCCCCGGTCCAGCCGGCCGAGCACCAGCGGGCGTACCCCGTGCGCGTCACGCGCCGCATAGAGGGTGGTCTCGTCCATGAAGACGAAGCTGAACGCACCCCGCAGTCGCGGCAGCACCTCCAGCGCAGCGGCCTCGACGGAGAGATCTGGTCGACTGGCCAGCAGCATGGTGACCAGCGAGGTGTCGTTGGTCGAACCGTCCGTCCGCAGGCCCCGCTCGATCACCTCGCCCTGGAGCTCGGCGGTGTTGACCAGGTTGCCGTTGTGGGCCAGCGCGATGGTGATGCCGGAGCTGGTGGCGCGGATGGTCGGCTGGGCGTTCTCCCAGGTCGAACCGCCCGTCGTCGAGTACCGGGTGTGCCCGATCGCGACGAAGCCGCGCAGGCTCGCCAGCGTCGGCTCGTCGAAGACCTGAGCCACCAGCCCGAGATCCTTGTAGACCACCACGCCGGAGCCGTCGCTGACCGCTATGCCGGCCGCCTCCTGCCCTCGGTGCTGCAACGCGTACAGGCCGAAGTAGGTCAGGTTGGCGACCTCTTCGCCGGGCGCCCAGACGCCGAAGACGCCACACGCGTCCTGTGGGCCGGGTCGTTGAGGATCAAGGTCGTGGCTCAGCCGGCCGTCGCCTCGGGGCACCTGCCGCTCCCTCTTGCTGGTCTGGACTGGCCTGGCGGGTAGCACGAGTGCTGCTCCGCACCGCACGGCCGGGACCACACTGTTCGTCGCGAGACAGTGTACGCGAATTCGCGTCGACACACACAGTCACGATTTCGGAGCTTTCCGTCATCACCAACTGGACCTCATCCCAGTTCGAGGGGCAGATGTGCGGACAGGTCCGCCCGCGACCCACTCGCCCGTACGCGACCCTCTGTTACCGCCCGAGTCCAGTCGAGTCGTCCGGTGGCCAACCTGAGCCAGGTTTCCGGATCCATCTCCACCGTGTTCGGTGGCGCACCACGGGTGTGTCGCGGCCCCGGAACACACTGAACTGCACCGTAAGGTGGGACACGCACCTCCACCGATTGGCCGGGGGTGCGGGCCGCAAGGACGTTCAACAGCACCCTGACCGCCTCGCGGAGCACCAACCGTTCGGGCGTGCGCCCCGCATCGAGCGCCGCCACCGCCGTCGCGACCGCTGCGGACTTACTGTACGGAGAGGACACGACGGGACGATACGGCGTGAGCGCGCGGCGTATCACGTTGCCCCTGGGTCGCGCCGATCCGCCCCGACAAGGCATAGTTGCCGACGGCGTATTCGTACCGTGATCTTCCCCGGCCGGGCATCCGCCGGTCAGGGAGGGTCAGTCCGGAAGGCGGTGGACGTGTCAACACACCGACGAGCCTGGCAGAAGCGGGCCGGTGTGGTCGTGGCGCTGATTGTCGGTGCCCTGCTCGCCGTCCCCGCCACACCTGCCCACGCCGCCCCAGAGGTGAACAATGTGTCAGCCTCCCCGAGCGCGGTTGAAGCAGGCAAAACCACCACGGTCAGCTTCTCGCTCAACTTTGGCGACGGCGCGGATCCTGCGGACATCACCGTCAGCTCCAACAACGGAAAACTGCGCTGCATCGATGGCTGCGAGCGTAAGCGGGTCGACGCGAATGGCACGTTCGAGGCAAAGTTCCAGCTCGCCAACGACGCTGGCAACGGGTCGGCCACGATCACCGTCAAGGCGGTCGACTCGAACGGGCCCCTCCGGCGGGAACAGCAAGCATCCACCACGGTGACGATGGTTGCCGCGCCGCCACCCGCGCCGACGACGCAGGCGCCGCAGACGGTCAAGTCGATCTCCGGCAAGGTGGTGAACCAGGCGAACGAGGGCGTGCCGAACGCCTTGGTCCTACTCAAGGACAGCGCCGGCAAGCAGTACGAGGATCGCAGCGACGGCAACGGGAACTTCCGCTTCAGCGGCACTCGGGACCGGCCGATCGCACCGGGCCGGATCGACCTCGGCGCGAGCGCCGAGGGCCAGACGGCCATCGTGAACTTCACCGCCAACGCCGGGCAGAGCATCACCGGGCGGCGGATCACTCTGGCGATCGGGGCCTCGGCCAGCCCGACCCCCACCCCCACGGCGACCGAATCGGCCCCGCCCACGGATGATCCGTTCGAGGACGAGTTCGCTGAGGAGGAGGAACCCGCCGACGAGAGCGCCGTCGCCCAAGCCCCGGCCGGCAACGAGGACTCCGGTGGCGGCTTCGGCAACTGGTTGCTCATCCTGCTGGGCGGTCTCTTCGTGGCCGTCGGCGTCGGCACGATCGTGCTGCTCTGGATGAAGCGCAAGGAGAACGAGGAGGCCGAGGCCGACGCTGACGGCCCGGCCGGTGCGCCGGCCGGCGCGGTGCCAGCGGCCCGCGGATCGTTCGCGGGAGCGGACGACCAGACCCGGGTGGTGAACCGGGTCGGCTCGGCACCGGACCCGACCATGATCGGCGGCGCCGGGTTGAGCAACGCTCCGACGATGATGCACCAGCCGGTCGTCGACGACGTTCCGCCGGACCCGTACGGCGCGCCTCCGCAGCCGTACGGCGCACCGGGCGGCCCCGGACAGGGGGGCGGCTGGTCCGGCGGCGGCTACGGTGAGGAGCCCGGCGGCTACGGCGCACCCGGCTACGGCAACGCGCCGTCGTCCGGCGGGGGCTACGGCAACACCCCCTCGTCGGGTGGCGGTTACGGAAGCCGCGACTACGGTGCCGACGGTGGGGCCGACTACCCGCCGGCGGGCGGTGCGGGCGGTTACGGCGAGCGGTACGACGAGCCGACCGGCCGCTACACCGGCGACCAGACCCGCTACCCAGCCCCTGCCGACCCGTACGCCACCGGGATGTACGAGCCCGAGGCGGGCCAGGGCTACGGCCAGGCCGAGCCCACCGGCGGCTACGGCCGGGGTGAGGCCGGCGGCGACTACGGCCGCGGCGAGCCCACCGGCGGCTACGGGCACGGTGAGTCGACCGGTGGCGGCTACGGCCAGGGCCCGCCGACCGCCGGCTACGGCCAGGGCGACGGCACCCGGGCATACGGGTCGGGCGAAGCGGGCGGCTACGGAGCGGCCGACCAGACCCGTGGCTACGAGCCGGGTGGTTACGGCCAGGGCGAGCCCAACCGTGGTGGCTACGGTCAGGGCGAAGCGGTCGGTGGTGGCTACGGCCAGGGCGAGCCCGCCGGCGGCTACGGCTCATCGGGCGGCGGCTACGGCCAGGACCCCGCCCACCAGCGCGGCTACGACAACGCCGGCTACGACAACGCCTACCAGCAGCAGCCGGGTGGCGGTGGCTACGGCCAGGGCGGTGGCTACGGCCAGGAACCCCCGCAACAACGCGGCGGCTACGACGACGCCTACCAGCAGCAGCCGGGTGGCGGTAGCTACGGCCAGGGCGGTGGCTACGGCCAGGAACCGCCACAGCAGCGCGGTGGGTACGACAACTACTACACCGACCCGGCCCAGACCGATCGTGGCCGGCAGGACAGCCCGGCCGACCGCGGCGGCCGCCGACTGGACTGGCTGGACGACTGACGCAGCCCGGCCGCAGCCAGCGCGTGCTACATACGAGCTGGCTGCGGCCGCCGGCAGCCCTGGCGGGGCTGACCTGGACGGCCGCAGCCAATCGCCTCAGCGCTCGTCGGAGGCGGCAGGTTCCTCGGGATCACCGGACTCCGAGCCGGCGTCGCTCTCGTCGCCGGCCGGCTCGGCCGGACGGTCACCCATCGCCACGGCCGGTTGCCCGGCGCCTCGCGCCACATCCGGGCCTGGCGCGGTGGCCTCGTCGGCGTCCTCGTTCGAGATGACGATGTCGACCTCGGTGAGGCTGTCCACCTCGGCGGTCACGTCGGCCTCGGCGGCGTCGGCCGTGGCCTGCGCCGACGACTCGGCGACCGGAGACCCGACGGGCACCGGGGTGAACGACTGCACGCCGCCGAACAGGCTCGGCAGGGTGCCGGTGTGCGCGTCCCTCAGCTCGTCCAGGTGGATCCGGAACTGGCCGTGCACCTCCAGCGCGCCGCCCGCCGGGTCGGTCACCCCGATCAGCTCCCACGGCACGCCGTGCTCCTCGCAGAGGGCGGTGAACGCCTTCTCGTGGCCGCGCGGCACCGAGACCAGCACGCGGCCGGCGGACTCGCTGAACAGGAAGACGAACGGCATCGAGCCGCCCTCGAACCGCTCCGGCACCGCGATCCGCGCGCCGACGCCGTGCCGCAGGCAGGACTCCACCAGGCTCTGCGCGAGCCCACCGTCGGAGAGGTCGTGTGCGGAGCTGAGGTGCCCCACCCGGCCGGCGTCGGCCAGCAGCCCGGCGAGTTGCTTCTCGCGTGCCAGGTTGACCTGCGGGGGTACGCCACCGAGGTGCTGGTGGGTCACCCAGGCCCACTCCGAGCCGGAGAGTTCCACGTGCGTCTCGCCCAGCAGGAAGAGCTGGTCGTGGTCGCCGCCGGGTCGCGGGACGAAGCCCATTGCCACCCGGTCGGCCACGTTCTCCAACACGCCGAGCACGCCGACCACCGGCGTCGGGTGGATCGCCGCCGCACCGGTCTGGTTGTAGAAGCTGACGTTGCCACCGGTCACCGGGATGCCCAGCTCGGCGCAGCCGTCGGCCAGGCCGCGTACAGTCTCGGCGAACTGCCACATCACGCCCGGGTCCTCCGGGGAGCCGAAGTTCAGGCAGTCGGTGACCGCGATCGGCGTCGCACCGGTCACCGCCACGTTCCGGTACGCCTCGGCAAGCGCCAACTGGGCGCCGTGGTACGGGTCGAGGCGGGCGTACCGGCCGTTGCCGTCGACCGACAGTGCCACGCCCAGGCCGGTCCGCTCGTCGATCCGGATCACGCCGGAGTCCTCCGGGGGCGCGAGCACCGTGTTGCCCAGCACGTAGCGGTCGTACTGCTCGGTGATCCAGGTCTTGTCGCACAGGTTGGGCGACGCGATCATGCGCAGCACGGTCTCACGCAACGCGTCCGGGTCGGCCGGCCGGGGCAGCGTCTCGGCCCGGTCCGCCTGGAGCAGGATCAGGTCAGCCGGCTCACGCATCGGGCGGGCGTAGACCGGCCCGTCGTCCACCAGCGAACCCGGCGGCACGTCCACCACCAGGTGATCCCGCCAAGTGATCAGGAGTCGACCGGGCTGACCGTCCGGCTGCGGCGGGGTGACCTCGCCGATGGCGGTGGCCAGCACGCCCCACTTCTCACAGATCTTGAGCACCGCGTCGAGCTTGTCCGGCTCGACGACCAGGAGCATCCGCTCCTGGGATTCGCTGGCGAGGATCTCGTGCGGCTCCATCGACGGCTCGCGCAGCGGCACCCGCTCCAGCCAGACCCGCATGCCGGTGCCGGCCGCCGCGGCGGTCTCGGTGAGCGCGCAGGTCAGCCCGGCGCCGCCGAGGTCCTGAATGCCGGCGACGAGCTGGGCGTCGTACAGCTCCAGGCACGCCTCGATCAACAGCTTCTCGATGAACGGGTCGCCGACCTGCACCGACGGGCGGCGCTGCTCGCTGCCCTCGGTGAAAGCGGCGCTGGCCAGCACCGACACGCCACCGATGCCGTCCCGTCCGGTCTTGGCGCCCATCAGCACCACGACGTTGCCCGGGCCGACGGCGGCCTTGTTCTGCAGTCGGCTCACCGGCAGTACGCCCAGGCAGAGCGCGTTGACCAGCGGGTTGCCCTGGTAGCAGGGGTCGAAGACCACCTCGCCGCCGATGTTGGGCAGGCCGAGGCAGTTGCCGTACCCACCGACGCCAGCCACCACTCCGGGCAGCACCCGGGCGGTATCGGGGTGGTCGGCGGCGCCGAAGCGCAGCGGGTCCATCACGGCCACCGGGCGGGCACCCATGGCGAGGATGTCCCGCACGATGCCGCCGATGCCGGTCGCCGCGCCCTGGTACGGCTCGACGAAGCTCGGGTGGTTGTGCGACTCGACCTTGAAGGTGACGGCCAGCTCGTCGGAGACGCGGACGACGCCCGCGTTCTCGCCGATCCCGGCCAGCAGCCGATCACTCGGCGGGGCCTTCTCGCCGAACTGACGCAGGTGCACCTTGCTGGACTTGTAGGAGCAGTGCTCGCTCCACATGATCGAGTACATCGCCAGCTCGGACTGGGTCGGCCGGCGGCCCAGGAACTGCCGGATGCGGTCGTACTCGTCCTCCAGGAGCCCCAGCTCGGCGTACGGCTGGAGTTCCTCCGGGGTGTCCTCGGCGCGCGGCACGGTGTCCACCCCGTCGGTCCAGTCGGTGGCCGCCCGCGCGGTGGCGTGCCGGGCCGCGGCGGCCAACGGCGCGGTGGCGTCCGGGCTCGGCTGCGCCGGCGCGACCGGGAATGCCTCCGGGCTCTCCCGTACCGGGTCCGGATGCGTGGTCATGACCTCTCCTCGTTGCGCTCGCCGCCGGACGGGCGGGTGAGCCGACCGATGATCCCGACGTGGGCGGTCACGCCGGTGCCCCCACCAGGTGCTTGAGCACGGAGGTGAAGAAGCCCAGGCCGTCGAGGGAGGGGCCGGTGAGCGCCTCCACCGCGTGCTCGGGGTGCGGCATGATGCCGACCACGTTGCCGGCGGGGTTGGTGATCGCGGCGATGTCCCGCTGCGATCCGTTGGGGTTGCCGCCGACGTACCGGGCCACCACCCGGCCCTCGGCTTCCAGCTCGTCCAGCGTCGCGGTGTCGGCGACGTAGCAGCCCTCGCCGTTCTTGACCGGGATCAGCACCTTCTGTTCCGGCTGGAAGGTGTTGGTCCAGGCGGTGCCGGTCGACTCGATCCGCAGGAGCTGGTCGCGGTTGCGGAAGTGCAGGTGCTGGTTGCGGGTGAGGGCGCCGGGCAGCAGGTGGGCCTCGCAGAGGATCTGGAAGCCGTTGCAGATGCCGAGCACCGGCAGACCGCCGGCGGCGGCGTCCACGATCGTCTCCATCACCGGGGCGAACCGGGCGATGGCCCCGCAGCGCAGGTAGTCACCGTAGGAGAAGCCGCCGGGCAGGACGACGGCGTCCACCCCGTGCAACTGCGGGTCACCGTGCCAGAGCCGGACCGGCTGCCCGCCGGCGATCCGGACGGCCCGGGCCGCGTCCCCGTCGTCGAGCGAGCCGGGGAACGTCACCACACCGACCCGCGCGGTCACGAGCGGGCATCCGCGGGTTCGTCGGTCTCGACCAGGCGGACGGTGAAGTCCTCGATGACCGGGTTGGCGAGTAGCTTGTCGGCGATTTCCCGGGCCCGGTCCAGGTCCGGTTCACCGGTGAAGTCGATCTCGATCCGCCTGCCGATCCGTACCGAGGCGACGTCGTTGACGCCGAGCCGGGGCAGCGCGTTTGCGACGGCCTGGCCCTGCGGATCGAGGATCTCGGGCTTGAGCATGACGTCGACGACGACGCGAGGCACTGGGCACTCCTGACTGTGTACGCAGTTGGGTGCCGACCCACAACGGGCGAGCGCAGCCAGCCTACCTGGCAGATACCGCACCGGCCGCACGCGGTGCGGGCAGTTCCTGGCCGTACCCGCACGTGCCCCTCCGCACCGATACGGCTTCGTTGCCGTCCCGATACGGGTTCGTTGCCGGATCGGCCGGCGGGTCGCCCCGGGAGACCCGATTGTTACATCACGTTGTTTCAGTGAACCTCTTGTGAAACATCTCACCGACCCCTACGGTACATCGTCAGACGTCGATGTGATCGGCGTCGCGGTGGCAGATCACCCCGTCCGCCACCGCAGGTCGACCCGGCTGAACCCGGGTCCCGCGAAACCCCGAAGGAGCCCCCACCCATGCGCATCCGATCCCTGATCGCGGTCCTCACCACAGCCCTGGCCGGCGTGCTCGGCGCCAGCTCCGGCGCGGTGGCCGCGCCCGTCAGCCCGTACATCATCGGCGGCGGAACGGTCTCCTCCGCGCCGTGGGCCGCGGCTGTCTTCAGCAACGGCTCGTTCACCTGCTCCGGCACGATCATCGCGCCGCAGTGGGTGCTCACCGCCCGGCACTGTCTCGGCGGCACCATGTCCGTCCGGGTGGGCAGCGTCTACCACGGCTCCGGCGGCGTCACCCGTACGGTCAGCGCCACCTACAGCCGCTACGACCTTGCCCTGATGCGGCTGTCCAGCTCGGTGAGCACCAGCTACGTCACCCTGGCCAGCAGCAATCCGCCGATCAACTCGACCAACTCGATCTACGGCTGGGGCATGACCTGCTACAGCGGGTGCTCGGCCTCGAGCCAGCTCAAGACCGCATCGGTCCGGGTGACCAGCAACAGCGCCACCGACGCGTACGGCGGGCAGGCGATCCGGAGCACGCGGATCAACGGCAACGCATGGCGGGGCGACTCGGGCGGCCCACAGTTCTACAACGGCGCACAGGTCGGCGTGGCCTCCACCGCCGACGGGCAGAGCATCCAGAACTACGGCAGCGTCGCGTACAACCGGGCCTGGATCACCTCGGTGGCCGGTGTCTGACGGTTAGCGCCCGTAGCGGCGCGGATGGTGGGCTGCGCACCCGCCGTCCGCGCCGCGCTGTTTTTCAGCATCCGATCAGGTGAACAAGGCTCACGTTGGGCCGCGACGAGGGCTGCGAGCATCGAAAACGTGCTGGTCGTGACGACGGATCAACTTCCCGGCTACGAGATCCGCCAGATCCTCGGCGAAGTGGTCTCCTCGATGGCCAGGACCCGCAACCCGTACCGCGAGGGCGTGAAGAACCTGCGCGGCGGCGCGTACGACCCGATGGCATCGGACAACCTCACCCGGTGGCGTACCGACTCGGTGGCCCGGCTCGGCGAGGAGGCCCAGCGGCTCGGCGCGAACGCCGTGGTGGGAATGCGGTTCGACAGCCGCGACTGCGGCGAGATGTGGATGGAGATCTGCGCCTACGGTACCGCCGTGATCGTGGTGCCGAAGGCCCCCGAGGTCATGCCTCCCGACCAGCCTCTGGTCGCTGCGGAAACCGCCCAGGACCCCGCCTTCACGGAGGCCCCCGGCAAGCTCGCCGAACCCCCCAGCGCCCCCACCCTCGGCACCTCCGCCGAAACCCCCACCCGCAACCCCTGACCAACCCCGCCCCGGGGGGGTCGCCGCGCCGCATCGCCGCGCCGCATCGCCGCGCCGATCATGAAGTTGTTGTCACTCCGCCCGGCGTGTCGCGACAACAACCTCATGATCAACCCGGCGATGCGGAGGGGGAGGCGGGGGGAGTTAGAGGATGGGGGGTGGAGTGTAGGTGGCGGCGGTGGGGTGGGATTCGACGATTCTGGTGATGCGGGCGGTTACTGCCTGGATCTGGGCGGGGGCGGCGCCGGTGAAGGCGGCGCGGTCGGCGACGAGGGCGTCGATCTCGGCTCGGGTCAGGGCGAGGCGAGGGTCGGCGGCGAGGCGGTCGAAAAGGTCGTTGTCAGCGCTGCCCTGCTCCCGCATGGCCAGGGCCACCGCGACGGCGTGTTCCTTGATGGCCTCGTGCGCGCTCTCCCGGCCGACGCCTCGGCGCACGGCCGCGACGAGAATCTTGGTGGTGGCCAGGAAGGGCAGGAAGCGCTCCAGCTCCCGGTTGATCACCGCGGGGTACGCGCCGAACTCGTCCAGCACGGTGAGGAACGTCTGGAACAGCCCGTCGGCGGCGAAGAAGGCGTCGGGCAGGGCCACCCGGCGCACCACCGAGCAGGAGACATCCCCCTCGTTCCACTGGTCGCCGGCCAACTCGCCGACCATCGAGAGATACCCCCGGATGATCACCGCGAAGCCGTTGACCCGCTCCGACGAGCGGGTGTTCATCTTGTGCGGCATCGCGCTGGAGCCGACCTGGCCCGGCTTGAAGCCCTCGGTGGCCAGTTCCTGGCCGACCATCAGCCGGATCGTGGTGGCCAGCGACGAGGGCGCTGCGGCCACCTGCGCCAGCGCGGCGATCACGGCCAGATCGATGGACCGCGGATAGACCTGCCCGACGCTGTCCAGCACCCGGTTGAAGCCGAGGTGCTCGGCGACCCGGCGCTCCAGCTCGGCCACCTTCCCGGCGTCGCCGTCGAAAAGATCGAGCTGGTCGGCGGCGGTGCCCACCGGACCCTTGATCCCCCGAAGCGGGTACCAGGCGATCAGGTCCTCCAGTCGCTCGTACGCGATGATCAGCTCCTCCGCCGCCGACGCGAAGCGCTTACCCAACGTGGTGGCCTGCGCCGCGACGTTGTGCGACCGGCCGGCCATCACCACGTCGGCGTACTCGTGGGCGTGCCAGGCCAGCCGGGCCAGTGTCGCCACCACCCGGTCCCGGATCAGCTCCAGCGACCGGCGCACCTGGAGCTGCTCCACGTTCTCGGTGAGGTCCCGCGAGGTCATCCCCTTGTGCACGTGCTCGTGCCCGGCCAACGCGCTGAACTCCTCGATGCGCGCCTTCACGTCGTGGCGGGTCACCCGCTCCCGGGCCGCGATCGAGTCCAGGTCGACATCGTCCAACACCCGCTCGTACGCCTCGACCACCCCGTCCGGCACCGGCACGCCGAGATCCCGCTGGGCCCGGAGTACGGCGAGCCAGAGCCGCCGCTCCAGCCGGATCTTCTCCTCGGGCGACCAGAGGGCGACCAGCTCGGGCGAGGCGTACCGGTGAGCGAGCACGTTCGGGATCATCGTCACGTAGCGCATTCTCCCGTACGCGCCGAGGGCGGCTGCATGGGTCTCTGCCTCGCACTCGGCGGGCTGATCTCATTTTTGGAGGTCGTGGAGGTCACGCACGTCCCGCACGATGATCGACTTGGACGACGAGGCCCTCGCGGAGGCCGCCCGCCACCTGGGAACGACAACGAAGAAAGAAACCGTCAAAGCTGCGCTACGAGAAGTTGCCGACCGACGGCGTCGAGCGGCAGCGGTGGAGCGGATGCGGCAGATGGCTGCCGAGGGCGAGATTGACTTCTCGAAAATCGAAAGCACGGAGAACGGCGACGCGTCGGAGGAGCAGTGGAAGGCCGCCGCGTGAGCAGCGCCTATCGGTGGGCGTCCCGCCTACTACGAGCCGACAACCTGCTACGAGAGACCTACCCCTATCACCCCGTGCGTGAGTCCATCTGGCAGGACACGGCGGAGTTGCGGCAGCGACTTGCAGATAAGGGATGGCACCAATGCGCCAGCCCGGTCGATCTGATGGTCGCGCTCACCGCGGCGCGCATGTGGATGCCGATTTCGAAACGATCGCCCGCATAACTCAACAACCCGTACGCAGAATCGATTGACCGCCCGACCGCAGCCAGCGGTTGCGTGTCCCCTGCCGAGGCGCACAGCAGGAGGATCTTGCCACAGCAGCACGACCATGATCAATTGATGCCGGGGCAGCGACAGCCGAGTTGCGATCCTCGCCCGCTCCAGCTCGGTTTCAACGGAATGGCGGGCTTCTGACGGACGGGGTGCCGCAATGCCGCCGAAACGGCGACCATGCCCCACCTCCTCGCCACACTTATTCATAGATCTTGGACACTTCCCGTTCGGCCTGAACGGAAAGTGTCCAAGATCCACTTACCCATGGGGAAGTGAGCCTCACTAGCAGGAATAAACGTCCACTTGGTCCTGAATTGGTAGTTCGGAACCCCGGGCTTTCGTTCTCAACTAAAGGTTCCTAGATCATCAAGAGCGTGCAAAAGCCAGGCGCACCGGCGGTTATTTCCCGGGGACATCGCGACACGATCCCAGCTCAGGCATGGTCCAGATGCTGTCGGTAATGCAGCTCGTGCAGGTGACTCCCCTTGATCAGGATGGACGCCTCGACGGGCCGGTCATCGATCGAGCGGATCACTCGGACCTGCCGGAGCACGGGAACGTAAGGCGGCAAGGACAGCGCCTCGACCTCCTCCGTCGTCGGCATCCGTGCCGAGATGCGATCGCGCATCTCCTTGGGCGGGTAGCCGAGGTCTGACAGGACTCGCGGCACTCCACCACTGATCTTGCGTCGCTCCGCCAGCTCGGTGCCCGAAGCAATGCTGGCCGGGTAGTACGACCAGGACAGCTCGACTGGCTCGCCGTCGTGCAGGAGCAGCCGATGCCGCAGTACCGCCTGGTCGCCCTCGGCCAACTCCAGCCCCTTCGCCACCTCCGCCGGCGGCACGACTTCTCGCACGGCGAGGAGCCGATAGGAATAGCCGGCGACCGAGGGAGCAAGGTACGGGGCCGCCTCTACTGCCAGCGGTCGCCGGTCCCGCACATAGACACCCTTGCCAACCTCGCTGTGCACGGATCCCTCCGCCTTCAGCGAGGCGAGCGCGCGCTGCACGGTTGCCGTGGCAGCGGAGTACTGCGTTACCAGGATCGGGATCGACGGCAGCTGGGCCCCAGGGGCGAGGTCGCCGGACATGATGCGTGCGCGGAGATCCGCGGCGATCTGCTCATGGCGCGGACGGCCGTCGGATCCGCTCGCCATGCCAGGTGCTCCGCTCCGTCAGTCGATCGACAATTCATAGCGCAGGTGCCGTCCCCACGGCACCATAGTCATGACGCTCACCTCGACCGGGCGTCCGTGGTCCGTGCTCGACACGCGGGTGAGCCCCAGCACCCACTCCCGATCGGTCAGGTCGAGCAAACGCCGCTCGGCGTCGTCGGGCTGGCGGGTGTACACGTCCTCCCTGACCCGCCTGGGACGATAACCCAGCTTCGCGAGCAGGCTGACCGCACCTCCCCGGATCTTTCGTGGCTCGGCAAGGGGGGTGTTCCGAGCGATCGACACCGGATAGTACGAGTAGGTCAGCTCGACCGGCCGATCGTCCAACAGCATCAACCGTTGTCGAGCCACCACCGGCTCGCCGTCCTCGACACCCAGCGCCTCGGCAACGTGTGCGGCCGGCATCAGCTCACCGACGCTTAGCAGACGCTGAGTGCCGACGCCGCCCTGTTGCGCGGCCTCCTCAGCCCAGGCGTCCCCTTGCCGCTCCGACCTGGGCAGGACGTAGGGCGTCGACACGCTGAGCCACTCGGTTCCGCTCATGTTCTCCCCCACTGACCATCGGCCCACCTGATACTCACGCGTCGACACCATCACGACAACCTTGACGCCTTACTGATATCGCAGTAAGGCTACCTCCACATACGAAGACGGACCGGGGTGGGGATGGTTTGGCGGCCTCCCACTCCCGGTCCGGGACGAGTCGAAAGGGAGCAGCCACGCTGGACCACGCCCGGGGAACGACTCCCCTCCTGTCTACCACCGTCCGCGCGTCGGCGCGTACCCGGTGATGGGCGTGGCGCGTCCGGTCGTGACCGTTCCCGACCAACCCGGTGCCGCGCCGGCCCGAAGGCCCGGCACCGGCCCGTGACGGGGCGGGCGTACGTCCGCGTCCGGCACCCGACCGTGACCGCAATCCCCCTGCGGCACGGCGGTACGCGCCGTGCGCCCGCCCCCATTCGACAGGAGTGGGAGATGGGCGTCTACGAGTCGATGGTCCGCCAGGCGTGGCAGCGCGAGGAGCCCGAGGCCGAGGCAGCGCGCGAAGTCCTGGCCAGCCACGTACCCGATGAGGACAGCGTCTGCGTGATCTGCCTGGTCCCGGGCCCGTGCGGCCCGGCCAACGCGGCGGCCAACCGGCTGGTCGACCTGGGTCGTCCGGTGCTGCCCACCGACCCGCCGCGTCCCCGACGGAGCGGCTGGCGGGGCTGGCTCGCCCCGAGACGGACGCGCCGATCCAGCTCACCGCCAGAGGAAACGCTGCCGCGGCGCATGCCGCCGCGCCGGGCACTGCTGTTGACGTACGTCTGGATCGTCCGCCTCGGGGCGACCCGCACCGGCGGGGTCACGCCGTGACCGGGGCGCTGCCGTTCGGCGTGGGCGACGTGGTCCAGGTCGCCGAGCTGCACTACTGCTACGGCCTGGGCACGCTGACGCTGCGGATCGTGGAGCTGGGATGCCGAGAGCGGCACAGCGACGGGCTCTGGATCAATCTGCGCGGCGTCGACCTCGGTGACCCGCGCGGGCCGCGCCAGCGCCGGGTGCTGGCCCGCATCGACGCCGTACGCCCGGCCGAGCCACGGTCGAGCGCGCATGTCCCCGTCCGGCCCAGCTGGAACTGTGCCGGCTGCGGCCAGGAGTGGCCGTGCCCGTACCGCCGCCGCCGGCTGCTGCAGCGGTACGCCCGCGAGCGCATCACCCTGCACATCTACCTGGGGATGCAGTTGGTGGACGCTGCCTCAGACCTGCGTCACCTGCCCGCCGACACGCTTAACACCCGCTTCCTCGGCTGGCTTCCCAGGCCTCCCGACGCAGGACGGTGACCGGAAACGCTGGGTCAGCGTTCGAGGATCGCGGTCACGCCCTGACCACCGGCGGCGCAGATGGAGATGAGCCCACGACCGCTGCCCTTCTCGGCCAGCAGCTTGGCCAGGGTGGCGACGATCCGGCCGCCGGTGGCGGCGAACGGGTGCCCGGCGGCCAGCGAGGAGCCGGTCACGTTGAGCTTGTCGGGGTCGATCGCGCCCAGCGGGGCGTCCAGGCCCAGCCTGTCCTTGCAGAACTCCGCAGATTCCCAGGCCGCCAGGGTGGCCAGCACCTGCGCGGCGAACGCCTCGTGGATCTCGTAGTAGTCGAAGTCCTGGAGGGTCAGCCCGGCCCGGGCGAGCAGCCGCGGCACCGCGTACGTGGGTGCCATCAGCAGGCCCTCGTCGCCGTGCACGAAGTCCACCGCGGCCGTCTCCGACCAGGAGAACCAGGCCAGCACGGGCAGGTGGTGCTCGCGCGCCCAGTCCTCGCTGGCCAGCAGCACCGTGGCGGCCCCGTCGGTCAGCGGCGAGGAGTTGCCGGCGGTCATGGTGGCCCGCTCGGCGTCCGGGCCTGTCGTGCCGAAGACCGGCCGCAGCGCGCCGAGCTTCTCCAGCGTGGTGTCCGGGCGGAGGTTCTGGTCGCGGGTCAGCCCCAGGTAGGGGGTCATCAGGTCGTCGAAGAACCCCTTGTCGTACGCGGCGGCCAGCCGCTGGTGCGAGCGCAGCGCGAACTCGTCCTGCGCCTGCCGGTCGACGTTCCAGCGCAGCGCCGTCCGGGCGGCGTGCTCGCCCATGGACAGGCCGGTGCGCGGCTCGGCGTTGCGCGGGATCTCCGGCTTGAACGGCTGGGCCGGGCGCAGCTTCGTGGCAATCTTCAGCCGCTCGCCGAGGGTGCGGGCGGAGTTGAGCTTGAGCAGCGTGCGGCGCAGGTCCTCGTTGACCGCGAGGGGGGCGTCGGAGGTGGTGTCGACGCCACCGGCGATGCCCACCTCGATCTGCCCGAGGGCGATCTTGTTGGCTACCAGGATGGTGGCTTCGAGGCCGGTGCCGCAGGCCTGCTGGATGTCGTACGCCGGGGTGCGCGGGTCGAGCTTGGAGCCGAGCACCACCTCGCGGGTGAGGTTGTAGTCCTTCGAGTGCTTCAGCACCGCACCGGCGACCACCTCGCCCACCTGCTGCCCGGCCAGCCCGAAGCGCGCGATCAACCCGTCCAGGGCGGCGCCGAGCAGATCGGAGTTGGAGGCGCTGGCGTAGCGCGAGTTGGCACGGGCGAAGGGGATGCGGTTGCCGCCGATCACCGCGACCCGTCGAACGTTCTGCACGATTGGCCTCCTCGAAAGTGTTGCCCGCACCTTACTCACCAGTAGGCTACGCCTATGACCGACAGGTACGCGAGCTTCGTCCAGTCGGGCCCCGGTCGGGCGCTGGTCAAGCGCCTCGGGTTGCCCGATCCGCCGCGACTGCGCCGACACGCTCCCGGCCAGCCGATCCTTCCCGGGCCGGTGCTGCTCGGCGCCGCTTCCGGTTCTCGCCTCGTCGAGCCGGTCGGCAGGATCCTGGCCTCCGCCGGGCTCGCCCTGCGCGATCCGGCCACCGCCGTGCCCGACCCGACGACCGGCCGTACGCCGGCCAGCGCCGCCCTCGTCTACGACGCTACCGGCATCACCGGCTCGACCGGGTTGCGTCAGCTCTACGACTTCTTCCACCCGCAGGCTAGGGCGGTCCAGCCCAGCGGCCGGGTGATCGTGCTCGGCACCCCGCCGGCTGAATGCGGCACGCCGCGCGAGGCGACCGCCCAGCGGGCTCTGGAGGGGCTGACCCGCAGCATCGGCAAGGAATTCGGGCGGGGGGTCACCGCACAGTTGGTCTACGTCACGCGCGACGCCGACGACGGCACCTGGACCAGTCTGGAGGCGACCCTGCGGTTCCTGCTCTCCGGCCGCTCCGCGTACGTCTCCGGTCAGGTGATCCGGGTCGGTGCCGGCCGGGCGACCGCGCCGGACGACTGGGACCGCCCGCTGGACGGGCAGGTCGTGCTGGTCACCGGCGCGGCCCGAGGCATCGGCGCGGCGCTGGCCCGGGTGCTGGCCCGCGACGGCGCCACCGTGGTGGCGCTGGACATCCCGGCGGCCGGCGACGCGCTGGCCGCGGTGGCCAACGAGATCGGCGGCAGCGCCGTGCAGCTCGACCTGACCGCCGCCGACGCACCGGCCCGGCTCGCCGAGCATCTGGCCAGCCGGCACGGGCGGGTGGACGTGGTGGTGCACAACGCCGGCATCACCCGGGACAAGACCCTCGGCCGGATGGACGCCGACCGGTGGGACCAGGTCATCGATGTGAACCTGTCCAGCCAGGAGCGGATCAACGACCTGCTGCTGGAGCGGGAGCTGATCCCGGCCGGCGGCCGGATCATCGGGGTCTCCTCCATCGCCGGAATCGCCGGCAATCGGGGCCAGACCAACTACGCCACCAGCAAGGCCGGCGTGATCGGGCTGGTCGATTCGCTCGCCCCGGCGCTGCGCGAGCGGCAGATCAGCGTCAACGCCGTCGCGCCCGGGTTCATCGAGACCCGGCTGACCGCCCGGATCCCGCTGATGCTGCGCGAGGCCGGCCGCCGGATGAACAGCATGTCCCAGGGCGGGCTGCCGGTGGATGTGGCCGAGACCATCGGCTGGCTGGCCTGGCCCGCGTCCGGTGCGGTCAGCGGCAACGTGGTCCGCGTCTGCGGCCAGAGTCTGCTGGGGGCATGATGGCCCGGCGCAGGCGTGGTGACGAGGAGCCGGCCGACGAGCTGTCGGTCGGCGAGCTGATCGACGGGCCCACGGAGATCATCACGCGGGAGATGCTGGCCGCCGCGCGGGCGGATCCGGCCGGTGGGGGCGCGACCGGTGGGGCGCCGCCCGGTACGCCGGCGACGCGGGAGCGGGTCGACCTGCCACGGCTGCCGGCGGCCGGTCCGCTTTACCGGCGGGCGCTGCTCAATGCGATACCGGGGCTCGGTGGCCGGCGTGGTGACGGGGTGCCGGCGGTGGAGCTGACCGTCGGTGGGATCACCGTGGACCCACAACGGCTGGCCGATTACGACCGGGTGTGCGGGTTCCGGCTCACCGACCGGCTGCCCGCGGCCTTCCCGCACGTCATGGGCTTTCCGCTGGCCCTGCGGTTGATCACCGCACCGGGGTTCCCGATCCCGCTGACCGGGGTGGTGCACGTCGGCAACCGGATCACCCTGCACCGGCCGGTCACCATCGCCGATCGGCTGGACCTCACCGCCTGGGCGGAGAACCTGCGCCCGCACGACCGGGGCCGGCAGGTGGACGTCGTACTGGTCGGGTCGGTCGACGGGGTGGAGGTGTGGCGTGGCGTCTCGACGTACCTCGGCCGGCAGCGCACGCCCGGCGAGGGTGCGCGGCGCGACCGGGGTGAGCGACCCGCGCCGCCGGCCGCGACCGCTCTCTGGTGGGTGGCGCCCGGGGTGGGCCGGGAGTACGCGCGTGTCTCCGGCGACCACAACCCGATCCACACGTCGCGGTTGGGTGCGCGGCTGCTCGGCTTTCCGCGGCCGATCGCACACGGCATGTGGAGCAAGGCCCGCTGCCTGGCCGCCCTGGAGGACCGGTTGCCCGATTCGTACACGGTGGACGTGGCGTTCAAGCTGCCGGTGCCGCTGCCCAGCACGGTCGCCTTCAGCGCCACATCCGAAGACGCCGGTTGGGACTTCGCTCTGCACGACCGAGACGGTCGACCCCATCTGGTGGGCACCATCCGCTGAGGAGGCGGCAACACAGCGAGGGTCGGGCACTTGCCCGACCCTCGTTTTCGCGCTAGGTTGTTCTCAGTTCGAGATGTTCTCAGAGTGAGTGTGATTGATCGTGAACGAGCAGGACTTCCTCGCCGCGTACGACCCGAGCGCCTTCCCGGCCGTGGCGGTCACCGCCGACGTGGTCGCCCTGACCATCCGCGACGCCGCGCTGCATCTGCTGCTGATCCGCCGCGGCGGCCAGCCGTACGCGGGCCACTGGGCGCTGCCGGGCGGCTTCGTCCGGCCCGACGAGGACCTGGCCTCCGCCGCCCGCCGGGAACTGGCCGAGGAGACCGGCCTCGGCGGCGAGCGGCTGCGGCGCGTCCACATGGAACAGTTGGCCAGCTACGGCGCGCCCGACCGTGATCCGCGGATGCGGGTCGTCTCCGTCGCCCACCTCGCCTTCGCGCCCGACCTGCCCGACCCGATTGCCGGCACCGACGCGGAGGAGGCGGCCTGGGTGCCGGTCGCCGAGTTGGCCAGCCGGCAGCTCGCCTTCGACCACCGCCGGATCGTCGACGACGGGCTGGAGCGGGCCCGCGCCAAACTGGAGTACACCCCGCTGGCCACCCGCTTCCTCCCGCCCGAGTTCACCATCGGCGACCTGCGGAGCGTCTACGAGACGGTCTGGGGGCACTCGCTGCACGCCGGCAACTTCCACCGCAAGGTGCTCTCCGTGCCGGGGTTCGTGGAGAGCACCGGAGCCAGCACCGAACGCGGTGGCACCCGGGGCGGTCCGCGTGCCCGGCTGTACCGCGCCGGCGACGCCCGACTGCTGCATCCGGCGCTGCTGCGCCCCGCTCGGGAGGAGACGGCACGATGAGGACCGACGAGGCGATCCGCCTGGTCACCACCGCCCGGGACGACGACGAGCTGTTCGGCGCCGACGAGCCGGAACGCCGCTACCGCGAGCTGGTCGCGGTGCTGCATCCTGACCGGCTCGGTTGGGTCGGGCCGGGCGTCCGCGCCGAAGCCACCGAGGCCTTCGTCCGGGTCACCACCCGGTGGCGGGCCCGCCGGGGGACGGTGCTGCGCGGCTACCGGTGCGGGCGGCCGGCGTACTCCGGTGACCTCGCCGACCTGTACGACGTCGGCGCCGACCGGCTGCTCAAGCTGCCCCGCGACCCACGCGACAACGACCTGATGGGCCGCGAAGAGCGCGCGCTGCGTCGGCTCGCCGAGCGGGGCGACCCCCGCTGGCTGCCATACGTGCCCCGGCTGGTCGACAGCTTCGCCCACCGGGACGCCGCCACCGGGGCCGAGCGACGGATCGTCGTGCTCGCCACCGCACCCGGCCTGCACAGCCTGGTCCAGGTGCGGCAGGCGTACCCGGACGGGCTGGACGCCCGAGACGTGGCCTGGATGTGGCGGCGGCTCCTGGTCGCGCTCGGCGTGGCTCACCGGGCCGGCGTGGTGCACGGCGCGGTGCTGCCCCCGCACGTGCTGATCGAGCCGGACGCACACGGTGTGGTGCTGGTCGACTGGTGCTTCTCGACCGAACCGCACGGCGTCGTGCCGGCGCTGGTCCCGGCCTATCAGGACTGGTACCCGGCCGAGGTCACCGATCGCCGTCCCGCCGGGCCGGGCACCGACATCGCCATGGCCGCCCGCTGCATGACCTGGCTGATGGGCCGTCAGGCGCCACCCGAGCTGCTCACCTTCGCCCGAGGCTGCCGGCAACGCGTCCTGCGCGCCCGCCCCGACGACGCCTGGCGGCTGCTGGGCGAGCTTGACGAGGTGCTGCACCGGCTCTACGGGCCGCGCACCTTCCGACCCTTCACCCTCAACCCCTAGGGAGGCTGCCATGGGCAGTGGAATCTGGTCCACCGACGTGTACGACGCCGCCGACCGCTACCGCCGGGCCACCGGCACCAGCGCGTTCTCGTACAGCGACAGCGGCGCTCGGAAGGTGCACCCGGCGCTGGACCCGCACGGCGTGGTGCGGGAGAGCCGCGATTCGGCCGAGCACCCGCAGTCGACCCCGATCGCCGTGCTCTTCGACGTCACCGGCTCGATGGGGCAGGTGCCCCGCACCCTCCAGGCCAAGCTGCCGCAACTGCTCGGTCTGCTGCTGCGCCAGGGGTACGCCCGCGACCCGCAGATCATGTTCGGTGCGATCGGCGACGCCACCTGCGACCGGGTGCCGTTGCAGGTGGGGCAGTTCGAGTCCGACAACCGGATGGACGACGACCTCGGCCGGATCGTGCTGGAGGGCGGCGGTGGCGGCCAGATGAGCGAGTCGTACGAGCTGGCGCTCTACTTCATGGCCCGGCACACGGCCACCGACCGTTGGGAGAAACGGGGCCGGCGCGGCTACCTGTTCGTCATCGGCGACGAGCTGGCGTACCCGAAGGTGAAGGCCGCCGAGGTGGCCCGGCTGCTCGGCGGCGGCTCGCGCGAGGACCTGCCGCTACGGCAGATCGTCGACGAGGTGACCCGTCGCTGGGACACGTACTACCTGCTTCCCGCCGGTAGCCACTACGCGGGCAACCACAAGGTGCTCGACTTCTGGCGCGGCCTGCTCGGCCAGAACGCCCTGGAACTGGACGACCTCGACGCGGTCTGCGAGACCATCGCCCTCACCGTCGGCCTCGGCGAGGAGGCCATCGATCTCGACGCGGGCCTGCGGGACCTCGACCGGGCCGGGTCGACGGCCACCGGCACCGTGTCCAAGGCGCTGGTACGCCTGGGCGGGGCGCGGCGGGCCGAGACCGTGGAGCTACCCGCCAACAGCGGCAACGCAAGCGGAGTCGTACGACTGTGACCGGCACCCTGGCGACTGGCACCCCGGCGGTCCCGGCGGTGGACGGCGGACGGCGGGCCGTTTCGGGCGACGCGGGGCGGACGGCCCCGGCGGCGGACGGCGGACGGCGGGTGGTCGCCCCGGTCGGCGGCGGGCGCGGAGAGCACGCGATCGTGGTCGACCTCGGGTACGGCGACGCCGGGAAGGGCACGGTCGTGGACTGGCTCTGCGCGACCCGGCCGGTGCACACGGTGGTCCGGTTCAACGGGGGCGCGCAGGCGGCACACAACGTCGTCCTGCGCGACGGCCGGCACCACACGTTCGCGCAGTTCGGCGCCGGCACGTTCCGCCCCGGCGTGCTTACGCACCTGTCCCGGCACGTGGTGGTGGACCCGCTGGCGCTGGCCGTCGAGGCCGACCACCTCGCCAGCGTCGGGGTGCCCGACGCGCTCGACCGGCTGACCGTGGACGGGGAGGCGCTGCTGGCCACCCCGTACCACCGGGCCGCCAACCGGGCGCGAGAGCTGGCCCGCGGAGCCGACCGGCACGGCTCCTGCGGGCTGGGGGTGGGCGAGGCCGTCGCATACGGTCTCGCCCACCCCGCCGAGGCCCCCCGGGTGGCGGACTGTCACCGTCCCGAGCTGCTGCGCCACCGGTTGACCGTGCTGCGGGACCGGCTCACCGCGGAACTCGGCCCGCTGGACGCCCCGCCGGTCGCCGACTGCCTGCCGGCGTACCGTGCCTTCGCGCAGCGGGTGGCGATCGTCGACCGATCCTGGCTGGCCGGAGCGCTGCGATCCGGGCCGTGCGTGTTCGAGGGTGCGCAGGGAGTGCTGCTGGACGAGTGGCACGGCTTCCACCCGTACACGACGTGGAGCACCACCACCTTCGCCAACGCCGAGTCCCTGCTGGCCGAGGCCGGGCTCGGCGGGGCGGCGACCCGGATCGGGGTGCTGCGCACGGTCACCACCCGGCACGGGCCGGGTCCGCTGGTCACCGAGGATCCGGCGCTGCCACTGGCCGATCCACACAACCCGACGAACCCGTGGCAGGGCCGCTTCCGGTTCGGCCACTTCGATGCGGTCGCCCACGCGTACGCCCTGGCGGTCGCCGGCGGGGTCGACGGCCTGGCGCTGACCCACCTGGACCTCGCCGATCGTGGCCTCGACCTGCGCATCTGCCGCCGTTACGACAACCTGGACCGGCTCGTTCCGGGCCCACCCGGCGACCTCGACCGGCAGGCCGCCCTCACCGCCCGCCTGCTGCGCGCCCGTCCGCTCTACGACGGCGCTCCACCCACCGACTGGCCGCAGGCGGTCGCCGAGGCGCTCGACACCCCCGTGCTGCTCACCTCCCACGGCCCCACGGCCGAGGAGAAGGAAGGGCCCCTTATTAACGCCTGGTGTAGAGGAAGGGCCCCCTCTTAACATCTGGTGCCACGGCCAGCAGTGGCAGCGCGTACCGCCGAAGAAGTGCCCGGGCTTCGACGATGATCCGGTGCCCTTACGCCGCAGGCGGGTGCCAGGTGATGCCGCGCAGGAGCTGGCCGGCGCCGAGCCAGGCGGCGTTCATCATCCGGGTGGCGGTCGTTTCCGGGTCGGCCTCCGGGTGGTCGGCCAGCCAGTCGGCCAGCGACTCGGTTGCGCCGACCAGGGCGTACGCGACCACCTCCAGCTCGGTCTCGGCCACCTCGCGCCCCTCGGTGCGCAGCGCGTTGTCGAGCATGCCGGCGACCACCTCGATCATTCTCGCCCGCATCATGGTCAACTCGTCGACGAACGGCGGCTCGCCCCGGGCCTGCCGGTAGAGCACCGACCAGCCGTCCCGGTGCGCACCAACGAAGCCGAAGAACGCCCGCAGCCCGCGCCAGAGTCGTTCGTCGGCGGGTAGGTCGGGGGCGGCGGCCCCGGCGATGGCCTCCACCATCCGGGTGCCCTCCCGGTGCAGGCAGGCGACGAAGAGTTCCTCCTTGGAGCCCAGGTACGCGTACACCATGGGCTTGGAGATGCCGGCTTTCTCGGCGATCTCGTCCATGCTGGCACCGTGATAGCCGCGCCGGGAGAAGACCCGTACGGCGGCGTCGAGCATCTGCTGTTCGCGTACGGCCCGGGGTAAACGTCTGAAGGCGGGCGTGGTGACCACCTTGCGAGCATACCTACTCGTACGTAGGGTTACGCATGAGTAGCCATTGTCCGAGAGGTGGATCCCCATGACTGACTTCGATCCGGCCAGCTTCGCCAACGTCGGCCCGAAGGAGTTCGCCCAACTCGTCAAGAACACCCCGGATAGCAAGCTCACCGAGGTGATGTCCGGTGAACTGCGCGGCAAAATCCTCGGTGAGGTCTTCGGGCGGATGCCGCAGCTTTTCCGGGCCGACCGGGCCGGCTCGACCAACGCGGTCATCCACTGGAACATCACCGGCGGCCCCGACGGCGGCACCGACACCTACGAGGTGGCCATCGCCGACGGCACCTGCACGGTCAACGAGACCCCGCAGCACGAGCCGCGGCTGAGCCTGACCATGGGCCCGGTCGAGTTCCTGAAGGTCGTCTCCGGTGGCGCCAACCCGGTCATGATGTTCATGACCGGCAAGCTCAAGGCAAAGGGTGACCTGGGCCTGGCCGCCAACATCGCCAACCTCTTCGACATCCCCAAGGCCTGAGATGGTCGAGTTCTCGCTCGACCTGAACGAGGAACAGCGGGATCTGCGCGACTGGGTGCACGGCTTCGCCAGCGAGGTCGTGCGCCCGGCCGCGGCCGAGTGGGACGCCCGCGAGGAGACCCCCTGGCCGATCATCCAGGAGGCGGCGAAGGTCGGGTTGTACGGCTTCGAGTTCCTCGCCACCTGCTGGGCCGATCCCACCGGGCTCTCGCTGCCGATCGCCAGCGAAGAGCTGTTCTGGGGTGACGCCGGCATCGGCCTGAGCATCTTCGGCACATCCCTCGCGGTCGCCGCCATCTACGGCACCGGCACCCCTGACCAACTCGTCGAATGGGTGCCGCAGTGCTTCGGCGACGTCGACTCGCCGGCCGTCGCCGCATTCTGCTCCTCCGAACCGGAGGCCGGCTCGGACGTCGGCGCGATGCGCACCCGGGCCCGCTACGACGAGGCGACCGACGAGTGGGTGCTGCGCGGGCAGAAGGCGTACGCCACCAACGGCGGGATCGCCGGGGTGCACGTGGTGATCGCCTCGGTCGAGCCGGAGCTGGGGTCACGGGGGCAGGCGGCCTTCGTCGTACCGCCGGGCACCGCCGGGCTCAGCGCCACCCGCAAGCTGCGCAAGCTGGGCCTGCGGGCGTCACACACGGCGGACGTCTTCCTCGACGACGTACGGGTGCCCGGGCGGTGCCTGCTCGGCGGCAAGGAGGCGCTGGACGAGCGGCTTGCCCGTGCCCGGTCCGGGCAGCGCGCATCCGGACAGGCCGCGATGCGTACGTTCGAGCTGTCCCGGCCCACCGTCGGCGCCCAGGCGCTCGGCGTGGCCCGGGCCGCCTACGAGTACGCGCTGGACTACGCCAAGGAGCGCGTCCAGTTCGGCCGGCCGATCATCACCAACCAGGCGGTCGCCTTCGCCCTCGCGGACATGAAGATGGAGATCGACGCCGCCCGGCTGCTGGTCTGGCGGGCCTCCTGGATGGGCCGCAACAACCGGCCGTTCACCGCCGGCGAAGGGTCGATGTCCAAGCTCAAGGCCGGCGAGGTGGCCGTCTCGGTCACCGAGAAGGCCGTCCAACTGCTCGGCGGCGCAGGCTTCCTGCGTGACCACCCGGTCGAGCGGTGGTACCGGGACGCCAAGATCTACACCATTTTCGAGGGCACCTCGGAGATCCAGCGCCTGGTCATCTCGCGGGCGATCTCCGGAATGCAGATCCGCTGACCCGACGATCCATCGCGCCCCGGCGAGGAGAAGGAGGTACGCGGGTATGGACCTGCCGTTCATCGTCACCACGCTGACCCGCCGTGGCCTGCTCGCCCCCGGCCGCCCGATCCGCGTCGCGTCCCAACTCAGCGCCCTGCGCAAGTGGGGGTGGAGCCTCGCCGGTGAGCTTCGCCAGGCGGCGGCCCGGGACCCCGACCGGGTGGCGATCATCGATGAGCAGGGTGCGGAGCTGACGTACGCCGAGCTGTTGGACCGCTCCGAGCGGCTCGCCCGCGCCCTGCGCGCCGGGTTGGGCGTCCAGACCGGCGACCGGATCGCCGTGCTCTGCCGCAACCACCCGGGCCTCATCGAGACCGTCGTCGCCGGCACCCTGCTCGGCGCGGACACCGTACTGGTCAACACCGGTCTCTCCCCGGCGCAGCTGGCCACCGTGGCCGAGGAGCAGCAACTACGGGTGCTGGTGCACGACGACGAGTTCACCGAACGGGCGCTCGGGCTCCCGGCCGCGCTGCACCGCCTCGACGAGCGGGCCCGGGAGGAACTGATCCGCACCGCCCTCCCCGGCGAGCTGCACCCGCCCGAACGGGACGGCCGGATCATCGTGCTGACCTCCGGCACCACCGGGGCGCCGAAGGGCGCGCGCCGACCGACCCCGAACGGTTTCGGCCCGCTCGTGTCCATCATCGACCGGATCCCCCTGCACGTCCGGGACCGGGTCATGATCGCCGCGCCGGTCTTTCACACCTGGGGGTACGCGGCCCTCCAGGTCTGCTTCGCGCTGCGCGCCACCATCGTGCTGCACCGGCGCTTCGACCCCGCCGCCACCCTGGACGCCCTGGCGCGACACCGCTGCCAAGCACTGTTCGCGGTGCCGGTGATGCTGCAACGGCTGATGGAGGTGCCGGCGCCGAATCCCCAGCCGCCGCTGAAGGTGGTGGCCGTGAGCGGCTCCGCGCTGCCCGGCGGCCTCGCGTCGGCCTTCATGGACACCTACGGCGAAGTGCTCTACAACCTGTACGGCTCGACCGAGGTTTCCTGGGCTTCCATCGCCACCCCCGCCGACCTGCGTACCGCCCCCACCACCGCCGGCCGACCACCGCATGGCACCCGGCTGGCGATTCTCGACGACGCCGGCGAGCCGGTTCCCGCCGGCCGGGTGGGTCGCATCTTCGTCGGCAACGAGATGCTCTTCGAGGGCTACACCACGGGTACCGACCGGGAACGCCACGACGGCCTGCTCGACACCGGCGACCTGGGGCGGGTCAACGCCGACGGCCTGCTTTTCGTGGACGGTCGGGCCGACGACATGATCGTCTCCGGCGGGGAGAACGTCTTTCCGTCCGAGGTGGAACAGTTGCTCGCCCAACTCCCCCAGGTGCGCGAGGCCGCCGTCATCGGCGTACCCGACCCGGAGTACGGCCAGCGCCTCGCCGCCTTCCTCGGGCTGCACCCCGGCGAGACCCTCGACGCCGACGCGGTCCGCGAGTACGTCCGGCACTACCTCGCCCGCTTCTCCGTGCCCCGCGACGTCGTCTTCGTCAGGTACCTGCCCCGCAACGCCACCGGCAAGGTTCTCACCCGCGAGCTACGCCGCTACTACGGCTGAGCCCGTACCGCGCTGGTTGTAGGAGGCCGGACGACTACCGCGACGGGTGGAACCGAAGATCAAACCTGTACCGGATGATTCGCCACGCCGCCGTCCCTAGCGTGTTGGTCGGTGCCTTGCCTGCCCGGTGTCGCATGGGGGGCCGCCGGAGGGCAGGGCACCGACATCAGTCACCTCGAGGAAGGTCTGTGCGTGTCGACGGGGAACTGGCTGGGCACCAAGGCCGGTGGGGCGCGGTTGTCGAGGCGGGGCATGCTGATCGCGGGCGGCCTGCTGCTCGCCGGCTGTGGCGGGCGCGAGCGGCCGCAGATCGAGAGCAAGGACGCCGGAAGCACCAGGGACAAGAACAAGCGCCGACTGCGGGAGATCCTCGACCGGCAGGCCAAGGCGGTGAAGGAGAAGGACGAGAAGGCGTACCTCGCCGACCTGGACAGCTCCAACGCCGAACTGATTGAGCACGAGCGGATGGTCTTCGCGAACCTGCGCCAGTTCGAGTTCGCCGAGTTCGGCTACAACACTCAGCGGCTCATCGCGCACGGCGATCACACCTTCGGGCCGGTGTTCCGGATCGCCCAGTTGGTCGCCGACGAGAGCCCGGTAGGCGCGGCACCAGCAGAGACCTTTCGGTACCGGCTCGCTCCGAAGGACGGCGGCCAGCTGGTGATCGCCGAGATCACGCCGGCCACCAATGAAAACCAGAACGATGCGATGCTGAACGGTCCGCTGGCCCACGAGGCGTGGAACATGACCCCGCTACGGGTGGTGCAGGCCGCGGAGGACGTCTGGTTGGTCGGCGACAAGAGCGTGCCGGATCTTGAGAAGTACGCCAGGGCCGCAGCCGCCGAGGCGGCCATCGTGGGGAAACTCTGGGGTAGCCGGACGCGCTTCCCTGGCAACGTCATGTATCTGACTCGCGACGACGACAACTACCGCGAATGGTTCAGCCTCGGCCGCTCTTCCACGTTCCTGCCAGAGATCAGCGGTTTCCAAACATCCCGGATAGGCGTACGCAAGAACGGTCAGGTCTACCCGGACCAGCACGCTGGCGCCGCCACGGTGATCAATCTGAAGAACATCCGGGACTACTACTCGGGCGAGGACCCCCGGGTGACGATGCATCACGAACTGGCGCACTCCGTGACCGCCCAGATGCGGGCCACACCCTCCATCCTCTCTGACCTGGGCGCGCCGACCTGGGCGGTCGAGGGCTTCGCCACCTGGGCGACCGGTGTGCGGTGGCCGTCGGAGGCAGGTAGATACCGCAGGCAGCTACGAGCAAACCTTGGCTCGTTCAAGGGCTTGCCGTCCTCGAAAAACTTCTACGGCGCGAAGCGCGGCTTCAACTACCTGTTGGGCTGGTCGGTCTTCGCCTACATCGCGCAGACCAAGGGGCGGGACGCGGCCGTCGAGTTCTATGCCCAGGTCATCCCGCTCAATGACACGCTGGAGCCGTTCGTAGAGCTGCCGATCTTCGACGGCATCTGCGAACGGGCGCTCGGCACCTCGGCGGGCGCCTTCCTTGAGGGATGGAAGCGTTTCGTGCGCGGGGGTGCGGGGGCATGAGCGATCCCACCCTCTCGCGACCCGGTGGCACCTCACCGTCCGACCCGCCACCCGGTCCGCCGGCTGGCGTCCCCGCGACGACGACCAGGGTACGGAGCTGGCGACGTGTGCTCATGGTCTCGGCGATCGTCGGTCTGCTCGGCGCACTGGTCGCCGGGGTCGGCGCCTACCTGCCAACCAACCGGTACCAGGCCACCGCGACCACCGTGCCCTGCCGCCGGGTTGTCTGTATCCCGGTCCTCAAAGCCAGTACCGTCGTTGACGCGCTGCGGGCCAAGGGACACCCCTGTGAGCAGGAACGGGACCGCTACTGGAAATGCGAACTGGTGGTCGGCACCATCACCTTCGAGACCACGATTGACGAGGTTGAGGGGTTGATCTCCGACGTGAGCGTGCTGGTCGCACGCCCGGCCGACGAGGAGCCGACGGAGGCGGTCATGGACTACCTGCTGTGGCTCGCGGCACTGCCCTACACCGCCGACGAGGCGCTGACCGAGGAGGTCAACAACTGGGTGATCGATCGGATCGAGGCCAACGAGGACACCGAGGCGGAGATCGGTGGCTACAACTACACCGTGACCACGAGCAGTCCGGGGTCCATCCGCCTCCGCATTAGCGGAGCCCTGCGATGAACCAACGACCACCCGTGCACTACTCACCCGACGGCAGGTACTGGTGGGACGGCGCCGCTTGGCGTCCGGTCGCCCCCGGCACTCCGGCTCCGCCCGCTCCACCGGCCGCTAGCCCTTCCACTCAGCCTGCGCCGCCCGTCCCGCCCGTCCCGCCCGTCCCGCCCGTTCAGGCCGTTCAGGCCGTTCAGGCCGTTCAGGCCGTTCAGGCCGTTCAGGCCGTTCCGCCGGTCCCGCCTGCGCCGCCGGTCCCGCCGGTGGTCCCACCACCCCCGCCTGTTCAGCCCGCTATGCAGCTTCCCGGGCCCCCGATGCCGGTTCGGCCTCCCGTCCGGTCCACCGGCCCAGGGAAAGCAGTGACCGTGCTGGTGACCGTCGCCGCGCTGCTGGTCGGCATGCTCGGTGGCGGCGTCGTCGGGGCGCTGGCTGGCACAGTGACCGGCACACCGCCGGGCAGCAGCGAGCCACCGCCAATGACCGAGAACTTCCCTGAGGGGGACGACCGTTACCTCCCGGGCGTCACCGTCACGCTGATCGCGAAGCAGTGGCTGGAGCAGGCAAACTCGTGGACCTGCACCCCGGGACCGGATCCCGACCTGGAGCGCGCTAAGCACGAGACGCGGTGCGAGGGACCTGGCAGGACGGACCTCTACCTCTCGGCCGTCATCAACCACGACGATGACGCGAAGGTGACGGACATCCGGGTCGAGTGCAGCTACCGCGCCGGTTCGCCGATGTGCCGGAGCCTCTTCGAAAAGTTCGCCGACGCGCTCCTGCAGTCGCAGCGAGAGTTGATCAAGCCAGCCACCGACTGGGCGGAGAAGAACGTCGACCGGGACAGCGCAGCCGTCTTCGGTGGCATCCGGATGGAGATCTCACTGTCGCCGCACGAGATGCGGGCCACCCCGTGGGTGTGAGTGCCAGGTCGATCGGATCGGCCCCGGCATCAGTCCGGTCGATGCCGGGGTGTCACCAGACCGGTCTCGTACGCGAGCACGACGGCCTGCGCCCGGCTCGTCAGGTCGAGCTTGCCCATGGCCCGGTTCAGATGGGTCTTCACGGTGGCCTCGGAGATGACGAGCTGGCCGGCGATCTCGGCATTCGACAATCCACGGCCCACCATCTGCAGCACTTCGCGTTCACGGGCGGTCAGCGCATGCAACTCCCGCCGCTGCTCGGGCACCGGCACGGACCCGGGCAGCGACCGGGCCACGTACGCCTCGACCAGGCGCCGCAGGATGCTCGGCGCGAACAGCATGGTCCCGGCCGTGACGGCGGCCACGGCGTCGAGTAACTGCTCCGGTGGTGTGTCCTTCAGCAGGAAGCCGGACGCGCCGGCGCGCAGCGCCTCGTAGACGTACTCGTCCAGGTCGAAGGTGGTCAGGATGAGCACCTTCGGAGCCGGGCCGTCCACCGTCGCGGCGATCCGCTCGGTGGCCGCGATCCCGCCCATCCCCGGCATCCGCACATCCATCAGAACGACATCGGGTGCGGTGACGGCGGCCAGCCGGACCGCCTCCTCCCCGCTGCCGGCCTCGCCCACCACGACGATGCCGGGCGTGGCCCGCAACAGCGCGGCGAGTCCGCTGCGGATGAGGACCTGGTCGTCCACCACGAGCACCCGAGTCATTCGCTCATTGTGGACGACGGCGGCGACGCGGCACCGTCGCCGACGATCGCTGCCGCGCCGGGGTCGGACTTCGGCGGCGAAGGCGGCGGCGTGGGCAGGGTGAGCCGGACGGTGAAGCCGCGCTCGTCCCGCTCGACCCGCACCGTGCCGCCGTACTGCCGGGCGCGTTCGGCCATCCCGATCAGCCCGCGCCCACCGCCGGTTCCCGCCGGACGTGGTAACCGGCGGGGAGTGTGCTGAGGCCCCTCGTCGGCCACGGTGGCGACGAACCGGTCGTACTGGTAGTCGAGCGTGACGGTGGTCGCGCCGCCGGAATGGTTCAGCACGTTCGTCAGGGCCTCCTGAAGGAACCGGAACACGCACAGGTCAGGACCGGGCGGCAGGGCGCGGGGGACGCCGGTCATCACGGTCCGGACGGGGACACCGGCGGCCCGGATCCGGGAGACCAGGTCATCGAGGCGGGCCAGCCCCGGCGCCGGCTGCTCCGGCGAAGGCGGGTCGGTGGCCTCGGGCTGCCCCGGCCGCAGGACACCGAGCATGCCACGCATCTCGGTGTGCGCCTCGCCGACGGTGTCCAGTACGTTACGCAGCGCCGTGCGAGCCGTCGGCGGGTCGGAGGTCAGGACGTACCAGGCGAGTCCCGCCTGAACCGACACCACCGACAGGTGGTGAGCGACGACATCGTGCAGGTCACGGGCGATACGCAGCCGCTCGTCGGAGACCGCTCGCCGGGCCAGCTCCTGCCGGTCACGGCGCAACTCCTCGGTCAGTGCCGCGAGTTGCTGGCCGCGTTCATTGAGACGCCGGGCGGCGCTGCCCAGGTAGCACACGACCGCTGGCCACACCAGACTCTGCGTGAGGGCACCGACGAGCGATCCCTGCCGATCGAGCAGGCCGCCGTAGATCCAGACCACGGCGGGCGCCGAGGCTGCCGCAACGGTCGGGCCGGCCGACCGGGCCGCGGCGACGGTGTAGAGGGCCAGAAGGGCACCGGAGCTGTTCACCACCGGGTGGTAACCCAGGGTGATGTACATCGCCCAGATCGCGCAGAGAAGCAGCAGTACGATCACCGGTGCCCGGCGACGGCCCACCAGGGTCAGGGTCGCCAGGCAGGTCAACGCCCACGCCGGGCCATCGAAGTCGCGGTACAGCCCGCTGGAGTCGCCGGCACCGATGCCGAGATTCACTGCGCCGGTGGCCGCCGCGATCGCGCCGTCGAGCAGCCACGGGTGACGGCCGCCGAGGCCTCGCAGGCGCGCGTACGCGATCGACCGTCGCCCTCCCCCGGGCCCGCCGGCCGGCTGCGGGTGCTCTGGTCCTCCCCTCACCGGGACTCACCGTGGCCCTGCCGCATCCAGGCACGGTAACCGTTGCTTCTCCACCTCCTGGCGGGCGGTGGCCTCGGGTGCCTCGGCCGGATCCAGAGAGGTGACCTTCGACGAGGCAGGACGGACGCGGACGGCGATGCTATCTTTTATCAGGCGCTGGCCCCGGCGGCTTCGTCGCTTCTCAGGAGTCATCGCATGCCTCGATTGTCCCGACGTGGGGTGCTCGGCCTGCTCGTCGGCAGCGCCTCCGTCTCGTCGCTTGGTGCGGCCGAGCCGGTTTTGCAGGATCGCCGCACCGGGACCCTGATCGAGGTGGAAAACCAGGCTTCCGGTGAGCGGTGGTGGCCGACCCGGAGCCAGCACCGGGCTGCGGACGACCGGCAGCGACAGATTCAGGGGTATGCGTCGGCGACGAGTGTGGCACCCGGCGAGTCCATCGACTTCCACGTCACGGTCAACCCCGCCGGCCGGTACCGGATCTCCATCCACCGGCTCGGTTGGTACCGCGAAACGGCGAACAGCGTCTACTGGCACATCCGGTCACGCCCGGCTGCCGGCGGACAGCCCGATCGGGTGGTCGCCTGCTACCGCACAACTCCTGATCCGGGGCAGGACTCTGCTGGCCCGACCGTCCGGTGGCGCGACATCAAGGCGGCCGAGCAGAAGTTGATCGGAGTGCAGTTCAACGGCATCGTCGACAGCCCGCAGCCGCTGGTGGTCCAAGCAGCGGATCACTGGTTCTGGAAGGGCACCGGAGTGGCCGACGGCGATCGGATTCCCGGTGTGGTCGATGGCGAGGCGGACGGTGTTGACCCACATCGCCCGCACCCGGTCGCCGTAAGCTCCACCGTGCTCAGTGCGTCGCCGTACCAGACCCGCGACGGTCGGCAGAAAGTGCAGAACACTCACCTGTACGAGACGCCGCAGGGTGGGCTCGTCTTCGGCGCCGGCACGCTCGGCTGGACGATGGCGCTCAACCGGTCGGGTCATCGGGACCAGCGGATCGAGCGGGCCACCACGAACATGCTGGACCGGATCATCGCCCGCTCTGAGGGCGCATGATCCAGTCCCGGCGGCCCGGCCCCCGGGCAGGTGTTAAAAGGGGGCCCTTCCTATACACGAGGCGTTAATAAGGTGCCCTTCCTTTCCCGATGGCGGCGGCTACGGTGCTGACGCGATCGGCTAGCAGGCCGAGAGCGCCGACGGCGCGATCCACCGGGTCGTCGCCGGCACCGCCGAGGGCCTTGGAGCGCTGGTAGGCGTCCTTCACCTCGGCCCAGCGGTGGGCCTGCTCCGGGGTCAGCCGGCCGCGCAGCTCGGCGAGCTTGAGCAGGTTCGCCTCGGCACCCGCAGCGAGAGTCTGCGCCTCGCCCAGGTAGTGGTCGTCGATCACCTGCTCGAGTTCCTCGTCGGTGAGCACCGGGACGATCCGCTCGGCCAGCTTGTTCATGTTGCGGTACGACCCCTGTAGCTGGAACGGCGGCTCGGTGCGCGCGTCGTCGGACTGCGCCGCCGAGGCGATGTACGCCTGGTTGTTGGCGAGCACCACCTGCTGCACCCGCAGCAGCTTGCGCAGCACCGACACGATCTGCTCCAGCTCCACCGGCGGGTACGGGTGGGACAGCTGGTCGGGCCGGACGGAGTCGTCGCCGCGCGCCAGCCGGACCAGCAGCTCCAGGTCGGCACGGTCCCGCCCGGACAGCGGCGCCAGCACCGGGTTGGCGGTGAGCGCATTCTCGATGTAGCTGAGCGCGAAGACCTCCTCCCGGCCGGAGAGCACGTCGCCGAGATTCCAGACGTCGGCCCGGTTGGCGAGCATGTCCGGGATCCGGAACCGCCGCCCCGACTCGGTGTACGGGTTGCCGGCCATGCACACCGCGAAGCGCTTGCCACGCAGGTCGTACGTGCGGGTGCGGCCGTCCCAGACGCCTTCCATCCGGCGTTGCCCGTCACAGAGCGAGATGAACTTCTGCAACAGCTCCGGGTTGGTGTGCTGGATGTCGTCGAGGTAGAGCAGGACGTTGTTGCCCAGCTCGAGGGCGAAGGAGATCTTCTCCACCTCCTGCCGGGCGGTGGCGTCGGGTGCCTCGGCCGGGTCCAGCGAGGTGACCTTCGAACCCAGGGCCGGCCCGTTGACCTTGACGAAGACCAGGCCGAGTCGGCTTGCCACGTACTCCATCAGGGTGGTCTTGCCGTAGCCGGGCGGTGAGATCAGCAGCAGCAGGCCGGACTGGTCGACCCGCTTGCCGTCCCCGGTCGCGCCGAGCTGCCGGGCCAGGTTGTCGCCGATCAGCGGCAGATACACCTCGTCGAGCAGCCGGTTGCGGACGAAGGCGTTCATCACCTTCGGGCGGTACTCCTCCAGCCGCAGCCGGTCCCGCTCGGCGTCCACCAGCGCGTTGCGTCGCCGCTGGTAGTCCCGGTACGCGGGGACCAGCTCGGTGCGGAACGACCGGGTGCGGGCCAGCGTCTCGTCCAGCCGTACGGCCAGCGTGGAGCCCTCGATGCGTGGGTGTGCGCCGAGCAGGCCGCCGACGGTCTCCGTCATGGTGGCGGCACTCTCCTGGCGGGGCAGTTCGGCGCCGCACAGCTCGACGGCGATCGCCTCGGGCAGGTCGTACCCGGACAGGTTGCCGTCGTCGGTGGCGAGGAAGGCGGTCAACCACGCCTCCACCAGCTGGTGGCGTCCGGCCAGATCGGCGCCGAGAGCCCGCAGGTCGTCGTCGAATGCGCGGGACGACCGCGACTGCGGGCCGCCGAGCGCCCGACGGAAGCGGTCCAGCAGGGCCCGCGCCCCGCCGCCGGTGACGAACCGCACCGGCGGCGCAGACACCTCCTCGAACAGGTACTCGCCGGCCAGACCGGTCCCGCCGTTTGGCAACGGCAGGCCGGCGTCGCGCAGGAAGGCGTCGACCGCCTCGGCCAGTTGACCGCAGAGTCGGTCGGCGGCGTCCTCGCCCTCCGGGCGGCCGAACCGCTGCCGGGCCCGGGCCAGCGAGGCGGCCCGAGCGCTCCAGGCCGCGCGGGTCGGCTCGTCGGTGCCGTACCGCCAGAACAACTGGGCGGCGGCGCGATCAGCCGGCGGGTAGCGCAGCAGTCCCGCGCCGGCGTGCAGGCGCAGCAGCACCCGCAGGATCTCGGCGGTGTCGTGGTCGTGCACGCCGCGCTCGTATCCCTCGTCGTAGCGGGTCTCGGCGACCCGCCGGACCAGCTCCCGCAGCCCGTCGCCGTCCACCGCCGCCCCGTGCAGCGCGTCCAGGGTGAGGCCGTCGCGGCCCGCCTCGGCGGCGGCCAGGATCGTGGTGGCCAGGTGTTCCGCCCGGTACACCTGAGCTGACTCGGAGACCAGCAGTTGGTCCCAGAAGCGTCGGGTCTGCTGGAACTCCTCGTCTCGAACGGGGGAGCGGTAGTCGGTGCCGGTCACGGCCACCGCCATCCGACCCTCGTGCGGCACCACCGCCACGTCGATCGGCTGGGTGTTCACCGCGAATCGGTGCCGGCCCAGCCGGATCGTCTCGCCGCCGTCGGCGTACAGGTCCAGACGGTCACGCAGGCCGCGCCCGGCCTCCTGGCGAGCGGCCCGGACCCGTCCGTCCAGCTCCTCGGCCCGGACCGCGTCGCCGAGGGTACGCAGCTCCTCGACCACCGTACGCAGCTTGCCCACCATCGGGTCGGCCGCGAAGTAGGTGTTGATCTCGGCCAGCGAGCCCAGCGTGCCGGCCCGCCGCTGCACGCTGACCAGGATCCGGTCGGCCGAGGCGACCAGCCGGTCGGCCCGCCGGGCCCGCTCGTCCAGCAGTGCCTGCTTGCGGCCGGAGAACGCTTCGTAGATGTCGGTACGCCGGGTGGCCAGTTCGGCGAGGAAGTCGTCGAACTCGCCGAACCGGGACTCCAGCTCCTCCACCCGCAGCAGCAGCCGGCCGAGTTGCTCGTCGCAACGCTCGGCGGTGTCCGCCGCCGCCAACGCGCCGGTCACCGCTTGCCCGAGCAGGGCGAACTCGGCGGCGAAGCCGGCCCGCCCCTCCACGGCCGCCAGCTCGCGGCGGCGCTTGTCGAGCACGGCCCGGGCCCGGTTGACCGCGCCGAGCACCTCGCCGACCCGGCCCAGGATGTCGGTACGGACGGTGGCGTCGGCGATGTCCAGCCCGCCCACCACCTCGGTGATGGTCTGCAGGCCCTCGGTGCGGGCGGCCAGCTCCTCGCTGACACTGCCGGACTCGGCCACCGTGCCGATCTCGGCGGACCGCGCGGCGAGCCGCTCCACCTCCTGCTGGTAGCCGGCGAACGCCTCGTCCCGGCGAAGGAACTCCACCGCCCGCCGGCCGGCCACCGCCAGTTCCTCGTCCAACCGGCCGGCCAGCTCGTCGATCCGGTCGTGGTCGACGTAGCGCAGTTCGCGCAGCGTCTCCAGGTGCCCGCGCGCCCGACGCAGGCCACCGAGTTGGGCGACCCAGTCGTCGGCGGTCAGCGGCGCCTCGCCCCGGACCCGGCGGGCCAACGAGGCGATCTGCTCGGCGCTGGCGTCCACTTCGGCCCGCGCCCGCTCGGTGAGCGTACGAACCTTTTCGTGCTCCTCCAGCACGGCGGTGGCGGTGCGGCGAAGCCCGGCCAACGGCGTGGCCAGGTCGCCGAGCTCGTCCTCACCGAGCCAGTGGTAGTGGTCGGCGATCCGGGCACAGGCGGCGATCATGGCCTCGTACACCTCGGCGGTGGCGGTGCCGTCGACCATCCGGGTCACCGAGAGCGCGTCCGAGATGCCGCGTACCAGGTCCGCGTTGCCGACCCGCTCCAACGGCCCGGTCCCCGCCGGCTGCGCGGCAGCGTACGCGTCGGAGACGTACGGCGTCTGCCAGATCTGCATCGGGTGGACCCGGGTCGGCTCCTCGGAAACCGCCCGGAAGACCACCAGCGTGCCGTCGTCGAAGAGCGAGAACCCGTGGCACGGGATCGGCGCCGCCACCTCCTTGCGGATGGCGTTGTACGGCAGCAGCAGCGAACGCCCCTCGGCCCGTGCGTGAAAGACGTAGAGCACGTCCTCGCCGTTCGGCGACCGCACCACCCGCTCGAACTCCAGGTCGGCGACCTCGGTGTCGAAGGTACGCGTGACGCCCGTGGCCAGGTGGTAACCGCCCGGGAAGATGATGCCGTGGTCGTCGGGCAGCCGCTGGCAGGCGACCCCGATGCCGTCGAGCCGGATCACCTCCCGGCTCAGCGTGTTGAAGACCAGGTGCCGCCACTGTGTCTCCTTGTACGGCCGCAGCCGCAACAGGATCAGCGGACCCACCCGGGCCCAGTGCACGTCGGCGTCGGCGAGGCTCTGCAACGGCTCGTCCACCGGCTCGCTGTAGATGCCTTCGCCGACCTCGGTGTTGTTCTCCACCTTGACGGTCAACGTGCCGCCCACCGTCTCGACGAAGACCTCGCCGTCGATGGAGATGTGCGGATGCCGGCCGAGGACGTGGTCCTCGCGGGTGGTCTCGATCCACTCGAAGTCGTGGCTCGGCGGGAAGACGTGGTCCCGCTCGCCCCGGCTGTCCAGGTACTCCGGCACCCCGTCGATGCCGACCTGCCAGCGCAGCACCCGGATGTCCTCGGTGCGCGGCCCGGTCTGGAACACCGCCAACAGCCGGCCGTCCACCCCGCGCAGTTGCAGCAGCCGGGCCTGCCGGTAGTAGCGGTACAGCTCGGAGAAGTCGCGGACGAACTGCGGATGGCGCAGCAGGCCGGGCAGCTCGTCGTGGCCGGCCTCGTCGAACCGGAACGTGTCCGTCTCGTCGCCGGGTTCGTGGACGAACCGGTGCAGCGAGAAGACGTCGTCGACGGTCGTCTCCGGCTTGAGGCCGATGAAGACGTTGTAGCCGAACAGCATCAGCCCGCCGACGGAGACGATGTCCCGGGGCACGCAGTTGTGCTCGGTGCGGATCCGCTCGGTGCTCAGCAGCCGCAGCTGGGTGCTGCCGAAGACCTCCAGCCGGCGGGCGTTGAGCCGCTCCGCCCGGCGGGCCAGCTCGGCGGCCTGCGCGGCGAGGCGCTTGCGCAACACCTCGTAGCTGCCGTCGTCCAGCCCCGGCCGGCCGCTCTCCGACCCGGCGGTGTCCGCCGGTCCGGCGTCACCGGGCGTACGCCCCGCAGCCGCCGGACCGGTGGTCGGCTCACTCACCGGCGCGCTCCCGCGAGCCCGTCAGGGCGGCGACCGGAGTCTCCGCCACGCCCAGGCGCTGCGCGGCCTTCAGCAACTCCTGGAGCTTGCCCTGGTCGGCGCTGCCGGCGCGCATCTGCTGCACCAGGAACGCCGACAGGGTGAGGTTCTGCACGTCGGCGCTGTGCAGCGAGCCGACCATCCGGGTGAGGTCCTCGGTGAAGCTGGCGCTGCCGTCCAGCCACGGCTGGGCCAGGTTCTTCGCCACGTCCGAGTGGGCCACGAAACCGTCCACGCTCTTGCCGAACGAGATCGAGCTGAGCAGCCGGTCGAAGAAGACGCTGTCCCCACCGACGATGTCGATGTTCGCCTTCTCCAGGCCGGTGGCCACCAGCGTCGCCTGCGCCTCGGCGACCTGCCGCTGGGTGTCCAGCCCGGCCAGGCGGACCTCCTTCTCCAGTTCCAGGCGCAGCCGGTACTCCTCGTGCTCCCGGGTCGCGTCGTCCAGCGCGGCCATCGCGGCGGCCTTCTCGGTGAGACCCTCGGCCTCGCCCTTCAGCTTCTCGCGCACCGCGTCGGCGGCGGCCACCGCCTTCTCCCGCTCCACGGCGGCCTCCGCACGGCCGACCTTCTCGATCGCCTCGGCGCTGCGCTCCTGGACCTGCACCTCGGCCAGACCGGCCGCCGCCGACTCGGCCTGGATCCCCTCGGCCAGCCGGATCTTCGCCCGGGTCTCCAGCTCCGCGGCCTGCTGCCGGGCCTCGGCCAGCACCAGTTCCTCGCGGGCCTTGTGCTTCGCCGCCGCCTCGGCGGCCTCCGCCGCCTTGATGTCCTTGACCAGGTTCTCCTGCGCCTCGGCCTCGGCCTGGATGACCAGCGCCTGGCGGGTCCGCTCGGCCTCCTCGACCACCCGCAGCCGCTTGATGTTCTCCTCCTGCTCGGCCACGGTCTTCTCGACCGCGATCCGCTCCCGGACCACCTCGGCGATGGCCCGCTTCTCCGCCTCGACCTCCTTGTCCTTGGAGATCGTGCTCAGCTCGGTCTCCCGGTCCCGGCTGATCACCTCCAGCAGGCGATCCTTCTCGATCCGCTCGGTCTCGATGGCGATGACCCGCTCGCGGTTCTTCTCCGCGACCGCGATCTCCCGAGCCCGGTTCTCGTGCTGGATGCCCAACTGCTCCTCGGTACGGATGTTCGCGGTCTCGGCCCGCAGCCGCTCCTCGGCGCGTACCCGGGTGATCTCGGCTTCCTCGCGGGCCCGCACGGTCTCGATCTCACGGCGCTGCTTGGCCTCGGCGTCCGCCTGCCGCCGCTCCAACTCCAGGATCGCCTCCTTGGCGTCCACGTTCTGGCGGGTGATCTCCTTCTCCTCGCTGCGCCGGAACTCGTTGGTCCGGACGTTCTCCTGTGCGGTCAGCTCGGTGATCTTTCGGATGCCCTGGGCGTCGAGGATGTTGGCCGGGTCGAGCTGCGACATCGGCGTCTGCTCCAGGAAGTCGATCGCCGCGTCCTCCAGGCTGTAGCCGTTGAGGTCGGTGCCGATGACCCGGATGATCTGGTCCCGGAACTCGTCGCGCTTGGTGTAGAGGTCGACGAAGTCGAGCTGCTTGCCGACCGTCTTCAGCGCCTCGGAGAACTTCGCGTTGAACAGCTCCTGCAAGGTCTCACGGTCGCTGGCCCGCGCGGTGCCTATCGCCTGCGCCACCTTGACGACGTCCTCAATGGTCTTGTTGACCCGGACGAAGAAGGTGATCCGGATGTCGGCGCGGATGTTGTCCCGGCAGATCAGGCCCTCGTTACCGGTCCGTTCGATGTCGATCGTCTTGACCGAGATGTCCATGATCTCGGCCTTGTGCAGTACGGGCAGCACGACCGCGCCGGTGAAGGTCACGTCGACCCGCCGGATCTTGGAGATGATCAGCGCCTTGCCCTGCTCGACCTTGCGAAACAACCGACTGACCATGAACACCACGCCGAGCGCGACGAGCAGGACGACGGCGAGGAGTACACCGATTCCGGTGGTGATGACATCCATGACTTGGGCGCGCGGGCGGTGACGGCCGGCGGATGAGCCGCAGGTGCCCGCGCATCCTCCTTTCGAGGTTTCTCGAGGGGCAGCGTGGGGCAGACCGGCCGGTGGGGGTTGATCCGGCTGCCCGGTTGACGTCGGGGTGATCCGCGGGCGGCGCGTCTCACCAGGGGCGGCTACTTGGGGGCATGTCTCAGGGGGTCGAAGGCGGGCCCGGCGGGCATCACCCAGAAGAACTCGCCCTCGGTGTCGTAGTCGTAGATCAGAGCGGAGCTACCGGAGGTCAACTTCTCGTCGCCCGGCTGGCGGATCTGCACCACCGCCGACGAACCGTCCGCGGCGGTCACCTCGGCCTGACCAAAGTCGGCGGTGACCGTACCGGTGCGCACCACGCACAATCGGCCGACGAAAGCGTGCCGGGTGGCGTCCGTCTCCGCCGGGAAGAGCCGACCCAGCGGCACCGCGACCAGCCGGGTCACCAGCCACGCGCAGGCTGCGGCGGCCAGCAGGACACCGATCGAGACTGCGATCCGGGTGCCGGCACCGAAGCCGACGCCGTCGAGCAGCGCCGTACCGGCGAGGCTGACGAACCACGCCACCGCGACGAGCAGGGAGAAGATGACGGCGCTGGGCACACCACCGAGGCCGAGGCCGGCCAGGACCGCACCCGGTACGCCGTCGACGTCCAGGTCGTCGCCGAGATCCAGCACGCCGGTCAACACCAGCAGCCAGTAGCCGATGACGACCACCAGAAGGAAGCTGAACAGCACGGTGGGAAAGCTCAGCGCCGCGCCGAGGAAGTCGGTCACCGCGTTCTCCTCCCCGTAGCCCGCAGCCCGTGAAGGCCACGATGATCGTGACACGGAGTGTCAACGCCTGATGGTGGCCGATCGGCTGATCCGACCTGGCCTGACCAGCCAAGCCCGCGCATGCCGAGCACCGTCGGCCAGACCTCGGGCTCCTCCCCTTCACCGCCGCACGACCGCGCGTGCGGCGCGTCCGCGCTCATCGCCCTGCGGTGGTGGTCAGGCCGGAAGTACGATCCGGCCGTCGACCGCTACGGCGGCGATGTCCGAGCGGTGGTGCGAGCCGGCCAAGTCGATGCCGCGTACCAACTCGTAGGCGGCGTCGCGGGCGGCGGCCAGGTCGGGGCCGGTGGCCGTACCGCAGAGGACCCGGCCGCCGGCGGAGAGCAACGCGCCGTCGGTGTCCCGGCGCGTGGTGCCGGCGTGGATGACCCCCGGACGCGCCGCGCCGGTGATCACGTCGCCGGTACGCGGCTTCGCCGGGTAGCCCTCGGCGGCGACCACCACGGTCACCGCGGCACCCGCACGCCAACGCAGCGGCGGGTGCTCGGCCAGCGTGCCGGTGGCGGCGGCGTGCAGCAGCCCGGCCAGCGGTGTCTCCAGCAGGGCGAGCACCACCTGGGTCTCCGGGTCGCCGAAGCGGGCGTTGAACTCGATCACCCGGGGGCCGGCCGCAGTGATCGCCAGCCCGACGTAGAGCAGGCCGGCGAAGGGCGTACCGCGGCGGCGCATCTCGGCCAGGGTCGGGTGCACCACATCGCGCATCACCTCGTCGACCAGACCGGGCGGTGCCCAGGGCAGCGGGGCGTACGCGCCCATGCCGCCGGTGTTCGGCCCGGTGTCGCCGTCGCCGACGCGCTTGAAGTCCTGCGCCGGCAGCAGCGGCACCGCCGCCTCGCCGTCGGTCACCACGAAGAGCGAGACCTCGGGGCCGGCGAGGTACTCCTCGACGACCACCCGGCCGCACTCGCGGGCGTGCTCCAGCGCGGCTGCCCTGTGGTCGGTGACGACAACGCCCTTGCCTGCGGCGAGGCCGTCGTTCTTGACCACGTACGGCGGGCCGAACGCGTCGAGCGCCTTACCGACGTCCTCGGTTTCGGTGCAGGTGTGCGCGCGAGCGGTGGGTACGCCGGCGGCGGTCATCACGTCCTTGGCGAACGCCTTGGACCCTTCCAGCCGGGCAGCCTCGGCACCCGGACCGAACACCGCGATCCCCTTGGCCCGGACCGCGTCGGCCACTCCGGCGACCAGCGGCGCCTCCGGCCCGATCACCACCAGGTCGGCCTGCACCTCGACCGCCAGTGCGGCGACAGCGGCCGGATCAACGGCATCCACGGAACGCAGCTCCGCCACCGCGGCGATCCCCGGATTTCCCGGAGCCGCGATCAACTGCTCAACCGCCGGATCCTCGACCAGCCCGAGCGCGAGCGCATGCTCCCGCCCCCCACCACCCAGCAACAGAACACGCACAACCCGGCATACTACCCACCCCCTCTCCGACGCTGTTGATCATGAAGTTATTGCCCCGACACGCCGGGAAGAGTGACAACAACCTCATGATCGACGGCGTTGGGCGGCGCGCATGGCTTGCCGGACGGTCCACGGGATGTAGTCGGGGCGGAGGGTGTCCGACCAGGTGAAGCGGAGAACCGTCCAGCCCGCGTTGAGCATGCGATTCTGCCTGCGGCGGTCAGCGAAGACCGCGTCCGGGGTGCTGTGGACGTCCCGGCCGTCGGCCTCCGCGACGATCCGGTCCCGGCGCCAACCCAGGTCACCGACACCGAGCAGATAGCCGTCGTGGTCACGCACCTCGAGTTGGAGTACGTCGGGTGGCACCTTGCCGTCGACACAGCGCAGCCGGGTACGCGTCTCGAGCGGAGACTGCGCCCGACCGTCCGCCTCGGCCAGATGATTGCGGGCCGCCACCGCACCACGCCGCCCTCGGATGAGTCGTTGTATCTCGGGCAGATCGTCCGCCACGACGAGCCGCTGATTGAGCCCCGAGTCGAGCAGGCACACGGCCGAGTAACGGTCCAGCCGCAGGATCAGGTCAGCGACGGTGCGTACGGGCCCGGTGGCGGGTACGCCGTTGACCTGCACGAGATGCCTCGGATCGATGACCAGTTGATGCAGGACCACCTGGGGATGATCTCGCCGGTTCGGCTTCGCGGCGCAGCTCGGGACCGAGAGATGGATTTCGTCCGTCGGACCAGGCCCGGTCAGCCGATGCAACTCGGCGGCCGTTGACAGGACCGCAGCGGCCGAGGGCCCGAAGGATGCCACCGCCGCCCTGATCTGCGCCCGGCGGGGAACACCATCGTGCAGGTCGGCATCGACCAGGTAGGCGCCTCTGGCCACCGCGCGCCACCGGCCGGCCCGACACAAGCGGTGCACCTCGTGCACGCTGAATCCGGCAGTCCGCGCCTGCTCGAGAGTGACCACGCCGTCCTGGGCGGCGGCCACCCTTCGCACCACCGTCAATGCATCCACGTCGACCGACTGTCCCGGTCCACGGAGATCGACAAAAGCCCCTGTGGATAACCACCCCGGCCCTGTGGATAACCCCACCGGCTCCCGCTGGGCTTCCCGCTGCGTTGATCATGAAGTTATTGCCCCGACACGCCGGAGTGGATGGCAACAACTTCATGATCAACGCGGGATTCAGCCCCGGGGGGTTAGGGGAGGAGAGGGTGGCGGGTTACGTTTTCCTCGCGGCCGGGGCCTACGCCCACCACGGAGACCTGGGTGCCGCAGAGTTCCTCGATGCGGGCGAGGTAGCGTCTCGCGTTCTCGGGCAGCTCAGCCTCGGTGCGGGCCTCGGTGATGTCCTCCCACCAGCCGTCATGCTCCTCGTAGATCGGGGTGGCGTGGTGGAAGTCGGTCTGGGTCATCGGCATCTCGTCGAACCGCTTGCCGTTGATCTCGTACCCGACGCAGATCGGCACCTTCGGCAGCCCGGTGAGCACGTCCAGCTTCGTGATGACCAGGTCGGTGACGCCGTTGAGGCGGCAGGCATACCGGGCCACCACCGCGTCGAACCAGCCGCACCGGCGCTCCCGGCCGGTCGTGGTGCCGTACTCCCGGCCGACCTTGCGCAGGTGCTGACCGTTCTCGTCGAACAGTTCCGTGGGGAACGGTCCCGAGCCGACCCGGGTGGTGTACGCCTTGCTCACCGCGATCACCTTCGTGATGGCGGTGGGCGGGATGCCCGCGCCCACACACGCCCCGCCCGCCGTCGGGTTCGACGAGGTGACGAAGGGGTACGTGCCGTGGTCCATGTCGAGCATGGTGGCCTGAGCGCCCTCCAGCAGCACGGTGTCGCCGCGATCCAGCGCGTCCCAGAGCATCCCCCGGGTCTCCGCGATGTACGGCCGCAGCCGCTCCGCGTACGCCAGGTACTCCTCGATGGTGGCGTCGAGGTCGATCGCCTTGCGGTTGTAGACCTTGAACAGCACCTGGTTCTTCTCGCGCAACGCGAGTTCCAGCTTCTTGCGCAGGATCCCCGGGTCGAGCAGGTCCTGCACCCGGATCCCCATCCGGGCGACCTTGTCGCCGTACGCCGGGCCGATGCCCCGGCCGGTGGTGCCGATCCGCGCGCTGCCGAGGTACCGCTCGACCACCCGGTCCAGCGCCCGGTGGTGCGGCATGATCAGATGCGCGTCCCCGGAGATGCGCAGCCGGGAAACGTCGACCCCGCGCTCGGCCAGCCCGTCGATCTCGGTGAGCAGCACCTTCGGGTCGACCACCACACCGTTCCCGATGACGATCACCGCGTTCGGGGAGAGCGCGCCCGACGGCATCAGGTGCAGAGCGTACTTCTGGCCGTCCGGCGTGATCACCGTGTGGCCGGCGTTGTTGCCGCCGGAATAGCGGACCACGTAGTCGACCCGCTCACCCAGCAGGTCGGTAACCTTGCCCTTGCCCTCGTCGCCCCACTGAGCGCCGAGAAGCACGATCGCTGGCATCTCTTTCGCCTCCAGAAGGCTCGGGTGCCAGATGGCGACCGGTCAGCGAGCCCGGGGTGTCAGGTTAACAAGTAGTGACGGCACGACCGGCAGGGGTCGCGCCGAGAGGCAGGAGGAGCTCTACCCGTGTACGACGTGGTACTGCTCACCCTGGGCTCGGAGCGGAACGCTCCGGGGGCCGGGTGCGGCAGCGGCGGCGCCTGCTGCGGCGGCGCGACCGACACTGCCCAGGGCCCGGAGGAACGCTGCGAGACTCCCCGCGTACCCGTGTTGGCCTGCGCGGATGCCCTGACCGCCCGGGGTGCACGGGTCGAGATGGTGACGGCCCGATCGGACGCCGAGATCGACAAGGTGCTGGCCCGGCTGGACGGCCCGCCCAGGCCGGACGGCCTCACCTGGCCCGATCCGGATGCCAAGACCAGGCTCGTGGTCGCGGTCGCCGGTGACGCACAGTTGCGCGCCGTGCTGCGCCGACTGGTCCGGCGGTACGCGCCACCGCCCAGCCGTCGACCGGCCGACCTGGCCGACAACCGGACCGTGCCGGACCTGCCGCCGGTCGGCGTACTGCCGCTCGATCCGGCGCAGAGCACGGCGCACCGTGACCTCGCCGCGCAGCTCGGGCTGCCGCGTGACCCGGCGGCGGTGGCCGCCGCGGTCCTCGACGGCCCGGTCCGTCGCCTCGATCTGCTGCGCAACGACGGCGGTTCGGTGACCCTGGACGGCGCACTGCTCGGTGCCGCCGCCGAGGACGGACGCCCACTGCACTGGCGCGGCCGGGTGGAGGTGGACGACGCGGTGCTCTCCAACGGCGACGACCCGCTGCTGGCCTGTGCCATCGGTAACGCGGGCGGGTACGCGCAGCTGGACGACGTCGCTCTGCTCACCACGGCCGACCCGACCGACGGTCTGGTCGAGGTGGCGGTGGCCGTACCGGTGGTCACCCGGTCGAGGCTGGGCCGCCGTCGGGTACGCCTGGAGGTGCGCCGCACCCGAGGGCGGGCCGTGTCGGTCCTGCCCCGCGACGAGGTCGCGCTGCCCTATTTGGACGACGGTGTGGAGGGGCAGTTGACCCGCAAGCGGTCCTGGTGGACCGAGCCGGGTGCCTGGGCGGTCTGGACGACCTGAGCCGAACCGACACCGACGGTCGGGTCGGCTGGTGGGCCTATCCTCGGCAGGGGAATGGGGAGGAACCGTGGTGGACGAGAACGCCGACCGGGCGCACACGCCCGGCCAGCAGGGGGTGCCGGAACGGGACATCGAACCACTCTGGCCACCCGATCAGATCGACGGCTTCGGGGCACCGGCATGGGGCGACCCGCCACCTGCCGTTCCGCCGGTGCCCGGACAACCGGCGCCGCCGTACCCCGGCCAACCGCCGACGCCGCAACCCGGACAACCGGCGCCGCCGTACCCCGGCCAACCGCCGACGCCGCAACCCGGATATCCGACGCCGCTGTATCCCGGGCAACCGGCGCCCGACCAGGCGGCACCGCTGCCCGGGCACCCGGCGGCGCCGCATTCCGGGCACCCGACGCCCGGCCACCCGGCCGTTCCACCCTCGCCCGCCGACTATCCGTCGCTGACCGGCGGGGGGCCGACCGCCACCGGCTGGGAGTCGCCCGCGCCACCCAGCACCGGTCCGGAATCAGGAGCACCGACGGTTCCCGGCGGTGAGTCGGGCGGGCCGACCGCGACCGGCCGGGCTTCGCTGCCCGACGGTCCCCTGCCGGAAGCCGCCCAGGTCGACCTGAACCAGCCGTTCACCCTCGACGGGCCGACCTCGCTCACCACTGGCAGGCACAACACCTCGGCCGACGCCGGCCCATCTCCGGCGATGCCCGGCAGGGTCGACGGCGGCCCGTTCCCCACGGTGCCCGTCGCCGACGATGGGTCGACGGCCATCGCCGACGTGAGCGGTACGACGGACGCCCCGACCGACTCCGGTGCGGACATCCACGACCAGACAGGCGATCCACCCCCGGTGTTCCGTCCGCAGGCAGAATCACCCTGGGCGCAGCCACCGCAGCGTTCCGCTCCCGAGGTCGCAGCCCCGGTCGAGTCCGGCGAGGGGCCCGCAGTCCCGCCGCGGCCCACCTGGGCCTCACCGGCCCAGCCGTTGCCACCGGTGCCGCAGCCCCTTCCCGGCCCGCCGGGATCTCAGCATCACGGGATGCCACCCGCACCACATTACGGAATGCCACCCGCACCACATCACGGCACGGCACCCGCACCACATCACGGCACGGCGCCCGTGCCGCCGCCTGATGGTGCCGCCGGCCCGGTCACGCCGCAGTTTCCTGGCCCGTTGCCGCCGGCGGCGGAGAGCGGGCCACCCGTTCCGCCGCACGCCGGGCCGATGCCGCCCCCGGCCGAGCCGGCGTACCCGGCAGTGCCGCCCGGACCGTTCCCACCGCAGCCGGCCTGGAATCCGGTGCCCTGGCAGCAGCAGGGCGCACCGACGCCGATGGCTCACCCGCTGCCGCACCAGCCGTACCAGCCGGCCGAGACCGCGTCCCGGGTGCCGCCGGCGTACGCCGAGCAGGACTGGAACCCGGAGGTGGGTGGCGCGCCGACCGCCGAGGACTTCGCCCGGCGGCGGCAGGTGCGCCCGGCCGATCCGGTCGCGACGATGGGCGTCCGCGCCGTGGTCAACAAGACGGGCCTGGTGAAGCTCGCGCCGGGACGGCACGAGCTGGAACTCAAGCGCGACATCGAGACGGTGCGCCGCAACTTCGGCGGGCTCCGGCAGGTGACCGTGGTCAACCCGAAGGGCGGGGCGGGCAAGACCGTCGCCATCCTGCTGCTCGCGATGACCTTCGGGCAGAAGCGCGGCGGGTACGTGCTGGCCTGGGACAACAACGAGACCCAGGGCACCCTCGGCATGCGCGCCCAGCAGGACTTCCACTCGCGTACGGTGCGGGACCTGCTGCGCGACCTGGGCCAGTTCCACGGCGCGCACGGGCGGGTCGGCGACCTGTCGCAGTACGTCCGCTCGCAGGGCGAGGGGATGTTCGACGTGCTCGCCTCCGACGAGTCGGCCACCGGCGGTGAGATGCTCACCGCGGCCGCCTTCGGCGAGATCCGCGAGGTGGTCAGCCGCTTCTACAAGTTGATTTTCGTGGACACGGGGAACAACGTACGCGCGCAGAACTGGCAGGCCGCGATGGACGCCACCGACCAACTCGTGGTCACCATGTCAGCGCGTAACGACTCGGCCGAGACGGCCGCCCGGATGCTCGACCACCTTGAGCAGAGCGGGCGGCAACGGCTGGTCCGGCAGGCGGTCACCGTGGTCTCCATGCCACCGTCCCGCAAGGAGATCGACCTGCCCGCGATCCAGGAGCACTTCGCTGCGCGGACCAGGGCCGTACTGCTGGCCCCGTACGAAAGGCTCATCGACACCGGAGAGCCGATCCGCTACGCCCAGCTATCCTCGGCCACCCGGGACGCCTGGCTCAAGATCGCCGCAGCGGTGGCCGAAGGGCTGTAGCCGACCACCCGACCGACCCCGGCCGCCGGCGGTCAGTTGCTGGCCAGTGCGTCGGCAGCGGCCGGATCGCAGTCGCGGAGGAACTGGGCACAGCGGGCCGCCTCGTCCGCCTCGCCGATCTCGTCGGCGGCCCGGGAGAGCACGTACAGGCAGCGCAGGAAGCCACGGTTCGGCTCGTGCGACCACGGCACCGGGCCGTGACCCTTCCAGCCGTTACGGCGCAGCTGATCCAGGCCCCGGTGGTAGCCGGTCCGGGCGTACGCGTACGCCGGAACGAACTGGCTCTCGGTGAGAGCCCGGGCGGCCAGCGCAGCCCAGGCCGCGCTGTGCGTCGGGAACCGGGCCGCCACCGAGGCGAACGCCTCGTCATGGCCGTCCTGCTCGGCCGCTGCCAGGTCAGCGTCGGCCTCCTCGTTGGCGGGCAGGAACGTGGCGGGTGGCTCAGGCAACAGGTTCTGCATCGCCTCATTCAACCCGCTCCGGACCGGGATACGCGAGGGGGTCCGGCAAGCCCGTTGGCTGAACGGGCGAGAGGTCCGTCACGCCTGCGGTCCATCCCCCCCGCCCCGGTGATTTCCACTACAACTGGAAGTCCGGAGCCTCCCCAGGAGCCGGATGTGCGGGAGCCCGGCCAGGCCGCCGGGCTCCCGTCCGATTTCCGGGTCGTCAAGCCGCGTCCGACAGGGTTGAGCCGGGCGGGCAGGATGAGCCGATGCCGACTCCACCCCCCGCAGACGTCATCGAGCCGCACACCTGGACCAACGAGATCCAGACCCGGTCGGAATTCGACCGGCGGCTGGCCACCGGCAGCCTGGTCGGCCTGACCATCCAGGGGCTCCAACTGAATCTGGACCCCGTTCCCGATTTCACCGGCGTCGAGGTGGCCGGAACCCTTTTCGTCGGCTGCCGGTTCGCCTCCCGCCAGGTCGGCGCCGACCTGGTCCAGCGAGGTGCCAACGTGGTGCCGCCGTTCTCCGGGCTGCCGTACCCGACCCAGCCGCCGCACCTCTACACCCCCGAGGAGTTGGCGGCCGGCTTCGCCGAGGGCGGGTTCGAGGCGATGTACGACACCCGGGTGTACGCGCACTTCCGGGCCCACGGCGGCGCGCTACCCGACGTACGGGAGGCCCTCGGCCAGCGGTTGCACGACCACGGCGTGGACAACGCGCTCGCCGACGCCACCCGCACCTGGTTGACCAGCCACGGACCGCAGTCGGTGGTCGGTGTGATGGGCGGGCACGCGGTGCCCCGGGGCAGTGCGTCGTACCGGATGGCCGCGGTGCTCGGCCGGGAACTGGCCAGGGCTCACCGCCTGGTGGTGACCGGCGGCGGACCGGGGGTGATGGAGGCCGCCAACCTGGGCGCGTACCTGTCGACCCGGCCGGCGGAGGAGCTCTCCGACGCCATCGACCTGCTCGCCACCGCGCCGGACTTCACCGACCACGACCGTTACACGGCTGCCGCGCTGAAAGTCAGGGAGGTGTTCGGTCAGTCGATCACCCCGCCGGGCGGCGGCAGCGAACCGGTCACCGCATTCACCACCTACCGGGCGGACTCGGCCGCGTTGACCAGTGGCGATCTGGACTGGGCAAGCTGCGGTGGGCTGGCCATCCCCACCTGGCTCTACGGCCACGAGCCGGCGAACCTGTTCGCCGGCCGGATCGCCAAGTACTTCTCGAACGCCATTCGTGAGGACACCATCCTGCGACTGGCGCGGGGCGGGATCGTCTTCGCCCCCGGCCGGGCCGGCACCGTGCAGGAGGTGTTTCAGGCAGCCACCAAGACCTACTACGGCACCGACGGGGTCAGCGGCGCGTACGTCTTCCTGGACCGCAGGTACTGGACGGAGGAGTTGCCGGTGGAGTCCTTGCTGCGCCCTTTGCTGGCCACCTCACCGTTCGGCGACCTGTCGGACACCGTGCACCTCACCGACGACGCCCACGAGGCCGTTCACCTGCTGACCCGGTGACGACGAGGCGGCCGGCCCGAGCAGATCGGACCGGCCGCCCCGGCGTGTTCAGCGTCGATACGTCACTTGGTCATCGTGGTGCCGGTCGAGCGCAGGTGCTCGCAGGCATCCACGATGCGGGCGGCCATGCCGGCCTCGGCGGCCTTGCCCCACACTCGGGGGTCGTACATCTTCTTGTTGCCGACCTCGCCGTCGACCTTGAGCACCCCGTCGTAGTTGCGGAACATGTGGTCGGCGACCGGGCGGGAGAAGCAGTACTGCGTGTCGGTGTCGATGTTCATCTTCACCACGCCGTAGTCCAGCGCCTCGCGGATCTCGGACAGCAGCGAGCCGGAACCGCCGTGGAAGACCAGGCTGAGCGGCTTCTCCTTGCCGTACTTGGCGCCGACCGCCTCCTGGATCTCGTTCAGGATTTCCGGACGGAGCTTCACGTTGCCCGGCTTGTAGACACCGTGCACGTTGCCGAAGGTCAGCGCCGCCATGTAGCGGCCCTTCTCGCCCAGGCCCAGCGCATCGACCATGGCCAGGCCGTCCTCGACGGTGGTGTAGAGCTTGTCGTTGATGGCGTTCTCGACGCCGTCCTCCTCGCCACCGACGACGCCGACCTCGATCTCCAGAACGATCTTGCCCTTGGCAGCCTCGTCGAGGAGTTGGGCAGCGATCTCCAGATTCTCCGCCACCGGCACGGCCGAGCCGTCCCACATGTGCGACTGGAACAGCGGCTCCTGGCCGTTGCGGACCCGCTCCTGAGAAATGGCCATGAGCGGCCGGACGAACGTGTCCAGCTTCTCCTTGGGGCAGTGGTCGGTGTGCAGCGCGATGTTGACCGGGTACTTCTTGGCCACCTCGTGGGCGTAGGCGGCGAACGCCACCGCGCCGGTGACCATGTCCTTCACGGAAGGACCGGAGAGGTACTCCGCACCACCGGTGGAGACCTGGATGATGCCGTCGCTCTCCGCGTCGGCGAAGCCCTTGAGCGCCGCGTTCAGCGTCTGCGAGGACGTCACGTTGATCGCCGGGTAGGCGTACCGGCCGGCCTTGGCGCGGTCCAGCATCTCGGCGTAAGCCTCCGGGGAAGCGATGGGCATGTCGAACGCTCCTTACTTGCCGCTGTCGGCCGTGCGGCCGCTGTTCTCCTTGCGCCGGCCCTACGGCCGCCTGGATCCCCTCGGACGGTCGGCCGGACGGCCGGCTGATCTCCATGGGCGGTCGGCCGTGCGGCCGTCCGGTCTCCACGGGTCCGCCGGACCGCGCTGTCCTCCTCCGGAAGTATCCCGTAGCTGGCCCGGCCGGGCACAACCGGGCTGGTTCACCGCCGGTCTGCGGTATCCGGTACCACCACGCTGATCAGCCAGGTCACCACTGCCATCACGATCGCCCCCCAGAAGGCCGGCCAGAAACCATCGACGTGGAACGGAAGGTCGAGCGCCCGAGCGATCCAGTTCGTCAGCAGGAACAGCAGGGCGTTGACCACCAGCGCGAACAGGCCCAGCGTCAACAGGTAGAAAACACAGCCCACCACCTTGATGACCGGCTTGAGCACCGCGTTGACCACCCCGAAGATCAACGCGACGATGATCAGGGTGAACGCACTGTGGTAACCGGTCCGGCCGGTCACCTCGACTCCGGGAACGATCAGCGTGGTGATCCACAGCGCGACGGCGGTCGTCGCCAGCCGGATGAGGAACCCCACGGTGCCATCCTGGCATCGAAGACAGCCCGGGTGGGGGCGATTCGACCGACTCGGTTCTGCGGGTGGCGTACCCTCGCCCGGCGTCGCTTCCCAGCGAGGTGCAGGCGCAGCCCGTACGGTGGATGGGTACCGTCCACCGACATCCCGGAGGGACTTGATGGGCCAGCCCGACGAGGACTTCGCCCCCGGCGACCACCTCAGCCCGGAGGAACGTGACCTGGAGGCCGATCCGGCCGACGCGGTCGAGCAGGCCCGGGTGGTCGACGTCACCGACGTCGAGGACGAGCCGAGCCGCGGCCTGGAGGTCGCCGACTGGGACGCGATGGAGCAGGCCCGGGTGGTCGCGGCCGACGAGGACGACTACCGCTGACCCCCTCCCTGGCGCTACACACCCTCACCAGTACACATCGTCGGCCGACCGGTCCTTACCAGGTACGTCTCCTATCCCTGGCCTGCGCGCCGGCATCGACGTCTCACACATGCGCTCGCCGGTCGTCGGCCCCGACCCCACCGACCAGCAGCCCGCCGCGCGGCTGCGACTGGACCGGCCGCCGGAGCACCCTCACCTGATTGTTAAAAAGGGGCCCTTCCTCTACCGCAGGCGTTAATAGGGGGCCCTTTCTTGCACTGTGGCCGCCGGTAGCCTGGGCCGCCGTGGCAACCGCCACATGATCAGGTCGAGCGGCATACGGAGCGGAATCTTCATGGCATTGGGTGAACGGGTAGGTCACGTGCTGCGCGGCGCGGCCATCGGCGTGGCCGAGGCCGTGCCGGGGATCAGCGGCGGAACCATCGCGCTGGTCACCGGCGTGTACGAGCGGGTGATCGCGTCCGCCGGTCACGTGGTGAGCGCCGCCCGGTACGCGGCCACCGACGTCCCGCGCGGACGCGGCTGGACGCGCGCGGGTCACCAACTGCGGCAGGTGCACTGGGCAGTGGTCGTCCCGCTCCTGATCGGCATGCTGCCCGGTCTGCTGATCGCCGCGAAGGCGCTGGAACCGCTGCTGACCGGGTACCCGGAGCAGACCCGCGGGCTCTTCCTCGGGCTGGTGCTCGCCTCGGTGATGGTGCCGATCTCGATGGTCGGCGCGCCGTGGCGGCGGGTCGAGATCGTCGCGCTGGCGCTCGCCGCGGTGGCCGCGTTCGCGCTGACCGGACTGCCGCAGGCCACCCTCACACCGCACCCGTTGATCGTGTTGGTGGCGGCGGCGGTCGCGGTCTGCGCCCTGGTGATGCCCGGGGTCTCCGGGTCGTTCCTGCTGCTGACCGTCGGCCTCTACGAGCCGACGATCACCGCGCTCAACGACCGCGACTTCGGCTACCTGGCGATCTTCGCGATCGGCATGGTGATCGGTCTGTCGCTCTTCGTCAAGCTGCTGCAGTGGCTGCTGGAGGAGCATCGCCGGATGACCCTCGCGGTGATGTCCGGTGCTCTGTTGGGCAGCCTGCGGGCGCTCTGGCCATGGCAGTCCGACGAGCGTGACCTACACGCGCCCGGCGAGAACATCCTGACCATCGGCACGCTGTTCCTGCTTGGCGTCGCCGTGGTCACGGCAATGGTCATCGCCGAACGTCGCCGGCTTCGCCGGGCCGCTCGGGAGCTCACCGAGGAGACGTACGAGACGTCCCACGTCCGCTGATCCCGTCCCGCTGGTGGCTGCCGGGTCGGGCAGCCACCAGCGGGTCAAGACTCAGCGAGCCCGCTTGGTGGCCCGCTTACGCGGCGGGGTGAGCAGGTCCGCGATCGTGGCGATCGCGCTCGGGACCAGTCGGTAGTAGGCCCACACACCGCGCTTCTCCCGCTCCAGCAAGCCGGCCTCGGTGAGGATGCGCAGGTGGTGGCTGACCGTCGGCTGAGAGAGGCCGAGCGGCGCGGTGAGGTCACACACGCACGCCTCGCCCTCGGGTGCCGACTGGATCAGGCTGAGCAGCCGCAGCCGAGCGGGGTCGGCGAGGGCCTTGAGGACCCCGGCCAGCCGTTCGGCGTCGGCGCGTTCGATCGGCTCGCCGGCAAGCGGCGAGATCTGAGGCATAGTCATTTCGGCCAACGCAGTTCCCACGTATTCCATCCTTCCACCAGCAGCATCGATCCGCCTGCATATCGGCAGATCCGAATCGGCAGACTTTTACGCCACAAGGCCGAGGTCAGCCAACGTATAGGCCGCCCGATAGGGCAATCCGGCGGCTCGCACCGCGTCGCCGGCACCACGATCAACGATAACCGCCACCCCCACGACCTCGGCTCCGGCCTCACGAAGAGCCTCGACGGCGGTCAGCACACTTCCGCCGGTGGTGGAGGTGTCCTCCACCGCCAGCACCCGACGACCGGCCACATCGGGGCCTTCGATCCTTCGTTGCAGCCCGTGCGCCTTGCCCGCCTTCCGGACCACGAACGCGTCCAACGGACGCCCGGCGGCGTGCAGCATCGCCAGGGCGATGGGGTCGGCCCCCAGGGTCAGGCCACCCACCGCGTCGTACGACCAGTCGGCGGTCAACTCGCGCATCACTCGGCCCACCAACGGCGCCGCCCGATTATGGAGCGTGACGCGACGCAGATCGACGTACCAGTCGGCCTCCTGGCCGGAGGAGAGCACCACCCGGCCATGGACCACAGCCAGGTCAGAGATGAATTTGCGCAGGTCGTCGTGGTCCCCCATGGCGATAGAGGGTACTGCGGAAGTCTGTGAGCCGCGTGCGCGGGCCACCTCGGTCAACTCTTCTGGGGACCGACAGGTGACGATGTTCGGTTACCCTGCGTCAATCACTGCCTCGAATGAAGTGACGCCGAGGCCGCCGAGGCGAAGCCCCCCGTAGCCCGTGGGCGAATCATCCGTGATCGCGGCCGATCCGACCCCGAGTGTCCCGGGCCACCCGGGCGAGCAACCGGCGCGGGGCGTGTCGAAGGCCCGCCACGGCCAGTTTGTACTTCCAGGACGGGACACTGACGAGCTTGCCTTTCCGCAGGTCACGCAAGGCTTCGTCGACCACAGCCGGCGCGCTGAGCCACATCCATTCGGGAGTTTTCGACATGTCGATGCCGGCCCGCTGGTGAAACTCGGTGCGGGTGTAGCCAGGGCAGAGCGCCATCACGCGTACGCCGAAGGGGCGGGCAGACTGGCCGACCGACTCGCTGAAGTTGGTGACCCACGCCTTGCTGGCGGAGTACGTCGAGCCCGGCATGAGCGCGCCGAAACCCGCGACGGAAGAGACATTAATCACTGCCCCGCGGCGTCGCTCAGTCATCGTATGCAGGGCGGCGAGGGTCAGCCGCAGCACCGCGTGCACGTTGAGCCGGAGTAGTCGGACCTCGTCCGCGGGCGACGAACGGAGGAACGGGGTGTTCAGGCTGATGCCGGCGTTGTTGACGAGCAGTTCGACGGACGGAGCTTCGGCCAGTCGTCGTTCGACCCGGGCGCAGCCGTCGTCGGTGGACAGATCGGCGGCGATCGTCTCGGTCTCGACGCCGTGCCGCCCGGTCAGTTCGGCCGCCTGCGTGGCGAGCCGCTCCGCGTCTCGAGCGACGAGCACCAGGTGCCAACCATCGGAGGCGAGTCGCCCAGCGAACGCCGCCCCGATGCCCGCGGTCGCTCCGGTGATCAACGCCCAACGTTCGCCGGACGGTGGGGTGGACGTCACGGACCTCTTCACCTCGGCGGGTAGGGGGGCGACGGCGGTGCCCCGAGCGGCGGATAGGGCTGGTGCGGCGGTGCCGGCGACGGGTAACCGGACGACGGTGCCGGTGGGTGACCCGACGGTGCTGACGGATAACCGGACGGTGCTGGCGGGTAACCGGCGGGCGGTCCGGCCGGTGGTGGAACCGACGGCGGTGCCGGGCTCCGGCGGAACCAGGCGTTGGCCGACGGAATCGCCAACAGCGCGGCGACCACAAGGTAACCGAGCACCTGGGCGACCGAAAGGGTCGCGGTGAGCGGAATCCACCACGACGGGTGGGCGTCGGCGACCAGGCTGACCAACTCTGCGGCGACCCGATCGTCGCCGAAGTCCAGGGGCGCGGCGCGTTGCACGACGAGGGCCGCGATCCCGCAACAGCCGAGCAGCAGGCCGAGCCCGGCGACCACCCAGGTGGCGACCCGGGCACCGGGCCGTCCGGCGGCCAGACCGAGCGCCAGACCGGCAAGAAGGAAACCCGCGAGCAGGCTCAGCACCGCCGACAACATGACCGAGCCCCGCAGCAGGGTGACGACCGCGTCGACCTGGCCGGCGTCGGCCGAGGTGCCGGCAGCAGCCGTACGGAACCGGGCCACAGTGCCGCCGACGGTGCTCAGGCCGGCCACGGCGTACCCGAGCGCGCCGAGCGCCATCACCGCCAGCACCGCCACGGCCAGCACGACCACGGCTGGCCGTCGGGCCGGTGCCTGTTCGGGGTACGACACGACGAATCCCTCCGGTAGGCGCTTTCGGATGCAACCTACTCGGAGGGACCGTCGCAGTCGCGGTCAACTCACCGGCGCTCAGCCGGGCCGGTCGGTGGGGGGCGGCTGCTCGCCGGGCTGCTGCGGGCCGCCGGTCGGTGGGTTCTGCCCGCTCGGCCCGCCGAGCTGTTCGCCCGAGGGCGACTGACCGGGCGTGCCTGGCTGCCCTGGAGCCGGCGGGTAGCCGGGCTGGCCGGAGGTGGGTGGGTAGCCCGGCTGCTCCGAGGTGCCGGGGTAGCCCGGCGCTGGCGGGTAGCCCGGAGTCGGCGGGTAGCCGGGCTGGCTCGGGTAGCTGCCACCGGGCATCGGCGGCTCCCACTGCTGAGTCGGCTTGCGGAAGAACTCGTTGGCCTTCGGCAGGGCCAGCAGGATCAGCGCCGCCAGCAACGAAATCAGGCTGATCACGCCGAGCAGCGTGCTGACCGGGTTGACCCAGGACGGCAGAGCCTCCTCCAGCCGGCGCTGGACTTCCGCTTGGCTCGGCATGTCGCCGCTGCTCTCGCCCGGTGCGCTGATGCCGCCGGCCACACCGCTGAGCACGCCGAAGCCGACGCAGCAGAACAGGATGCCGCCGACGATCCAGGTGGCGATCCGCGTGCCGTTCTTGCCGCGCAGGTTCATCAGGCCCAGGCCGAACAGCGCGAGTGACACCAGCAGCGTGAAGACGGCGGTACCGACGCCGACGATCACCACAAGGTCGGCGACGTTCTCCACCCCCTCGGCGGTGGAGCCCCGGTACGCCTCCTCCATCACCTTACGGACGGTGCCGATGGTGGTCAGCGAGATAATCACGCTGATGAGTTGGCAGATTGCGAACAGCAACAACAGGTACGCGGATATCGTCACCACGCTCGGCCGGGTTCGGGCCGGCGTGCTCTGAGGATCGGCCATCTCTCTCCTTCCCTGGAACGCGCTTCACCGTATCGGTACCAGGCCATTCCGGCGTGACACGACGCCAGCCGAACGGCGCGTCACCAGCGCGGAGTCCCATTCCGGTTCGATCAAACGGCCGATGCCGTGGGTCAGGAGGGTCACGCTCCGGTGAGCCGCTCCACGGCGTACTCGCCCACCGTGGTGGTGCCCATGACGCACCCGGTCATGGTCGGCAGCTCAGCCGGGTCGCCTCGCAGCGCGGTCCAGGCCGCCCGGCCGGCCGCCGGGTCGAGCTGCTCCAGCAGCGTGGCGGCGTACACCCGGCCCGCCGGTGCGCCGGCTGAGAGCAGTCGGTGAAGCTGTTCGCGTACCTCGTCGGGCTGTTCGGCGATGGCCGCCGCCACCCGCTGGTACGCCTCGGTCTCCGGAAGCAGCGACCCCGCGAGCCCCACCCCGCCGAACGCGACCGTCCCGGCGTCGGCGAGTCGCGCGATGGCCGCCGCCAACCCGGAGCCCTTCTTCCCTCTTCCGAACATGCTTCCATCGTGACCCTGACCGCCGGGCCGCGCAGCACGGCGGCCGTCAGGCGCTGGTCACCGTCAGGCCGTCCTTGGACTCGGTGAGGTCGACCCGCACCGTGTCGCCGTCGCGAATCTGACCGCCGAGCAGGGCCTTGGCCAGTTGGTCACCGATCGCGGACTGGACCAACCGGCGCAGCGGCCGCGCACCGTAGATCGGGTCGTACCCGTGCTCGGCGAGCCAGGTGCGCGCCGCCTCGGTGATGTCCAGCGCCAGCCGGCGGTCCGCAAGACGGTTCCGCAGCCGCGACAGCTGAATGTCCACGATGGCCCGCAGGTGGTCGCCCCGGAGGGCGGCGAAGACCACGATGTCGTCGAGCCGGTTGAGGAACTCCGGCTTGAAGTGCGACCGGACCACCGCGAGGACGCCCTCGCGGCGCTGCTCCTCGGCGAGCGTCAGATCGCTGATCACGCCCGAGCCAAGGTTCGAGGTGAGGATCAGGATCGCGTTGCGGAAGTCGACCGTGCGGCCCTGGCCGTCGGTGAGCCGGCCGTCGTCGAGCACCTGGAGCAGGAGGTCGAAGACGTCCGGGTGGGCCTTCTCCACCTCGTCCAACAGGATCACCGAGTACGGCCGGCGACGCACCGCCTCGGTGAGCTGGCCGCCCTCCTCATACCCGACGTAGCCGGGCGGGGCACCGACCAAACGGGCCACCGAGTGCTTCTCGCCGTACTCGCTCATGTCGATGCGGACCATCGCCCGCTCGTCGTCGAAGAGGAACTCGGCGAGCGCCTTGGCCAGCTCGGTCTTGCCGACACCGGTCGGACCGAGGAAGAGGAAGCTGCCGGTGGGGCGGTCCGGGTCGGCCACCCCGGCCCGGGCACGGCGGACCGCGTCCGCGACCGCGCCGACCGCCTCGGCCTGGCCGACGACGCGCTCGCCCAGCGACTCCTCCATCCGCAGCAGCTTGGCGGTCTCGCCCTCCAACAGCCGGCCGGCGGGGATGCCGGTCCAGGAGGCGACCACGGCGGCGATGTCGTCCGCGCCGACCTCTTCCTTGAGCATCGCGCCGTCGGACTGGAGCCGGGCCAGTTCCTCCTCGGCCCTGGCCAGGTCGGCCTTGAGCGCGGGGATGCGGCCGTACCGCAGCTCGGCGGCGCGCTCCAGCTCACCGTCGCGCTCGGCCCGCTCGGCCTCGCCGCCGAGCCGTTCCAGCTCCTCCTTGGCCGTGGAGAGCTTGGTGATGTGGCTCTTCTCCAGCTTCCAGCGCTCGGAGAGGGCGGTGAGCTGCTCGCGCTTGTCGGCCAGCTCCTTGCGCAGCCGTTCGAGGCGCTCGGCGGAGGCCGCGTCCGGCTCCTTGGCCAGCGCCATCTCCTCGATCTCCAGCCGGCGTACCGCCCGCTCGATCTCGTCCACCTCGACCGGACGCGAGTCGATTTCCATCCGGAGCCGGGAAGCCGACTCGTCGACCAGGTCGATCGCCTTGTCCGGCAGGAAGCGGTCGGTGATGTACCGGTCGGAGAGGGCGGCGGCGGCGACCAGGGCGGCGTCGGTGATGCGTACGCCGTGGTGCACCTCGTAGCGCTCCTTGAGCCCGCGCAGGATGCCGATGGTGTCCTCGACGGTGGGCTCGCCCACCAGCACCGGCTGGAAGCGGCGCTCCAGGGCCGGGTCCTTCTCGATGTGCTCGCGGTACTCGTCCAGCGTGGTGGCACCGACCATTCGCAGCTCACCGCGGGCCAGCATCGGCTTGAGCATGTTGCCGGCGTCCATCGAGCCCTCGCCCTTGCCGGCGCCGACCACGGTGTGCAACTCGTCGAGGAAGGTGATGACCTGCCCGTCGGAGTTCTTGATCTCCTCCAGGACGGACTTGAGTCGCTCCTCGAACTGGCCCCGGTACGACGCACCGGCGACCATCGCGCCGAGGTCGAGCGAGACCAGCTTCTTGTCGCGCAGCGACTCGGGCACGTCACCGGCGACGATCCGCTGGGCCAGACCCTCGACGATGGCGGTCTTGCCGACGCCGGGCTCACCGATCAGCACCGGGTTGTTCTTGGTGCGCCGGGACAGCACCTGGATCACGCGGCGGATCTCGGAGTCGCGGCCGATCACCGGGTCGATCTTGCCGTCCCGGGCGCTCGCGGTCAGGTCGACGCCGTACTTCGCGAGGGCCTGGTAGGTCTGCTCCGGGTCGGCGCTGGTGACTCGGCGGTCTCCGCCACGCACCGTCGGGAAGGCTGCGACCAGGTTCTCCTCGGTGGCGCCGGCGGCCTTCAGCGCGCCGGAAACGGCGCCGCCGACGCGGGCCAGACCGGCGAGCAGGTGTTCGGTGGAGGTGTACTCGTCGCCGAGCGGCCGGGCGATCTGCTCGGCGGCGCCGATGGCGTTGACGAACTCGCGGGCCAGGGTCGGCTCGGCGATGCTGGAGCCACGGGCGGCGGGCAGCGCGTCGATGGCCCGCTCGGCGGCCCGGCGCAGCTCGGCGGGGTCGGCCCCGACGGCGCGCAGCAGGCCGGCAGCGGTCGACCCCTCGGTGTCCAGCAGCGACAGCAGCAGGTGCCACGGCTCCACGGTGGCGTGCCCGCGCTGGTTGGCCAGGGCGACGGCAGCGGTGATGGTCTCGCGACTCTTGGTGGTGAGACGTTCGGTGTTCATGGGCTCCCCTGGATCGGCGTGTCCACTGTTACCGACAGAACCAGACTTGAGTCTATTCCACTCAACCCTAGCGCTGTGACCTACACCACTCGTCGCGTCAATCCGTCTCGATGACCACCGCCGCCCAGGTGCGGTCGCCGAAGCGGCCGGTGCCGAGCAGAATGCTCTCCGGCCCACTGGCCAACAGGGTGCCGTCCGGCAACAGCTGCAGGTAGTGCTCGGCGGTCACCGGCCAGGGCAGATCGACGTACAGGCCGCCGACCAGCGCTCCCGCGCCGCGCGTACTGACCACCGCCACCACTCCGGCACCCAACGGAACGGTCTGTCCCGACTCCGGCTGCCCCTCGGCGCGCACCCGCTGCCAAGATTGGCCGGCAAGCCGCCACAGCGCCGGGAAGCTGATCCGATCGGGCCGCTCGCCGACCAGCCACAATTCACCGCCAGCGGACACGACCCGAAGCACACCCACCGCGCCGTCGGGCTCCGGCACCGGCGTCTGCTGCCAACTCCGCCCCTCGCTCCAGGAGATCGCGGCGTACGGCCGGCCGTCCTCGTCCGCCCCGGCCGCCACCATCGGCCCGCCGAAGTTCGTACCGTCCGACGAGACGGTACGCCCGTTCGCCTGGAGCACCGTGTTCAGCGCAGGCAGCCCCGGTTGGGCGGGCAGCGGGCGCAGTTCGGTGCCGGTCCACCGGCCAACCTTTCCCGTGCCGTCGACGAGCTGGAATCGCCCCTGAGCGGCCCGCCACTGCGAGGGCTCGGCCTCGCCCGGGCTGTGCCGGAAGGTCCGGCCACCGTCGGTGGACGTCCACCAGCCATGCGGCTTCGCCAGCAGGGCCAGTACGCCCGGCGCGGTGTACATCTGCTGTTCGTCGGCCACCGGCTTTGGATGCCGCAACCGCTGCCAGGACCGACCGCCGTCCCGGGTCGACCAGAGCAACGCGCGGCAGTCCGGGCCGGACGGCTCGCCGTCGCAGGCGGCGAAGAGGGCGTACCCCAGCTTGGCGTCGACGAACTCCACGTGCGGCCGTTCGTACCGCTGCGGGACGGCGAGCCGATGACGGCGGACCTCCGCGACGGGATCGGTGGTCGGCACGTTGGACGGTTCGGGCGCCTCGGCGCTGTCCGTCGGCTTTGCGGGCGGGGTCCGGCGGATGTCCCCGATCGAACAGCCCGAAACGGCAGCCACCAGAAAAAGTGCGACCACCCAACGAGCCCGGCGGGAAAACATTGCGCCTCCGTCGTGTAAGTAGCCTGAGGCCGTGCGAGTACGCGTGGAACAGACGGCCCTGCCGGGGATCGGCGTACGTCACGACATGATGACGGAATCCGGCCGCCGGTTGGGGGTCGTCTCCCACCGCACCGGTCAACGCAACCTGGTGCTCTACGACCCGGACGACCCGGACGCCTGCACTGCGGACATCCCGCTCACCGACGAGGAGGCGACCGTGCTGGCCGACATCCTCGGCGCGTCGCTGATCCTCGAGCAACTCTCCGGGCTGCGCGAGCAGGCCGCCGGGCTGCTCACCGAGCAGATCGCCATCCCCGCCTCGTCGACCTACGTGGACCGACCAATGGGTGACGCGCAGATACGCAGCCGTACGGGTGCCTCGATCGTGGCCGTCCTGCGTGCCGGTGAGGTGATCGTCTCGCCGGCACCGGCCTTCCGCTTCAAGGCCGGCGACGTGGTGGTGGTGGTCGGCAACCGGCAGGGTCTGGACGGGGCGAGCGCGATCTTCGCCGACGACGGCCCAGCTGGCTGACCGTGGTGCACGACTTCACGACCCTGCTCATCCAGGTCGGCGCGCTGCTGTTCCTGCTCGGACTGCTCGGCCGACTCGCTCGCCGGATCGGCCTGTCACCGATCCCGCTGTACCTGCTCGCGGGGCTCGCGCTCGGCCACGGCGGCATCCTGGAACTGCACGCCAGCGAAGAGTTCTTCGCCGTCGGTGCGGAAATCGGCGTGATCCTGCTGCTGCTGATGCTCGGTCTCGAATACTCAGCCGTCGAGCTGGTCGGCAACCTGCGGTCGGCCGCCCCGGCCGGGTCGATCGACGCAGTGCTCAACGCGCTGCCGGGCGCGGCGTTCGCCCTGCTGCTCGGCTGGAACTGGGTCGGCGCGGTGGTACTCGCCGGGATCACCTGGGTCTCCTCTTCCGGGGTGATCGCCAAGATCCTGGCCGACCTGGGCCGGCTCGGCAACCGGGAGACGCCGGTGATCCTCTCGGTGTTGGTGGTCGAGGACCTGGCGATGGCGTTCTACCTGCCGCTGGCGACCGCGCTGCTGGCCGGGGTCGGGTTCGTGCGGGGCGGTGTCGCCCTCGGAGTCGCTGTGCTGACCGTGGTCACCGTGCTGGTGGTCGCCATCCGCTACGGGAAGCTCATCTCGAGGGCCATGTCCGTCGACAACTCCGAATCGCTGCTGCTCGGGGTGCTCGGCCTTACCCTGCTCGTGGCCGGGGTCGCGGCGAAGCTCCAGGTATCGGCTGCGGTGGGCGCGTTCCTGGTCGGAATCGCGCTCTCCGGGCCGGTGGCTCACCACGCCACCGAACTGCTGACCCCGGTGCGCGATTTGTTCGCCGCTGTCTTCTTCGTCTTCTTCGGGCTGGCCACCGACCCGCGACACATCCCGCCGGTGCTGCTGCCGGCGCTGCTGCTGGCGGCGGTCACCATGGCGACCAAGACGCTGACCGGGTACCTCGCGGCACGGCGGGTGGGCATCGCCGAACCGGGTCGCTGGCGGGCCGGCCTGGCCCTGGTACCCCGAGGTGAGTTCTCCATCGTCATCGCCGGGCTCGCGGTGAGCGCCGGCAGCGTCACCCCGGAGCTGGCCGCGCTCGCGGCGGCGTACGTGCTGATCACAGTGGTGGCCGGACCGATGCTCGCCCGGCTGCCGGACCTCGCCTGGTTCAAACGGTGGCTGCGGGCGCGCGCGGCGCTCCAGCAGACCAGGACGGCATCGGCCACCGGGCCAGCCTGACTCCGCCCGGCCAGCCTGACTCCGCTCGGTCGGCCGTCCGGGTGACCCGGCCGCCACCGGCGGATGCGGAATTGCTTCCTGTAGGGGCTACCCATACTCACCGGTACCGCGCTACGGTGTCGCCGCCAGGGTTCGCGGAGAGCGGGCACTCCCCCCGGCGAGCAGAGCGGAAGGTTGGCCGGTGAGCGTGCAGGATTCAGCGTTCCACGGCTTCGCCAACCCCGTCGATCCAAGCCCGGCGGAGTTGCGCGCGTGGGCGTACCACCCGGATTCGGTCTCGCTGGCGTCCATGCCACCGGACTGGGACCTGCTGGTCTCCGGCGACCGGTTGATCACGACGCTGTTCGACCTGGCGATGGATCCGAGCTGTCCGGCCCGCCGGTTCGCGCTGCACTGCCTCTACATCTACGCCGCCGACGGAATCCGGACGAATTTCCGCGCCCACCCGAAGCGGCGCTTCCGCAAACTGGTGGATCAGGCCGAACGCAACGGTGACGAGATGATGCGCACCTGGGCGCACAACAGCCGGGTGTTGCTGACCCGGCCGGAGCTGTTCGTCTACCGCGAGTGGTGCGAGGGCGGCCTGGTCCGCGAGAATCGCCGGCTTTAGCCCCGATCCCGGCCGGCCGGTTCGACTAATCGACGCAACTTCGGCGAAGTTGCGGTGTCAGCGCGCCCTTGAGGCAGCAACTTCGCCGAAACTGCGTGGATCACGCGCGAGGATTCCGTCGTTGACGGCGAACGGGCCGGGACCCCCCGTGGCTCCCGGCCCGCACGTCATCGGCGGATCGATCGTCAGCGCGATCCGCCCCGCTCCCGGCGATGCTGATCGGTACGCGACTGTCCCGCCCCGTGACCACCCCGGCCACCCTGAACGCCCTCGCTGGCAACACGGCTGCCTTGGCCACCGCTGTTGACCTCGCTGGCAACACGACCGCGGAGCCTGCCGGCCTGGCCGCTGAACCTGCCGGCCTTGACCTGATCGGAGAAGCGCTCCTTGATGATCCGGTCGAATCGCTGCCGGACATCCTCAGCCAGGTTGTCGAGCCGGTGCTCCGCGTCTTCGGCCACCTTCTTCGCCGCTTCCGTCATGCTTTCCGCCAGATCGGAGTCCGGTTTGAGATAGTTTGCAACTGACTCCTGAAGGCTAACGAAGACAACCCGTTCACCGCTCGGATTTTCCGAAATGCCATCAGATCAGGCCGCAGAGCACATCCGATCGAAGGCCGTCACCGAATCGGCTTGCGGACCCAGCCGATAAAACGCAGGTGCATCGCCAGTGGGTCCGGCGGCTCCGGGCCGAGGCGGATCAGGTCGGCTGCCGCCTCCTGCAACAGGTCCCGGCGGAGGGATCAAGCCTGACCGCCCGGAGCCGGGCACGGTGGGGCCACATCAGACCGGAATCGGCGAAAAGCGCAGGTCAGCGACCCGGGCTGCGGGGACGCCAGACCACCAGGGCGGTGCAGGTCTGGTTGATCGGCACCAGGTCGCGGCCGGGGAAGCGGGCCAGCGACTCGAGTTCGGCCATCCGGCGGTACGCCGCCTCCAGTTCGGCCTCCAGCTCGGCGACCCGCTGCTGGGCCTGCTCCAACAGCCGCTCCAGGCCGATGATCCGCTTGATCCCGGCGAGGTTGACCCCGTCGTCCTGGCTGAGCCGCTGCACCTCGCGCAGCAGCACCACGTCCCGAACGCTGTACCGCCGCCCACCGCCAGCCGCCCGACCCGCCTGCACCAGGCCGAGCCGGTCGTACTGGCGCAGCGTCTGCGGATGCATTCCCGCCATCCGTGCCGCGACCGAGATCATCAGCACCTTGGCCTCGTAGGCAGGGTCATCCGAACCGACGAAACCGTCCGCCATGCCGCTCACCTCCGTACCGCTTCACCGAGTCAATCGAACCGACGCACCCGCGCGTCGAGATGTTCCCGCCCGGCCGGCGGGGTCTGTGCGGCGAAGGTCTCCAGGGCCGCCCGGGCCTCGGCGGACAACCGTGCCGGCACCACCACGTCGAGCGTGACGAGCAGGTCACCGGCCTGACCGTCCCGACGGACCACACCCTTGCCCCGGGCCCGCAGGATCCGTCCGCTCGGCGTACCCGGGGGCACCCGCAGAGTGACCGCGCCGTCGAGGGTCGGCACCCGCAGGTCTGTGCCGAGCACCGCCTCCGCGAACGTGATCGGGACGGCCAGGGTGAGGTCGTCGCCGGTGCGCCCGAACAGCTCGTCCGGCCGGACCTTTACGTGCACGAACAGGTCGCCCGCCGGGCCGCCGCGCTCGCCCGGCTCGCCCCGGCCAGCCAGTCGGATCCGCTGTCCGTCGGCCACCCCGGCCGGGAAACGGACGTTGAGCGTACGGGTCTTGGTGACACCGCCGGTGCCCTGGCATTCCGGGCACTTCTCGTCGACAACGGTGCCGACGCCCTGGCAGTTGCGGCAGGGCTCGGAGAAGCTGAACGCCCCCTGGTTGCGGGTGGTCACCCCGGCACCGTGACAGACCGGGCAGTTCCGCGGCTGGGTGCCCGGCTTGGCGCCGCTGCCGTGACAGGTGTCGCAGACTCCGGGGGCCCGCAGCGTCAGCGGCAGGGTGACCCCCCGGACGGCATCGTCGAAGTCGAGCGCCACCTCGGTCTCGATGTCGCGACCGCGCGCCGGACCGGGTGCGCCCCCACCTCCCGCACCGCCCGAGAAGATCGAGCTGAACAGGTCCGAGATGTTACCGCCGGCGAACCGGCCCCCGCCGGACGAGCCAGCGCCGAACAGGTCCGACACGTCGAACGGCATACCGCCGGGCTGGCCCGCCTGGCGGGCGCCACGCCGGAACGCGCCCGAGCCGAACAGCGAACGCATCTCGTCGTACTCGCGGCGCTTGGCGTCGTCGCCGAGCACCGCGTACGCCTCGGAGACCGCTTTGAAGCGCTCCTCGGCCCTGGGATCACCGGGGTTGTGGTCCGGGTGCGACTCGCGGGCCAGCTTCCGGTACGCCTTCTTGATCTCGTCAGCGGGGGCGGTCTTCGCCACGCCCAGGACCGCGTAGTAGTCCTTTTCGATCCAGTCCTTGGAACTCAACCGTCCACCTCCTCCCCGCCTCCGGGCCGGGGCCGTCCCTGCCGCCGACGCTCGGCGGCAGGGACGGCCCGGTCACCGTCGTGCACTATTCCGGATCGGCGACCGCGACCAGCGCGGGCCGCAGCAGTCGCTCACCGATCTGGTAGCCCCGGCGCATCACCTGCACGCAGGTCGGCTCGGTGACGTCGGCCGAGGTCTGGTGGGTCACCGCCTCGTGCCGCGTCGGGTCGAACGGATCGCCCTGCTCACCGAAGGGGGCCAGCCCGAACTTGCCCAGCGTGCTGATCAACTGCTCGGCCACCGAGCCGAACGGGCCGACCAGGTCGCCGTGGTCCCGGGCGCGGTCCAGGTCGTCCAGGATCGGCAGCAGTGCGGCGAGCACTGAACCGATCGCCTGCTCGGTGACCAGGCCACGGTCGCGCTCGACCCGCTTGCGGTAGTTGGCGTACTCGGCCGACACGCGTTGCACGTCGCGCGTACGCTCCTCCAGCTCGGCGCGGAGCGCCTCCAGCTCGGCGGCGAGCCCGCCACCGCCGGCCTCCGCCGATTCCCCGGCCGGCCGATCTTCCGCCGGCTCTGCGGGAGAGTCCACCACCGGCGGGCCGTCCGTCGCCGAGTCGCTGAGCGCCGTGGTCTCCATCTCGATCGCGTCGACCACGACCTCGGCCTCCTCGACCAGCCCTTCCGCCGGGGCGTTCGAGCCGGCGTCGGCAGCCGCACCGTCCGGCTCGCGGGTCTGGTTGATCTTGCGATTGTTGCGGATGACAACCCGCGGCGCCTCGCCGGGGGCCGGCTCGGACGCCGAGCCACCCGGCGCCGACCCGGTGGCACCCGGGTCAGCGGCTCGGGGCTTCTCCGTCATTCGATTACCTCATCCCTTGCCTGTGAGTTCGAGTCCGCCAGGACCGTCACTTCTTGTCCTCGTCCACGATCTCCGCGTCGACCACGTCGTCGGCACCGCCGGCCTGGGCACCGCCGGCCTGGGCACCGCTGGCCTGGGCACCGCCGGCCGCGCCCGCACCGGCCGCACCGCCCGCCTGGGCCTGCTCGGCCTGCTGGGCGTAGAGCAGCGAGCCCGCCTCCTGCGACACCTGCGCCAGCCGCTCGTGCGCCGACTTGATCTTATCGATGTCGCTGCCACCGAGCGCGCCGCGCAGCTCGCCGAGGGCGTCGTTGAGCTTCTCGCGGTTGTCGGCGGGGAGCTTGTCCCCGTTCTCAGCGAGGAACTTCTCGGTCTGCCACTGCAGAGCCTCGGCCACGTTGCGGCTCTCCGCCTCGTCGCGGCGGCGCTTGTCCTCCTCCGCGTGCTCCTCGGCGTCCCGGCGCATCCGCTCGATGTCGTCCTTCGGCAGCGAGGAGCCACCGGTGATGGTCATCTTCTGTTCCTTGCCGGTGCCCAGGTCCTTGGCGTGGACGTTGACGATGCCGTTGGCGTCGATGTCGAAGGTGACCTCGATCTGCGGCACGCCGCGCGGCGCCGGCGGAAGACCGGTCAGCTCGAAGGTGCCGAGCTTCTTGTTGTACGCGGCGATCTCGCGCTCGCCCTGGAAGACCTGGATGAGCACCGACGGCTGGTTGTCGTCGGCGGTGGTGAACACCTCGGACCGCTTGGTCGGGATGGTGGTGTTGCGCTCGATCAGCTTGGTGAAGATGCCGCCCTTGGTCTCGATGCCCAGGCTCAGCGGCGTCACGTCGAGCAGCAGGACGTCCTTGACCTCGCCCTTGAGCACACCGGCCTGGAGGGCGGCGCCGACGGCGACGACCTCGTCCGGGTTGACGCCCTTGTTGGGCTCCTTGCCGGTGAGCTGCTTGACCAGGTCGGTCACGGCCGGCATCCGGGTCGAGCCACCGACCAGGATGACGTGCTCGACGTCGGAGACCTTGATCCCGGCGTCCTTCACGGCCTGCTCGAACGGGACCTTGCAGCGGTCCAGCAGGTCCTGCGTCATCCGCTGGAACTCGGCGCGGCTGAGCGACACGTCGAGGTGCAGCGGGCCGGCGGCGCCGGCGGTGATGTACGGCAGGTTGATGTTGGTGGTGGTCGCGGCGGACAGCTCGATCTTCGCCTTCTCGGCCGCCTCCTTGAGCCGCTGCCCCGCCATCTTGTCCTGCGAGAGGTCGATGCCGTGCTCGCCGCGGAAGGTCTTGACCAGGTGGTCGATGATGCGCTGGTCCCAGTCGTCACCACCGAGCTGGTTGTCACCGCTGGTCGACTTGACCTCGACGACGCCTTCGGCCAGCTCGAGCAGCGACACGTCGAAGGTGCCACCACCGAGGTCGAAGACCAGCACGGTCTGCTCCTTGGAGCCCTTGTCCAGCCCGTACGCCAGGGCGGCCGCGGTCGGCTCGTTCACGATCCGCAGCACGTTGAAGCCGGCGATCTCACCGGCCTCCTTGGTGGCCTGGCGCTGGCCGTCGTTGAAGTAGGCCGGGACGGTGATCACCGCGTCGGTGATCTGCTCGCCCAGGTACGCCTCGGCGTCGCGCTTGAGCTTCATCAGCGTCCGGGCCGAGATCTCCTGCGAGGTGTACTTCTTGCCGTCGATGTCGACGGACCAGTTGGTGCCGACCTCCCGCTTGACCGAGCGAATGGTCCGATCCGGGTTCGTCACCGCCTGGCGCTTGGCAACCTCGCCGACGAGCACCTCGCCGTTGCGGGCGAACGCGACGATCGACGGGGTCGTCCGCGAGCCCTCAGCGTTGGCGATGACGGTGGGCTCACCGCCTTCCAGGACGCTGACGCAGGAGTTCGTCGTGCCGAGGTCGATACCGACCGCACGTGCCATCTTCGCTTCCTCGCTTCGTGACGTTGATCAGGGGACGGGCCCACCCGTCGCCGCTGTCCGGCGGGCGCCGCCCGCAGCGACCCCACCTCAAGTTGAGTGAACTTGACTCAATAGTGCCACGCCCGTCGCAATCGTCAAGTCAAGTTGAGTCGGATCGGCGCAACTCGGTGCTCGCCGCGGACTGGTTGTCTTAACTTGTGTCGGTCGGGCACGCTTTAGCGGTGACGACGAACGGCGATCCCGCCTCTCTCTCCGGCGCGCCCGCCGTCGCAGCTCGCACCGGCTTCAACGCCGGGAAGGACCGGCCCGCAACCGGGGACGACCGCCTGCCCGACGCCCTGACCGGCCTGCGCGCCGCGATCGGGGCAGCCCGGTTTCCGCTGGCCCTGCCCTCGGCCGAACCTGCCGAGCGGATCGGCACCGCCCTCGCCGACCAGCTCGACGACTACCTGCTGCCCCGACTCGCCCGCCTCGACGCGCCGCTGCTCGTGGTGGTGGGCGGTTCCACCGGCGCCGGCAAGTCGACCCTGGTCAACAGTCTGGTACAGGCTCGGGTCAGCGCCGTCGGAGTGCTGCGACCCACCACCCGGTCCCCGGTACTGGTCTGTAATCCGGCCGACTCGCCCTGGTTCCGCCGGGGAGAGCTGCTGCCCGGTCTGACCCGCACCAACCACCCCAGCGCGGACCCCGGCACCCTGCAGCTGGTCACCGCCCCGGCGCTTCCCCCCGGGCTGGCGTTTCTGGACGCCCCCGACATCGACTCGGTGGTCGACGCCAACCGGGCGCTGGCCGGTCAACTGCTCGCCGCCGCCGACCTCTGGCTCTTCGTCACCACCGCCGCCCGCTACGCCGACGCCGTCCCCTGGGAGTTGCTGCACGGCGCGCGGGCCCGCGGCGCGGTGATCGCCCTGGTGCTCGACCGGGTGCCGGCGGAGGCCACCGACGAGGTCGCCGCCCACCTCGCCGAGATGCTCGCCGAGCAGGATCTTGGCTCGGCGCCGCTATTCGTCCTGCCGGAGACCTGGGTCGACGGGCAGGGCCTGCTGCCCGACCGGGTCACCGCCCCGCTGGCGGACTGGTTCGCCCGGCTCGCCGCCGACGCGGACGCCCGCTCGGCGGTGGTGCGGCAGACCCTGGGCGGCGCCCTGGCCGCGCTGCAACCGGCGGTGCAGAGCCTCGCCGAGGCCGCCGACGAGCAGGTGGCCGCCGCCGACGCATTGGACGACCGGGTACGCGCCGCGTACCGGGCCGCGAACCGGACGGTCGAACAGGGGCTGCGTGACGGCCGGATGCTCCGCGGCGAGGTGCTCGCCCGTTGGCAGGAGTTCATCGGCACCAGCGAGTTCTTCCGCAGCCTGGAGGCGCGGGTAGGCCGGCTGCGCGACCGGATGATGGCCGCGTTCAGCCGACGGCCGGCACCGACGGCGCAGCTACGCGACGCGATCGAGTCCCAGCTGTCGACCCTGCTGCTCGGCGTGGCGGCCGAGGCGGCCGAGCACGCGTACACCGGGTGGAAGGCGCACCCCGCCGGGGCCGCACTGCTCGACCCGAGCCTGGCCCACCACTCTCCCGAGCTGCCCGAACGGGTCGAGCGGTTGATCCGTGACTGGCAGCGTGGCGTGCTGGAACTGGTTCGCGCCGAAGGTGGCGACCGGCGCTTCGTGGCCCGGACGGCGGCGTACGCGGTCAACGCCACCGGGCTGGTCGTGATGATCGCGGTCTTCGCCTCGACCGCGTTCATCCCGACCGGGTTGGAGGTTGCCACCGGCGCGGGCACCACCGTCGCCGGGCAGGCGGTGCTTCAGGCGATCTTCGGCGATCAGGCCGTCCGGACGCTGGCCGGCAAGGCCCGCGATGACCTGCTGAAGCGGATACGGTTCCTGCTGGACGCCGAGGCCGCCCGCTACCTGACCCGGACCGAACAGTCGCGACCGGCCGCCCGGACCGCGGCAGAGCTGCGCCGGGCAGCCGAACGGGTGGAGGCGGCCCGGCTGCAAAGCGGATTTGCCGGCGCGGCGCCGCGACTGAGCGCGCCGGCCGATGAGGGGCGGCACCCGTGAACGACCAGACCAGATCGGCTCCGCGCCCGCGCTCTGTCGCTCAGGCGCCGGGCAGGGAGTCGCGGTGAGCGGCCTGGGCGGACGCCTACGCGAGGCGTTGCGGGCCGACGGGCGGGTGGACGCCGATCAGCTGGTCGCCCGGCTTGAGGCGGTGCAGCGGTTCCTCGGCATCGTCGACGGGCTCCTGCCGGACACTCCGCTGGTGCCGGCGCGCACCGTGTTGGAGCGGGCCGGGGCCCGGCTGGCGCTGTCCCGTGATCACACCGTCGTGGCACTGGCCGGCGCGACCGGCAGCGGCAAGTCGAGCCTGTTCAACGCGATGGCCCGAATGGAACTGTCACCCGTCGGGGTGCGCCGACCCACCACCGGCGTCGCCCACGCCTGCGTCTGGGGACCGCTCGACGGCGGCAGCCGGCTGCTCGACTGGCTCGGCGTGCTGCCCCGGCACCGGTTCGTGCGGGAAAGCGTGCTGGACGGCGACGACGAGTCCACACTGCACGGGCTGATCCTGCTCGACCTGCCGGACTTCGACTCGGTGCAGCACTCGCACCGGATCGAGGTGGACCGGCTGCTCGGCCTGGTGGACCTCGTGGTCTGGGTCGTCGATCCGCAGAAGTACGCCGACCGGGTGGTGCACCGCAGCTACCTCCGGGAGTTCCACCGGCACCGCGACGTCACCCTGGTCGTGCTCAACCAGGCCGATCGGCTGGCGCCGGCCGACCTACCCCGGGTGCTCGCCGACCTGCGTCGGCTGCTCGACGCCGACGGGCTGGAGGGAGTTCCGCTGCTGGCCACCACCGTCGCGGACCCGAACGGTCCGGACGGCCTGCGGGAGGCGCTGGAGCGTACGGTCGCCGAGCGGCAGGCCGCGCTGCGCCGGCTCTCCGGGGACGTGGACGCCGTGGTCGCCGCGCTGGACGAGATGGTCGGAGCACCGGGGACGGCGCTCGCCCCGGACGATCCCGCCGTCAACACGCTGGACCGGGCGCTGAGCGCGGCGGCGGGGGTGCCAGCGGTTGCGGCCGCGGTCGAGGACGCCTACCGGCACCGGGCCGCGTCGGCCACCGGCTGGCCGTTGGTCCGGTTCTGGCGACGGCTACGTCCCGATCCGCTACGCCGCCTGCACATCTCCGGTCCGCCGGGCGACCCGGCGGAGAGCCTGGTCGCCGCGACCTCGGTGCCCGAGCCCAGTGCCGCCGACAAGTCCGCGCTGGTATTGGCCCTGCGTGCCGTGGCCGAACGGGCCGGGTCCGGCCTGCCGAGCGCTTGGCCGAACGCGGTGACCAGGGCCACCCGGTCCCGTCTCGGCGACCTGCCGGATGCCCTGGACCGCGCGGTCGCCGGTGCCGACCTGGGCATGGACCGACCCCGGCCCTGGTGGCGGCTGGTCGGCGGGGCGCAGTGGCTGGTGACGCTCGCCGCCCTGGTCGGGTTGGGCTGGCTGCTCCTCGGCTACGCGCTGCGGATCCTCGGCCTGCCCGAGCTGCAGCACCCAATGGTCGGCGAGGTGCCGGCGCCGACCCTGCTGCTGCTCGGCGGGCTGGTGGCGGGGCTGCTGCTGGCCGCGCTGACCCGCCCCGTCGTCCGGTGGGCCGCGCGGCGTGCCCGGCAACGGGCACAGGCACGGTTGACTGCGGCGGTGGCCGCCGTCGGTGACGAGTACGTCCTCGCCCCGGTGCGCGCGGTGATCGCCGCGCACGCCGACGCGCGAACCGTCCTGGAGGTCGCCCGTCACCGGTGAGGTCCGCTGCCCACGAGCGGGCTCGGCCCGCTCACCGAGTGGATGGGCGGTGAGCGGCGTAGGGTCGGGGTCATGGCCACGCCACAAACCCCCTACGAGGCGGTCCTGCACGCCGCGCGCGACGTGACCAAGCTCGACTCGGCCCTCGACGCGGAAATGCTCGGCGCGGCGCTGCTCGGCAGCGTGTACGAGATCGCCGAGACGGACCGGGAGGCGGCGGTGCGCGAATTCGTCGCTGATTTCCTCGCGGCCACCTCGCGCCGGCGGGCCGCCGCGGCGACCACCGTTCGCGCGGTCTTCGCGGCCCTGGTGCCGGAAGCGACCGGCGCGGACCGGGTACGCCCCGGCGCCAGCGCACCAGCCTGGTCCGGTCAGCTCGGCCGGGTGCACCTCACCGGCAGTTGGGCGTACGGCGACGTCTACGGCGACCAGACCTCCTACCTGGCCACCTTCGCCTACGACGACGACACCGGCGGGCCGGAGCACGCACTGGTGGCGCTGATCGACCACAACATCGGCATCACGAAGGACGTCTTCGTCGGCGGGCCGGCCGACCTGATTCTGGATCAGGTCCGGACACTGTGCGCCGCCGACGAGCTGACCTGGTTCCGGGAGGAGGATCCGATCCGGGTGCGGGGCGAGGTGAGCCGGCACCTGGCGGTCACCGACCAGTTGGGGCAGTTGCCCGGGGCGAGTTCACTGGCCACGGACCGCGCGCTGGTCGGGGCCCGGTTGGCGATTCTGCCCGTCGCGGCGGCACCAGCTCCGCCGGCCGATGATCCGCTGCCGGAGACCGAACGGGGCGAGGAGATCCGGCGTTTCCTGGCCTCACCCGAGGCGGCCCGGGCCGGGCTGGCCACCACCGTCGATGACGCGGAGCTGGCCTCGCTGCACTTCTGTCTGGGTCTGCTGCTCGACCACGCGGCGACCTTCCCGGACGCCGACCCGCTGCGGTGGAGCCCGACGGTGGCCGGGCTCTTCCTGCTCGACTGGGTACACCGTCGCGCCGTGCTGGACATGGACGACGCGGCGATGCTGCCCCGGGTGCTACGCGCCTGGGCCGGGTACGCCGCTCGCCGACGCGGGTTGTCCGCAGCGGCGGCGGCCGCGACCGACGCCGCGATCGAGGAGATGGTGCCGGAGTTCGCCCGGCTCTACGCAACCGGCGAGCGACGTAGCCCGGCGACCGCCGCCGTCGCCCAGTTGATGGCCGACGGCGTCGATCCGGACGATCCGGCCGCCCTCGACGCCTGGATCGATGCCAACCGCCACCGCCTCACCGACGACGGCTGACGGTCCTGCCCGCTCAACCGAAGAGCGCGACCGGGGAGGACGCGGGCGTCTGACCGCTCGGATCGGCCGACGCACAAGGTTCCCCCGGCGCACTCGGTTCCGCCGACGGACCCGGCTCCGCCGACGCACTCGGCTCGACGGAGGCGGTGGGCATCGCCGAGGCACTCGGCTCCAGCGAGGCACTCGGCTCGACGGAGGCGGTGGGCGCCACCGAGGCGCTCGGCTCAGGCGTGGGCGACGGTGAACCGGTGGGTGATGGCGGGCTCGGGTGCGGTGCCGGTGACGGGGCCGGCGTGGGAACGGGCCGGGGCACCGGGGTGATCGTGGGCGGCTCCGGACGGCGTACCGGGGGCTCGACCGACGTGACGGAGGGTACGGGCGCCTCCTGCCCGGCCGGATCGACGGGCGAGTCCGCCGGTCTGGCGGACGGCCACGCCGCCCCGGTGGCCGGCGGAGCGCCGCTGGGCGGCGGCGGGATGACCACCGGGCCGATCGAGGGCGTCGGGATGAACGGCGTCCTGCTGTCCGGCAACGCGGTGCTGCCGACCGTCGCGGAACCGGTGCTGATCGCGGCGAGGACCGGCATCGAGGCGGTACCGGCGAGCAGCGCCACGGTGAGCAGATAACCACGGGTGGGGCCGGTGGTACGGGCGGCTCGGTGCACCCCCACCACTCGGCGGTAGCTGCCGGGTGCCCGGTGCCGGCCGAGGCCCGCCGCCCCGGGGCCCTCACCTGGTTCGGACACCTTCGCTCCTCGTCGTCGTCCCTGGCCAGGCCGTCGGATGCGGGCCCGGCGGACCGACGTAGATGGATCGCCAGCCCGCGCGAACAGCCTGGGTCAGTCACTCTGGGTAGGCCAACCCCACGCCGCGTGTCGACACGCATATCTGGCCGAATGGTGACAAAAGACGGCCGCTCGTTCGCATGGCGTTCCTTTGGACACTCCGGCATTTCAGGTAACGAAGCGGATCGCCGCCGGGATGTGGGCCGGGCGGGCTGTGGGAGGACTCACCCCTGATGGGACTATGGAGGTCACGACGGCAGCGCAGCCGCGATCTCCGCGCACCCACGCGGCAGACACGACTGGGCGCCGGCGCTCCCGAACCGGGTTCGGCCATGAATCCGGCTCACGCCGCGCGGCAACCCCCACCGGGGCTAGGCGCGGCCGCCAGGAACCGATCCCGGCACCAGCCGGGGCCGGCGTACGAGTCGCGCGGCCGGGTGACCCCCCGGTGCCGACGCAGACACGACAGGGAGAGACGGATGGCAAAGGGCGACCCCGGGGCCAGCACCCGCGGCCGGCGAGCCGCACCCCGATCCAGGAAGGCCGTGACCGGCGACCCGGAACTGGTGCAATTGCTCACCCCGGCGGGTGAGCGGATCGACAGCGTGACCGGCCCGGACGGCACCGAGTACCGCGTCGACTTCACCGACGAGGAGTACCGCGGCCTCTACCGCGACCTGGTGCTCGTACGGAAGTTGGACGCCGAGGCGACGGCCCTGCAACGGCAGGGTGAGCTGGGCATCTGGGCGAGCCTGCTCGGCCAGGAGGCGGCCCAGGTCGGCTCGGGCCGGGCGCTGCGTACGCAGGACATGGCCTTCCCCACCTATCGCGAACACGGCGTGCTCTACTGCCGCGGCATCGACCCGATCATGCCGCTGGGCCTGTTCCGCGGCGTTGACCAGGGCGGCTGGGACCCGAACGAGTTCAAGTTCAACATGTACACGATCGTGATCGGCGCGCAGACCCTGCACGCGACCGGTTACGCGATGGGCGTCACGATGGACGGCAGGACCGGCACCGATGACGGCGAGGCGGTGATCGCCTACTTCGGCGACGGCGCCAGCAGCCAGGGCGACGTCAACGAGTCCTTCGTCTGGGCCGGGGTGTTCAACGCCCCGCTGGTCTTCTTCTGCCAGAACAACCAGTACGCCATTTCCGAACCGCTGGAGCGGCAGACCCGCATCCCGCTCTACCGGCGGGCCGCCGGTTTCGGCTTCCCGGGCACCCGGGTGGACGGCAACGACGTGCTGGCCACGTACGCGGTCACCCGGCACGCGCTGGACAACGCCCGGCACGGGCAGGGCCCGAGCCTGATCGAGGCGTACACCTATCGGATGGGAGCACACACCACCTCCGACGATCCGACCCGCTACCGGATCGCCAGCGAGGTCGAGGCGTGGCAGGCCAAGGACCCGATCGCCCGGATGAAGGCGTTCCTGGAGCGGGAGAAGATCGCCGACGAGGGCTTCTTCACCGACATCGACGAGCAGGCCCGCCGAGAGGCCATCGACCTGCGCGAACGGGTGCTGGCGATGCCGGACCCGGAGCCGGTCACCCTGTTCGACCACGTCTACCCGAACGGGTCGCCGCTGCTGGACGAGCAGCGCGCGCAGTTCAGCCGGTACCTGGAGTCGTTCGAGGGGAGCGTGCACTGATGGCCACGGAGACGCTCACCCTCGGCAAGGCCCTCAACATCGGTCTGCGTAAGGCCCTGGAGAACGACCCGAAGGTCGTGATCATGGGTGAGGACGTCGGCAAGCTCGGCGGCGTCTTCCGGATCACCGACGGCCTCCAGAAGGACTTCGGCGACCAGCGGGTCATCGACACCCCGCTCGCCGAGTCCGGCATCATCGGCACTGCCGTCGGCCTGGCCATCCGCGGCTACCGGCCGGTCTGCGAGATCCAGTTCGACGGCTTCGTCTACCCGGCGTACGACCAGATCGTGTCGCAGGTGGCGAAGATGCACTACCGCTCGCGCGGCAAGCTGAACATCCCGATGGTCATCCGGATCCCGTTCGGCGGCGGCATCGGTGCGGTGGAGCACCACTCGGAGTCGCCCGAGGCGTACTTCGCACACACCGCCGGACTCAAGGTGGTCTCCTGCGCCAGCCCGCAGGACGCGTACGTGATGATTCAGCAGGCCATCGTCTCGGACGACCCGATCGTGTTCCTGGAGCCGAAGCGGCGCTACTGGGAGAAGGGGCAGGTGGACCTGGACGCCCCGCTGGCCGAGGCGTACCCGCTGCATGCGGCCCGGGTCGCGCGGGCCGGCACCGACGCCACCCTGCTGGCGTACGGTCCGATGGTCCGCACCTGCCTGGACGCCGCGGCCGCCGCCGCCGAGGACGGCCGCGACCTGGAGGTCATCGACCTGCGTACGCTCTCCCCGCTGGACCTGGGCGTGGTGTACGAGTCGGTGCGGCGCACCGGACGCGCGGTGGTGGTGCACGAGGCACCGTCCAACGTCGGCCTGGGCGCGGAGATCGCGGCCCGGATCACCGAGGAGTGCTTCTACTCGCTGGAGTCGCCGGTGCTGCGGGTGACCGGTTTCGACACCCCCTACCCGGCCGCGCGGATGGAGGAGGAGTACCTCCCCGACCTCGACCGGGTGCTCGACGCCGTCGACCGCACTTTCGGCTGGTGAGCAGCATGTCCCGGATCAAGGAGTTCAACCTGCCCGACCTGGGCGAAGGGCTGACCGAGGGCGAGATCCTCGCCTGGCTGGTCAAGGTGGGCGACACGATCGAGCTGAACCAGCCGATCGTCGAGGTGGAGACCGCCAAGGCGGCCGTGGAGATCCCGGCGAAGTGGGCCGGCCAGGTCCAGGCCATCTACCACCCGGAAGGCACCACGGTCGCGGTCGGCACCCCGATCATCGCGATCGACACCGATCCCGGGGCCGGGCCGGTCGAGTCGTCGTCGACTGCGGACCTGCCCACTCCCTCGGCCGCCTCGCTGGCCGCCGTCGAGGTCGCGCCGGCCGAGGGGGCGGTCGAGCCGGGCATGATCGGCGGCCCCGCCCCGGGCGGTCGCACGGCGGTCCTGGTCGGCTACGGCCCCCGGACCACCACAGCCAAGCGCCGGCCTCGCAAGGGAGCCGCCCCGGCTCAGGCCACCTCTGCTCCGCTTGTGCCGGTGCCGGTCCAGGCCGCGCCGGCCACGGTGCCGACCGTTGCGGTGTCGCCCGCCCCGGCGGTGAACGGCACCTCCCGGGGCGGTGGGCCGGTGCTGGCCAAGCCGCCGGTGCGCAAGCTCGCCAAGGATCTCGGCGTCGACCTGCGCACGTTGACCGGGTCCGGGCCGCTGGGTTCGATCACCCGGGAGGACGTGCAGCGGGCGGCGGCAACGGCGACAGCCGAGCCGCTGGCGGTCGCCCCGCCCGGCCCGTCGGCGGCGAGCTTCGGCGCCGACCGCGAGCAGCGCATCCCGGTGAAGGGGGTACGCAAGCTCACCGCCGAGAACATGTCCCGCTCGGCGTTCACCGCACCGCACGTCACCGAGTTCCTGACCGTGGACGTGACGCGGGCGATGAAGGCCCTGGACCGGCTGCGCGGCCGGCGGGAGTGGCGCGACGTACGGGTCTCGCCGCTGCTGCTGGTGGCCAAGGCGGTGCTGCTGGCGGTCAAGCGGCATCCGATGGTCAACTCGACCTGGGCCGGCGACGAGATCGTCGTCAAGGAGTACGTCAACCTGGGCATCGCGGCGGCCACCGAGCGGGGCCTGATCGTGCCGAACATCAAGGACGCCGGCCGGCTCACCCTGCGCGAGTTGGCCGACGCACTGACCGACCTGGTGCAGACGGCCAAGGCCGGGAAGACCTCGCCGGCCGACATGTCCGGCGGCACCCTGACCATCACCAATGTCGGTGTGTTCGGGGTGGACACCGGCACGCCGATCCTGCCACCGGGTGAGTCGGCGATCCTGGCCTTCGGGGCGGTTCGCGAGCAGCCCTGGGTCCACAAGGGCAAAGTCAAGCCGCGCCTGGTCACCACGCTCGGGCTCTCCTTCGACCACCGGATCATCGACGGTGAGCTGGGCTCGAAGTTCCTGCGCGACGTGGGCGACTTCCTCACCGACCCGGAGGCGGCGCTGCTCGCCTGGACCTGACGCAGCACGACGACGGCCGGTGTGCCAAGGGGTTGACCCCCGGCACGCCGGCCGTTGCCATTGACTGAAAAAATAGGCCTTAACGCTGGCTCAGGCTTAAGATTCTTAGGCAGGTGTCCAAACTCACCTTACAATCGCTGGATACCGGCATGGGTTTGCGGTTCAATGGAGACATCGGCAGGTCGACAACCGAATAGCCAGGAGGAGAGACCACCATGAGCATGATCGAGCGAATCCGGAACCGCCGCGAGGCCAACCGCCGCGCCCGCGCCATCGAGCGGGCCCTGCGCTCCGCCAGTTCGCCCTCGGTCCGTGACGAGATCCTCGCCATCGCCCAGCGTCACATGCACTGACGCCATCCGACCTTGTTCGCCTCCTCCAGACCGACGACCCGCCCGGGCCACCGGGCGGGTCGTCGGCGTTCGTACCGGGCGGCTGACACCGGGATACCGCCCCGCCGCAGCGCCCGGTACGGTGGGGCTCGGTCGTCGTCCGCAGTCGGGGACAGGTCGAGGCGATAGAAGCATCTCGACACCATCCGGCAACGGACAGTGACGATCAATGCTCCCCGGAGGCCCACCGGCGGCCACCGGGATACGGTGCGGGGAGCCGGCACCTGCCGGCTTGCCCTACCGAGACCATCGGCGACAGCGGCCAACATGTGATGGAGGAGGCGCACGCATGACGTCCGAGGGCCCGCACCGCCCCGGCCAAGAGCCGGACGAGGTGCCGCCGGGCGGCGGCGGACCGGCTCAGCAGGACAGCGGGTATGGCGCGAGCGCCCCCGACCTCGGCTGGGCCCCCGCACCGCCCGCTCAATCCGATGCAGCCACGCCCGCCTGGACCAGCCAGCAGGGCGCCCCGTGGGGCAGCGCCCAGGTGACCCGCCAGGCGGAGTCACCGGCCCCCGCCGCCTGGGAGACGACCGGCGGCAGCCAACCGTCCTGGACGCCCCAGGGTGAGCAGACCGGTCAGCGTTGGCCACCGGCCACATCATCCGCATCGGACCAACCATCTTGGGCGTCCGATCAGAGCAACCCGGCTCGGACCGATCCCACCACCTTGGATGCGGCCCAGCCGACAGAATGGACGCCGAACCAGGCCGGACCGGGCTGGGCCGGCCAGTCATCGTCCGGCCAACCCGCGGCATGGGCCGGCGGCCAACAGCCGGAATGGTCCTCCGCATCGCAGGCCGAGCAGCAGACGCCGAGCTGGGCGGCAGCCGCAAACATCTCCGAGCCGGCCAAGCCCGACTGGGCACAGACCGACCAGCCCGCACCGGTCCACTCGGAGTCGGCGGCCCGGGCCACGGCGCAGGTGCCGCAACCGAATGCCGCGCCGCAGCACCGGCCTGCCCCCGACGAGGCGGCCCGATCCGGCGGGTGGCAGACCGACCAGCCGGGGCAGCCCGGATGGGCCACCGGCCAGCAGCCGGAGCCAGCAGCCGGTGGATGGGCTGGTGACCAGCAGCCGGCCGAGGGCTGGCCGGCCGGCGACCAGCAGCCGGCCGAGAGTTGGCAGGCCGGCGACCGACTGGCGCAACCCGACTGGGCCACCCCACAGCCGGCCGATCCGGTCGGCTGGTCCGGTAGTGGCAACGGGACCGATGCAGGTCCACAGTGGTCGCCGTCGGCGCAGAACCCGCCGACGGCAGCGTGGACGCCCGCCGAGCCCGCCACCGGATCGGCACGACCCGGCGACCCCGCACCACCGCCGTCCTGGAGCCCGTCGCAGGAACCGCTGCCGTCCCGTACCGCAGCCGAACGGCCGTCGCTCGACATGGAGCCGTGGGCACCCGGCGAGGCGTGGGGCAACGCTGGCTCGGCGGAGCCCGAAGCGGCTCGGCCGGGCACCCAGTCCGAGGCGGGGCGCGCCGACGGCGGCCCGATCTACCAGCCCGCGCCGAGCCCCGGTATCTCGCCGGCCAACATGGTGCCGCTGCCGCCTCAGGAGCAGCGGGTGCCGGGCGCCAGCCTGGCGGCCACGCCCCCCGCTGACTACGTCCCGCCGGCCGCGTTCCCGGCGGACCAGGCCGGCCAGGGCCTACCCCTGGGCACCGACCAGCCGGCCGGCGGCATGAGCTGGGGGCAACCCGAGCCACGGCACGACGAGCCGCAGTCGCCCGCCATCCCGTCACCACGCACCTCCCCGGAGTCCGCCGGCCGGGCGACCCCGCCGGCGAACGCTGGCGGCGTCTCGGCAAGCGCCTCGGTACCACTGGCCAGCCGGGTGGCGCCTCCCGCCGACCACGCGGCCCTGCCGGCGGGCACGCCCCCGCCGCAGCCCCGGGTGTACGGCCGAGCCACCCAACCCGAACAACCGGCGGAGCCGGCCCAGGAGCGGGACGATCACTCGCCCCGGTTCGACCAGGGCCCCGATCCACGCTTCGGCGACCGGGACACCCCGGACGCCTTCTCGGCGGCGAACGCTCCTGCCTCGCCGGCCCCGGCACCGTCCTTCCCACCGGGGCTGCCCGCCTTCGCCGACGCGCCGCCGACCAGTCGGGCGATGAACGGTGTCAAGCCGCACGCCGATCCGGAGCGGCCGGCCGACCCGTTCGCCCCGCCGTCCGGCGACCGCTTCGGCGGCTCGAGTGGTGACCCCTTCGGGGGTCCCGGCGGTGGTTCCTTCGGCGGCCCGGGTGCCGGCTCCTTCGGCGGCCCCGG
>NZ_BOPC01000038.1 GCF_016863555.1 Micromonospora qiuiae | reverse complement strand
TTGATTAACCACTGCGGTACAGGAAGGGGCCCCTTCTCCAACGCCGGGTCATTCGGCGTGGGCGCCGGCACCGGCACCGGCCGTGCCCTCACCGATCCAGACGGTCTTGACGTTGCAGAACTCGTGCATCCCCTGGGCCGACAGCTCCCGGCCGTAGCCGGAGTTCTTCACCCCACCGAACGGCAACTCCGGATAGGACGTGGTCATGCCGTTGATGAAGACGGCACCGGCCGCCAGGTCGGTGGCGAAGCGCTCCTGTTCCTCCGGGTCCCGTGTCCAGGCGTTCGATCCGAGGCCGAAGGCGGTGCCGTTGGCCACCTCGATCGCCTCGGCGTACGACGACACCTGGTACAGCCCGGCGACCGGCCCGAACACCTCCTCGGTCCACATCCGCATCCCCGGGTCCAGGTCGGTCACCACCGTCGGCGGATAGAACCAGCCAGCACCGTCCGGCTTCTCCCCGCCGCAGAGCACGGTGGCTCCCTTGTCGACCGCGTCGCGCACCTGGGCGTCGACCTCGTCGCGGCCCCGCTCGGTGGCCAACGGGCCGACGTCGGTGCCCTCGTCGGTCGGGTCACCCACCCGCAGCGCCGACATCCGGTGCGCGAACGCTTCGGCGAAGGCGTCGTAGATGTCAGCGTGCACGATGAAGCGCTTGGCCGCGATGCAGGACTGGCCGTTGTTCTGGCAGCGGGCGGTGGTCGCCACCTCGGCGGCCAGTTCCACGTCGGCCGAGGGCATCACCACGAACGGGTCGCTGCCGCCCAGTTCCAGCACGGTCTTCTTGAGTTCCCGACCGGCGATCTGGGCGATCGACCGGCCAGCGGGCTCGCTGCCGGTCAGCGTGGCGGCCCGCACCCGGCGGTCACGCAGGATCCGCTCCACCGCCTCGGAGCCGACCAGCAGGGTGGTGAACGCGCCCTCGGGGAAACCGGCGCGGCGGAACAGATCCTCCAGCAGCAGCGCGGTCTGCGGCACGTTGGAGGCGTGTTTGAGCAGCCCGGTGTTGCCGGCCATCAGCGCCGGTGCGGCGAAGCGCATGACCTGCCAGAGCGGGAAGTTCCACGGCATGACCGCGAGCACCGGCCCGATCGGCTGGTACCGGACGAACGCCCGGTTGGCGGAGACCGCAGCGGCGTCGGCCGGCACGTCGGCGAGGAACTCGGCCGCGTGGTGGGCGTAGAAGCGGCAGGCGCTGGCACATTTGGTGACCTCGGCCTTCGCGGCGGCGAGCGTCTTGCCCATCTCGGTGGTCATCAGCCGCGCGATGTCGTCCCCCTCCGCCTCGAGCAGCTCCGCCGCTGCGGTGAGCCAGCGTCCCCGCTGCTCGATCGTGGTGTCGAGCAACTGCCGGTGAGCCAGGTCGGTCCGTTCGATCGCCTCGTCGACCTGCTCGTCGGAGATCGCACCGTACGTCTTGAGCACCTGGCCGGTGGCGGGATTGGTGGTGGCGATGGGCATCAGGGCTACTCCAGTCACTCGAAGAGCGAGTGCCGCACCCCCGGCTCCTCCCGGCGGCGAGCGGCACGGCGGCGTTGAATGATGGCCAGGTCGACGACGGCGACCACCGCGAAGACGGCGCAGACGACGCCCAGCCAGGCCAGGTCGGCGCGGAAGGCCAACACCGCGAACACAGTCATGGTGACGAGCCCGAAGCTGGCCAGCACGAGCCTCAGATTCAGAGCGCTGTACGCGTGGCCGACCGTGCCGCGGGCACGCCGGGGTTGTGATCTCGTCATCTCCCCCACCTACCCCACACCGCCGAAGCTAACCGTCGCGCCGCACCTGCTTTCCAACCCGGGCGCCTCCCACGTACAGTCACCATGCCATCGCTGTGAGCTGTGAGCTGTGAGGCTGGGGAAGTCATGCTTGGACGCTGGACCACTGCCGCCGTCTGTCTGCTCGCGCTGGTCGCGTTGGCCTGCGAGGGCGGCGGGGAGGCGTCACCCCGGCCGACCGTGACGGCCCAGCCCGGCTCACCCAAGGCGGTCGCCGCGCTCGGCGACTCCATCACCACCGGATTCGGCTCCTGCCTGGTGCTGACCTCGTGCGAACGCAACTCCTGGTCGACCGGGGACGGGCTGCGGGTCGACAGCCACTACCGTCGGCTGCTCGACCGCAATCCGGGATTGCGCGGCAAGGGATACAACCACGCCAAACCGGGGGCCCGGGCCGCGGCGCTGGCCGGCCAGGCGGAGGCGGCGGTACGCGACCGCGCCGACTACGTGACCGTCCTGATCGGCGCCAACGACGCCTGCCGGGGCACGATCGATGCGATGACTTCGGTGGCCGACTTCCGGGCCGAGGTCGACCGAGGGCTGCGGGTGCTGCGCGAAGGCCGTCCGAAGGCCCGGGTCCTGGTCGTCAGCATTCCGAATCTCTACCGGCTCTGGGAGGTCGGCCACGACGACCAGCGCGCCGTGCGGGCCTGGCGACGGGGAATCTGCCCCGCCCTGCTGGCCGAGCCGACCTCGACCGCAGCCGCCGACCGGCAACGTCGGGCGGCGTTCCGGGCACGCGTCGCCGCCTACAACGACCAGCTCTCCGCGGCCTGCCGGGCGTACGGTTCCCGCTGCCGCTACGACGGGGGCGCCGTGCACCGGATCCGGTTCGACCTGGACCTGGTCAACGCCCTGGACTACTTCCACCCGAACGCGGCTGGTCAGTCCCGCCTCGCGGACGCGACCTGGCGCTCCTCCGGGTACGCCGACTGAGGCTCACAGTCCGTGACGGGGCGATGGCGGGTGCGGGCCGCCATAGTGGCGGTACAGGGTCCGGGAACGGTCGGCGAGATTCTTGGTGGCCGAGGAATTCGCCCAGGTGCCGAGGACGATCGCCGCGCCGGGAACCACCTTGGCGAAGACGCGTTTCGCCGCGCGTACGCCGGCCATCTGCGCGAGCCGTACGCCGAGCCGCAGCATCACCCGACCGAGGGGCGCCCGCTCACCGCCGCCGAAGAGCGCCCCGGCCCGCTCCCGGCCGGCCGCCACCCCCAGCGCCAGTCGAGCACCTGCGGCCGCCTTGTGCACCCTCTGCAGGACCAGCAGATCGGCGGCCCGGTCCGGGTGGGTCGGGTCCACCCCGTACGCGGCGGCGATGTGCAGCACCATGCGGGCCTGGGTCCAGGCGAGCACTCCCACGTCGATCACCGCGCCGGGCAGCCCGGCGGCCCCGGAGACCGCACCGGAGAATCGGGCCCGGTTGACGAATCGGCGCACCGCCTGCTCCGCGAGGGTCTCGGCGCTGTCGCCCGGCTGTTCGGCGCGAGCCTGCCGAATCCACGCCGCCGCCTCCGGCCCGAGGCGACGGACCGCCTCGAGGGCGAGGTGCTCGGGGGCGTACTGCGGATCCTGGCGCATCCGGTCCCAGAGGGTGGCCGGCGGGGCTTCGGTCGCGTCGGCGGCGGGATCACTCAATCGCCTCTCCCTTCGATCGCGCTCATCCATATTTACCCCGGCGCGTCAACGGCGCCCCGGGCCGGGACGAACCCAGGCGGCCCGGCCAGACCGGCGAAACAGGAATGCGCCAGGATAGCGGTTACGTTCTGGCGATCGGGGATGCCGCCGATCGGCGACCCGTTACCCGCATCGAGGGAGGCCGCACCGGTGCTCGACCCACACGAGCTCTACGAACTCGCCGACGACCTGCCCGACCTTGGTCAGCCGGTCCTGATCCAGGCTCTCACAGGATTCGTCGACGCTGGCAACGCCGGCCGGCTCGCCCGCGAGCAACTGCTCACCTCGCTGGAGTCCCGCCCGATCGCCCGCTTCGACCTGGACCAGCTCTTCGACTACCGCTCCCGCCGCCCGGTGATGACCTTCGTCGAAGACCACTGGGAGAGCTACGACGCGCCGGAGCTGGTGCTGCACCTGCTCCACGACGACGACGAGACACCGTTCCTGCTGCTCACCGGGCCGGAGCCGGATCTGCAGTGGGAACGGTTCATCGCGGCCGTCGCCGGGCTCGCCGCCCGGCTCGACGTACGCCTCACCGTCGGGCTGAACTCGATCCCGATGGCGGTGCCGCACACCCGTCCGACCGGCGTGACCGCGCACGCGACCCGACGGGAGCTGATCGTCGGCTACGAGCCGTGGCTGCAACGGGTCCAGGTGCCCGGCAGCGTGGGGCACCTGCTGGAGTTCCGCCTCGGCGAGGCCGGCCGGGACGCGCTGGGCTTCGCCGCACATGTGCCGCACTACGTGGCGCAGGCGGAGTACCCTGCCGCCGCCGAGGTGCTGCTGGCGTCGGTGTCGCGCAGCACCGGCCTGCTGTTGCCCCGTGACGGGCTGCGCTCGGCCGCCGAGGTGGTCCGGGTGGAGATCGACCGGCAGGTGGCACAGAGCGACGAAGCGACCACCCTGGTCCAGGCCCTCGAGGAGCAGTACGATGCGTTCGCCCGGGGGCGTGGTGAGAACCTGCTCGCCATGGAGAGCGGGCCGCTGCCCACGGCGGAGGAACTCGGCGCCGAACTGGAACGCTTCCTCGCCGAACAGACCCACCCGAACAACGAGCAGTAAAGGAAGGGCACCCTTTTAACGCCTCGTGCATAGGAAGGGCCCCCTTTTAACACGCATTCCCGGCCGGCCTCCTGCCGGGCGCGTCGGCCGGGAATGCGGCAGGCTGACACCATGCGCCTGGCCACCTGGAACGTGAACTCGGTCAAGGCCCGCCTGCCCCGGCTGCTGGACTGGCTGGCCGGCACCGGGCCGGACGTGGTCTGCCTGCAGGAGACCAAGTGCCCCGACGGCGCCTTTCCGGCGGCCGAGGTGGGCGAGCTGGGATACACCGTGGCCAGCCACAGCGACGGACGCTGGAACGGGGTCGCCATCCTGTCCCGGGTCGGCCTCGCCGACGTCACCGTCGGGTTCCCCAACGAGCCCGGGTTCCCCGAGCCGGAGGCCCGCGCCATCGCGGCCACCTGCGGCGGGCTGCGGGTCTGGTCGGTGTACGTGCCGAACGGCCGCACTCCCGACGACCCGCACTACGCGTACAAACTGGCGTGGCTGGCGGCGCTGCGCGATGCGCTGGACGCCGAGTTGACCGCTGCCACGGCCCTCGCGGTCTGCGGCGACTTCAACGTGGCCCCGACCGACGACGACGTCTGGGATCCCGCGCTGTTCGCGACCTCCACCCACGTCACCCCGGCCGAGCGGGCCGCTCTCGCCGCGTTGCGCGATCTCGGCCTCGTCGACGTGGTGCCCACCCCGATGAAGGGGCCGCGCCCCTTCACCTACTGGGACTACCGCGCCGGAATGTTCCACCAGAACAAGGGCATGCGGATCGACCTGGTGTACGCCTCGGCCCCGTTCGCCCGCGCGGTCCGCTCGGCATACGTGGACCGGGAGGCCCGTAAGGGCAAGGGTCCCTCCGACCACGCCCCGATCGTGGTCGACGCCGACCTGGTCCCGGCCGTCGAGTCGTTCTGATCACGCGAGCTCAGACCGGCACCAAGTGCGACCAGCGCCGGGAGCGTGCTCGTCGGTACTACAGGGAAGCTGCCTACTCCGGAGGCAACTTGCCAGTCACATACGTGCCCTTGCCTTGGCGGCCTTGGAGCTCCCCGGTGATCTGTAGGTACTCGATAGCCCTACGCACAGTGCCGATGGCGCAGTCGTACTTGTCAGCAAGCTCCGGAAGAGGCATGCCCTGAAACAGCGGATAGCCCACATCCATGCATGCTCAGGGCGAGGGCTACCGCCATTTGGGCCGCTGCGCCTCGGAAAAGCTGCTGAGCACCTCCCGTGGCATCCGCCCACCTCCGTTATGACGTGGAAGAACAGCTGTGGCGAACGCCGATGGCGGCTTGTCCTAGGGTGAGGGCATGGCAGTCGTGAAGATCAACGCGATCGACGTCCCGCCTGGTGCCGGCGAGGAGTTGGAGAAGCGGTTCGCCGCCCGGGCCCGCGCCGTGGAGAACTCCCCCGGTTTCCTCGGCTTCGAACTCCTGCGCCCGGTGGCTGGCGAGAGCCGCTACTTCGTTTACACCCGCTGGGAGAGCGAGGAGGCCTACCAGGCATGGGCCAGCGGTCCGGCCCGAGCCGCGCACGCCGCCCCGCCCGGTGCCGAACAGCGCCCACCCGTCGCCTCCGGCGCCACCCTCCTCGAGTTCGAGGTCGTCCAGCAGGTCCCCTGAGGAAACCTCGTCGCCCCTGGAACATCACCGCCGCGCTCTCGCCGGCCAGCAACTTGGGCACCGTCGATCAGGCGGGGCGGGTGGTGGTGAGGGTGGCGAAGGCGATCACGTTGTCGGCGTAGCCGGTCCGGCCGCCGACCCACTGGCCGCCGCAGGTGATCAGTCGCAGGCTCGGCGGCCCGTCGTGGCCGTAGACGCGGTCGGCCGGCAACCGGTCCTTGGCGAAGTGCTCGACCGAGTCCACGGTGAAGACCGCCACCGAGCCGTCCGCCCGGGCCACCTCGACCGTGTCGCCCACCCGGAGTTTGCCCAGGTTGTAGAAGACCGATGGCCCATTCTTGGTGTCCACGTGCCCGACGATGACGGCGGGACCGGGCTCGCCCGGGATCGGGCCCCGGTCGTACCAACCGGTCTCCTCGTGCCGGCTCAGCGGCGGTACGGCGATCGTGCCGTCCGGCGCGTCGCCGACCGGTTTCACCGGAGCGGAGACGTCGATCGACGAGACGGAGAGGCTCACCGGCCGGGCGGCCGTGCGCGCGAGGGTCGTGCCGGCCGCCTCCTGCCCGCCACCGGCGGCGGTGGCCCACTCCAGCGGGTCGCCGACCGTACGCCCCAGTCCGGCACCGGTGACGAAGACACCGACCAGCACCAGTACCACCGCCAGCGGTAATGACCATGGGCTGCGGCCGGATCGCTCCTCGCGCCGAGCACGGCCGCCGGCAGCACGCGGACCGGCCGAGCGGGCAGTGCCGGCCGGACGTCGCACGGATCCGCCGGCGGGCGGAACGAACATCTCTGGGTGAGGTGTGGGCCGGGGCGGGCTGCCGGCAGGGCGTACCGCGCGAGCGGAGCCGGCTTGCGGCATACGGGCGGAGCCGTTCGGTCGGAGTGCACGGGCTGCGGGCATGGCCGGCTCACTGGCGTGCGCTGCGACGGCGGGTCGCCACCACCCACACGACGACACCGGTGACGATCAGCGCGAGCCCGCCGGGGAGCAGCAGACCGGAGGTGACACCGCCGGCACCGCCGCCGAATCCGGTCGCCGGTCCCCGGCTGGGCTTCATCTGGCGTACCACCTGAAGCATGGTCGACGCGGTCTCGCCGCCCCGGCACTCCAGCTTCACCCGGTAGCTGCCGGGCAGCACCCGGTCCTTCACCTGGGCCGTCCCGGTCAACAGCCCACGCTGTGGCTGTACGGCGACCCGGCCGAAGGCGTCCGAGACGACGATGGCACCCACCGAGTTGTCCTGGCAGCTGGCGCGCAAGCCGACCAGGTGCCCTGCCTCCACGGTGCCCGGGCTCACCTCGATGAAAACGTTCGGGCCGGGCGGCTGCGGTGCCGCGACCAGGCCTCTACCGGCGTGGTGCACCGCGACCGGGACGGCGGCGGCTCGGGCGGGTGTCGCCGGGACCAGCGGCGCGGCGAGCAGCGGAGCGACGGTCGCGAGGGCGAGCAGCGGGGCGGCGAACGTTGCGCCCGACAGCGCCGGACGTGTGCGGGTCACTGGCACGATGCCCCCCTCCCGGCGCGCCGAAGCAGTCGCCGGGCGCCGCCGGGCACCCGGTCTGCCGTACGGGATGATGGTCTCACCCCTGGTCGTACATCACATCCGATTCGCCGCGAAGCTCGCGTAGGCTCGGTGCGCTGTGACCACGACCGAACCGTTCCCCGCCGTCGCCGCGCCGCACCCGGCGCGGACGATCCGCACTTTCCACCCCCGCCGCGGCCGGATGAGCAGCCGGCAGACGGCGGCGTTGGAGCAGCTCTGGCCGGCGTACGGCCTGCGGGTCGCCGATGCCGCACCGTTCGATCCCGTCGGCCTGTTCGGCCGCCGCGCTCCCCTGGTGCTCGAGATCGGTTCGGGCATGGGCGACACGACTGCCGAGATGGCCGCCGTCGACCCGGATCGAGACTATCTGGCAGTCGAGGTGCACACGCCGGGAATTGCGAACCTGCTGGACCTCCTCGACCGACGTGGTCTGAGCAATGTCCGGGTCGCCGAGGGCGATGCGCTGGACCTGGTCGAGCTGCTGCCGCCCGACTCGCTGGACGCGGTGCACATCTTCTTTCCGGATCCGTGGCCGAAGTCCCGGCACCACAAGCGCCGGCTGATCCAGCCGGCGCACGTCGCCCTGCTGCGCTCCCGGCTGGCAGCCGGCGGCACGCTGCACTGCGCCACCGACTGGGCGGAGTACGCCGAGTCGATGCGGGTGACCCTCGACGGTGACCCTGGCCTGGTCAACCCGCACGGCGGCTACGCGCCCCGGCCGGCGCACCGGCCGGTGACCCGGTTCGAGCGACGCGCCCTGGCCGCCGGTCGCCCGATCGCCGACCTGCTCTACCGGAAGGCGTAAGGAAGGGCACCTTATTAACGCCTGGTGCATTAAAAGGGTCCCTTCCTAACAAGAAACCCCCACCGGGTTGGCGTCCGAGGGCATGATCCAGGCACCATGGACCGGCCATGACACTCACCGCCGCGCTGCCGAAGACCGCCGACCCCGACACCCTCTACGACGCGTTCGCCGGCTGGGCCTCCGAGCGCGGTCTCGACCTCTACCCCCACCAGGAGGAGGCGGTCATCGAGATCGTCTCCGGCGCGAACGTGATCATGAATACGCCGACCGGCTCCGGCAAGAGCCTGGTCGCGATCGCCGCGCACTTCGCCGCCCTGGCCGACGACCGGACCACCTTCTACACCGCCCCGATCAAGGCCCTGGTGTCGGAGAAGTTCTTCGCGCTCTGCGAGGTCTTCGGCGCCGAGAACGTCGGCATGCTCACCGGTGACGCGAGCGTCAACGCCGACGCCCCGGTGATCTGCTGCACCGCGGAGATCCTGGCCAACCTGGCGCTGCGCGAGGGCGCCCGGGCCGACGTCGGCCAGGTGATTATGGACGAGTTCCACTTCTACGCCGAGCCCGACCGTGGCTGGGCCTGGCAGGTGCCGCTGATCGAGCTACCCCAGGCGCAGTTCATCCTGATGTCGGCCACGTTGGGCGACACCACCCGGTTCGTCGAGGACCTGACCCGGCGCACCGGGCGGGCGACCGCCGTCGTCCGCTCGGCCGAGCGGCCGGTCCCGCTGCTCTTTTCGTACGCGATGACGCCGCTGCACGAGACCCTCGAGGAACTGCTGGAGACCAAACAGGCCCCGGTCTACGTCGTGCACTTCACCCAGGCCGCCGCCCTGGAACGCGCCCAGGCGCTGATGAGCGTCAACGTCAGCACCCGCGCCGAGAAGGACATGATCGCGTCTGCGATCGGCGGTTTCCGGTTCACCTCCGGCTTCGGCAAGACCCTGTCCCGGCTGGTCCGACACGGCATCGGGGTGCACCACGCCGGGATGCTGCCCAAGTACCGCCGGCTGGTGGAGACCCTGGCCCAGGCCGGTCTGCTCAAGGTCATCTGCGGTACGGACACCCTCGGCGTCGGCATCAACGTGCCGATCCGTACGGTGCTGTTCACCGGCCTGTCAAAGTACGACGGCACGCGCACCCGGCTGCTCAAGGCCCGCGAGTTCCACCAGATCGCGGGGCGGGCCGGGCGGGCCGGCTTCGACACCCTCGGCCGGGTCGTCGTGCAGGCGCCCGAACACGTCATCGAGAACGAGAAGGCCCTCGCCAAGGCCGGCGACGATCCGAAGAAGCGACGCAAGGTGGTGCGGAAGAAGCCGCCGGAGGGGTCGATCGGCTGGGGCAAGCCCACCTTCGATCGCCTCGTCGAGGCCGAACCGGAGCCGCTGACCTCCAGCTTCCAGGTCAGCCACTCGATGCTGCTCAACGTCATCGGCCGTCCCGGCGACGCGTTCGCCGCCATGCGGCACCTGCTCACCGACAACCACGAGGACGCCGCCGCCCAGCGCCGGCACATCCGCCGGGCCATCGCCATCTACCGGGCGTTGAAGGCCGGCGGCGTGGTGGAGGAACTCCCCGAGCCGGACGAGACCGGCCGGCGGGTCCGGCTCACCGTCGACCTCCAGCTCAACTTCGCGCTCAACCAGCCGCTGTCCCCCCTCGCGCTGGCCGCCATCGAGCTGCTGGACGCCGAGTCCCCGTCGTACGCCCTGGACGTGCTGTCGGTGATCGAGTCGATCCTCGACGACCCGCGCCAGGTGCTCTCCGCGCAGCAGTTCAAGGCCCGCGGCGAGGCGGTCGCCGCGATGAAGGCCGAGGGCATCGAGTACGAAGCCCGCCTCGAACTGCTCGACGAGGTGACCTGGCCCAAGCCTCTCGCGGAGCTGCTGGAGAACGCGTACGAGATGTACCGGCAGGGGCACCCGTGGGTCGCCGACCACGAGCTCTCCCCCAAGTCGGTCGTGCGGGACATGTACGAGCGGGCGATGACCTTCACCGAGTACGTGCAGTTCTACGGGCTGTCCCGCTCGGAGGGCCTGGTCCTGCGCTACCTGGCCGACGCGTACAAGACGCTGCGGCAGACCGTGCCCGAGGAGGCCAAGACCGAGGAACTGGTCGACCTGATCGAGTGGCTCGGCGAGTTGGTGCGGCAGGTCGACTCCAGCCTGATCGACGAGTGGGAGCGGCTGCGCAACCCGAGCGACCTGCCGGAGGTGGCCGCTGCCCTGGACGACCGCCCGGCCGCGGTGACCCGCAACGCGCGGGCGTTCCGGGTGCTGGTCCGCAACGCCCTGTTCCGCCGGGTGGAGCTGGCCGCGCTGCGGCGCTGGGACGCCCTCGGCGAGTTGGACTCCGACGCCGGTTGGGACGCCGACGCGTGGGCCGACGCGCTGGAACCGTACTTCGAGTCGTACGACGCGATCGGGACCGGGCCGGACGCCCGGGGCCCGGCGCTGCTGATGATCGAGCAGGGCCGGGAGCGCTGGACGGTCCGGCAGATCCTCGACGATCCCGAGGGTGACCACGACTGGGGCATCAGCGCCGAGGTGGACCTGGCCGCTTCCGACGAGGCGGGCGCCGCGGTCGTCCGCATCACCGACGTCGGGCAGCTCTGACGCCGGCCGACGCCAGGAAAAATTCCTTTTTCAGGGGCCATCCGGAGTGTCCGGGTGGCCCCTTATCTTCCCTGGGCGATGTCAGGGCCGTCGATTAGAATGTATGTACTAATCGAGTTCCTGACCTGGGAGGATGCTCGTGACCGCGCCCACCTTCACCCCTCTCACGCCCTATGCCACCCTCCTCGGCTTCACCCGGTACGTCGACCGCACCGGCCCCACCAAGGCCAGCTTCGTCGGGGGCCTGCGCCGGCAGCGGGCCAGCCGGTCCGGCTTCAACCCGCACGGTCAGTTCGTCAAGGCGCTGAAGGCCGACATCGCCTTCCACACCGGCGGCACACACCTGGCCCAGGTGGTCGACGTGGTCAAGCCCCGGTGGCGCCCGCTCTACCAGGCCCTGGTTCCCGGCGCGACGGCCTGGCTGCACTCGCTCGGCGAGCCGGCCGGCGTCGACCTGGCGCAGACCCGCGACGCCCTGGCCATGCTCGGCGACCTGCCCGTCAAGATCAACCCACACTTCGGGGTCCGGTACGCGGACGGCCGCGCCGAGGCGGTGCGGCTGCACTTCGACGAAGCGCCGCCGAGCGAGGAGGCCGTCCTGGCGACCCTGCACCTGACGGCCCGCCACATGGACGCGGTCCTGCCGCACGCCGAGCCGGTCCTGGTCGACGTACGCCGGGGCACCACCCACCGGATGCCCGAGGGTGCCAAGCCCGACGAGATCGAGCGCTGGCTCGCCGGCGAGGCTGCCGCCTTCCGCGCCATCTGGTCCGCCGCCTGACCACCAGCCTCAGGCGTCGAGCACGAGCAGTCGGCCGGGCGGCGCTCACCTGGTATGCCTGGCCGGCACGCCTCCCCGACCGGCGCTGGGTCGACGCCAGCCGCCGGTCGGGGGCACGGTTATCACGAATACTTCAGGTTCAGGGCAACTGGATCGACTGGGCGTGCCGGAACACATTGGTCGGGTCCCAACGTGCTTTGGCCCGCTGCAGACGCGGATAGCTGTCCTTGTAGTAGAGGGTGTGCCAGGGCGTCGCGGAACGGTTCAGCGTACGGTCACTGAGGTCCACGTCCGCGTAGTTGACGAAGCAGCCGTCGTTGACCTGGTTCGGCGTCGGCACCCCACCGGTGTCTGCGTAGACATCCCGGTAGAACTCCCGCACCCAGCTCAGGTGCCGCTCGTCCTCCGCGGGATCGCTCCAGAAGTTGAGGTACTGCAACTTCAGGATCGAGTCCCGCTGCGGGACGGCCGTGGCGTCGGGCGCCACTGTGTTGACCTGGCCTCCGTACCCGGCCAGCAGCAGCAGCGCCGCCCCGTTCGGGTACGCGTTGGTCAGGTTCCGGTGGATCGCCGCGACCTGCGCTGGGGTGAACGTCCGACGCAGGTACGCCGACTTGTCCTTGAACCGCAGCGTCGGGTCGATGCCGGCGAAACCCGGCCAGCCGGTGGAGTGCAGCCAGTTCACCTGGCGTCGCTCGGTGATGGTCATCCCGCCCACCCCACCGTCGATCTCGGCGAGGAACGTCGAGAGCAGGCCCGCCACGCTCGCGTCGACCTGGGCCACCAGCACGACGTTGCCGCCGCTGCGGTGAAACAGCTTCAGCTGACTGAACAGCCTCGTGGCAGGCGAACCGGGTGCCGAGTTCCGCTCGTGCCAGCGGCCGAAGTTCGTCACCAGGCGGGCGAACCGCTCCTCGGTCAACGACGACCAGGACCACGTCGCGTTGACCACCACCATTTCGGTCGGCGGACGTGGCAGCAGCCCGGACGGATCACTGCCGGTCGCGTTCGGTGAGCGCAGCCAGTACCTGGTCACGATGCCGAAGTTGCCGCCGCCCCCGCCGGTGTGCGCCCACCACAACTCACGGTTGGGGTCGCCCGGCTCCCGTGTCGCGACCACCACCCGGGCGGTTCCGGTGCGGTCGACCGTGACCACCTCGACGCCGTACAGGTGATCGACGGTCAGACCGTACATCCGCGACAACGCGCCGTAGCCGCCGCCGACGATGTGTCCGCCCGCCCCGACCGACGGGCAGGATCCGCCCGGGATCGTGACGCCCCAGAACTTGTAGAGCCGTTCGTACACCTCGGACAGCATCGCGCCCGGCTCGATCTCGAACGCCCGCCGCCCGGGGTCGTAACCCACCCGGTTCATCTCAGACAGATCGATGATCACCTTGACTTCGGGATTCGACACGAACCCCTCGTAGCAGTGGCCGCCGCTGCGTACCGAGATCTGCTTGCCGGCGTCGACGGCGGTCTGCACCGCCGCCACGACCTGGCCTGTCGTGCGGGCCAGCACCACACTGTCGGGCTGGCCCACCCACCGGGCGTTGGTGCCCCGGACCAGGTCGCCGTACCGGTCGTCGCCCCGTCGGACCACCACCGCGGCCGGCTCGGTCGGCGCCGATGGCGCCCACGGCGGCGCCGGCGCCGCCGTGGCCGGCGGTGGCGGCACCGCCGCCACCGCACCCACTGCCGCCATCCCGCCGATCAGGCCCCGCCGGGACAGCCGTCCCCCCCAGTTGGAAGTCACGTCACTCCTTTTCCACTATCGCGCATGTCCAGGTGAATCCGGCCCCGACGCCGACCAGCAGGACCCGTTGGCCCCGGGTGAGGGCACGGGTGTCCAGCAGGTGGGCGAGCCCGGCGAACTGGTCGCCGGAGCCAAGGTGACCGATCTCCAGTCCCCACTCCAGCAGGGTCTGCTCCGCACGCAGACCGATGGGACGGAAGCACTGCTTGGCGCTGAGATCCGCGCCGAAGAACGGCACCACGACCGTCGTCATGTCGTCGATGCTGGCTTCGGCATCCTCTAGGCACCGTTTGATCGCGGTGAGCATGCCCGCCTCGTTGCGGGCCGTCACCTCGCTGACCGGCATCGTCTTCAAGAACCGCTGCTTGCGGTCCATCAGGTCCACCGGGCCGGCCTCGTGGAAACCGACGGCGAACGGCGCACGGTGCAGCCCTTCCAGCTCCGGCGCCGCGTACGACGCTGTGGCGACCAGCCGCAGCGGCCCGGGCCGGCGGCTGAGCACCACAGCGGTGCCGGCGTCGCCGAACACCAGCCCCCGGTCGGTACGCCAGCGCGGGAAGCCCGGTTCGCAGAAGCGGTCCCCGGTGGTCAGCAACGCCGCTGCCACGGTGGACCGCGCGGCGAGCTGTCCGGCTGCCAGGTCCAGGGCGCACATGCCGCCGTTGGACATCTGGCGCAGTTCGAAGGCGGTGGCGTCGCCGTGGCCGAGCACGTGGTGCTGCACGTACGCCCCGGCGTTCCAGAACTCCACGCCCTGGAAGTAGCAGCTCGCGTGGATCAGCAGGCCCACATCGGCCGGTGGGAGGCCGCTGGCCCGCAGCGCGGCCCGACCGGCGGCCACCCCGAGGTCCGGGCCGGACGAGTCGGCCACCGCGACGGCCCGCTGCCGGGTCCGCTCGGCCTCCTCCGCGTCGTACCAACCGGCCGCCACCGCCTCGTCGACGGTCACCTGCCGCTCGACGACCACCGAGGCGGCGTTGAGGTACAGATCCGTCCAGCGCATCAGTCGTTCGTCCACTCCGCTGCGGGGCCGAACCGCCGTGCGCTGGTGAACTGCTCGTACGGCATGCCCGGCGGCATGTTCAGCACCTCAAGTTGGAAGCCGTCGGGAGCGGTGAAGTAGAACCAGCGGTCGCCGTGGATCGGGCCACCGTCCTCGATCAGCTGCACGTCGCCGAGCACCCGGAAGCCGGGCAGGCCACGCAGGTAGGCGGCGGCCGCGTCCACGTCCTCGGCGTGGAACGCCAGGTGGTGTCCACCGATGTCGCTGTTGCGCGGACGTCGGGTGCGTGCCCCGGGCGGGCACTGTCGCAGTTCCAGATTCGTCACCGGGCCGAGCCGCAGCAGCGCCCTGTCCGGGTCCCGCTGCAGCAGCCGAGCCCCGAGGTGCTCAGTGAAGTAGCCGACGCAGGTGGCGAGATCGGCGACGGTGTACCGGACCTGGCTGACGTTCCACGAGCCGCCGGGCCGGAACAGCCCGTCGACCTGCGGCGCGAGTCGCGCCTCGAACGCCATGCCCCAGGGCGAGGTGAAGAACAGTGAGTCTCCCCGGCGGCTGGTGGCAACGCCGTGGCGGGCGAGGTGGGCCGCCGCGTCGTCCAGGGACGCCACGTCGAAGATGATGTGGTACCCGCCGACGTCGGTGCTCTCCGGCGGGACGGTCTGCTGGTCCGGTGCGGTGTACTCGAACAGCTCCAGGTTGGTCACCTCGCCCAACCGCAGCAGGCTGATCTGGGCGCTGGCCCGGGGATGCACGTCGAGCTGGACGGCCATCCAGTCGGTGTCCGGCTCCTGGACCGGGCCCAGCCGGTACAGCACCTGCGCACCGAGGACGTCGGTGAAGAACTTGTCGGCCTGGTCGAGGTCGGGGACGGTGTAGGCAATGTGGTCGACGTTGCGGGCGGTGGGGATACCGGGCATGGCTACTCCTCCTCAGATCTGGCCCGCCCGCTGGGCGTTGGCCTCGGCGGCGGTGAGCCCGAGCCCACCGTCGATGATCACTGAGCTTCCGGTGGTGTAGGCGGCCGACGGCGACGCGAGGTGCGCGACCAGCGCCGCTACCTCGGCCGGGCGGCCCGGACGGCCGGCCGGGATGGCGGGCCGGTGGATGTCGGTGGCGTCCATCCCGTCGGGGACGCCGTTCATCGGGGTGGCCGTCTCGCCGGGAGCCACCGCGTTGACGGTGATGCCGGCGCCGGCGAGTTCCAGCGCCATCACCTTGGTGAGCATGCCGAGCCCGGCCTTGCTCACGCAGTACGTCGACCCTCCGCTGATCGGGTAGTGCTCGTGGCAGCTGGTGACGTTGATGATCCGGCCGCCCCGTCCCTGCGCGAGCATTCGCTGGGCGGCCAGCTTCGCCAGCACGAACGGGCTGGTGAGGTTGACCTCCAGCACCCGCCGCCAGTCCTCGATCGTCTCGTCGACGGCCTCGGCCCGCCGGTTCACACCGGCGTTGTTGACCAGCACGTCAATCCCGCCGAACGTGTCGACGGCCGAGGTGAACTGGTCGCCGGCCAGCGCCGGATCGGTCAGATCCAGAGCCACCAGGCCGGTACGCACCCCGTGGTCGGCGGCGATCCGGTCGGCGAGACTCTTCGCTGCGGCGGCGTTCGTGCCGTAGCCCAGCAGTACGTCGTGCCCGGCCGCGCCGAGCGCCTTCGCGATCTGTGCACCGATGCCCGAGCTGGCGCCGGTGACGACGGCAATGGAACGCGACATCTTAATCCTCCACAACCAGAGCGACCTTGGGGTATTTGCGATCGGCGTTCTCCAGCTCGGTGAACGCCCGGGCCACGTCGGCCAACGGGAACGGATCCGTGATCATGCCGGCCTCGGTCAGCACACCACCTGCGAACAGCGCCAGCGCCCGCTCGTAGTGGTCCAGACCGTGCCGGATGCCGTGCACGCTGATGCCACGCAACACCAGGTCGGCGGCGTCCACCCGGTCGACCGGCGCGGCCGGCACCCCGATGGCGCAGACCCGGCCGCCGATGTCGACCGCCCGCAGCGCCTCGGCGAACGCCGGGCTCGCTCCGGACGCCTCGACCACCACGTCGTACCCGCCTGAGGGCGCCTGCCCGGGCCGGAAGGCACGGCGCGCACCGTACGCCCGGGCCAGCTCCAGGCCGCCGTCGGCAACGCCGACCACGTCGACCACCCCGGCGGTGCGCGCGGCCAGCTGCACCGCCAGCAACCCGATCGTGCCGGTGCCGAGCACCAGTACCCGGTCCCCCGGCGTGACGTGGGCCCGCTCGAAGCCACCCAGTACCGTCACCGCGGGCTCGACCAGCGCCGCAGCCCGGTCGCCGACCTCGTGCGGCACCAGGGTGAGCTCGTGCGCGGGCATGCTGATGTACTCGGCCGCGGCACCCTGCTGGTCGTACAGGCCGACCTCGCGCAGCGCCGCGCAGCCGTTGCGCACGCCACGCTGACAGGACCGGCATTGCCCGCACGGCAGCATCGTGTGCCCGACCACCCGATCGCCCGGCTTGATCCTCGGGTTGGCGCCGTCCGCCACCGCCACCACCCGCCCGACCCACTCGTGGCCGAACACGTGCGGGAAAGTGGTGCGGCCGTCGCGGACGTAGGTGGCCGTGCCGTGCAGCAGTTCGAGGTCCGTGCCGCAGAGTCCGACGACGAGCGGCGCGACGAGCACCTGTCCCGGCCGCGGCGCCGGGATCGGCGCGTCGATCACCGACACCTCGTGCTGCCCCAGGATCGCCGCCGCCCGCATCGTGCCGACCGGCCAGTCGGGCAGTTGCGGCACCCTGGCCGGCAGCGCGTCGCTCACCTCGGCCGGCATCGTCCGGACCACGAGCAGCTCCAGCTCGTCGTCGGCGGCGGCGGTGACGACGACTCGGCGGTCGTGGGGCGCGAGTACGACGGACCCCGGCGTCAGTGGCCGGTCCTCGGCACGCCCGGAGCCGGAGACGACATACAGCAGTTCCTCGACCGCGTCGGCCGGGTCGTGCACCAGCTCCGTTCCCGGGCGCAGCCGAAGCTGGTCGAACGACTCGGTCTCGCTGTGCAGCATCCCGCGCCGGGCCAGGCAGCGCCAGGTCATGGAGTCGCCCACCCGGCCCGGAACGTCCCAGTGGTTGACGATCATCGCTGGCTCCTCGACCGGGGCGCGACCAGTACCACGTGGAAGAACTCCAGCCCCTCCGGGCCGGCGGAGACCTGCGCGCCGGTGCCCAGCGGCAGGGTCACCGCGACCCCGGGGCGCAACTCGACGGCGTCGGCCTTGCCGGAGCCAGCGAGCACGAATACCGCGTGTTCCACCCCGACGGCGTGCAGGGAAAGCTCGGTGTCGGCGGCCATCGTCCGTACCGCCACCTGCCGCAGCGGCCCGGTGAAGAACGCGGTGGTGTCCAGCTCACCCTCCGCCTTCAGGTCGTGGATGCGTGCGTTCACCTTCTCCTCCAAGGGGCTCACGGGGTGCGGGACGCGCACCTCGACGGTGATCCAGTCCAGGTCGGTGGTGCCGGTGTTGCGCAGCCCGTGAATCGTGCCCAAGCCGGTCAGCACCACCGATCCGGCACCGACGCGGTGGCCGGTGCCGTCGAGCAACATCTCGCCCTCACCGGCGACGACGTAGTAGATCTCCTCGGTCCGGGTGTGCCGGTGTTCGCCGGACAACCCGCCCGGTGGCACCCGGGCCAGCTCCACCGCCTCCCAGTCGCCGTGCAGGTGACGCCGGCTGGCCAGGCACTTCCAGTGACTCACTCCGGTGGCGCCATGGACGCCGAAGATGTCGGTGACACCTTCGACGTCCGTGACGATGAGCTGGTCAGACATTGCGGGCGGTGCCGATCACGCGCTGGTTCTCGACCGCGGCGGCGATCTCCTCGGCGGTGACGTCGTTGACGAACGTGACGTCTCCGATACCCACCGGCAGCGGCAGCCGCTGCAGGCCGTCGCGGTGTCGGACGGTGTCCTGCAGTGCCTTCACCAGCAGGTCGGAACGCAGGTGCGGGTCCCAGCTCGGCAGCTCCAGCCGGCGCATGACCTCGAACACCCGGTGGCATTCCGCCTCGGTCATCAGGCCGCGTCGGGTGGCCATGACGGTGGTCAGCGCCATGTCGACGCATACCGCCTCACCGTGCAGCAACGCGGGAAGCGCGTGCATCTCGACGGTCGGGCTGAACGTGTGTCCGTAGTCGACACAACGCTCCAGGGTGGCCTCCCAGAGGTTGGGCTGCAGCTCTTCCAGCATTCCGTGGATGGCGCGGCGCAGCACGATGTCACCGGCGCGGTTGTGGCCCTGGAACTTGTTGCCGAGCAGTTCCGGGCCGTGCTCCTCGAGAAGCTCGAACAACCGCAGATCCTTGATCAGGGCGATCTTCAGAATCTCGGCGAGGCCGTTACCGATGTGCCGGCGGTCGACCGTGCCGAGGAACGACCGGTCCAGGAGGGTCAGGTCGGCCGGGAAATAGGTGCCCAGGCGGTTCTTGTGACCGTTGAAGTTCACCCCGGTCTTCGCCCCGACACCGGCGTCGACCAGGCCGATCAGCGTGGTGGGCACCCGGACGAACGGGGTACCCCGCCGGTAGAGGCTGCCTACCAGGCCGACGATGTCCATCAGGACGCCGCCGCCGAAGACGATGATCGGCTCGGTCCGCCGGTTGATGCCGAACTCGTCGATCTCCCGCACGATTCGGGCGGCGGTCTCGAAGTCCTTCACCGTCTCGTCGGCCGGCACGACCGACAGTGCGCACTCGGCGCCGTGCTGATCGAAGTAGGCGCGGATCCGGTCTCCGTGCAGTAGGTCGACCTTGCTGTCGACCACCACGAACCGGCGCAGCCGGCCGTCGGTCCGGCCGCCGAAGTCGACCAGGTCCCGTCGGCGCGGGTCGAGCACGTCGTCGACGAACCGGATCTCGTAGCTGACCGGCTTCTGCGTCCTAACCACCCAGGAGTCGACCTGTTCGCTGTAGACGTAAAGTCCGGATTCGGACCTTACGACCCCCCGGTCCGCCAAGTTGATAGACATGAGTCACCCCAGGCTTGAATGACTGACAGGACAGACAGAACATCGAATCCGAACTGGATTGTTTCTTCGTTCGGGCGAGCCAATATTTACATGCCGCAATGCCACCTACAACACTGTGTGCATTGGCTCACAGCTTTTTCCCTGGCCAAATCGTGAAGACACGGAAAGATGGGCAAGCCCACCCAAAGGGCTTACCCAAGCTTTCCGAACCGAATATTGCAACCAGGTTAATCAAACCTACTGCAGGTGTTAAACCAGCTCGGTTTTCCGAGCCACCGGCGATGTGTCCCGATTTCGCGCGGCCATCAATTCCCGGATCGCGATGAACACGCTGACCACGACCACTGCGGCACCCACCAGAACCACGACCCGGTAACCGAGTCCGGCGTCGATGACGCGGCCACCGAGCCATGCCCCGCCGCCGATTCCGATGTTGAAGGCCGAGATGTTGACGGCGAGCGCGAGAGTCGGGGCCCGGGCACCGGCCGCCGTCATGATGCGGGCCTGCAACGCTGGGATGATCGAGAAATAGCTGGCGCCGAAGAGCAGCACCGCCAGCGCCGCCAGTGGGCGCACCGAAGCCGCCACCGCCAGGAACAGCAGGGACAGCGTCAAGGCCGCAACCGTCGACACCAGGGCGGGCAGCAGGGCCCGGTCGACGAGTCGACCGCCGACGAGATTGCCGACAATCGACCCGCCGCCAAACACGAACAACAGCACCGTAAGCGCAACCGGCCCAAACCCGCCGACCTCAGTGAGCAATGGCGCGATAAACGTGTACGCCGCGAAAGCACCGGCGCTGGCAAAAACGGTCATCATGATGGCCAAACGCACCCGCCGGTCCCGCAGAACAGCGAGTTCACCGATCGCGCCCGCGCTCGACGGCCCCGGTACGGCCGGCACGAATAGGACAACAAGCAGCGCCGACACAACACTCATCAGCAGGACCGCCCAGAATGTCGAACGCCAGCCAAACTCCTGCCCGAGCACCGTCCCGATCGGCACGCCGGCGACTGTCGCAAGATTCAGACCGAGCGCAACCCTGGCCACCGCCGATCCCTGTCGGCCGGCGCCGACCAGACCATTGGCGATCACGATGCACACGGCAAACATCGTGCAGTGCGCGAGTGCCGATACCACCCGCCCCAACAGCAACATCGAATAATCGTCGGCGACCGCCGCGATCAGATTTCCCAGCACAAAGACGCCGATCAGGCCGACCACCAGCGTCTTTCGCGGTATCCGCCCGGTCAGCAGGGTGACGAACGGACCGCCCACCACGACGGTCAGGGCGTAGCCGGACACCAGCAGCCCGACCGCAGGCACCGAAACCCCCAGGTCCCCCGCGATCTGCGGCAGGATCCCGGCGATCACCGACTCGGCGGTGCCGACGCTGAATACGCACAGCATCAACGCGAACAGGGGAAGCGGCATGATCGATCCTCAGGGAGTGAGCAACAGTTTGCCCCGACTGCCACCGGCGGCAAGCCGGGCATGGGCCACCGGGGCCTCGGCGAAGTCGAACACCTCGCCCACCCGGATCGTGAGCACGCCCTCGTCGACGAGCTTGCTGAGGTGCGCGAGCCGGAGGCCGTCCTGTTCGACGAAGGACATCCGCACCTCGATGCCGCGCTCGGCGACCGGTGCAGCGGTCGGCACGATGGACACGACCCGGCCGCCGTCCCGCACTCCCTTGATCGCCTCAGGCAGGCCCGCGGTGTCAATCCACCCGTCCGCCACGCCGGTCGGGATCTCGCTGACCGTCCCGGTGTCACCGGGCCGGCCGTGCGCGATCACCTCCAGGCTGCGCATCCGGGCCAACTCCACCACAAAGCCACCCACCGAACCCGCCGCCCCGGTCACCAGGATGGTCCGGCCCGCCGGCAGGTCCAGCGCGTCCAAGGCCTGCTCGGCGGTCAGACCAGCCAACGGCAGGGCCGCCGCGTGCGCCAGCGGTACGCTACCGGGCGCCGGGGCGGCCAGCGCCGCGTCCAGCGCGACCAGTTCGGCATATGTGCCGACTCCGGTCGCCATCTGCGCCGACATCGCGACCACCCGGTCGCCCGGTTTGAACGCCGACACCCCGGCACCCACCTCGACAACCGTGCCGGCGAGGTCCCAGCCGAGGATCATCGGGAACGGTACACGGACGTGCGCCGCATTCTCGCCGGAGCGCACCTGCAGATCCACCGGATTCACCGCGGCTGCGGCGACCCGGACCAGGATCTGCTGCGGGCCGGCCGTGGGCGCCGGTCGGTCCTCCACCCGCAGGAGCGCCGGATCGCCGTACTCGTACAGCATCACTGCCCGCATCGCTCAGAATCCCTTCAGCGCGGGCCTGATCGCGTCGGCCAGAGCCTCGGGGTCGAGCACGTGCGCGATGTGCCCCTGACCGGGCAGCACCGCCAGGGCCGCGTCGTCGAGGCCGTCGACCAGCGCCCGAGCGGCCGGGCCAAACACCAACCCCTCGCGGTCGCTCCGCTCGCCGAGGATCACCAGCGTCGGCACCTTGATCTTCTTCAGCACCGACGGGTCGTAGGCCAGCCGGTCCAGCGCGGCGAGTTCGGCGTAGGTGCTGTCGATCAGCTCCAGCATCGCCGCCCAGCCGGCCGGGTCACCGGTCCGGAAGCTCTCCACGTCCTCGGGAGCGTCACCGACGACCTGGGTGAGTACCGTGGCGAACGCGGTGCTGCGGTCGCCCGCTTTGAGCGCCGCGCCGATCACATCCAGCGCCTCACCGGTGACCGGTCCGTCGACCGGGATCGTCGGCTCGTACAGCACCAGACCGGCGAGGTCGTCGCGCTCGGCGGCGGTCAACAGGGCAATCGCGCCGCCGTAGCTGTGCCCGATCAGCACCGGCTCCGGACCGGCCTCGTCGAGCACCTGGTTGAGATCCGCCACCTCGGTGGCGAGGTCGTAGTCGTCGCCGATCGGCCCGCTTTCCCCACGGCCCCGGCGATCCGGGACGAGCGTACGACCGGGCAGCCGGGCGGCCACCTCGGCCCAGTGATCAGCCACACTTTGGACACCATGCGTGATAACGGCCGTACGGCCAGTACCGTAGCTATTCATGGGGCGAACGTAAGCCTTGACAGTAGTGTGAAGGTCAAGCGGCATTGTGTGAGGGGGATTGCGTTGCTTATCGGCGAATTGTCGGAACGGACCGGCGTCAGCACCAGATTGCTTCGGTACTACGAACAGCAGGGCTTGCTCCGATCCGTACGCACTGCGAACGGGTACCGCCACTACGCCGTGGAGGATGTCGAGAGGGTGCGCCGGATCAGAGCCCTGCTCAATGTGGGTCTGCCCTTGCGGACCGTTGAACTGTTGCTGCCTTGCGTCGTAGACGCCAGCCCCCGCGTCATCCCGTGCGAGAACCTCGTGGCGACGCTGCGTAAGGAGGTGACCCGCCTCGACGAGGCGTCCGCCGAAATCGACCGCTGCCGCACACTGATCCTGGACATCCTGGACCGTTCCGGCGCAAACGAATTGGTCGGCGCCTCCGCCGGGAGCTGACCGGAACACACTCGCCCCCGCATGCCGGAGGCACCCGCCAGTCGACAACCGGGATCGAGTGGTCTCTGACACCAAAAAGGCCACTCGATCCCGGATCGAGCACAAGCTCGCGCTAACGGTCGCGGATCTCCGGCTCGTCAGTCGGCTTTGCGGCATCGATGGCGGCAGGCATCTCGGCCACCGGCACGACCTGCGGATCATCGGCCGGGCCGATGATCATCCGCAGTCCCGGGAAGTGGTCGGCCAGCAGCCGGCGGCACGCATCGCAGGGAGTCACCAGGATCCGGCCCCGTTCGCCGACCGTGACGATCGTCTCCAGCTCACCCACGCCCTGGGTGACCGCGGCCCCGACCACCACCACCTCGGCACACGCACCCGCGGCGGGGTGCAGGATGTTGACCCCGGACACGATCCGCCCCTCGGTGGTCCGGGCCGCCGTGGCACGGGTGTGGGCGGCGCTGCGGCAGCGCAGCTTGGCCACCGCGCTGGCGGCCTGCACCAGCGCCCGATCGGTGTCCCGCATGGTCATCGGCGTCCCCGTGCTCGTTCCTGGTCGGTGAGCAACGATAGACCGGTGGGGACTGCCGCGGGTAACCCGGAGGCGACCCGAGGGCCGGCTGCCTATCCTTGGCGACGACATGCAGAATCCACCCGCCTCCGCCGCGTCCGACACCGCCCGCGACCTGCAGCGTCGCCTGCCGAGCCTGATGTTCCGCGACCAGCGTCGATTGGGGCGACGGCTCGACGGACTTCGCCGGTTGCGCGACCCGCAGCGGCGCGAGGCGGCGCTGACCGAGATCGCCACCGAGGTGGCCGCGGCCGAGGGCCGGCTGGAGCGGCGCCGGGCTGCCGTGCCGGCGATCACCTACCCGGCCGCCCTGCCGGTCAGCGAACGCAAGGACGACATCGCCGCCGCGATCCGCGACCACCAAGTGGTGATCGTGGCCGGCGAGACCGGTTCGGGCAAGACCACCCAACTGCCGAAGATCTGCCTGGAGCTGGGACGCGGGATCACGGGGCTGATCGGGCACACGCAACCCCGCCGGCTGGCCGCCCGTACGGTCGCCGACCGGATCGCCGAGGAGCTGGGCACCGAGTTGGGCGACGTGGTCGGCTACAAGGTGCGCTTCACCGACCAGGTCAGCGAGCAGAGCCTGGTCAAGCTGATGACCGACGGCATTCTGCTGGCCGAGTTGCAGACCGACCGGATGCTGCACCAGTACGACACGTTGATCATCGACGAGGCGCACGAGCGCAGCCTGAACATCGACTTCATTCTCGGCTACCTCAAGCAGTTGCTTCCCCGCCGGCCCGACCTCAAGGTGATCATCACCTCGGCGACCATCGAAACCGACCGGTTCGCGAAGCACTTCGCCGGTCCGGCGACCGCCGAGCATCCCGACGGCGAGCCGGCGCCGATCGTCGAGGTGTCCGGGCGAACCTACCCGGTCGAGGTGCGCTACCGACCGCTGATCGAGGTCGTCGAGGCCGACGAGGAGGACGCGGACGAGGAGAACGTCCGCGACCAGATCCAGGCCATCGGCGACGCCGTCGAGGAACTGGCCGCCGAGGGTCCCGGCGACATCCTGGTCTTCCTCAGCGGCGAGCGGGAGATCCGGGACACCGCCGAGGCGCTCGGCAAGCTGGTGGACAATCGTCCGGCGCTGCGAAACACCGAGATCCTGCCGCTGTACGCCCGGCTGAGCGTCGCCGAACAGCACCGGGTCTTCGCCCCGCACTCCGGGCGCCGGGTGGTGCTGGCCACCAACGTCGCGGAGACCTCGCTGACCGTGCCCGGCATCAAGTACGTGGTGGACCCCGGCACCGCCCGCATCTCCCGCTACTCCCAGCGGCTGAAGGTGCAGCGATTGCCCATCGAGCCGGTCTCGCAGGCCAGCGCCAACCAGCGCAAGGGCCGCTGTGGGCGTACCTCGGACGGCATCTGCATCCGGCTCTACGACGAGCAGGACTTCGAATCCCGCCCCGAGTTCACCGACCCGGAGATCCTGCGTACCAACCTGGCCTCGGTCATCCTCCAGATGACCGCCATCGGTCTCGGCGACATCGCCGCCTTCCCGTTCATCGACCCGCCGGACCGCCGCAACATCACCGACGGCGTCAACCTGCTGCACGAGCTGGGCGCGCTCGATGTGACCCAGACCGACCCGGCACGCCGGCTCACCCAGCTCGGTCGGCGGCTGGCCCAGCTTCCGGTCGACCCGCGCCTGGCCCGGATGGTCCTGGAAGGCGAGCGCAACGGCTGCGCGACCGAGGTGATGGTGATCGCCGCCGCGTTGTCGATCCAGGATCCGCGGGAACGGCCGGCGGACAAGCAGGCCCAGGCCGACCAGGCACACGCCCGCTTCGCCGACAAGGAATCGGACTTCGTCGCGTACCTCAATCTCTGGCGGTACCTGCGCGAACGGCAGCGGGAGCTGTCCTCCAGCGCGTTCCGGCGGATGTGCAAGGCCGAGTACCTCAACTACCTGCGGGTCCGCGAGTGGCAGGACATCGTCAGCCAGCTGCGCCAGGTGCTGCGTACGCCCGAGCCCGGCCGGGGTGGACGACCGGCGCGCGACGCCGACGGCGGCGGACGACGTCACGCCGGCGCGGACCTTCCCGAGGAGATCGACACCCCCCGGGTGCACCAGTCGCTGCTGCCCGGCCTGCTCTCCCACATCGGCCTCAAGGACGCCCAGAAACACGAATACCTCGGCGCCCGGGGGGCAAAATTCGCGATCTTCCCCGGCTCGGCGCTGTTCAAGAAGCCACCGCGCTGGGTGATGGCCGCCGAGCTGGTGGAGACCTCCCGGCTCTGGGGCCGGGTGAACGGGCGGATCGAACCGGAGTGGGTCGAACCGCTGGCCCAGCACCTGGTCAAGCGCAGCTACAGCGAGCCGCACTGGGAGAAGAAGCAGGCGGCGGTGATGGCGTACGAGAAGGTCACTCTCTACGGCGTGCCGCTGGTCACCGCCCGCAAGGTGAACTTCGGCCGGATCGACCCGGCGCTGAGCCGGGAGCTGTTCATCCGGCACGCGCTGGTCGAGGGCGACTGGTCCACCCACCACCAGTTCTGGCGGGACAACCAGCGGCTGCTGGACGAGGTGGCGGAGCTGGAGAACCGGGCCCGGCGACGGGACATCCTGGTCGACGACGAGACGATCTTCCAGTTCTACGACGAGCGGATTCCCGCCGAAGTGGTCTCCGGGCGGCACTTCGACAGCTGGTGGAAGAAGACCCGCCGCCAGCGGCCGGAGCTGCTCACCTTCACCCGGGAGCTGCTGGTCAACGCCGGTCGCGGCGGGGTCGACGAGGCCGACTACCCGGATCAGTGGCGTGCCGACGGGGTCGCCCTGCCGGTGACGTACACGTTCGAGCCGGGCACCCCGGCCGACGGGGTGACAGTGGACATCCCGCTGCCGCTGCTCAACCAGGTGCCGGCGGAGAGCTTCGACTGGCAGGTGCCCGGGCTCCGCGAGGAACTCGTCGTCGCGTTGATCCGGTCGCTACCGAAGCCGGTGCGGCGCAACTTCGTGCCGGTGCCGGACTACGCCCGCGCCGCCCTGGCCGCGATCACGCCCGGCGAGGAGCCGCTGCTGGACGCGCTGACCCGGCAGCTGCGCCGGATGACCGGGGTGACCGTGCCGCGGGACGCCTGGGACACGAGCAAACTGCCGCCGCATCTGCGGGTCACCTTCCGGGTGCTCGGCGAGGACGACAAACCGGTCGCCGAGGGCAAGGACCTGCCGGCCCTGCAACGCCAGCTCAAGGCCGAGGTACGCCAGGTGGTGGCCGCCGCCGCGCCGGACGTGGCCCGCACCGGCCTGACGACGTGGGACATCGGTGCCCTGCCACGCACCATCGAACAGGTCCGCGCCGGGTACGCGGTGACCGCGTACCCGGCCCTGACGGACGAGGGCGCCACGGTCGGGGTGAAGGTTTTCGACTCGGCGGACGAGCAGGAGGCCGCGCACTGGGCGGGCACCCGGCGACTGCTGCGGCTGACCGTGCCGTCGCCGGCGAAGTTCCTCCAGGGCAGGCTGAGCAACGAGGCGAAGTTGGCGCTGTCGCGCAACCCGCACGGCGGGGTGCAGGCGCTGATCGAGGACGCGGCCGGCGCGGCGATCGACAAGCTGATCGCCGAGGCGGGCGGCCCGGCCTGGGACGCCGAGGGCTTCGCCGCGCTGCGCGACAAGGTCCGCGCCGGGTTGGTGGACACCGTGGTGGAGGTGATGGACCGGGTCCGGGCGGTGCTCGCCGCCGCGTACGCGGTGCAGCAGCGGCTCGGCGCGACGAGGAACCTGGCCGTGGTGGCCGCCCTGGCCGACATCCGCAACCAGCTCACCGGCCTGGTGCACGCCGGGTTCATCACCGAGGCCGGCTACGCCCGCCTGCCTGACCTGCTGCGCTACCTGACCGCGATCGAACGACGGCTGGACCGGTTGCCCGGCAACCCGCCCCGGGACAAGTCTCAGCAGGACCGCATTGCGGTGGTCCAGCGGGAGTACGACGAGATGCTCGCCGCGCTGCCCGCGTCGCGACGGAACTCCGCCGCCGTACGACAGATCCGCTGGATGATCGAGGAGTTGCGGGTGAACGTCTTCGCCCAGGCGCTGGGCACCCCGTACCCGGTCTCCGAGCAGCGCATCTACCGGGCCATGGACGACGCCGAGGGGCGGTGAGCCCGCTGCGCTCGCCGTGCGACGCCGACCAGACCGTGCTGGCCGGCGCCGCACCGCGACATCCGGCGGGGCCGAGGGTTCAGCCGACGTGTACCGGCAACTCCCAGCCGACCGACAGCTCCGGCACCGCGTGGCCCCGGCCGGTGCCCGCCGGGCGGGGCTCCGGGCACGTCGGGGCCCACCAGTCGCGGTGCTCCCGGTACCACTGGAAGACCTCGGCCAGCCCATCGGCGAATCTGATCCGCGGCTCGTAGTTCAACTCTTCGGAGATCTTCCGGTAGTCGAGCGAGTACCGCTGGTCCTGCACCTTCCGGTCGGCGACCTGCCGCACCCGGTCCCAGTCGGCGCCGGCCAACAGCAGGATCCGCTCGGCCAGGGCCCGGTTGGTCAGCTCGACGTCGCCACCGATGTTGTAGACCTCACCGGCGCGTCCCTTGGCCAACACCAGGGCGATGGCCCGGCAGTGGTCGTCGACGTGCAACCACTCCCGCACCGCGCTGCCGTCGCCGTGCAGGGTGATGTCCCGACCGGTGAGCAGGTTGGTCACGAAGCGTGGAATGACTTTCTCGACGTGCTGGTACGGCCCGTAGTTGTTGGCGCATCTGGTGATCGACACGTCCAGGTCGTAGGTTCGCCAGTAGGAGCGGACCACGCAGTCACTCGCGGCCTTGGAGGCCGCGTACGGTGAGTTGGGCTCCATCGGGCAGCGCTCGTCCCAGGAGCCCTCGGTGATGGAGCCGTACACCTCGTCGGTGGAGACGTGCACGACCCGGCTCACCCCGCTGCGTACGCATTCGGCCATCAGTCGGTGCGAACCCATCACGTTGCTTTCGAAGAACGGCGCGGGATCGTCGATCGACCGGTCGACGTGCGACTCGGCGGCGAAGTGCACCACGACGTCGTGGCCGGGCACCACCTCACGGAGCAACGACACATCGGCGACGTCACCCCGGACGAAGGTCAACCGCGGATGCGTGGCGGGCAAACTCCTGCGGTCACTGGCGTACGTGAGTTTGTCCAGCACTGTCACGGCACTGCCTTCGAAGCCAAGGTAACGCCCGTCCAGTAGGCACCGGGTGAAGTGCGACCCGATAAAGCCAGCACCACCGGTCACCAGGATCCTCATGTATGTGGCCTCCCTGCCACGCGAATCCGCGCATCATCGTCTCTCCCGCCGCCACCTGCGTGGCCGATGGGTCGTCACCGCGAACCCACCACCGCACAGCCGGTATGGCCTCGAAAAGAGGCAAATGAGGGTGCTAGCCCTCGTGCAAGACCTCACGATATGTGACATGGGTGCCGCTGGAGCGGATATCGGCATCTTAAGGACGAATTAAGCATCGGGTCGATAACCGGACGGGAGGCCGCGCTCCCAACCGTCGATCTCGATCGCAGTCCGGACGTACTCGAGCAGGATCCGGCGCAGTTCGCGGCCGGCGTGGGTGGGCACCACGTCGCGGCGACGGGCCACCGCGATGGTCCGGCGTACGCCGGGCGAGGCGAGCCGGGTGACCCGGATGCCGGGCCGGCGGGCGACCACGAAGCCGGGGACCAGGGCGACGCCCAGCCCTGCCTCGACGAAGCTGAGCACGGCGTCCATTTCGCCGCCGTCGACCGACAGACGCGGCTCGAATCCGGCCTCCCGGCACGCCTGGAGCGTGGCGTCGCGCAGGTCGTAGCCCTCGCGGAACATCACCAGCGGCTGGTCGCGCAGGTCCGTGATCCGCAGTTCGCCGCTGGCCGAGGCGGTCGGCAGCGGGTCGACCGAGGCGACGACCAGGCTCTCGGTCAGGATCGGGTCGACGCGCAGCCCCGGATCGGTGCCCTGCGCGGGCATTATGATCAGCGCCAGGTCCAGATCTCCCCGGAGCAGGTCACGGACCAGATCCTGGGAGCCGCCCTCTTCCACCCGCAGATCTACGCTGGGGTGGGCGTCGCGGAACCGGCGCAGCACCGGCGGCGCGAGCGAGGTGGCCAGGCTGGGGGTGGCACCGAGTCGGACCCGGCCGCGCCGCAGGCCGACCAACTCCTGCACCTCACGGGTCGCGGTCTCGACGTCGGCGAGGATCCGCTTGGCCAGCGGCAGCAGCACCTCTCCGGCGGCGGTGAGGGTGATGTTGCCCCTTACCCGCTCGAACAGCGGGGCACCGAGGGCACCCTCCAGGGCGTGAATTTGCTTACTCAACGAGGGCTGAGTTATGCCGACGATGTCGGCCGCCTGGGTGAAATGTCGCACTTCGGCCACCGCAACGAAGTACCTCAGCTGATGGAGTTGCATCTACATAGCTTATGGCTATCAAGACTGCGGTGTCGATGCATTGGACGACTGATCAAAGTGCTCCTAGCGTCGATCGCGTGGTAGTCACGACAAGAACCCGGTCGCCCATCCGATCCAACGTCGGCCTCAAGGCCGTCATGGCGGTGACGGGCATCCTCCTGGTGCTGTTCCTCATCGCACACATGCTGGGCAATCTGAAGATCTTCACGGGTGCCACGGCGTTCAACCACTACGCCGGGTGGCTGCGCGAGATCGGTGCCCCGCTGCTGCCCAGCACCGGGTTCCTGTGGCTCCAGCGGGTCGGGCTGCTGGTGGCCGTGCTCCTGCACATCTGGGCTGCCACGGTGCTCGCGCTGCGCGCCCGCGCCGCCCGCCCGGTGCGCTACGCCCACCGCAAGAAGATCCAGGGCAGCTACGCGGCCCGCACCATGCGCTGGGGCGGTGTGATCATCCTGCTCTTCGTCGTCTACCACATCCTGGACCTGACCACCGGCACGCTGAACCCGGTCGGCGACTCGACCCGGCCGTACGCCAACGTCGTCGCCGACTTCGCCCCGGGACGCTGGTACGTCACCCTGTTCTACACCCTGGCGATCGTCGCCCTCGGCTTCCACCTGCGACACGGCGTGTTCAGCGCGCTGCGCAGCCTCGGCCAGCAGACCCCGCGCGGCGAGCAGCGGGCCAGGGCGGTGGCCCTGGTCTTCGCCGTCGCGCTCTGCGTCGGCTACCTCCTGGTCCCGTTCGCCGTACTCACCGGATTGGTGTCCTGACCATGGATCTCTTCATCGAGGGCGACCCGATCGCCGACACCAGGGCTCCCGACGGCCCGATCGAAACCCGCTGGGAACGCCGCCGCTTCGAGGCCAAGCTGGTCAACCCGGCCAACCGCCGCAAGATGACGGTGATCGTGGTCGGCACCGGCCTGGCCGGCGGCTCCGCCGCGGCCACGCTCGCCGAGCAGGGCTACCGGGTCAAGTCGTACTGCTACCAGGACAGCCCGCGGCGGGCCCACTCGATCGCCGCGCAGGGCGGCATCAACGCCGCCAAAAACTACCGCAACGACGGCGACTCGGTGCACCGGCTCTTCTACGACACCGTCAAGGGCGGCGACTTCCGCTCCCGGGAATCGAACGTGCACCGGCTGGCCGAGGTCTCGGTCAACATCATCGACCAGTGCGTCGCCCAGGGCGTGCCGTTCGCCCGCGAGTACGGCGGCCTGCTCGACACCCGCTCCTTCGGCGGCGCCCAGGTGCAGCGCACCTTCTACGCCCGGGGCCAGACGGGCCAGCAGCTGCTGCTCGGCGCGTACCAGGCCCTGGAGCGGCAGATCGGCCTGGGCAACGTGGAGATGAACGCCCGGCACGAGATGCTGGAGCTGATCGTCGTCGACGGCAAGGCCCGGGGCATCGTGGTCCGGGACATGGTCACCGGCGAGATCACCTGCGAGTTCGCCGACGCCGTCGTACTCGCCTCCGGCGGATACGGCAACGTCTTCTACCTCTCCACCAACGCCAAGGGCTGCAACGTCACCGCCACCTGGCGGGCGCACCGCAAGGGCGCGTACTTCGCCAACCCCTGCTACACGCAGATCCACCCGACCTGCATCCCGGTCTCCGGCGATCACCAGTCGAAGCTGACCCTGATGAGCGAGTCGCTGCGCAACGACGGCCGGGTCTGGGTGCCGAAGGTCAAGGGCGACGACCGCAGCCCGCGGGACATCCCCGAGGACGAGCGGGACTACTACCTGGAGCGCATCTACCCCTCCTTCGGCAACCTGGTGCCCCGGGACATCGCCTCCCGGGCCGCCAAGAACGTCTGCGACGAGGGGCGCGGTGTGGGCCCGACGAAGCTCGGCGTCTACCTGGACTTCGCCGACGCCATCGACCGGCTCGGCCGCAAGGCCATCGAGGCCAAGTACGGCAACCTGTTCGAGATGTACGAGCGGATCACCGGCGAGGACCCGTACGAGGTCCCGATGCGGATCTACCCGGCCGTGCACTACACGATGGGCGGCCTCTGGGTCGACTACGACCTCCAGTCCACCATTCCCGGCCTGTTCGTGATCGGCGAGGCGAACTTCTCCGACCACGGCGCGAACCGGCTCGGCGCCTCGGCGCTGATGCAGGGCCTGGCCGACGGGTACTTCGTGCTGCCGAACACGATCGCCAACTACCTGGCCGCCGGCCCGTTCGAGAAGGTCGACGCCAGCCACCCGGCGGCGGTCGAGGCGCGGCGGGACGTGGAGGACCGCATCCAGCGGCTGCTCGCGATCAACGGCGACCGGACGGTTGACTCGTTCCACCGGGAGCTGGGCCAGATCATGTGGGAGCACTGCGGCATGGAGCGCTCCGAGGCCGGGCTGCGTAAGGCGATCGACGAGATCCGCGCCCTGCGCGACCAGTTCTGGCAGCGGGTGCGGGTGCCCGGCGACGGCGAGGGGCTCAACCAGTCGCTGGAGAAGGCCGGCCGGGTGGCCGACTTCTTCGAGCTGGCCGAGCTGATGTGCATCGACGCCCTGCACCGCGAGGAGTCCTGCGGCGGCCACTTCCGGGCCGAACACCAGACCGCCGACGGCGAGGCCGAGCGCGACGACGACAACTTCGCCTACGTGGCGGCCTGGGAGTTCACCGCGACCGGCCAGCCCTCGGTGCTGCACAAGGAAGACCTCAACTTCGAATACGTCCACCCCACGCAGCGGAGCTACAAGTGAACCTGACCCTGCGCATCTGGCGCCAGTCCGGCCCACAGGACAAGGGTCGGATGGTGACCTACCAGGTCGACGACGTCTCCCCGGACATGTCGTTCCTGGAGATGCTCGACGTCCTCAACGAGCGGCTCATCCTCGACGGCGAGGAGCCGGTCGCCTTCGACCACGACTGCCGCGAGGGCATCTGCGGCATGTGCGGATTGATGATCAACGGCAATGCGCACGGGCCGCAGCGCGGCACCACCGCCTGCCAGCTGCACATGCGGCAGTTCAAAGACGGCGACACGATCGACATCGAGCCGTGGCGGGCCCGCCCCTTCCCGGTCATCAAGGACCTGGTGGTCGACCGCAGCGCCTTCGACCAGATCATCGCTGCCGGCGGGTACATCACCGCGCCCACCGGCAGCGCGCCCGAGGCGCACTCCGTACCAGTGGCCAAGGCCAACGCGGACGCCGCGTTCGAGTCGGCCGCCTGCATCGGCTGCGGTGCCTGCGTGGCGGCCTGCCCGAACGGCTCGGGCTTGCTCTTCACCGCCGCCAAGGTCACCCAACTCTCGCTGATGCCGCAGGGGCAGCCGGAGCGCTACACCCGGGTGATCGGCATGGTCGACGCGCACGACGAGGCGGGCTTCGGCGGCTGCACCAACGCCGGCGAGTGCACCGTGGTCTGCCCGAAGGGCATCCCGCTGAGCACCATCGGCCGCCTCAACCGCGACTACCTGGCCGCCACCACGAAGCGCGGCGACACCCCCGGCACCTGACCCGACGCCGCCGCCCCCGGCGGCACAACGTGTGCCCTTGATCGTTGACGCTTGCGCGGTCGCCTACTCGGCGTGTCGAGTGGCTGAGGCGTCAACGATCGAGGAGCGAGGTGCCCGCGAGCGGGTCGGTTGAAGCTCCTTGGCTCGGGTAGCAGTTCCTTACCCGAATCGAGGAGGAGGGGACGGCATGCGGGCAGTCACGTGGCAGGGCAAGCGGGACGTACGGGTCGAAGAGGTGCCCGATCCCCGCATCGAGGAGCCGACCGACGCGATCGTCCGGATCACCTCCACCGCGATCTGCGGCTCGGACCTGCATCTCTACGAGGTCCTCGGGCCGTACCTCAAGCCGGGTGACGTGCTCGGCCACGAGCCGATCGGCGTCGTCGAGGAGGTCGGCCCGGGGGTGACCCGGATCAAGCCGGGCGACCGGGTGGTGGTGCCGTTCAACATCGCCTGTGGCAGCTGCTGGATGTGTCAGCGGCAGCTGTACGCGCAGTGCGAGACCACCCAGGTCACCGCCGAGGGCAAGGGCGCCGCCCTGTTCGGCTACACCTCGCTGTACGGCGCCGTACCCGGCGGCCAGGCGGAGTACCTGCGGGTGCCGTACGCCGAGTTCGGCCCGGTCAAGGTGCCGGACGACGGCCCGGACGAGCGGTGGCTCTACCTCTCCGACATCCTTCCCACCGCCTGGCAGGCCGTGAAGTACGCCGACACTGGGCGCGGCGGGACCCTGGCCGTCTTCGGGCTCGGCCCGGTCGGCCAGTTCTGCGCCCGCGTCGGCCGGCACCTCGGCGCCGAGCGGGTGATCGGGTTGGACCTCGTGCCGGAACGGCTGGCGATGGCCCGCCGGCACGGCGTGGAGGTGCTCGACGTCTCCCAACTCGACGACGTGCCCGGCACGTTGATCGACCTGGTGGACGGGCGCGGGCCGGACGCGGTGATCGACGCGGTCGGCATGGAGGCACACGGCGCGCCGCTGGGCAAGGCCGCCCAGACCGTCGCCGGACTGCTGCCCGACAAACTCGCCCAACCGATGATCGACAAAATCGGGGTGGACCGGCTGGTCGTGCTCAAGGCCGCGATGAAGGCCGTCCGACGCGGCGGCACGGTCTCCGTCTCGGGGGTGTACGGCGGTGAGGTGGACCCGCTGCCGCTGATGGAGATGTTCGACCGGGGCATCCAGCTGCGGATGGGCCAGTGCCACGTCCGCCGCTGGACCGACGAGATCATCCCGCTGCTCGCCGACGACGCCGACCCGCTCGGCGTGGCGGACCTGCGTACCCACCGGCTGCCGCTGGCTGCGGCCCCGCAGGCGTACGAGATGTTCCAGCGCAAGGAGGACGGCTGCGTCAAGGTCGTCCTCGCCCCGTGAACGCATCGAGGGGAGCACAATTTTCGATCTGTCGGTCTAGGGTGTCTGCGAGGACACCGTCAGGACCGATGGGAGAGACAGTTGACGATCCGGTTGAACCGCAGGACCGCGCTCGGTCTGGGCACCGTGGCCACGGCCGGCACCGTGTTCGGCACGGCCGTGCCGGCCGCCGCTGACCCCGGCCGCGCCGCACCGGCCGGCGGGGCGGAGGCCGCCGGGGCGGAGGCCGCCGGGGCGGAGGCCGGCGGCAACCCTGAGCGGATCGCGGCACGCATCGGGGCCGCCTACCGCTGGGAGAGCGGCCGGGCCGGGGGAAACTGGCAGGCGTACGTCAGCCTCACCGGCCCGTCCGGCGGTGACCCGGTGGAAGCGGTGAGCGAGTCGGCGGACCGGCGGATCGAGGCGTACAGCGTCAACAAGATCGCCGTGGCGGTCGCGGTGCTGGACAAGGTCGACCGCGGCCTGCTCACGCTCGACCATCAGGTGGAGGTGACGGCGGGGATCATCGTGCCGAGTGGCGACGGCATCTTCAGCCTGGACGGCGCCTACCCCAGTTCGGTCACCCTCGGGCACGTACTGGCCAACCTGCTGACCGTCTCCGACGACACCGCCGTACGGCTGTGCGGGCTGGTCTGCCCGGCCGCCGAGCTCAACCAGATCCTGGTGGCCAAGGGCTTCCCCAACACCCAGGTGCAGCCGGTCGCCAACCCGAACCGGTTCTTCCTGGGCACCAGCACGCCACGGGAGACCCATGACCTGCTCCGGGCGCTCGTCGGCGGCGCGCTGCTCTCCCCCGCCTCGACGGAGGTCGTGCTGCGGATGCTGCGCTCACCGGTGGCGTTCACCGACGGCATCCGGCGCGACATGTCCTCGGCCGAGCGGGCCCGGATCGCCACCAAGGCGGGCTGGTTCGCCGACGCCCGGCACGAGGCCGGAGTGATCTTCGACGCCGCCGGGGCGCCCCTGGTGACGTACGCCCTCTTCGCCGACGGCCAGGCCGGCGCGGACGACTTCGGCGCCACCCACCCCGCCGTGCAGGCCCGGGCCCGGCTGGGGCGGCGGTTCCTGGACCTGACCGCCGGGCTCGGCGGCGCCGGCACCACGCACCGCGCCCGCCCCTACCGGCCCAGCAACGGCGGCTGAGGCGACTAACGTGGTGCCGGAAGAAGCTGAGGGGGAATCATGCGGGCGCCGAGGGAGCCGGAGCGGCCGACCACCGGCCGACGGATAAGTGGGTCGCTGGCCGGCCTGGCCGCGTTGGCCGGCCTGGCCAGCCTGGCCGGCCTGGCCTGGGCGGCCCGGGACATTCCGGTTGCCCTCGGCGGCCGGCTGGCCGGCGCGCGGGCCGAACGGGCCGCCCGGTCACCGCAGTTCCGCGACGGCACGTTCCACAACCGGGCGACCACCCGGGCGATGGCCCCGGCCGCCGACCATAACCTGCTCCGGGAACTGATCTTCGGCAAGCAGAAGCGGCGGCCGAGCGTCGCGGTGCCGCTGGTCCGGCCCACCCCGGCGCCCGATGTCGATCCGGCACGCGAGCTCAACGTCGTCTGGTACGGCCACGCCACCACACTGGTCGAGATCGAGGGCCGGCGGGTGCTGCTCGACCCGGTGTGGAGCGATAGGTGTTCGCCCTCGGCGGCCGTCGGCCCGCGTCGGTTGCACGAGCCGCCGGTACGCCTCGACGAACTGCCCCGGCTCGACGCGATTCTGATCTCACACGACCACTACGACCACCTGGACATGGCCACGGTGCGGGAGCTGACAGCCCGGCAGTCGGCGCCGTTCCTGGTGCCGCTCGGTATCGGCGCCCACCTCGACCGCTGGGGCGTGCCGGCCGACCGGATCGTCGAACTGGACTGGTCGCAGACCCACCGGGTGGCCGACCTGGAGATCACTTGCGCCGCCGCCCAGCACTTCTCCGGCCGCGGCCTGCGCCGCAACGGCACCCTGTGGAGCTCCTGGGTGGTGGCCGGGCGCCAGCGCCGGGTCTACTACACCGGCGACTCCGGCTACTTCGAGGGGTACGCCGAGATCGGCGCGGAGCACGGCCCGTTCGACGTGACGCTGATGCAGATCGGCGCCTATGACCGGGCCTGGCCGGGCATCCACATGTTCCCGGAGGAGGCGGTCACCGCCCACCTGGACCTGCGCGGCGGGCTGTTCCTGCCGGTGCACTGGGCCACGTTCAACCTCGCCCTGCACGACTGGTCCGAGCCGGTGGACCGGCTCTGGGCCGAGGCCAAGGCGCGCGACGTCCGGCTGGCCGTGCCGCGCCCCGGCGAGCGGGTGGTGGTCGACGATCCGCCGCCGGTTGACGGCTGGTGGCAGGCGGTCGCCTGAGGAAGTTCGCCGACCAGGTCTAGCAACGCACAACCAGGTGAATGGGCGAGTTTGCCTCCATCAGGGCGACACCCGTTCACGGTCACCTCGTTGACCTCCTTGTCAGAGCAGTGCGGTGCGGTTGGGTCGCGCCGGTGGGCCCTGCGAGGTGACAGATCAGGATGACCATCGACCTCGTCATCATCGGCTGCGGTGGTCACGGTCGGGAGATCGCCCAACTCGTGGCGGCCGTCAACGAGGCGAGCGGCCGGCCGGCCTGGCGGCTGGTCGGCTTCGTTGACGACGCGCCCTCGGAGATCAACCGTAAGCGAGCCGAGGCGACCGGAGGCCCGTACCTCGGCACGCTGGCAGTGCTTCACGACCTGCCGCCGCAGACCCATGTCACGCTCGGACTGGGCGATCCCACCATCCGGCGAGCCGTGGACACCCGGGTCGACGCGCTCGGCTTGCCCGCAGCCAGTCTCGTACACCCGGACGCCACCGTGGGTGCCGATCTCAACGCAGCCGAGGGCCTGGTGGTGTTTGCCGGCGCCCGAATCACCACCAACGTCACTGCAGGGCGGCACCTGCACGTCAACCAGAACGCTACCCTCGCCCACGACTGCGTTGTCGGCGACCACGTGTCGCTGCACCCGCTCGCCGCCGTCTCCGGCGACTGCCGCCTCGGCACCTCCGTGCTGATCGGAGCGGGCGCCGTGGTGCTGCCCCGGCTACAGATCGGTGCCGGGGCAACGGTAGGAGCCGGCGCCTGCGTCGTACGCGACGTCCCGCCGAACGTTGTGGTCAAGGGCGTGCCGGCTCGCTGAATCACACCCGAAGCAGTCGCCCCGGTTCCCGGCGGTGTGCCGATATTCCCCGGTACGCGAGCATTGCACCTGATACAAACCTTCTGTGAGGAATGACCGTTTGACTTGGACGGAGGTCGGATCTTGTCCACACCCTCGCCTGCTGCGCCCGTACGCCAGCCCCGACACGCCCAACCGGATGATCAGGTGAAGCGATTCGTGGACGTGGTCCTGGCGGCCGCGCTACTGCTGCTGACGGCACCGGTGATGGTTGTGGTAGCGGCGGCAGTCGCCGTAGGGCTGGGGCGACCAGTCTTGTTCCGGCAGTGCCGCATCGGGCTACACGAACGCCCATTCGAGCTGGTCAAGTTTCGCACCATGCGCGAGCCACACGGCGATTTGATCAGTGACGCCGATCGACTCACCCCGCTCGGTCGTTGGCTGCGCGCCACCAGCCTGGATGAGTTGCCCACTTTCTGGAATGTCCTGCGCGGGGATATGAGCCTCGTCGGGCCTCGGCCGCTGCTCCCCCAGTACCTCAGTCGCTATTCGCCCACTCAGGCGCGGCGGCACCTAGTTCGCCCGGGTGTCACCGGTCTGGCGCAGGTGCGCGGGCGCAACAGCCTCGACTGGGACGACAGACTCGCGCTTGACGTCGAGTACGTGGAGCGCCGCAGCTTCCGACTCGACCTGTCGATCCTGGTCGCCACCGTCGGTACGACGCTGCGCCGGGACGGAATCTGCGCCGAGGGCCATGCGACCGCACCGGAGTTTCTCGGGAGCCAGCGCTGACTCCGATCAGGACGAAGCACCCATGGTGGGGTGCCCAGTTACCGGGCCGCGCCGGGTCCAGCGGACGACCGTCGGCTGGTGCCGGGGTACGTCGTCACAGCACGAACGCGTCGGTCCAGAGAGCGCCGGAGCGGCCGGAGAGCGAATCCAGCATCGCCACCGCCTGGCCGTCGGTCAGTTGGGCCACGAAGTCCACGATGGCCCGGCCGCGGGCCTTGCCGATCCGGTCCGGGGTACGCGGATGCAACTCCGCCTCGGCCAACTCCACCAGGTCGTGCAGCCGCCGGGGCAGCCGGGACTCCTCCTCCGGGTCGAGCAGCCACTCCAGCAGCGCCTCGACCAGGGTGCCGAGCAACCGCGCCTGACCGCGCTGGTGCAGCGCCAGGTCGGGGCGAGCCAGCACGAACCGGTGGTGCACGAACTTGAGCACCTGCACCTCGTGCCACTGCGCCGGGCCGAGCAGCACGTGCCCGGAGCGCACCGACGGCTGCTCCACGACGGTGATCGCGTCGACGAACCGGGTGGTCCAGCGGGCGGAGAAGCGGGTCACGTACTGCTCAGCCTCGATCGAGCCGTCGAACGGCAGCGCCAGCAGCCCCTCCACCAGTTCCCCGCGGACATGCTCGACGGCGGCGGCGAACGCGTCGTCGTCGGCGATCCAGCCGTCCTTGCCGTGCAGTTGGCGGCGCAGCCGCTCGATCGCCGCGCCGGGCCGGCGGGCCGAGGTGGTCAGCGCCGCGTCGGTGATGCTGCGTAGGCTCGCCCCCTCACGCTGCCAGGCCATCAACTCGGCGGCCACCGCGCCCTGCTGGAGCACTCCGACCCGGTAGAAGTCCTCCACGTCGTGGATCGCGTACGCGATGTCGTCGGCGGTGTCCATCACCGACGCCTCGACGGTCTGCTGCCAGTCGGCGACCCGTCCGACGAACGGGGCCCGGGCCTGCCGCAGGTCGTCCACCTCGGTGCGGTACGCCCCGAACTTCGTTGAGCCGCTGTCCGGGTCGTCGAAGGGCGCGGTGGCTCCGCGCGGCGGCGGGTCCATCAGGCGCGGATGCGGGTCGGGATGGTCGAGTCGGGTCCAGGGGTACTTCAGCATCGCCGCCCGCACCGCCGCGGTCAGGTCCAGGCCGGTGGTGGCCGCGCCACGGATCTCGGTCGAGGTGACGATGCGGTACGACTGGGCGTTGCCCTCGAACCCGTCGGCCAGGCCGAGCCGGTGCCGGGCGAGCCGATCCAGCACCCGCTCCCCCAGGTGCCCGAAGGGTGGATGGCCGAGATCGTGGGCGAGCGCGGCGGCCTCCACCACGTCCGGGTCGCAGCCGCCCAGCTTCTCCATCAGGTCGCGCTGCGACCCGTCGGCGGTGAGCCGTTCGGCGATCGCCCGAGCCACCTGGGCTACCTTCAGGCTGTGCGTGAGCCGGTTGTGCACCAGCAGCCCGGACCCGCCCGGACTGACCACCTGGGTGACGCCGCCCAGCCGGGTGAAGAACGGCGAGCCGACGATGCGGTCCCGGTCGGCGCGGAACGGGCTGGTCGCGAGATCGCCGAGGGTCCGAGCGCTGCCGCCGAAGAGCCGCCGTGCCCGCGGCTCCACAGGTGCTTCCATGATCGCCACGGTAGCCCGGCAGAATGCACCACGTAACCCACATCAGAAGGCGGAGCGAAGACGTGACCCTCACTGTTCATCAGCGCATCGCCGAGGAACTCGGCATCGCCGAGCGCCAGGTACACGCGGCCGTGGAGCTACTCGACGGCGGCGCCACCGTGCCGTTCATCGCGCGCTACCGCAAGGAGGCCACCGGGCTGCTCGACGACACCCAGCTGCGCACCCTGGAGGAGCGCCTGCGCTACCTGCGCGAGCTGGACGAGCGTCGGGCGGCGGTGCTGGAGTCGATCCGTTCCCAGGGCAAGCTGGACGAGGCCCTGGAAGCGCAGATCATGGCGGCCGACTCCAAGTCCCGCCTGGAGGACATCTACCTGCCGTACAAGCCGAAGCGGCGGACCCGGGCACAGATCGCCCGCGAGGCCGGTTTGGAGCCCCTCGCCGACACGCTGCTCGGCGACCCGACGCGCGACCCGCGCGAGACAGCCGCCGGCTACGTCGACGCCGACAAGGGGGTGGCCGACGTCGCCGCCGCGCTGGACGGGGCGCGGGCCATCCTGATCGAGCGGTTCGCCGAGGACGCCGACCTGATCGGCACGCTGCGCGAACAGATGTGGTCGCGGGGCCGGCTGGTGTCCCGGGTACGCGAGGGACAGGAGAGCGCCGGCGCGAAGTTCGCCGACTACTTCGACTTCGCCGAGCCGTACCCGAGACTGCCCTCGCACCGGATCCTGGCCATGTTCCGGGGCGAGAAGGAGGGCGTGCTCGACCTGACCATGGATCCGGAGCCCGACGGCGACGTTGACGCGCCGGTCACCGGCCCGACCCGGTACGAGGCCGCCATCGCCGGCCGGTTCGGGGTCAGCGACGCCGGGCGGCCCGCCGACAAGTGGCTCGCCGATACGGTGCGCTGGGCGTGGCGTACCCGCATCCTCATCCATCTCGGTGCGGACCTGCGGATGCGGCTGTGGCAGGCGGCCGAGGAGGAGGCGGTCCGGGTCTTCGCCACCAACCTGCGGGATTTGCTGCTCGCCGCGCCGGCCGGCGCCCGGCCCACCATGGGGCTGGACCCGGGCCTGCGTACCGGGGTGAAGGTGGCCGTGGTGGACGCCACCGGCAAGGTGGTCGCCACCGACACCATCTACCCGCACGAGCCGCGCCGGCAGTGGGACGCCTCCCTGCACACCCTCGCCACGCTGGCCGCGGCGCACGGCGTCGAGCTGATCGCCATCGGCAACGGCACCGCCAGCCGGGAGACCGACAAGCTGGCCGGCGACCTGATCAAGCGGCACCCCGAGCTGAAGCTGACCAAGATCGTGGTTTCCGAGGCCGGCGCCTCGGTCTACTCCGCCTCCGCGTACGCGGCGCAGGAGCTGCCCGGACTGGACGTGTCGCTGCGCGGCGCGGTCTCCATCGCCCGCCGCCTCCAGGACCCGCTCGCCGAACTGGTCAAGATCGACCCGCGCTCGATCGGCGTCGGGCAGTACCAGCACGACCTGTCTGAGGTGAAGCTGTCGCGGTCGCTGGACGCCGTGGTGGAGGACTGCGTCAACGCCGTCGGTGTGGACGTCAACACCGCGTCGGCTCCCCTGCTCACCCGGGTCTCCGGCATCGGCGCCGGCCTGGCCGAGAACATCGTGCTGCACCGGGACGCCAACGGGCCGTTCCGCACCCGGGCCGACCTGCGGAAGGTGACCCGGCTCGGGCCGAAGGCGTTCGAGCAGTGTGCGGGCTTCCTGCGCATCCCCGGCGGCGACGACCCGCTGGACTCCTCCAGCGTGCACCCGGAGGCGTACCCGGTGGTGCGCCGCATCCTCGCCTCGACCGGCCAGGACCTGCGGTCGATCATCGGCAAGAGCAGCATCCTGCGCGGGCTGCGCGCGACCGACTTCGTCGACGACACCTTCGGCCTGCCCACCGTCACCGACATTCTCGCCGAGTTGGAGAAGCCGGGCCGCGATCCGCGGCCGGAGTTCAAGACGGCGACCTTCGTCGAGGGCGTCGAGAAGATCAGCGATCTCACGCCCGGGATGATCCTCGAAGGCGTGGTCACCAACGTCGCCGCGTTCGGCGCGTTCGTGGATGTCGGGGTGCACCAGGACGGACTGGTGCACGTGTCGGCGATGTCGCGCACCTTCGTCAAGGACCCGCACGAGGTGGTGAAGTCCGGCGACGTGGTGAAGGTCAAGGTGCTGGACGTGGACGTACCGCGTAAGCGCATCTCGCTGACCCTGCGGCTGGACGACGACGCCCCGGCCGGCGGCCGAACGCCCGAGACGGGTGCTCGGCGCGACCGCGACGCCGGTGGCGGCACGAGGGGTGGACAGCGTGGCCAGGCCGGTGGCGGGCAGCGCGCCGAGCGGGGCGGACGCGGGACGGACCGGGTTTCGCGCGGTGGGCAGCCCCGACGGCAGGGCCAGGGTGAGCGCGCCCCGGTCAACGACGCGATGGCCGAGGCCCTACGCCGCGCCGGCCTGGCCTGAGAAGCTCCGCCCGCTGACGGATCGACGCAGCTGACCGGGCCGCGCCGGTCCGGACAGCGGGCGGCGTGGTTGCCAGTACCGTGGCACATGTGACGGACGACGGCCCAGCATGGCGGGAACGACGGCAGCATGCGGTTCGGGCGCACGCCGCGGCCGAGGCGCGACAGCGCGCGGTCGAGCAGGCTGAGGCGGCGGAGTTGGTGGCCCGGTTCGCGGAGCAGGCCCTTCGGCGAGGTCTGCGCACCAGGCGGCTCGTGGCGGTGTCCTACGACGGGCACCGTCGCTACCGCACCCACCTCACCGGCTGGTACATCGACCGCGCCCACACCCGCGCGGTGGACATCGCGGGCCGCTACTTCCTGCTGACCGTGCCCGCCAGCCTGGCTGCCCGGCTGTTCGGCGCTCGGCCCGAGCCGTCACCACCGCCCCTGGTGGTCGGTCGAGGCGGTCGGGACGGAGAGAGCTTGCCGATGGCGACGTTGCTCAGCAACCGGTTGGCCGCAGGAGACGACTGGTAGTGATCGCGGTGGCGGTCCGGTCGACATGACCAGCCAAGCCGACGAGCAACACTGACAAAATGGACAGCTGCTCGCGAAAATGGCGAAACTCCCTGGTGGTCGGGTCGTTTAGTGCTGCGTAGGCGACCGATTCGCTGCGAGGAGTTTCCATGCCTGTGCGCGCGCCCATCCACCTGTCCGCACCCGACGTGGGACCGGCCGAGGAGGCTGCGGTCCTGCGTGCGCTACGCAGCGGCTGGGCGACGCCGTTCGGTCCGGAGGTGGACGCCTTCGAACAGGAGATCGCCCGACGGGTCGGCGTGCCGTACGCTCTCGCCCTCAACTCGGGCACCGCCGCCCTGCACCTGGGGCTGCTCTCCTGCGGTGTGGGGCCGGGGCAGCTGGTGCTGGTGCCCACCGTGACCTTCGTGGCGACCGCCAACGCCGTGCTCCACGCCGGTGCCACTCCCTATTTCGTGGACTGCGACCCGGCCACCGGCAATGTCGACGTCGGCCTGTTGGGCGAGGTCATCGCCGACCTGCACCGGGCCGGACGGCGGATCGGTGCGGTGATGCCGGTCGACATGTTCGGCTCGTGTGTCGACTACGACCCCCTGCTGGCCCTGTGTCGGGAGGCGGATCTGGCCGTGATCGAGGACTCGGCGGAGGCCCTGGGCTCGACGTACCGGGGACGCTGTGCCGGCTCCTTCGGCGACGCGGGGGTGCTCTCCTTCAGCCACAACAAGATGATCACCACTTCGGGCGGCGGGATGCTGCTGTCACACGACGCGCAACTGATCGCCCGGGCCCGCCATCGGGCCAACCAGGCCCGCATCCCGGCGGCCCACCACGAGCACGACGAGATGGGCTTCAACTACCGGCTCAGCAACATCCTGGCGGCGGTCGGCCGTGCCCAACTCGCCCGGCTGGACGAGTTGCTCGCGCGTCGACGTCGAATTCGAGAGCACTACACGAAGCTGTTCGCCCCGGTGAACGGCGTCGAGGTGCTGGCCGACAGCGACCCGGGCACCAACTGCTGGCTCACGGTGATCACCGTCGACCCGCACCTCAGCGGCTGGCAGGCTGCGGACCTGGCCAGCCACCTCGCCCAGGCCGACATCGAGACGCGGCCGGCGTGGAAACCGATGCATCGGCAGCCCCTGTTCGCCGGTGCCGAGGCCCGGCTGACCGGTGCCGCGGACCAACTCTTCGCCCGAGGGCTCACCCTGCCGAGCGGAACGTCGCTGAACGAGCAGCAAATCGCCCGGATCACCGACGAGGTCGAGAATTTCCTGCGGCAGCGGTCCTGACTGTGGGCCGAGGAATAATCCCGGCGCACTTTGCGCGCTTTCTGTCCGTTTGATAAACAAAAACAGGTTTCGCCTGCTAGAACAGGGTTCCGGCCCGCCGGACAGGACCGAACGGCCGATTCGGCCAATGGGCTGATCGCCCGTCAGCGGCACAGAGCGGAGATGCTTTCATGAACATCCTACTGACGTCGGCTGGATATCGGAACACGATGGTTCCGGGGGCTGGCCTTGATTAGGCACAATATTCCCGCCAGACCGCTCGCGCAGATCGAGAGCGACCGGCTCTCCACTGCGGAGCAACGACGCATCCGGCGTCTCAATGCCGTCAAGCGGTGTGTCGACCTCTTCTGCGGCAGCGTACTGCTGCTGTTGGCCGTTCCGGTCTTCGTCGCGATCTCCATGGCGATCTGGCTGTCCGACGGGCGACCGGCGATCTACCGGCAGTCCCGCCTGGGGCACCGCGAGGCTTCCTTCGATCTGCTCAAGTTCCGCACCATGCGGCCGGCCGAGGACGGACCATCCGCAGGGCGCAACGACCGGCAGCGCCTCACTCCGCTGGGCCGATTCCTGCGCACCACCAGCCTGGATGAGCTGCCCCAACTGGTCAACGTGCTACGTGGAGACATGTCCCTGGTCGGACCTCGACCGCTGTTCACCCGCTACCTGCCCCACTACCGGGAGAGCGAACGGCTGCGTCACGTCGCGCGGCCGGGCATCACCGGGCTGGCCCAGGTCAGCGGGCGCAACCACCTGGGATGGGATGAGCATCTCCGCGTCGACGTCGAGTACGTCACCAACGCCTCGCTTCGCACCGATCTGCTCATCCTCTGGCGCACGCTGGTTCGGGTCATCCGTCGTCGGGATGTCGTCGTCATCCCCGACGAACTGGGAGAACCCCTGGACTCCGAGCGGACCTATCCGACGCTCGACGGGCTGACCCTGAGGCGGCTGCGGACCAGCGACCTCGACCGCCGGGTGAGTTGGATGAATGACCCCCGCACGCGGCTGCACACCCGGATCGAGGAAGTCACCCCGGCGTCGACCAGCGCGTGGTTCGATCAGGTCCGCCAGAACCCTGATCGTCACGACCTGGTGGTCATCGAAGGGCTCGGCCGCCGGCCGGTCGGCATGACCGGGCTCATTCCGACCGGTCCGGGCACGGCCGAGTTCTACCTGTTCGTCGACCCCGAACAGTACGGGCGAGACGTCGGCCGGGCGGCCAGCACGATGGTCTGTCGATGGGCGTTCGACCGACTCGCGCTCGACGAGATCACGCTGACGGTGCACCAGGACAACCGTGCCGCGCGCCGGATCTACGAATCGTTGGGGTTCCAGCAGGTCACGATCGACGACCATCGCCTGACCATGGCGTTGTCCCGAGCCCGCTTCGCGGCCTTGTTGCGAGCGAAGGTTGGGGTGCCACCGGCGAGGGTCCCCGTCGGATGACGACCGTCTTATCGATTCCAACCACGCCTCACCGCGGCCCTGGTGGGCGCCCGACTGAGTCTGCCCCCGTCGCCCTCTGGCACACCGGCGGGCTGATGAACCAGATGGTCGACGGGCACCTGGGGGTGAATCCGATCGGAGCGACGATGACCACTGCTGAGGCCACCACCCGACCGAGCGATCTGGTGATCGTCGGCACCGGAGGCATGGCCCGAGAGATCTTCGGAATAGTACGAGCGATCAACGCCCGGGGCGGCGAAAGCTCGTTCTGGCACGTCCTCGGCTTCGTCGATGACCACCCCGTTGACAGCAACCTGAAGCTGGTACATCGGCTGGGCGCCCGGCTTCTCGGTCCGATCCGACTGCTGGCGGAGTTGCCGTCTGACACGTACATCGCGCTGGGTGTGGGCGATCCACGCCGGCGGCGACGCACGGACGAGGCGATCCGGGGATACGGGCTGGCCGCCGCCAGCCTCGTGCATCCGAACGCGGAGATCGGGGCGGACTGTGTCTTCGCCGAGGGGTTGGTCGCCGCCGGCGGCGCGCGCGTCACCACGAACGTCGTCCTCGGACGGCACGTGCACCTCAACCAGAACTGCGCCGTCGGCCACGACAACCGGCTCGATGACTTCGTGTCCGTGAACCCGCTCGCTGCGATTTCCGGCTACTGCCGCTTGGAGGAGGCTGCCATGGTCGGCTCCGCAGCGGTCGTCCTGCCGAAACTGACGGTCGGCAGCGGTGCCGTGGTGGGCGCGGCTGCGTGCGTGACCCGGGACGTCCCCCCTGGTGCGGTGGTCAAGGGCGTGCCAGCCCGGTGAGACGTCGGCACGCCGGCCCCAGGCCGGCAGCCGACGGCTGGCATCGATCACGCCGGCGGCCGGCGTCGATCATCTGCGGATGCCGGCCCAGTCGTGATGCCGGCGCACGGTGGAGAGAATGAAGCCGACGACGCGACGAGAGGTATCGGGGACCTGGTAGTCCGCCGGGCAGGGCACGCCAGTTGCCGCGACCTGGTCGATCGTCACTCGGACGGCGTCGACCACCCCTTCCGGATCGAGACCCGTCATGATGATGCCGCCCGCGTCGAGCGCTTCCGGCCGCTCCATCGAGTCCCGCAGCGTGACGGCAGGAAAGCCGAGGATCGCGGCCTCCTCGCTGATGGTGCCGCTGTCCGAGAGCACGCAGCGCGCCTGGGTCTGCAGCCGCACGTAGTCGAAGAGGCCGAATGGTTCATGGAAGGCGATCCCGTCGAGGTCGAGCATCCCACCGGTCAGCGACTCGAGCCGCTTACGGGTACGCGGGTGGGTGGATACCAGCACCGGCAGCTGCCACATCCGCCGGACTGCGGACAGGCAGTCGAGCAGTCGACGCAGCCGCTCAACGCTGTCGACATTCTCCTCCCGATGCGCGCTGACCACGAAATAGCCGCGTGGCGCAAGCTCAAGGCGCTCCAGGATTCGCGATGACTCGATGTCCGTGCGATAGAAATCGAGCACCTCGCGCATCGGCGAGCCGGTGTGCAGGATCCGGCGCGGATGCAGGCCCTCGGCCAACAGGTTTCGCCGTGCGTGCTCGGAATAGACCAGGTTGAAGTCCGACACGTGGTCAACCAGCCGGCGGTTGGTCTCCTCCGGCACGTTGAGGTCGAAGCACCGGTTCCCGGCCTCCATGTGGTAGACCGGCACCCGCATCCGACGGGCCATCACCGCGGCCACGCTGCTGTTGGTGTCGCCCAGGACGAGCAGGGCGTCCGGCCGCACGTCCCGGATCGCCTCCTCCACACCGACGAGAACGCCACCGAGAACCCGCCCGAGCGACGAGGTGTCGACCTTGAGAAATCGATCCGGTTCCCGTAGCCGCAGTTCGGTGAAGAAGACATCGGACAGCGAGTGGTCCCAGTTCTGCCCGGTGTGCACCAGGACATGCTCCACGGTCCGGTCGAGTCGATTCATGATCCTGGACAGCCGGATTATCTCCGGACGCGTGCCCACCACCGTCATAACCCGCGTCATTGCCCGCCCCCTTCACCGCAGCCGACGCCGCCTGACGACGGGCGCTGTCTCATGACCAAACGAGGATGATCAACGCCGGTAACGGCGCGTGGCATGAAAACTGATCGCATTCCTATCGGTTATCGCCGTTTTCCCGTTTTCCGTCATCGGCGGATGTATGCGGACGTATCGTCTGGCTTGATGAGATCGCACTTACCCCTTGCAGTTGGGGGAGAACAGGAGTTACCGTGACGTCCACGCTCATGGGCCGGCGTTTTCTGATCACCGGCGGCACGGGGTCCTTCGGGCGGACGATGGTCTCCCGACTCCTTCAGGCGGGCGCCGCGGAGGTACGGGTCCTCAGTCGGGACGAGTCCAAGCAGGAGACCATGCGACACCAGCTCCGCGACGACCGCGTCCGCTACTACGTCGGCGACGTACGCGAATACGACTCGGTGGCCAAGGCCAGCAGGGGCACCCAGTTCGTCTTCCACGCCGCCGCCCTCAAACAGGTGCCCTCCTGCGAGTTCTTTCCGCTAGAGGCGGTCCGCACCAATGTGCTCGGCAGCGCGAACGTGGTGGACGCCTGCGAGCGCAACGGCGTCGAGTCGCTGGTGGTGCTGAGCACCGACAAAGCCGTCTACCCGATCAATGCGATGGGCATGGCGAAGGCGTTGATGGAGAAGGTGGCCCAGGCGCACGCTCGCAACAATCCCACCGCCCGGACCCGGGTCTGCATCGTGCGCTACGGCAACGTCATGTATTCGCGCGGCTCGGTGATACCGCTGTTCATCGAACAGATCCGGCGCGGCGTGCCGATAACCGTGACCGAACCGAAGATGACCCGATTCCTGATGTCGTTGGAGCAGTCGGTGGGGTTGGTCGAGCACGCGTTCCACAACGGCCGCCCGGGGGACATCTTCGTTCGCAAGGCGGACGCCTGCACGATCGGGGATCTGGCAACGGCCCTGTGCAACCTGTTCGGCGTGCCGGCCAAGTTCAACATTCTCGGTATCCGGCACGGCGAGAAGCTCTACGAGACGCTCGCCGGCCGTGAGGACATGTCCCGTGCCGAAGACCGCGGGGATTTTCTTCGGATTCCGGTGGACAGCCGGGATCTCAACTACGCCCTCTACTTCGAGGAGGGTGATGTCGACCGAAGCGATCAGGCGGATTTCAACTCGCACAACGCTCGACGTCTCACCGTTGCGGAGATCGAAGCACTGCTGTTGACCCTGCCGGAGGTCCGAGCCCAACTTGATGCACACACGGTCGGGGCCCTGGCGTGAACACCGGCGCCAGCGAACGAGCGGACCGGGTCGCACTGGTCAGCCAGTGGTTCCCCCCGGAGCCCGCGTCCCTCACGAAACGCTTCACCGGATCGCTGCGCCGGCAAGGCTTCGCCGTCGAGGTGCTCACCGGCGTTCCGAACTATCCCCGCGGTGTCGTGTACGAGGGCTACTCGGCCCGGCGCAGGACCGTCGAGAAACACGACGGGATGCGTGTCGTACGCACACCGCTCTACCCCAGCCACGACCGGTCCGCTTTCGGTCGGACCGTGAACTACGTGAGCTGGGCCGCGTCCTCCGCGCTGCTCGGCGGGCGCGTGCTACGCGACGCGGACGTGGCCCTGGTGTACTCCTCGCCGGTGACCGCGACCGCCGCGGCCATGACGGCCCGGCTGCGCTGGGGAACACCGTACGTGACGATGGTCCTCGATTTGTGGCCGGACAACGTGTTCGCGACCGGGTTCCTCACCGAGGGCCTCACCCGGCGCCTCGCGGAAGCGGCGCTGGGCCGCTTCACCGACCAGTCCTACCGCTGGGCCGACCATGTGACGGTGCCCGCTCCGGGGCTACGGGACATCATCATCGATCGGGGCGTACCGGCCGACAAGGTCTCGGTGATCTACAACTGGGCTGACGAGAAGATCATGCAGCCGACCGAGCCAGAACCCGGACTGCGATCCCGGTTGGGTCTGACCGACGAGCACTTCCTGCTGATGTACGGCGGCAACCTCGGCGCGGCGCAGCGACTCGATGTCGTGATCGACGCCATGAGCTGGCTGCGTGACCTCCCAGACGTACATCTGCTGTTGGTGGGTGACGGAGTCGAGAAGGACAATCTGACGGCTCGGGCGATGCGAGATCGGCCGGGCAACATACATTTTCTCGACCCGATTCCCCCGGACCGGATGGCCGCCCGCATGGCCGCCGCCGATCTGCACCTGGTGTCTCTGGCGGACGAACCACTGTTCCGGATCACCTTGCCCAGCAAGATTCAGTCGATCCTCGCCTGCGGTCAACCGATGCTCGTCTGCGCGCCCGGTGACGCGGCACGAATCACCCACGACGCCCGAGCCGGCTTCGCGGCGCCGCCTGAGGACCCAGCGGGCCTGGCGGCGGTGATCCGATCGGCGAGGGCGACACCCCGGCATCAGCTACGGGCCATGGGGCAAGCAGGCCGCCAGTACTACCTGACCCATATGAGTGAGGCGAGCAACGAGCGGATCCTCGCGGATCTGCTCACCGAGGCGGCACGGCGGGGCAGGACTTCCCGCCGGAACAAGAGGCCATGATGATCCAACGCGTCCTCGTTCTCGGGGTCACCGGGATGCTCGGTCACACGCTCCTGCGTGAGCTGAGCAGTGATGAACGGCTCGAAGTCCACGGCACCGCGCGGGACCTCGCCCTGCACGCCCACCACTATCCGGCCCGGTTGCTCACGCGGATCACCCCGGGAGTCGACGCCGCTCGGTTCGAACAGGTACAGCAGATCCTCGACAGCATCCGGCCGCACGCGGTCGTCAACTGCATCGGCGTGATCAAACAACGCCCCGACGTGCAGGACGCCGTACAGACAGCGACGATCAATGCGCTCTTCCCCCACCTGTTGGCGGAGGCTTGCGCCCGAATCGGAAGCCGTCTGATCCACATCAGCACCGACTGTGTGTTCTCCGGTGGCCGGGGCAGCTACGTCGAGACCGACCTGCCTGATCCGGCGGACTTCTACGGACGGTCGAAGTTGCTGGGGGAAACCGTTGCGGCTCCCGCGCTGACTCTCCGTACGTCCATCGTCGGGCACGAGCTCAGCTCCAACCGCTCGCTGGTCGACTGGTTCCTCAGCCAGTCAGGGCTGGTACGGGGCTGGACCAGAGCCATCTACAGCGGAGTGACGACCGTCGAGTTCGCCCGACTGCTACGAGAGGTCGTCCTCCCCCGGGAGGACCTGACCGGGCTCTACCACGTGGCCGCCCGCCCCATCTCGAAGTACGAACTGCTCCGCCTGGTCGCCGACGTGTACGGCTGGCGTGGTGAGCTGGTGCCATGCGACGAGTTCGCCTGTGACCGGTCGTTGCGCGCGGATGCGTTGGCGGCGTCGACCGGCTACCGCCCGCCGGACTGGCCGGAGATGATAGGCGCGATGCGGGCGGTACGCGACCGCTCGACCGGCGACGCGGTTCGGTTGGCCCGGCAGGACGTCCGGGTCTGAGGGCCAGCACCTCAGCAGAAGTTCCGCGCCTCGTCGAGGACGTTGCGGTTGGCGTTCTGCAGCCGCCATTTCCGGTACGCCTCGCCCGCTTCCTGTCTCGCCTGGAACCGGTCCTGCGGTGACATGCCGGCCAACTGGTCGAGACTCGCCGCCAAGCTGGTCGCGGTCAACGGCCGGACCACGAGGCCGCGCGCCCGCTCGATCAATTCGCTCCAGGGCGTGTGGTCCGAGCAGATGACCGGGCAGGAAGCGGCGAGGCTCTGAATGATGACGTGCCCGAAATTCTCGCCGATCGTGGGAAACACGAACGCGTCGTACCGGCTGAAGGTCGGGGCGACGGCCGAGGGCGGCAGGGCACCGAGGTACCGGACCCGGACGTGGGACGGCAGTTGCCGCATCAGGTCCTGGCACGTGGCCCAGTATCGGGCGTCCTGCAAGGGACCGAAGACGTCGAAGTCGATCGGTTGGGTGACGTCTCTCAGTGCCGCCAGGACGAGCGCCAGGTTCTTCGATGCCGAGATGCGGCTGATGAACACGAGGCGCAACGGCCCAGGGTTCGGCCCGGTCGGGGGCAGCGGCTCGGCTGTGTCGACGTGGTTGCCGACGACCAGCACCCGGGCCCACGGAAAAATTGCTCTGATGTGATCGCGCTCCAGTTCGCTGCACGCGTGCCATCGCACGTCGAGCCTTTTCAGCAGCGGTGCCCAGATCCGCAGGAAGGCTTGCTTCTTCGGCCGCTTCAGGCCGAGCGATCCGGGAAGAAGCTCCCCCCTGGGCGCGACGAGGATCGCGCGTACGCGCACGAGCCGGGACGCGGCAGCCAGGATCGCGACGATCGAATAGCGCGACCAGAGACTGTTGACGTAGAGCAGGTCGAGGGGCCTGCTCCGGATTCGGCGCGCGGCACGTAGCCACCCCGGCAAGCTCTTCGGGCTCAGGTAGAAGACGTCGCATTCGTCGTTACGGCGAATCCATCGGCCGGACAGTTCCGGATAGGGTTCTGCGCATCCGAGATCATGATCCGCTGTCACCAGCAGCAGTTCGATGTCGGCGGGCAGCGTGTCTGCGATCCACGCGACGGATCTGACTGGACCGCCGCCGCGGAATCCGGGTTCGAACGCGCCGACGGTCGCCAGCACCCGGTAGGTCGAGCACGCCGGGGAATCCGTGGTACCGCTCGGCCGACCAGCCGCGGAGTGTCCGCCGCTCGCATCGACCGTCAGATAACTGAGCCACCAGCAGGCGGCGGTCAGCGCTGCCAGCACGGCCAGTGCTGCCACGGCCCCCTGGGCTCCGTACAGGACACCGCCGGAGACGAACAGGAGGATCCGCATCGGTCCCAGCACGCAGCCGATCAGCAACGCGCGACCGGCCGCCCCCTGCACGCGGTGTCCGGCGAAACCGACGGTGGCGATGGGGGCCAGGACGGCCTCGACTGCCAGCAGGAGCAGTAGCGGTCGGGCGGCGCTCCAGTTCGCGCCGAGCATGGCTTCACCGATGCCGTCCGGAAGCAGACACACGGCGAGCGCCGCCGGAGCGATCAGACCGACCGCCAACGCGTTGACCAGCCCGGTCGTACGTAGCCGAGCACGGCGCGTAACCGGTCGGGCCCGGGCGAGATACGGCACGATCAGCGATGAGAGGGTGGCCATCAGGAGGGTCACCGGGCCGAAAATGGTCCGAGCCGCCCCGATGGCACCGACGATCGAGACGCCGACGACCCCGCCGGCCGCAGCCAGGGCGCTCAGCGCCACCTGTGACGATCCGATCGTGACCAGGAATTGAGCGGCGAAGTTACCGGCGACGCGGGTGTCGTGTCGGTCGAGCCCCCATCGGGGCAGCACCGGGTAGTCCTGCTGGACGGCGACCCCGAATCCGGTGAGCGCTCCGGCGGCGGCCCACGCGCCGAAGACCACGACCGGAGCGACGGGCGCGAGAAGAGCCGACAGTACGGCGGCCACGCTGCAACCGGTCCAGATGCACTCCTGCACCAACGCCACACGTGTCTGGCCCACGCCGAGGTTTATCGCCTTGATGTAGTCGCAGAGCACCAGGCCGGGCAGCGCCAGGCCGGCGATGACGAGGTACGGAGAGCCGAGGACCGCACCGACCACGACAACCGCGCCGCCGGTCACCGAGCCGACCAGGCAGGCCCGTCCCGCTCCTGCCCCCACCTCCGCCGGCCTCGATCCCGGCCGTGGGGCGAGGACCGCCTCCGTGATGCTCGTACGGATCAGCCCGGTGGCCAGTACGTAGATGGAAAGTGCCAGCGCGAACTGCCCCAGCCGGGCCAGCGGTTCACCCCGGGCGACGGTGACCGAGACAACGAGATTCCCGATGCTCGACAGTCCGTTCACCGAAAAGGCCGCCAGGGCGCGGGCACCGAATCTGCCCTCGCCCCCGAGCCGGGTCACCCGACGGACACGGCCGAACATTGTCGGCGTTGACGCCGTCACGTGTCGAACCGGTCGGCCGCCACCCGGCTGCCTGACGGTGCCGATCGCTCGCGCGGCCGAAGAAGGAACAGGACCAGCAGGATCGGTAACGCGGCCACGGTGTGTTGCAGGAACCCGACCACGTTCTCCGGGTACGTCCTCGTCCAGATGAGCGGACCGGCCACGGCAAAACCGAAGAGCGACAGGCGCACCGGCCCCGGCGTGCCCCCTGTCCGTAACAGCAGCACGACGACGAGTGCCCAACCGCCATAGAAGAGCACCACTCCCCAGGGGCCCTCAAGGAAGTAGACCGTGCCAAGGGTGAGGAAGTTGTAGGCGGAGTGGGAGCTGCCGCCGAGGTATTCGTTGATACGCGTACCGGTGGTGAGGGGAGGCCGCTCGGCGTCCAGAGCCCGGGGAAGCAGGCCGTAGCGGACAATCCCCGGTAGGCCGGGATGATCCACGGCAGCCGGCACATCGTAGGCGCTCGCCCGCGTCAACTGCAGATCGAAACGAATGCGTTCGGCGGCGGTCACCTCTTCGGAAACCTTCACGCCCCCTTCGGTCCGCACATCGTTGCGGGCCGAGTAAAGAGTCGGCCACGCCATGAACAACGCGACTGCGGCAACAACCACCAGGCGGGGACGGATTACGCCGCAGATGGCTCCCACCCCGAGGATGAAGGACAGGTAACTGATCAGTGGTGAGGAGAACGCGGTCATCAGGACAAGCACCACCTGCGTGGCCAGCAGAGCGGTCGTCCACCACAGAACACCCAGGCGCCGCGCCTGCCCGCCGAGCAGACTCGCCAGCAGCAGCACGAACGCGAGGTACCGCCAACCTGAGAACAGGGACGTCAGGACGACTGCGGGAGAGACATTCACCTCGCCGCTGACCTGGGCGAAGATGGACCCGCGGCCCGCCAGTCCGCCGATGAGGTCGGCGATGATGCTGACGATCGTCGTCGCTCGGGCGAGCAGATAGAGGTGCGGGTACCCGGCGTTGGCCCGAGCCAGACCGGACTGCCAATCGGAACGCTTACCCAGCCAGCGGGCAGTCGCCAATTCGATAACGACCGTGCCGGCCAGAGCCAGCAGCAGCAGTTTGACGATGAACCAGAGTTCCGGATTGCCGTTCAGCAGCGCCATCGGAACCACCAGGACGCCGTAGGGGACGAGAACCAACAGACTGGTGGGGTAGAGCTGCAACAACCAGGTCAGTCGAGACTTTTGCTCCTGGTGAGCAGAGTGCCGGGAGGTGGCCGCGCCGGCCTCCGCGCTGCGAACTGTACTCGCGTTCCCGCCCATGCAGTTGCCCCGCCCCGTCCGTCCCGGGCGCAATCGCGCCCATGCGTCAGTTTCTAGAACGAGCGCGCCGACCGAATGACACGGCGCCACCCGAAACCGGTCAGGCGAAAGTGAGAACACTGATCGCGGATCCGGAATTACTTGCAGCGATACGTGAAACAGGCACCCGGCCCATCTTCTTGCTGTACAAAGAGCGAAGCATCACCCGAGCGAAGATCCAACGCCCGCAGCCGCATGGCGGCCCCCCTTGCCTCCGAAGTCGGCATCACGAGAGGTTTCACACATGTCGCGAGTAGCGCTCATCTCCGGGATCACCGGACAGGACGGCAGTTACCTTTCGGAACTGCTGCTCGACAAGGGCTACACCGTGCACGGAATCAAAAGGCGGTCCTCAAGCTTCAACACCGACCGCATCGATCGAATCGACGTTCACCCACGGAACGCGGACGCCCGGCTCTTCCTGCACTACAGTGACCTCTCCGATCCGGCATCGTTGACGAACCTCATCCGCGACATCCGACCCGACGAGGTCTACAACCTCGGCGCGCAGAGTCACGTCCGAGTGTCGTTCGACATCCCCGGATACACCGCCGGCATCACCGGTCTCGGCGCTCTTCACATGCTCGAGTCGACGCGGGCAGCGAACGTCGGAGCACGGTTCTACCAGGCCTCCTCGTCGGAGATGTTCGGGGCCACGCCGCCTCCGCAACGAGAGGAAACACCCTTTCATCCCCGCAGCCCGTACGCCTGCGCCAAGGTTTACGCCTACTGGTCCGCGGTGAACTACCGCGAGTCCTGGGGCATGTACTGCACCAATGGCATTCTCTTCAACCACGAGAGCCCACGCCGGTCCGAGAACTTCGTGACCAGAAAGATCACCCGGGCGGTGGCCCGGATCGAGGCCGGCATCCAGGACAAGCTGTACCTGGGAAACCTGGACGCGGTCCGGGACTGGGGCTACGCCCCCGAGTACGTCGAGGCGATGTGGCTCTCCCTACAGCAGGACCGGCCGGACGACTACGTCGTCGCCACCGGCGAAGGCCACACGGTTCGCGAGTTCGTCGAAGCCGCTTTCGCGCACGTGGGACTCGACTGGCGGGAGTACGTGATGATCGACCCCAGGTACTTCCGGCCCGCCGAGGTCGACGCCCTGATCGGTGACTACACCAAAGCCCGCAGGACCCTGGGCTGGGCACCGAAGACACTGTTCGGAGACCTGGTCCGCATCATGGTGGACGCCGACCGCCAGTTGTTGGAGGACGAGCGGATGGGCCGGCTCGTCCGGATCGACCGATGAGACTGCTCGTCGACGCGTCCCCGATCCGCCCCGGCGGCGCCGCCGGTCTGGAGGCCTTCACCTACGGGCTGCTCTCCGGGCTGGTGGAGGCGACCGACTACGACATCGAGGCGACCGTCCTACCGGGAACCATCGACGCCTGGCGGGCAAGTGTCGGCACGGACCGGATCGTGTGGACGGAAACGAGAAGGCCGCTACTGTTCGACAACCGCTCCAGGCAGATCCTGCGGCGGCTGACCCCGCCGCGCATCCGCTACTCGCTGGCCGTCCGACGCACGGCCAACGCGGTACGCCAAAGAAGTCGTCCCCGCACCGATCGCGCCGATGTCGTACTGCACCCGTTTCACTGCGTCCCGGCCTCCACCGGCGCCTCGGTCGTCGTCGTACACGACCTACGTCACCTTCAGCCGGAGTTCTGGGCACCCGGGTTCGCCGCGGTGGTCCGAGAGAACATCGCCCGAGCCGGGGCAGTCGCCGTGTCCTGGCCACACCCCTACCGGGAAGTGCTGGCCGCTTTCCCGCAGCTGGCGGAGAAAGTGGCGCTCATTCCGCCGCCGGCGTTGCAACCCGCGCCGCGCCAAGCTGTCACCCGACCGGAACCGGGTCTTCTGCTCTATCCGTCCTCGACCGCCTCACACAAGAACCACTCGACCCTGCTGGAAGCGATGGCAAGGCTCACCGACTGCCGGCTGGTATGTCCGGGGCCGCTGGTCGAACCGGAGGCCAGCCGTCTGCTCGCCCGCGCGGCGCGACCGGACCTGCGAGGCAGGGTGTCGTTCCCGGGCTTCGTCACGCTTGACGAGTTGCACCGCCTCTACTCACGGGCGGACGCGGTCGTGGTGCCCTCACTGTGGGAGGCCGCGAGCGGCGCCGTGCTCGAGGCGTTCAGTTGGGGCTTACCGGTCGTCTGTGCCGACTCCCCTCCCCTCCTGGCCCAGCTGGAGTTCTGCCGGGCAGAGGCAGCAGTCTTCGCCGCACGCGATGCGGAATCGCTCGCGGACGCCGTTCGGCGGGTGCTGGACGATCGCAACCGTTTCGCCGCCGCCGCACGACGAGCCGGTGACCGGTTGTCCGGTCGTACCTGGACAGATGCGGCGACTGACTACGCGCGATTGCTGGAGTGGGTGGCGGCGGGCCGCCCCGGCCCTGTCCCACAGGCATCGTTCGGCACGAGTTTGATCGGAAAAGGTTGACCATGCAGCGTTTCCCGGTGGCCCGTCCCTGCTTGTCAGAACTGGAAGAGCGCTACGCGCTGGACGCGGTGCGCAGTGGCTGGATCTCGTCTCAGGGGCCCTACCTGCGCCGATTCGAGGAGGAGTTCGCGCGGCAGTGCGGCGCCGCGACGGCGGTGGCGACCGCGAACGGCACAGTGGCGCTGCACCTGGCTCTCGCCGCGGCCGGTATCGGGCCGGGCGACGAGGTGATCGTCCCCGCCCTGACATATGTGGCCACGGCCAACGCGGTCACGTACTGCGGGAGCCGTCCCGTTTTCGTGGATGTGGTGCCGGAGACCTGGTGCCTCGATCCGGAACAGGTGCGGGCGGCCATCACCCCACGGACCCGCGCGGTCGTGGCCGTCGACCTCTACGGCCATCCCGCCGACTACCGCCAACTGGCGCAACTGTGCCGGCGCCACGGTCTGCTTCTGGTCGCGGACGCCGCCGAGTCCTACGGTGCGACGTCGGACGGCGAACCGACCGGACGTCTTGCCGATCTCACCACCTTTTCCTTCTTCGGCAACAAGATCATTACCTCTGGGGAAGGGGGATGCGTTGTCACCTCCGATGAGGCACTCGCCGCACGCATGCGGCTGCTGCGCAACCAGGGCATGGACCCGCAGCGGCGATACTGGTTCCCGGTGGTCGGCTTCAACTACCGGATGACCAACGTCGCCGCCGCCCTCCTCTGCGCCCAGATGGAGCGCGCCCCGGAAATCATCGCCGAGCGGGAGCGGGTGGTGTCCGCCTACGAGGCACAACTGGCGGACGTTCCCCTGCTGTCCCCGCAGCCGGTCTCCGCCCGGGTCCGGAAGGCACCGTGGATGGCCTCGTTCCTGGTTGGCCCACCAGGCGACGCCACCTCGCGGGACGCCCTGGCCCGCGCGCTCGACCGGGAAGGGGTCGAGACCCGGCCCTTCTTCGTCCCGATCACCGAGCTTCCGGCCTACCGGGCCGGCCAGGTCGACCATCCGGTCGCCAGGGACCTCGGCAGGCGCGGCCTCAATCTGCCCACCTACGCCGATCTCACCGACGCGGATCTGAAGCAGATCGTGGAACGCATCCGGGCTGCGGTGGCGATCATCCATGCGCCCCTGACTCGCTGAGCACATTCGCCACCATGCTCTCGGCTTCCTCCTGCAGGCGGGCAAGGTGGTCGGGCCCCTGGAAGGACTCGGCGTAGATCTTGTAGACGTCCTCGGTGCCGGACGGGCGGGCAGCGAACCAGCCGCTCTCGGTGGTCACCTTCAGACCACCGATCGGCGCCCCGTTGCCGGGCGCGGTGGTCAGCGTGGCGGTGATCGGCTCGCCGGCCAACTCGGTGGCGGTCACCTGCTCCGGGGAGAGCTTGCCGAGCACCGCCTTCTGCTCCCGGGTGGCCGGTGCGTCGATGCGGGCGTACGCGGGCGCGCCGAACCGGTCGGCCAGTTCGGTGAAGTGCTCGCTCGGCGTACGCCCGGTCACCCCGATGATCTCGGAGGCGAGCAGGCAGAGCAGGATACCGTCCTTGTCGGTGGTCCAGGTGCTGCCGTCGCGGCGCAGGAACGACGCCCCGGCGCTCTCCTCCCCGCCGAAGCCGACCGCCCCGTCCAGCAGGCCGGGCACGAACCACTTGAAGCCGACCGGCACCTCCAGCAGCGGACGCCCGAGGTCGGCCGCCACCCGGTCGATCATCGAGGAGGAGACCAGGGTCTTGCCGACCGCGGCCGCCGGGCCCCACCGATCACGGGTACGGAACAGGTGGGCGATCGCCACCGCGAGGTAGTGGTTCGGGTTCATCAGCCCGGCATCGGGGGTGACGATGCCGTGCCGATCGGCGTCGGCGTCGTTGCCGGTGGCGACCTGGTAGTCGGCGCGCACGGCGATCAGCGACGCCATCGCGTTCGGCGAAGAGCAGTCCATCCGGATCTTGCCGTCGCCGTCCAGCGTCATGAACCGCCAGGTCGGGTCGACGATCGGGTTGACCACGGTCAGGTCCAGCCGGTGCCGGTCGGCGATCTCACCCCAGTAGGCGACGCTGGCGCCGCCCAGCGGGTCAGCGCCGATGCGCACCCCGGCGGCACGGATCGCGTCCAGGTCGAGCACCGCCGGCAGGTCGTCGACGTACGCGCCGAGGAAGTCGTACCTGCCGGTGGTGTCGACGGCACGGGCACGCGCGTACGGGATGTGGCGCACCTGGGTGAGCCCGGCGGCGAGGATCGCGTTCGCGCGATCCTGGATCCACTTCGTGGCGTCGGAGTCGGCCGGCCCGCCGTGGGTCGGGTTGTACTTGAACCCGCCGTCGTCCGGCGGGTTGTGCGACGGGGTGATCACGACGCCGTCAGCGAGCCCGCTGGTGCGGCCCCGGTTGTGGGTGAGGATGGCATGCGAGACCGCCGGGGTGGGGGTGTAGCCGTCCCGGCTGTCCAGCAGCACCGTGACCTCGTTGGCGGCGAGCACCTCCAGCGCGTCCACCGCCGCCGGGGCGGAGAGCGCGTGGGTGTCCCGGCCGAGGAAGAGCGGGCCGTCGACCCCCTGCTCCCGTCGGTAGTCGCAGAGCGCCTGGGTGACCGCGAGGATGTGGTCGGAATTGAAGGCGTTGCGCAGGCTCGACCCGCGATGCCCGGAGGTGCCGAAGGAGACCTGCTGGGCCGGGTCGGTCGGGTCGGGATGCTCGGCGTAATAGGCGGTCACCAGCCGGGGCACGTCGACCAGGTCGGCGGGCTCGGCGGGCTGGCCGGCCCGGGGATGATTGCTCACGGTGCCTGCCTTTCGTTCGCGACTGCGGGGCTCGCAAGCTCACTCCTCGCGCTCACGGCTCCACCTTCTGTCCCTTGCCGATGACCACGATGCCGTTGTCCGAGACGGTGTAACGCTGCCGGTCCCGTTCCAGGTCAACACCGATCTCGGCGCCCTCGGGCACGTAGACGTTCTTGTCCAGGATGGCCCGGCGCACCACCGCGTGTCGGCCGATCTCGACACCTTCCATCAGCACCGAGCCGTCCACGTGCGCCCAGGAGTGCACCTTCACCTTCGGCGAGACGATGGAGTTCTCCACCAGCGAGCCGGAGATCACCGCGCCGGGCGAGACCATCGAGGCGACCGCCCGGCCCACCCGCTCACCCCACTGGTGCACGAACTTGGCCGGCGGGTACGGCGGCTGCTCGGTGTAGATCGGCCAGTCGAAGTTGTAGAGGTTGAACACCGGGTGCACGTTGATCAGATCCATGTGCGCGTCGTAGAACGAGTCGAGCGTCCCGACGTCGCGCCAGTAACCCCGGTCCCGGTCGGTGCTGCCCGGCACCTCGTTGTCGCGGAAGTCGTAGACGTTCGCCTCGCCCCGCTCCACCAGCATCGGGATGATGCTGCCGCCCATGTCGTGCTTGCTGGTCTTGTCCTCCGCGTCGCGCTCGACCGCCTCGATCAGCGCCCGGGTGGTGAAGACGTAGTTGCCCATCGAGGCGTAGATCTGGTCGGGCGCGTCGGGCAGGCCGACCGCGTCGGTGGGCTTCTCCCGGAAGGCCCGGATCCGCCGGCCGTCCTCGGCGACCTCGATGACGCCGAACTGGTCGGCGGTGGACAGCGGCTGCCGGATGCCGGCCACCGTCACGCTGGCGCCGGAGGCGATGTGATCCTCCACCATCTGCCGCGGGTCCATCCGGTAGATGTGGTCCGCGCCGAACACGATCACGTAATCGGGCTGCTCGTCGTAGATCAGGTTGAAGCTCTGGTAGATCGCGTCGGCCGATCCGGCGAACCACCACGGGCCACGGCGCTGCTGCGCGGGCACCGGGGTGACGTAGTTGCCCAGCAGCGTCGACATCCGCCAGGTCTTGGTGATGTGCCGGTCCAGCGAGTGCGATTTGTACTGGGTCAGCACGACGATCTTCAGAAAGCCGGCGTTGGCCAGGTTGGAGAGGACGAAGTCGACCATGCGGTACATCCCGCCGAACGGGACGGCCGGCTTGGCCCGGTCCGTGGTCAACGGCATCAGGCGCTTGCCCTCTCCACCGGCCAGGACGATCGCGAGCACCTTGGCAGCCATGAGCAAAACGCTATCCATCCCGGTGCCACTTCACCACTCGTACGGGCACACTGCTGCACTAGGGTGCCGGGCATGACCGACACCCCGCTGCGCGTCGACCTGCTCACCCGGGAGTACCCGCCGGAGGTCTACGGCGGCGCCGGGGTGCACGTCGAGTACCTGGCCCGGGAGCTGCGCCGACTGGCCGAGGTGCGGGTGCACTGCTTCGGCGCGCCGCGCACTGAGCCGGGGGTGCGGGCGTACGCCGAACCGACGGGCCTGACCGGCGCGAACCCGGCGCTGCGCACCATGGGCGTGGATCTGGAGATGGCCGCCGGGTGTGCCGGCAGCGACGTGGTGCACAGCCACACCTGGTACGCGAACCTGGCCGGGCACACCGCGAAGCTGCTGTACGGGGTGCCGCACGTGGTGACCGCGCACAGCCTGGAACCGCTGCGCCCGTGGAAAGCCGAGCAGCTCGGCGGCGGTTACGCGCTCTCCTCCTGGTGCGAGCGGACGGCGTACGAGTCGGCCGACGCGATCGTGGCGGTCAGCGCGGGAATGCGCCGCGACGTGCTGGCCGCGTACCCCTCAGTGGATCCGGACCGGGTGCACGTCATCCACAACGGCATCGACACCGCGCAGTACGCCCCGGATCCGGGCACCGACGTGCTGGCGCGACTCGGCATCGACCCGGCCCTGCCCAGCGTGGTCTACGTCGGCCGGATCACCCGGCAGAAGGGCCTGCCGCACCTGCTGCGCGCCGCCCGCGACCTGCCGCCCGACGCCCAGCTGGTGCTGCTGGCCGGCGCCCCGGACACCCCCGAGATCGCCGCCGAGGTGGAAGGGCTGGTCGCCGAGCTGCGATCCCGCCGTACCGGGGTGGTCTGGGTGGCGTCGATGTTGCCCAAGGCCGAGGTGATCCAGATCCTCACCCACGCCACCATCTTCGTCTGCCCGTCGGTGTACGAACCGATGGGCATCGTCAACCTGGAGGCGATGGCCTGCGAGACGCCGGTGGTGGCCACCGCCACCGGCGGCATCCCGGAGGTGGTCGCCGACGGCGAGACCGGCCTGCTGGTCCCGATCGAGCAGACCGGCCGCGACGGCACGCCGGTGGATCCGGCGCGTTTCGAGGCCGACCTGGCGGCGCGGATGACCGAGCTGCTGGCGAATCCGGACCGTGCGGGGGCGCTGGGGCGGGCCGGCCGGCGACGGGCCGTCGAGCATTTCTCCTGGGACGCCATCGCCGCCCGCACCCTCGACCTCTACCGCGCGGTGCGCGGGTAAGGAAGGGCCCCCTTTTAACGCCTGCGGTAGAGAAGGGGCCCCTTCTTAACACCGGCACCGCTCGCCGCGCAGCAACTCCATCAGGGCGTCGGTGGACATGTGCCCGGTCTGCGTCACGCCGCCGCCACGGCCACGCATAACGGTAAGTGTCCAAGATCTGTACGGAAATCAGGTGGCGCGGAGGGTTGCGGCGAGGCGGGTCAGGGCAGCGGGGGCAGTGGTGGAGCCGGCCACGAGGGCGACCAGATCGCGGGCAGCCGGACGCTCGTGCACCTCGCTGCGGGCGGTGCCTTCCGCCTCGAGCAGCGTCCGGCCCGCACAAGCCATCTCCCCGGTAGCGGCGTACATTCGGGCCACGTCGAGCAGGTACGCGGCCCGGTGCTCGGGCGGCAGCCACCGCCATCGCTCGCCGGCCAGCAGCCGCTCGTGACGTACCGTCGCCGTCGGAAGATCTCCACGGGCGGCCTCGACGAGCACGCGGACCGCCTGCACTGCCGCGGGGCCGAACCCCCCGCCGCCGTAGCTGCCGACCTCGGCGGCCTCGACAGCCTGGTCGACCAGCTTCCGGGCGCTGTCGTGGTCGGTCCGGTCGGCGACGGCCAGGGCGGCCTGGAGCAGCAGCGTCCCGCGCAATGACCGGGCACCGGCTTCGCGCGTTGCCGCCCGGTCCAGCCCGGCAACGGCTCCCGAGTCGGACCGCACGAGGCGGTGGGCGGCCACGACGGCGGCCCGCAGCGCGGCCCCGTTGCGGCCGCAGTAGCGCAGGGCCTGACACAGCGGTACGGTGGCGACGGCACTCACCTGCGGATCCTCCGTGGCCAGGGCGACGGCCATCCCCCGGTCGGCGGCCAGCCACGCCAACTCGCCCTGGTCCACCTTGATCAGCGTCAGGGCGATGAGGCCGTACACCGGCACCAGCAGCGCGTCGGTGGCCCGACCGGGTCGGGCGACCCGCACGGCGTCAAGCAGGCCGGGCAGCAGGGCGAGCAGCGCCGGGTACCGGGCGTGCCGGTAGCTCTGCTTCGCGTGCTCCAGGCTGGCCCGCAACTGCGCGAGGTCGGGCGGCCGGGGTGCTCCCTCGACGTGGTACCGCGCCAGGGCGGCCCGGATCCGCTCCACACCGGCGTCGGCGGGTGCCGGATGCGCGGGCCGCTCCGCGAGCAGGACCTGCACGTCGATCCGGAGCGCGTCGGCGATCTCCCGGAGGTTGGACACCCGCTCCAGCCGGCGTACCCCACGTTCGACCTTGTCCACCCAGCTCTTGGACTTGCCGAGGCGGTCGGCGAACTGCTGCTGCGTCATGTTGCGCCGGACCCGCCACTGCGCGACCCGCCGGCCCACCGGCAACTCGTTCACCGCCTGCCCCTCACCGCACGACCCAGATCGCGAGCAGCAGGAGTACGAGCACCGCCGCGCCGAGACGGTAGGCGTACCGCCGGCGGGTGAGCGGTGCTCGGGCGGGGCGGGGCGGACAGGGCACCCGATCGCGCCGTCGGGGTGCGGGGGCCGCGCCCCGGGAACCGAGCTCGCCGACGGCAACGGCCCGTCGTGCGGGCGTTCACGCATCTGTGCCTCCTAACGGTTGGAGGAAATGTGCAGCTCAGGGCGGGGCAGCACGGGGAGCCAGCCCGCCCACTTGAAGGCACTCCGCTGCTGACGAGAGCGCTCCTGACACAGAGCAACTTAGGACCCTGAGGATCCAGAGTCAACACAGGGTCCATGGCAGATCGCAGTTGGTGAGAATCTGGACGGGCTGACGAGAGGCGGTTCACATGCCCCGCAAGCCTGTGTACGAACAGGTAATCAATGACGTCACCGCATCGATCCGAAGCGGCACGCTCAAGCCCGGCGACAAGCTCCCGACGATCGCGGAACTTGCTCGCCAGTACAACTCGTCCGACAACCCGATCAAGCGAGCCCTCTGGATCCTCGACGAGCGGGGCTGGATCGAGGTGCACCAGGGCAAGGGCTCCTTCGTGGCGGACGAACCACCCGCCTGATCCCGCCCACTCGCCCGACGCGCTCCTCAACCCGGCCGGATCGGTTGATCCACACGACTTCGGCGAAGTTGCGGTGTCAATCCACCAAGGAAGCAGCAACTTCGGCGAAGTTGTGTGGATCATCGCGCCGCCGCGAACGCGGAGCACGCGGCCTGCGAGCGCGCGGATCGTCGCATCACTCCCAGCAGGCAATCTTGGACACTTTCTGCCCCCAGAGGGGCCTTCCGAGTCCAAGATCCACCGTAGTAGGGGTGACGGTCGGGATATATCGGGCGAGGCGGTTCGGTCTACCGTTAAGGACGCCCCTCCGGGGGCTGTTCAGCCCTTCGGTGGGTCGTGGGGGTCCAAGATCTCGTTTGGTGGTCAGACGAGCGGGAGGCGGGCTGCCGCAGTAGGTTGGACCGGGTGAGTGGACGGTTTCCGATCGAGGACGTCTCCCCCGTCGTTTCCTGCGGGCGCTACCCGGCCAGGGCTGTCGTCGGCGAGCTGGTGCCGGTGTCGGCACTTGCCTATCGCGAGGGGCACGACGCGCTCGGCTGCAACGTGGTGTGGCTCGGCCCGGACGGGCGGGCGCGGCCGTTCACCCGGATGCGGCCGGGTGAGCCCGGCCAGGACCGCTGGCACGCCACCATCACACCCGACACGGTCGGCGAGTGGATTTTCACCGTGGAGGCGTTCAGCGATCCCTATCTGACCTGGCACAACGCGGTGACCAAGAAAATCGCCGCCGGCCAGGGCGCGGTGGATCTGGCCAACGACCTGGCCGAGGGCGTACGCGTGCTGAGCGCCGCCGCCGAACTGATACCCAAAGCCGACCGGACAAGCCTCGACGAGGCCATCAAGGCCCTGCGCGACGCCGACCGGCCGCTGTCGGAACGAACCGGCCCGGCGCTGGAGCTGGCCGACCTGCTCTGGGAGCACCCGGTGCGGGATCTGGTCACCACCGGCGAGGAGTACCGCATCTGGGTGGACCGGGAGCGGGCCCTCTTCTCCGCCTGGTACGAATTCTTCCCCCGCTCCGAAGGCGCGGTCCTCGCCACGGACGACGAACCGGCCCGCTCCGGCACCTTCGCCACCGCTGCCCAGCGGCTGCCCGGGGTGGCGGCGATGGGCTTCGACGTGCTCTACCTGCCGCCGATCCACCCGATCGGCCGGGTCAACCGCAAGGGCCCCAACAACAGTCTGGTCGCCGGGCCGGACGATGTGGGCTCGCCGTGGGCGATCGGCGCCGCCGAGGGCGGGCACGACGCGATCCACCCCGACCTGGGTACGCCGGAGGACTTCCGCGCCTTCGTCGCCGCCGCCGCACAGCACGGCCTGGAAATGGCGATGGACCTGGCGTTGCAGTGCGCGCCGGACCACCCCTGGGTGACCGAGCACCCGGAGTGGTTCACCACCCGGGCCGACGGCAGCATCGCGTACGCGGAGAACCCGCCCAAGAAGTACCAGGACATCTACCCGCTGAACTTCGACAACGACCCGGAGGGCATCCGGGCGGAGGTCCTGCGGGTGGTGCGGCACTGGGTCGGCGAGGGCGTGAAGATTTTCCGGGTGGACAATCCGCACACCAAGCCGGTGGACTTCTGGCACTGGCTGATCTGGGAGGTCAAGAAATTCGACCCCGGGGTGCTCTTCCTCGCCGAGGCGTTCACCCGACCGGCGATGATGCACGGGTTGGCCAAGGTCGGCTTCACCCAGTCGTACACGTACTTCACCTGGCGGACCTCCGCCGCCGACCTGCGCGAGTACTGCGCGGAGCTGGTCGCGGCGGCCGACTACATGCGACCGAACTTCTGGCCCAACACCCCGGACATCCTGCACGAGACGTTGCAGCACGGCGGCCCGCCGATGTTCAAGATCCGGGCGGTGCTGGCCGCGCTGCTCTCCCCCTCGTGGGGCATGTACGCCGGCTACGAGCTGTTCGAGCACGTGGCCCGGCCGGGCGCGGAGGAATACCTGGACAACGAGAAGTACCAGCTGCGACCTCGCGACTGGGCCGACGCGGAGGCGCAGGGGCGGTCCCTGGCACCGTTCATCGCCACCCTCAACCGGGTCCGCCGGGACAACCCGGCCCTGCGCTGGCTACGCAACCTGGTCTTCCACGACATCGACAACCCGGCGCTGCTCTGCTGGTCCAAACGGGATCCGACCAGCGGCAATACGGTGCTGGTGGTCTGCTCGTTCGACTCGCACACCGTGCAGTGGGGCAACACCACGCTGGACATGCCGGCGCTGGGGCTGGGCTGGCACGACCGGTTCACCGTGCACGACGAGCTGACCGGGGCGAGCTACGACTGGGGGCAACGCAACGCGGTACGCCTCGACCCGTACCTGCAACCCGCCCACGTGTTCACCCTGCGCCGTCCGACCGCTGCGGCCACGGCGGCGGCGTCCGGGCCGGCGGACGCCGGGGCGCCGGGTCCGGCCGGCGCCGAGCCGGCCACCGTTCAGGAGGTGCCCGTCGACCTGTTCGGCGGCACCGCACCGACCGCTCCCGCCCAGAAGGACGACACCCGATGGAGCAGCTGATCTCCGGGGAGACCCACGACCCGCACGCTGTGCTGGGGGCGCACCCGGCCGGCGGGCGTACGGTGATCCGCACCCTGCGCCGGGGCGCGAGCGACGTCAACGTGCTGGTCGGCGACAAGCGGCACCCGATGACGCGGGTGCACGAAACCGGCGTCTTCGAGGCGAGCGTCCCCGGCGAGGTGCTCGACTACCGGCTCGACGTCGACGGCGTGCGCCACGACGACCCGTACCGATTCCCGCCGACCCTCGGCGAGCTGGACCTGCACCTGATCGGCGAAGGCCGGCACGAACGGTTGTGGGAGGCGCTCGGCGCCCGGGTGCTCGACGGCGGCGTGGCGTTCGCGGTCTGGGCGCCGAACGCCCGGGGCGTACGCGTGGTCGGCGACTTCACCGGCTGGGCGCCCGACGACGGCTGGCCGATGCGCTCGCTGGGCTCGACCGGGGTGTGGGAGATCTTCGTGCCCGAGGCGTCCGTCGGCGCCCGGTACAAGTTCCGGATCCTCGGTGCCGACGGGCACTGGCGGGACAAGGCCGACCCGCTCGCCGGGTACGCGGAGGTGCCGCCGGCCACCGCCTCGGTGGTGCACCGCTCGACGTACGAGTGGGGCGACGCGGACTGGCTGGCGCGGCGGGCGAAGCGCCAACCCCACCAGGAGCCGATGAGCGTGTACGAGGTGCACCTCGGCTCGTGGCGGCCCGGCCTGGGCTACCGGGAGTTGGCCGAGCAGCTGACCGCGTACGTGCTCGAGTTGGGCTTCACCCACGTGGAGTTCCTGCCGGTGATGGAGCATCCCTTCGGCGGCTCCTGGGGCTACCAGGTGACCGGCTACTACGCCCCGACGTCGCGCTTCGGCGACCCGGACGACTTCCGCTACCTGGTGGACCGACTGCACGCCGCCGGCATCGGGGTGCTGTTGGACTGGGTGCCGGCGCACTTCCCGCGCGACGAGTGGGCCCTGGCACGCTTCGACGGCACTCCGCTGTACGAGCACCCCGACCCGCGTCGCGGCGAGCACCCCGACTGGGGCACGTACGTCTTCGACTTCGGGCGGCGGGAAGTGCGCAACTTCCTGGTCGCCAATGCGCTGTACTGGCTGACGGAGTTCCACGTCGACGGGCTGCGGGTGGACGCGGTCGCCTCGATGCTCTACCTGGACTACTCCCGCGCCGACGGGCAGTGGGCGCCCAACCAGTACGGCGGCCGGGAAAACCTGGAAGCCATCGCGTTCATGCAGGAGGTCAACGCGACGGTCTACAAGCACCACCCCGGGGTGGTGATGATCGCCGAGGAGTCCACCGCCTGGCCTGGGGTGACCCGGGCGACCAGCGACGGCGGGCTCGGTTTCGGGTTCAAGTGGAACATGGGCTGGATGCACGACACCCTGCTCTACACCTCGAAGGACCCGATCTACCGGCAGCACCACCACCATCAGCTCACCTTCTCCCTGGCGTACGCCTTCAGTGAGAACTACCTGCTGCCGATCAGCCACGACGAGGTGGTGCACGGCAAGGGCTCGCTGCTCGGCAAGATGCCCGGCGACATGTGGCAACGGCTGGCCAACGTACGCGTGCTGCTGGCGTACATGTGGGCGCACCCGGGCAAGCAGTTGCTCTTCATGGGCTGCGAGCTCGCCGACGACCGGGAGTGGAGTGAGGAGCGCGGCCTCGACTGGCATCTCCTGCACGACCCGGCCCGCGCCGGCGTGCAGCGTCTCGTCGCCGACCTCAACCGGGCCTACCGGGACAGCCCCGCCCTGTGGGCGCAGGACACCTCCCCCGCCGGCTTCCGCTGGCTCGCCGGCGACGACGTCACCAACAACACCGTCTCCTTCATCCGGATCGCGCCCGACGGCACGGCCCTGGTCTGCGTGGCCAACTTCTCCGCGCGCCCCCTGGAGGGCTACCGGCTCGGCCTGCCGGCCGCCGGGGCCTGGGCGGAGATCCTCAACACCGATTCCCACCACTACGGCGGCTCCGGCGTCGGCAACCTCGGCACCGTCCACGCCGAGCCCCTCCCCTGGCACGGCCAACCCGCCTCCGCCGCCCTCCGCGTCCCCCCACTCGCCGCCCTCTGGCTCCGCCCGACGTGAAAGGAAGGGCACCTTATTAACGCCTCGTGTAGAGGAAGGGCCCCTTATTAACACGCGCGATCAACGCGCGCGCACCGCCGTACGTGAACCGGCAGCCGTCTGTGTCCGTACCTCGGAGGGCTAGGGACGCGACGAGGCGGAGGATTGATGGCGAGCAGCAGACGTACGACCGGGAGGGGCGGGACCTCACCCCGGCAACGAAAGATCGCCGGGGTCGCGGCGATCGGGGTGACTTTGGCAGTGGCCTTCGCGGTGGCGACCGGCACGAGCCAGGCGGGTGAGAGCTGCGAGGGTCTCGACACCGCCGTCGGTAACAACCTGGCGTTCATCGCCGATCAGCTGGTGTTCCCCGACGCGCTCTCCGAAGCCCGCATCGCCAACCGCCAGGCCGTGATCGACCAGCTCGAACAGCGCCGCGCGGCAGCCGGCTGCACCGGCGAGGTGGAGGTGCCGGACGCGGATCCGAACGCGGCGCTCAACGGTGGCGCGGCGGAGGACTGCGACGGCTTGGACGGCGCGGTCCGCAACAACCTCGCCTTCATCGCGGGACAGCGGCAGAACCCGGACGCGCTGTCGGAAGCCCGGATCGCCAACCGGCAGGCCGTCATCGACCTGCTCGAAGATCGGCGTACGCTGGCCGGCTGCACGGGCGCGGTCGAGCTGACGCCGGGCAGCTGACGCCGGCGCCCGGGACCGACGGCTGACGCCGGCGAGCGCGGGCGGGCAGGGCCGGACGCAAGGCCCCGCCCGCCCCGCACCACGGAGATCCCCGCACCACGGAGATCCCCGCACCACGGAGACCCCCGCACCGGCGAGACCCGCCCGCACCACGGAGACCCCCGCACCGGCGAGACCCGCCCGCACAAGGACCGGGTGGCCGCGATCGGCGAGGCGGGAGGCAAGCTCAGACCAGGCCGGCGTCGCGCAGCAGGGTCCAGAGGCCGGCGCCGTCGGGGGCGGAGAGCCACTTCTGCCCCACCGGCCCCTCGCTGGGACGGTCGTGCGGGACGGGCAGGCTCCCGGCAAGCACCGCCTGGGTGGGCGAGAGGCGGCGGATCGCCACGCCGGCCACGTTGTCCGGATGGGCGGCGGCGAACTCCCGGTAGATCTCCTGGTCGTGCTGCCCGTCGTCGCCGACGAGCAGCCAGCGTACGTCGGGGAACTCCTTGGCCAGTCGGGCCAGGGTGGCCCGCTTGTGCTCCCGCCCGCTGCGGAACCAGCGGTCCTGGGTGGGCCCCCAGTCGGTCAGCAGCAGCGGCCCGGCCGGGTAGAGGTGCCGGGACAGGAACCGGGTCAGCGTCGGGGCCACGTTCCACGCGCCGGTGGACAGGTAGAAGGCCGGGGCGCCGGGGTGGGCGGTCACCAACCGCTCGTACAGCACCGCCATGCCGGGCACCGCCGTCCGAGCGTGTTCGTCCAGGACAAAGGTGTTCCACGCGGCGAGCAGCGGACGGGGTAGCGCGGTCACCATCACCGTGTCGTCGATGTCGGAGAGGATGCCGAAGCGGACCTCCGGGTCCAGGATGCGTACGGGGGCTTCGACCGCCTCGGCGTCCGGCGTGCTGAGCCGTACCGAACCCCAACCGGGCGGCAGGTCCGCCTCCACCACGGTGTCGACGAAGCCGCTGCGATCCGCCTGCGCTTCGTGGACCACCCCACCGGTCTCGATGGTCACGGTGACGTGTTTGGCCGGCAGCGTGGCGAAGCTGCGCCAGCCCCGTACCTTCTCCAGCCGGCCCCGCTGGCGGGTGTCCGGCCGTCCCAGCAGCACCCGGCACATCACCCGCAGCCAACCGGGCGCGCCGTAACCGGTGTACGCGATGATGTTGATCCGCCAGCCGGTCCGTCGCAACCGGCGCTCGACGAGCGCGTGCACGGCGTCCTCGATCCGCGCGGCCCGGTGCAGGTTCGGTACGGCCAGTTGACCAGCGGGAGTGGGTGGCACGCTGCAACCCTGCCACACCCCGGCGACCTCGGCCACGCGAGCCGCACCGCCGCCCACGGCCACCGGCACCGGGCACTCGCGTCGGCCGCACCGCCGCCCACGGCCGCCCGGCACCGACGGCTCGCGTCGGCCGCACCGCCGCCCGGCTCGGGCGCCACACCGCCGCATCCGCGATCCCCGTACGCCAGTTGTTAAGAAGGGGCCCTTCCTATACACGAGGCGTTAATAGGGGGCCCTTCCTTACAGCGGAGGGGGTTTGGGTGCGGGGGCTGGACCGGGCGGCGTTCGTCGCGCTGCTGCTCGGGCTGGCCGGAATCGGCTACCGACTGTTCCTGATGTTGGACACCGTGCCGCCGGGCAACAGCGACGAGGCGACCTTCGGGCTGGCCGCGCTGCACATCGCGCAGGGCCGGGAGTATCCCGTTTTTCTCTACGGCCAGCACTACATGGGCATGTTGCAGTCCTACCTGGCCGCGCCGCTGCTCGCGGTGACCGGGCCGAGCTGGCCGGTGTTGCGGCTGCCGGTGCTCGCGCTCTACGCGCTGTTCCTCTGGCTGATGCATCGGCTGACCCGGCGCATCGGCTCGCCGTGGTTCGCCACGTTGGTCGTCGGGCTGTTGGCGCTGGGCACCGAGCGGGTCATCCGCGACCAGGTGACCACTGTCGGCGGCCGGCCGGAGGTCAAGGTCGCGGTGCTGGTGATGCTGCTGCTCGTGCTCGGGTTGGCCCAGCGGACCGTCCGGCGCCGGTGGCTGGCCGTCGGCGGCTTCGGGCTGCTCGCCGGGCTGGCTCTCTGGTCGGACTGGCTGATCGTGCCGTACCTGGCGGCGGTCGCCCTTGCGCTGGTCTGGGTGCTCCGCCGGGAGTTGCTCGGCGTTGCCGGGCTGCTGCTGGTCGCCGGGTTCACCGTCGGGGTCGCCCCGATGATCTACGACAATCTCGTCGCCCCGCCCGGCAAGGACTCCCTGTCGGTGCTGCGCTCGATCAGCGGCGGCACCGGTGCGGTCCCCGGGTGGTCGCGCCGGTTGGACGGCGGGCTGCTGGAGGGCGTGCCGCTGGCCAGCGGGCTCTGCCCGCTGACCGGCTGCGGCCGGTGGCAGGAGTGGTTCGGCCTGCTCTACCCGGTGCTGCTGGTCGTCGCGGCGGTGGTCGCGGTGGTCGCGTACCGCCGGGCCGGCGGGCGGGACGAGCGGGTCGCGCCGGTGGTGCATCTCGCGCTGGTCGCCGGTGCGGCGTTGACCCTGCTGTCGTACGTGCGCAGCCCGCTCGCCGCGACCGATCCGGTGGGCAACGCCCGCTACCTGTCGGTGCTGCAACTGTCGCTGCCGGCGGTGCTGTGGCCGCTGTGGCGCTGGGCGGTGGCGGGCTGGCGGGGTGCCGTCGGTGTGGTGGGCCGGCTGGCCGGCGCGCTGGCCACCGCCGTGCTGGCCGCGTTGGCGGCGGCGTCGCTGGCGGCGACGGTGCTCTTCGCCACCGTCGGCACGATGCCGGGCCGCCGGGAGGAGTGGCAGGCACAGGCGATGGCCGCTACGGTCCGAGGCATCGGGCTGCGTGAGGTGTACGGCGAGTACTGGACCTGCAACCGGCTCGTCTTCAACACTGCCGAGCAGGTGGTCTGCGGAGTTCTCGACGGCGACCTGTTGCCCGGCTTCAACCGTTATCCGGCGTACTGGACCCGGCTGGCCCGTGCCGCGCGGCCCGGGTACGTGCTGGCGGTCGACACGCCGGCCGACCGGCGGCTGCGGGAACTGCTCGGCGACCGGGCCGACGCGGCGTTGCTCGCCGAGGTCGGTGGGTATCGCGTGTACCACCCGGCGACGCCCGTGCGGCCGTGGCGGTAGGGCGGTGGCCGTACCCTGGCCGGGCCCGGCGCGTGGTGCGGACCGGGCGTCGAGGAGTCACCATGCTCATCCTGCTGCCGCCCTCGGAGGGCAAGGCCGACGCCGGCACCGGCCGCCGGCTGGACCTGGAGCGGCTCTCGCTGCCGGAGCTGAATCCCGTGCGCGCGCAGGTGTTGGCCGCGTTGGTCGCGCTCAGCGCCGCCGAGCCGGAGGTGGCGCTGGCCGCACTGGGACTCGGCGCTGGCCAGCACGGCGAGCTGCGCCGCAACGCCCGGCTGGAACAGGCCGCCACCGCACCGGCCGGCCGGATCTACACCGGCGTGCTCTACGAGGCCCTCGACCTGGCCACCCTGCCACCGCCGGCCCAACGCGCCGCCGGGCGGCAGATCCTGGTCAGCTCCGGCCTGTGGGGGGCGGTACGGCTGACCGATCGGATCCCGCCGTACCGCTGCCCGATCGGGGCTCGGATACCCGGCATCGGCGCGCTGCCGGCGTTGTGGCGGCGGGTCCTGGGCCCCGTGCTGACCACGGCGACCGGCGCCGGACCGGTGCTGGACCTGCGCTCCGGCGCGTATGCCGCCGCCTGGACCCCCCGCGGCGAAGTCGCCGACCGCACCGTCACCGTGCGGATCCTGCACGAGCGGGAGGTCGACGGCGTACCGGTGCGTTCGGTGGTCAGCCACTTCAACAAGGCCACCAAGGGGCGGCTGGTCCGTGACCTGCTGCTCGCCGGCGCCCGGCCGCGCACCGCCGACGCCCTGGTGGCCGCCCTTCGTGACCTGAAGTACGCCGTGTGTGAGCAACCGGTGTCCCCGGGCCGCCCCCGCCAGGTCGACGTCGTGGTTGCCGAGCTGTAACCAGTCGCAAGATTTGCTCAAGGCTGGGCCGGATCGGTACCACCGGCGGGCGTCACGGGTCACCGTAAGGGGAACCGACGCCGCAAGGAGGCCTCCGGTGGTTGAACCGACCCTGCTCGCCCGGCCCCGTCCGCCGGCGACCCAGCCGCCACTGGACTGGACGACCCTCGCCGACGCATTCGAAACAGCCTGCCTGCTGCGCTGCATGCCGCCGCCGGCGATCCCCGGCCAGCGGCACGGCGGACAGCAGCCCGGCTTTCCGGCGACGATCGAGTTCAACCGGGAGGAGGCGGCGCGACGGACGCGGCAACTGCTCGACCGACTCGACATCCCGGCCCGACACGAGCTGGCCGTCGGCGGGCTGCGCCGCCGCTACGAACTGCACCGGCTGTACGTGCCCGGCGAGCGCCGGTTGGCGTACACGGCGATGATGGAGAACGGCTGGCGGCGTGGCCGGCGGGAGTTGCTCGGCGGCCCGGTGCCCGGCGCCTCGACCGCGCGCCGGCAGTGGCGCACCCGGTTGGCCGCCGCTGCCTGGCGGGCCGCGCTGCTGGCGGGGGGACGACACGTCCGCCGGCACATCCTCGGCGTGCGGATCACCGATCGGGAACTGGCCGCCGTGCTGGTCCGTGGTGCCGCGCTGCTCGACGTTCCGGCGCTGCTGCGCCCCGGCACCGGCTGCTATCTGGTCAGTGTCGCCCACGGCCCGGACCGCGATCGGATCCTGCGGCACGCCAGCGAGGTGGCTGGGCAGAGACCGGTCGCCTGACCGCGCGATCGCGGTCGACATGAATCCCGCCGCCCCGGGGTTGCGTCATGGGGGTCCGGCGGCGCACAGTGCTGCCCGTGACCCGTACCCGGTACGCCGCCCGATCCCGGCGGCACGGTTCCCGTGTGGCTGTCCTCGTGGCCGTGCTGCTGGTGCTGCCCAGCATCGGCGGCTGTCGGGATGATCCCGGCCAACCGGTACACATCCGCATCGCCACCGGCAGCCCGACCGCCGTCTACCACGCCTTCGGCCAGTCGCTGGCCACCATCCTCAACCGGGAGCTGCCCAACGTGCGGGCGGAGGTGCTGGTCACCGCCGCCTCGGCGGAGAACGTGGGGCTGCTCAACGCCGGTGCGGCCGAACTCGGGTTCACCCAGGCCGACGTACTGCCCGCCGATCCGGGGCCGGACCCGCCGGTGGTGGCGGTCGCCCGGGTCTACGACGACCTGCTGCACCTGGTCACCACCGCCGCCAGCCCCGTGCGGACGTTGACCGACCTGCGGGGTCGGCGGGTGTCGGTCGGCGCGGCGGGGTCGGGGACCGAGATCACGGTGAGCCGGCTGCTCACCGTGGCCAAGCTGGACGACCAGGTGCACCGCCTACCGCTCGGCCTGGACGACTCGGTGGTCGCGCTACAGAACGGTGAGATCGACGCGTTCTTCTTCTCCGGCGGGCTGCCGGTGCGTGCCGTCGCCCAGTTCGCCCGGGACAATCCCGCCCGCATCGTGGACCTCGGCGAGTGGACCGTTCCGCTGCGTCGGAGCAACCCGGAGGTGTACGTGCCGCGGGACGTGCCCCGCTCGGTGTACGGCATCGACCCGGTCACCACCGTGGCCAACCCCAACTACCTGCTGGTCCGGGCCGACCTGCCGGAGGATCTGGTCCGCGAGGTGACCCGGCTGCTGATGGAGCGACGCTCCGAGTTGGCCGCCGCTCATCCGGCGGCCGGCCGGATGAGCCCCCGCTCGGCGATCGCCACCTCGCCGCTGCCGTTGCATCCGGGCGCGGCGGCGTACTACCGCGACAGCAAACCCTGAGCTCGGTGCAGTGCCTCACTCAGGCCGGGAGGCGGGCGTGGCGGCGGTGTCACCGAGCCGGGGGAACGGCTCGGCGGAGAAGACCACCTCCACCGGGACCTCGAAATGGCGGGCGATCCGTAGGGCCAGGTGAAGGCTCGGGCTGAACTCGCCCCGTTCCAGGTAGCCGATCGTCTGATAGTGCACGCCCAGTGCCTCGGCCAGTTGGCGGCGGGAGATTCCCCGCTCCGTCCGCAGCATGGCGATGCGGTTGTAAACCACCTCACTCATGCCGGCACTCCGTGCCGACATGGGGCGTCACCACACTGCCCGATGATTCGCTCGCTGGCGCTCGCTCATGCCGCGTCCTCATGTCACTCGCTGCAGGGCCTTCTCGCGGCGGGCCGCAACGTTCGACCCGGACTCCCGGCGGGCCATCCGGCGCAGCAGGACCGATGCCAGGGCCAGCCCGAGGACCGCCCAGCCGCCGAGCACCAGCAGCGTCTCCAGGTGCCGCCACGAATCGACGATGCCGACCGCCACGTCGACCCGGCGGCGCTGGCCGCCGGAGAGCTGCCCGACCTTCTTGCCCGCGTGCGCGGTCAGGCCGACCGCCTCGATGAGCTCGTCGGCGTCCCACGGCCGGTGGATCTGGTTGGTCGAGTAGGGCGCGTAGAAGCTGCCGAGGTGCGCCAACAGCTCCCGGACCCGCCAGCGGCTGTGGTCGCGCCAGGACTGGAGCACCACGCCGAGTCGGGCGCGCCACCGCTCGTCGCCGTGCGCGGGATCGACCCCCAGCACGTCGACCTGGCCGCCGGAACGCATCCGGAAGCCCTCCAGGATCTCGATGGTGGTCGTCTTGCCAGCGCCGTTCGGGCCGAGCAGCGCCAGCACCTCGCCGCGCCGGGCCGTGAACGACACCCCGTCGAGCACGTCGTTCGTCCCGTACCGCATCCGCAGATCGCGTACGTCCAGCGTGACCTGCCCGCCGGCCGGTGGCCCGGCGGCGGTCGGGGCGCCCGCCCCAGCAGTGGCGACCATCGACCCCTCCCCGTATCAGTAGTGCTGCGGAAGATAGCACACATACTACATTGTCGAGCGACGCCCGCGAGCCGGCGGACCCGGCGGGCGTGGGCACCGCAACCGGTCAGGCCACTCTCGACGGCAGGCCGGCGGCCGGCTGCTCGGCGCCGGCGGGCGCTTCGGCGGCAGCGGGGAACCACAGGGTGGCGACCAGTCCGCGTGGCGAGTTCGGCTGCATGGTGAGCCGGCCGTCGGAGGCGTCGACCAGCACGGCGGCGATGGTCAGCCCCAACCCGGCGCCGTCGACGTTCTGCACCTCCGGAGCCCGCCAGAATCGCTCGGTGGCCTGCCCGAGCTGACTGCGGGTCATGCCCGGGCCGGTGTCGCGTACCTCCAACTCGACGCCACCGTCGCGGGCCGCGACAGTCACCGTCACCTCACCGCCCGTCCCGCTGAACTTCACCGCGTTGTCGATCAACGCGTCGAGCGCCTGGTCGATCGCGGTCGGCACGGTCCGGGCGTACGCCGGGACCGGGTCGGCCGCCATGCGCAGCGCCACCGACCGGTGCCGGGCCAGCGGCTCCCACGCCGCCACCCGGGACGTGGCCACGGCCGTCGCTTCGACGACCACCCGCTGGTTCTCCCGCCGCTCGGCACGGGCCAGGGTGAGCAGCGCGTCCAGCAGCAGGGCCAACCGGTCGGTCTCCTCCAGAGCGAGCTGGTGCTCGGCGCGGCCCTGCGGATCGGTGAGGCAGGGCCCGAGTTCCTCCACCCGCAGCCGCAACGCGGTCAACGGGTTGCGCAGCTGGTGACTGGCGTGCGCGACGAAGGCCCGCTGCCGGTCCATCACGTCGGAGACGACATCGGCCATGTGGTTGAAGCTCGCCGCCAGGCGGCGCAGTTCCGGCGGGCCCAGCCGGTGCTGCACGCGGGCACCACGGTCCCCCTCGGCGATCTCGTGGGTGACCGCGTCCAGTTCGGTGATCGGCCGCAGCACCCAACCGGCCAGCCCGAACGCGGTGAGCACGCAGGCCAGCACAGCGAGCAGCCCCAGCCCGGCGAGCAGCAGCCACCAGGTGGTGACGGTACGGCGGACCGCGTCGGCCGGGCTGGCGATGACCACCGCACCGAGCACCTCGCCGCCGTCGTTGATGGGTACCGCCACCACGATCGGCCCGTCCACCCAGGGCCAGACCGAGTCGGGCCCGCTGATCTGCTGGCCGGACAACGCGACGTCCAGCGCCTCGTGGGTGCCCAGCGCCGGCCGCCAGTTCGGTGAGCCCACCACGACCTCCCGGTCCCGATCGACCACCGCCGCGTCGATGCCGTACAGCTCCTGGTAGCTGTTGAGTTCGGTGTCGAGCGGGCCGGTCGTGCCGCTGCGCAGCGCCGGACCGGCCAGCGAGGCGAACCGGGTGGCGTCGGCGAGCCGATCGGCGCGGACCCGGTCGGTTTCCCGGGTGGCCAGGGTCGCCGCCAGTGGCGTGCCCAACGCCACCAGCACCAGCACCATCAACAGCAGGTAGCTGATCACCAGACGCCGACGCACAACTGGCCCCTCACTCGGCTCGCAGCCGGTAGCCGACGCCGCGTACGGTCTCCACCAGGCGCGGATCACCGAGCTTGCTGCGGAGCGAGCCGACGTGCACCTCGACAGTGTGCCGATCGGCGAAGGTGGTCCCCCAGGCGTCGAGCAGGATCCGGTCGCGGGGCACCGCCACACCGGGCTGGCGAGCCAACGAGAGCAGGACGTCGAACTCCTTGCGGGTCAGCGAGACCGGCCGGTCGGCCACGGTCACCGTGCGAGCGGCCACGTCGACGCGGACCGCGCCGACCTCGATCAGGTTCCGCTCCGGCGGAGCTTGTGCGGCCCGGCGAAGCACCGCCTCGATCCGGGCCTGAAGCTCCACCATGGAGAAAGGCTTGACCACGTAGTCGTCCGCGCCGAGCCGCAGCCCGAGCACCCGATCCCGTTCCTCACCTCGGGCGGTCACCGCGATGATGCCCAGCTGGTTACTGCGGCGGCGCAGCTCGCGGCACAGGTCGGTGCCGTCGCCGTCGGGCAGGGTCAGGTCGAGCAGCACCAGGTCGCACGGGGCGGCGGAGAGGGCGGCGGCGGCGGTGGCGGCGTGTTCCACCTCGTACCCGCGCCGGGCCAGGGCGGACAACAACGCGCCGGCCACCCGACGGTCGTCCTCGACCAGCAGAATGCGCACCCCGGCCCCCATTCGTCGGTCCGTCGCTGTCGAATGGTGGCAGACCATCGGCCGCGACGACAGGTCGTTAAGCTACCCCGAGTTTCCGCCCGCGCTCTCGGCACCGGGGTTTCCACGGAAGGAATCCGATGACTGACACCAACTCCCCCTCCCCCTCGGTCTTCGTCCATCCGACCGCTGACGTCGAGGAGGGAGCCCGGGTCGGCGCCGGGACCAAAATCTGGCATCTGGCCCACATCCGCTCGTCGGCGCAGGTGGGCGCCGGCTGCGTGATCGGTCGCAACGTGTACGTCGACGCCGGCGTCACGATCGGCGACCTCGTGAAGATCCAGAACAACGTTTCCGTCTACCAGGGCGTGACCCTGGAGGACGAGGTGTTCGTGGGCCCGTGCGCGGTCTTCACCAACGACTTCCGGCCCCGCGCCCAGAACCCGGACTGGAAGATCACTCCGACCGTGGTGCGTCGGGGCGCCTCGATCGGCGCGAACGCGACCCTGGTCTGCGGCATCGAGGTGGGCGAGTACGCGATGATCGCCGCAGGATCGGTGGTGACCCGCGACGTCGCGCCGTACCAGCTGGTGGCGGGCAACCCGGCCCGGCCGAAGGGCTGGGTCGACGAGCGGGGCGAAGTCGTTTCGCGCGACGTGGACAACCCGCCCCGGCGAGACTGACCGCCTGCGGCGACCGCCGGCTCCGGTTCTGGTGGGAGCGCCGGCGGGAGCCGGTTCCGGCGAAGTTCCGGCGCAACCCACACGGACCAGGGGCCCGGCGCGCTGCGCGCGCCGGGCCCCTCGCGTCGCAGCTGACGGTCAGCCTCCGATGACCACCCGACGCACCCCGACCCAGCGGGCCGGGTCGGTGACCCGACGCCCGTCGACCAGCACCGTCACGCCGGGCAGGTCGTCGGGGCCGAGCGTCCGGTACTCGGCGTGGTCGGCCTGGATGACGGCGGCGCCGACCGGCTCGCCGTCGTAGCCGGGCAGGCCGTGCGCCACCAACTCCTCGTTGGTGTACATCGGATCGGAGACGTACGGCTTCGCGCCCCGCTTCCGCAGCTCCTCCACGGTCGGGAAGACGCCGGAGAAGGCGGTCTCCTTGACGCCGCCCCGGTAGGCGGCGCCCAGCACCAGCACACCGACGCCGGTCAGGTCGCCGTACGCGGCGGCCAGCAGGTCGACGGCGTACTCCGGCATGGCGGCGTTGGCTTCCCGGGCCGACCGTACGACGGTGGCCGCCGGGTCGTTCCACAGGTACATCCGCGGATAGATCGGAATGCAGTGCCCGCCGACCGCGATGCCCGGCGAGTGGATGTGGCTGTACGGCTGGGTGTTGCACGCCTCGATCACCTTGGTGACGTCGACGCCCACCGTGTCGGCGAACCGGGCGAACTGGTTCGCCAAGCCGATGTTCACGTCCCGGTAGGTCGTCTCGGCGAGCTTGGCCAGCTCGGACGCCTCGGCCGAGCCCAGATCCCAGACGCCGTTGGGGCGGCCCAGGTCGGGCCGCTCGTCGAAGTCCAGCACCGCCTCGTAGAAGCGCACGCCGTGCGCGGCCGACGCCTCGTCGATGCCGCCGACCAGCTTCGGGTAGCGACGCAGGTCGGCGAAGACCCGACCGGTGAGCACCCGCTCCGGGCTGAAGACCAGGTGGAAGTCCGTACCGGCGGTGAGCCCGGAGCCATCCTGGAGCATCGGCGCCCAGCGGTTGCGGGTGGTGCCGACCGGCAGGGTGGTCTCGTAGCTGACCAGGGTGCCCGGCTTGAGGCCGGCGGCGATCGCCCGGGTCGCGTCGTCCATCCAGCCGAAGTCCGGCACTCCCTCGGCGTCCACGAAGAGCGGCACGACCACCACGACCGCCTCGGACTCGGCGACTGCGGCCGTGGTGTCGGTGGTGGCCGACAGCAGCCCGGCGGCCACCGCCTCCTTCAGCTTGACGTCCAGGTCCGTCTCGCCGGGGAAAGGCACGGCCCCGTCGTTGACCAGCTGGACGACCCGCTCGGAGACGTCGGCGCCGATCACCCGGTGCCCCTTCGAGGCGAACTGCACGGCCAACGGCAAACCGATCTTCCCGAGGGCGACGACGCAGATGTTCATGGGACTACTTTCCTCTCGAGGACCGCATACGGCGAAGACGGGCGAGGATCCGACCGGGCGTCATCGGCGTGATCGTCACGGTCACTTGGCCCTTGCGGTCCGTGCTGGCCGTGACGAGGTGGAACCGGAGGCCGTGGCGCGCCACCCGACGGGTCGCGGCGAGGCGTTGGTCGGCCCGCAGCGGCGCCGAGGCGACACCGCCCAGCGCGGTAACCTTGCCCTTGCCCTGCCACCGGCGTCCGCCGGACGCGAGGGCCGTGAGCAGCTGAGCCACCGCGACTTCCGCCCGTACGACGGTACCCGGTCCGCCGGGACGCAAGGAGCTCGCGGCGACGGCCAACTCACCGATGTTGACCTGCACCACGTCGGCGGGGAGTTCGGCCAGTGGCGCCCAGCCGCAGTCAGCCGTGATCACCAGTGCCGGAGCGCCGGAAGCGTCTCGCCCCCAGGTCAGCTCCGTAGCGGTGAGCTTGACCATGCGCTTGGCGGTCTGCCCGGTCACGTCGTACCACTCGTCGGGGAATCCAAGGTCGGCGTCCCGAAAGCCGGCGTAGTGGGCGTAGCAACGGCCGTCGCCGGCCGTCAGCGGAGGCAGCTTCTTGTCGCGCTGCTGGCGGATCAGCTGGCACAGCCGGTCCAGATCCGCGTCCCGGGCGAGCAGCAGGCGCAGCCGTACGTCGGCAGCGAGCCGCTCGATGATGGCGTCGGTGAGGTAGCTCTGGACCAGCTTGCGGATCCGCTGGTGGGCCTGCACCTGTACCTGCGGTTCAAGATCCAGGAAGTCGGCCTTGAGTAGCTTCGCCACCTCCCAGCTGAAGTTCCGCAGCAGGATCGCGTCGCGGCGTGGGCCGGGCTCGATCAGCCCCGCCACGAAGTCGATCAGATCCTCGGCGCAGCGCAGCCGCTGCTCGAACCGGCTGGCGTAGGTGATGTTCTGCGCGTTGTCCCGCTTGACCGCGTAGTAGTAGACGTAGTCGGCCAGGACGGAGATCTTTCCGGCACGGACGCAGGCCTCCAGGGTGAAGGGCTGGTCGCTGCCCATCGTCATGTCCTCGCGGAACCGCAGGCCGTGCCGTTCGATCAGATCCCGCCGGAACAGCTTGGTGTTCGACAGCGACCAGGGCAGCTCGCTGTCGAAAAGGTCGACCTGCTCCTGGGTGCTCGCGTAGATCGCCTGGTGGACGTAGCGCTTGTTGGTGCCGACCATCCGGCCCAGCACCACGTCCGAGCCCCACCGGTCGGCGGCGTCCACCAGCCGCTCCAACGCCTCTGGGCCCAGGTAGTCGTCGGAGCCGATGAAGAAGACGTAGCGCCCCCGTGCGACGTCCAGCGCGCGGTTGCTCGGCACCGCCGGCCCGCCCGAGTTGGGCTGGTGCAGCACGGTGACCGTGCCCGGGTACTGCTTGGCGAAGCGGTCCAGTTCCTCGCCGCTGCCGTCGGTCGAGCCGTCGTCCACCGCGACCACCTCGAGCCGGTCGAGGCCGATGCTCTGGCCGACCAATGAGTCCAGGCAGGCCGTCAGGTACGGCATGGTGTTGTAGACGGCGACCACCACCGTCACGTCTGGCGTGCTCACCCGCTCACTCTCGCAGAGATCGGGGCCGGGCCCGCCGTCAGCGCAGCCGGCCGGGGCCGCGACTGGCGCGGCCTGAGGAAAATGTCGTCGAGCACCTGCGCCTGCGCCTCCCAAGACCAGCCGACCCGGGGACCGGGCCGGTCGTACGCGGCGCGGGTAGCGGGCCGCGTCGGCGGACACCACGATGCCCGCAACGAAGTCAGCATTCCTGGGCGCGAACGCCCCGCCCTGCCCGGCTTTCAGACAGGCGCCGCGCCCCCGGACCGGTGCGAGTCTACGACAGAGATCTCCGCCTGATACGCGCCGCCGTACGCGGTCTGCGACCTACCACGCTGATTGTTACCCTCCACCCGGGTTCAGCAACCGGCCGCAAGTCAGCGTCGCGCGCCGGGGCCGGCCACGCGAACCAACCGATCATCTGGCTCAGGGCGAACGGAGACCACCACCGATGAACGTCGTGATGACCGAGGAGTCGAACCGCTCGGCGTCGGTCTGGTCGACGGCAGGTTCGGGCCCGGATCGGCCCGATTGGAACCGGCGGCTGCGCGACGCCGCCCGGCACGTGCTTCCCGCGCTCGTCGCCTACGCGGTGATCCGCCTGGTGGGTGTGGTGACGCTCTACGTCTGGGCCCGGAGCACCGGCCGCTCCCCCGGTTCCCGGCTGGCGAGTTCGGACGGGATCCGGTATCTCGGAATCGCCCAGCAGGGGTACGACGGGTTCGAAAAGACACAGAGCGACATGGCGTTCTTCCCGCTCTACCCCGGACTCATCGCCGCGCTGGACCGAATCTCCCCGTTCAGTGCCCGGGACGCGGCGCTGATCGTGGCCTGGCTGGCCGGTCTGGCCGCCGCCTGGGGGCTGTTCGCGATCGGCTCGTACCTGCACGACCGGCGCACCGGCGTGCTGCTCGCCGCGCTCTGGGCCGCCGTGCCACACGCCGTCGTCCAGTCGATGGCGTACAGCGAGACCCTGTTCACCGCCCTCGCCGCCTGGGCGCTCTACGCCGTGCTGCGCGGCTACTGGGTCACCGCCGGCGTGGTCTGCCTCTTCGCCGGCCTGACCCGGCCGACCGCCTCCTCGTTGATCCCGGTGGTGGGGCTGGCCGCACTGGTGGCGATCATCCGACGGCGGGACGGCTGGCGTCCCTGGGCCGCCGCGCTGCTCGCTCCGGCCGGCTGGCTCGGCTACCTGGCCTGGGTGGGCAGCGAGGTCGGGCGGCCGGACGGCTGGTTCCACATCCAGTCCGCCGGCTGGGGCAGCACCTTCGACTTCGGCGCCGAAGCCCTTCGCCGGGGCCGGGAGGTGCTGGCGGACCCGAGCGTGCTGACTTTCTTCGTGGTGACCGTGGTGGTCCTGCTGGCGCTGATGTTCTTCGTGCTGAGCGTGCTCGACCGGCAGCCGTGGCAGTTGCTGCTCTACAGCGCTCTGCTGCTGGTCACCACGCTGGGCTCGGCCGGCTACTACCACGCCAAGGCCCGGTTCCTGCTGCCGGCCTTCCCGCTGCTGCTGCCGGCGGCCGTGGCGCTGGCCCGCGCCGGCCGGGCGCGGGCCGTCACCGTGCTGGTGACGATGGCCGCCTTCTCCACCTACTTCGGGGGGTACCTGCTGTTGATCTGGAAGTGGTCGCCCTGACCAGGTGACCGGGATCAGCGGGTGAACGGGCGGACATCCCACAGCCAGACGTCGTCGACCCGCCGGCCCGGGCCGTACAGGGCGTCGAGCACGGTCTTCAGCGCCTCGTGCCGCCGGGCCCCCCGGTCGGGAAGCACCACCGCGTCGGCCTTCCAGTAGCGGACGTCGGCTCGCGCCTGGGTGATTTCGGCGGGGCCCACCGTGGTGTCCCGCTCACCCTTGGACACCGCGGTGAGCAGGTCGGCGGTGGGCTGTGGATCAACCCCCCAGCGGCCGGTGGCGTCGGTCGCGGAGATCGGCCCGAGGAAGTAACCCTCGGGCACGGCGAAGCCGGTCAGCCCGGCGGAACCCCAGTAGACCGAGGTCATCTGGGCGACCGGCACCGGCACCAGGGTACGGCCGGGCGCCACGTGATCGCGCCAGGCGCCACTGGTGACGAAGTCCGGCACCGGTGGCCGCCCCTGCGCCGGCAGGGGCACCGGCAGGATGGGCAGGAGCGCGACGGCCACGGCCACGGCACCCGCCCCGAGGGCGAGCCGACCATGGGGCCGAGCCCGGCGGGCGACGAGCCGGTCCGCGGCCACCGCCAGCAGCACGCCGAGAGCCACGGTGGTGATCAAGGCGAACCTGGCTACCACCAGGGCGTCGAACACCGGCAGGTGCTGCACGAGCGCGAACGGTGCCGGGATGTCGGTGCGGCGGGTGCCGACGGTCCAGGTGGTGCCGATCGCCAGCAGCGCCGTCACCAGCCCGATGATTCCGAGCACCCACGCGACGACCTGACGGCGCAGCCAGCAGAGCGCGCCGAGGGCGAGCACCAGCATGGGCCAGCCGTAGAAACTCGCCTGCTCTGTGGTGTTCGGCGCCCAGCCCACCGCGCTGGTCGGGCCGCCGGCGACCGACTGGGTGGCGAACCGAACGTACGAGCCGAGCTTCAGGGCGTACATGTCCGGGGTGCCCGGATGACCGGTGCGGTGCTGCGGACCGGCGAAATACATCCAGAGCGGATACGCGGCCGCGACCGCCACCAGCCCGGCGGCGATCGCCAGGCCCGACAGCAGCCCACGCCAGCGTCGCACCGCGTCCCGGGGCCGGACGGCGAGATACGCCAGGACCAGCAGCAGGCAGCCGAACGCGGTGAGGAAGAGGATCTCCAGGCTGACGAAGAACTGCGCGGTCATCAGCGCGCCCAGCACCAAACCGTCCCGGACCACGTGCCCGCCCCGGTAGAGCGCGACCACCCGCCAGACGATGTAGGGCACCAGCCACTGGGCCGTGATGTGCGGGTGGCCGTTGCTGTGCGAGACCAGCGCCGGGGCGAACGCGCAGAACAGGCCGCCCAGGAAGGCCGCCGCCCGGGAGTCGACCAGGTGCCGGGAGAGCACGTGGTACCAGGCGTAACCGGTACCGGCCAGGTTCAGGGTGATGAGCAACAGGTAGGAGACGGGCGCGCCGAACAGCAGGGTGACCGGGCTGAGCACCAGCCCGGGCAGTTGCATCCCGACGTTGGCCATCAGGTTGACCCCGTTCGGGGCGTTCTGAAGCGTGGTGAAAAAGGGGTTCTCCAGGTGGCTGACCGCGTGCGCCGCGTACGCCAGCATCCACTCGTTGAAGCCCTGGTCGTCGGGGCGGCTGCCGAGCAGCCGGCCGTCGGGGTCGCGCCACCCGCGACCGGTGACCCAGATTGCGCCGACGAGGAAGACCAGGGCGACCAGCGCGTCGACCCGCCACCGCCGGCTGGCACGACGGCCGCCACCGGCCGCTGGCTCGGAGCCGGTGGAGACCGGCTCGCGATCGCGAGTGTCGGGCGTGGTCATGTGGCGCGTGGGGATTGAATCAGCTCTTCAGGAACGGAGCTAGCTGACGTGCCGTCCAGGAGCCGTCGTGGTAGGTCCGGGCGTACTCGGCGGACGCCAGACCGATCTTGACAGTAGATTCCCGGTCGTCGAGCAGCGACTCCAGAGCCTCGCCAAGGTTGCTCGGGTTGGCGTTGACGATCGGCAGGTCACCGCCGACGGTCTTGATGACCTGATCGCTCAAGTACGCCACTACCGGCTTGCCGGCAGCCATCGCCTCCACCGAGAAGGTGCCGAAGCTGCCGCTGGTGAACTGGTCCAGCACGATGTCGCAGCTCTGGACGAGGCCACGCATCTCGGACCAGGTGACGCCCTCGGCGAGACGCAGCTCGATGATGCCCTTGTCGTGCAGCGCCTGCACGATCGGCAGGATCCGGTCGGTGCCCTTGGTCCACCGCTTGGACGGCGCGTGCAGCACCAGCGGGCGGCTCCGCTCCATCACCGGCCGGTCACACGCCCAGGCTTCGACATCCACCACGAGCGGCGTCCAGGTGGCCCAGGGCAGATCCACCAACAGGTCCGGGGTGGTCACGAAGGCCGGCAGACCGCACTCCTCGGCCACCCGCCGGTTGCGTTCCGCCTTCTCGCGCAGCTTGTCCACGAAGCCCTCCGGCGCGTCGGCGAAGAGCGAGAACTCGTGCCGCTCCAGGTGCCGGTCGGGGTGGCGGATCTCGCTGCCGTGCGCCAGCAGCGCCACTTTGATGCCGGCCCGCTGTAGCGCCGGCAGGTCGCCCCCGATGTTGTCGCCGTTAAGGTGCCCGAACAGCGGCAGGAAAGCATCCGCCAGCACATGGGTGTACGAGCTGAGCACCCGCTTGACCTGCTCGAGCTGGTAGTCCAGTTCCTTCTGGCGGCCCGGGTCGAGGTAGATGTCGGCCGGGTAGTTGAACGAGGCGGGGGGCTTGTTCATCACCACCTCGATCGACACGTCCGGGTTGTCGCGGCTGATCGCTTTGGCGAACCCCGCGGCCTGCCCGGCGTAGTTCGCCGGGCCGATGCCGAGCCGGACAGCGGTGTCGGACAGGGGCTTCCAGTCCGGCAGCTCGCGCCGCGCGGCGGCCTGGCCGATCACCACCCCCGCCGGGCGCTCCTGCACGGACCACGGGATGTCCGCGCGGGGGGCAGCCGGCGCGAGACCCGAGATGTCCCGGTAGAGCTGGAGCAGCTTCCTGCTCTGCCGCTCCCAGGACAGGTCGTCCAGGATGGATTCGGTGATGTTCGCGCTCAACTCCCGCCGCCGGGCGGTGGCCCGGCTGACCGCAGCCACGAAGCTGGCCACCTCACCCGAGGTGAACACCTCACCGATGTCGTGCTGCCTGACGTACGCGCTGACCACCTGCACGTCGCTGGTGACCAGGGGCAGCCCCGCGTGCAGGTATTCAGAGACCTTGGTCGGCAGGGACAGCTCGCAGTTCGGCGTCCGCCGGAACGGGATCAGTCCCAGGTCGGCTGAGCTGAGGTAGTCGGCCACCTCGTACGGCGCCACGTAGGGCAGCAGGTGCACGCGGTCGCGTACGCCGAGCCTCTCCGCCTCCGCCAGCATCTCCTTCAGCAGCGCGGTCATCCGCCCGGTGACCACGGCCAGGTGATGCTCGGGCAGTTCGGGCAGGCCGGCGATGGCAGTGTCCAGACCCCGCTCCGGGCCGATCCAGCCGGCGTACACCAGCAGCGGCACGTCCTCGGCGAGGCCGGCGCGGGCCCGAACGGACGCGTCGACGTTGCCGCTACGAATGCCCGCCCGCACCGGCGAGTTGCCCACCACGAGCGGAGTCTGCGGCAGTTTGTAGTGGCTGCGGAGCAGTTCGGCGATCTGGTCGGAGACGGTGACCACCGCGTCCGCGCGGGCGATGAACTCCCGCTCGGCGGCCTTGACGCCGCTGGCCTGCTGCGGTTTGGGCCACTCCACACCCTGGACGTACTCGTGGGCGTCGTAGAGCCAGACACACTTCTTACCGCGAGCGAGCAACCGCGTCGCGCTCATCGCTGCGGTTGGAATGGTGTTGATGTCGTTGGCGTGGATGACGTCCGGCTCCAACTCCTCGAGCACCGGCCCGAAGGCCAGGTCGATGTCGAGCAGAATCGGCCAGTCGGAACGCCAGTCACCGGTGGGCGGCCCCGGCTTGCTGCCGTGGAACTGTTCCCAGCCCCAGGCCTTGACCCGCAGCTCGTGCAGAGCCTGGTGTGCTTTGATCCAGGCTCTCGGCGGCGGATTGTCCTTGGCGGTCTGCATGCGCAGCCAGGCCTGGTGCCGGGCCCGGTAGCGGTTCAGCGCCGACTTGTCGGGAATACGGAACTGGGTCAGTGCCCTGCGCACCCGATGCCGGTCGGCCTGTGACCGGGACAGCACCGTCGCGACCGGCACCCGGATCACCTCGATCGGGCCCATCGTCGAACGCTCGACTTCCTTGCTTTTCTTCGCCGAGCTGCGACCCATCAGGATGACCTCCCAGCCGTCGCGAGCGGCGGCGATGGCGGTCTTCTGGACCCGGGAGTCTCCGGTGATGCCGTTCGACACGAGGACTACCAGTCTCGGCGGGCGGGAGAGCGATGACATGCGCGGTCCCTTCGTGATCAGGTGCGGGTCGGGAAGGCTACACGGCCGTAGCCTGCCAGAGCTGGCGCGGCTGCTCGGTCAGCGGATGGGGACGCCCTCGGCCGGAGCAGCGCGCGGCGCCTCGAAGGTGATCGTGGTGCCGTCGGCGGCAGAGCGCAGCAGCGCAGCAGCCACCTCGACCGTCCGTAGCCCCTGTCGGAGGGTGACGATACCGCTTTCCTTGCCCTCAACCGCGTCCCGGAAACGCTCGTGCTCGACCAGCAGCGGTTCGCGCTTCGGGATGGCGTAGCGGATCATGTCGCCCTCGGCGACGCCGCGGAAGGCGCGCAGCGCCTCCCACTCGGTGCCGATGGCGGCGTTGGCGTAGAAGGTGAGGTCGGCGGTGAGGGTGTCGGCGACGAAGCAGCCCTTCTCGCCGGTGATCACCGTGGACCGTTCCTTGAGCGGGCTGAGCCAGTTGACCAGATGGTTGACCATCGTGCCGTCAGCGAGCACGCCGACGGTCGCCACCATGTCCTCGTGCAGCCGGCCGCTGCGGGAGACTGTCCGGGCCGACACCGAGGCGTACTCCTGGGCGGTCACCCAACTGGTCAGGTCGATGTCGTGGGTGGCCAGGTCCATCACCACGCCGACGTCGGCGATCCGGTGCGGGAACGGGCCCTGCCGCCGGGTCACCACCTGGTAGACCTCGCCCAGCTCGCCCGCCTCCAGCCGATTGCGGAGGTTCTGCAGGGCGGGGTTGTACCGCTCGATGTGGCCCACCCCCGCCACCAGCCCGCGGCTCTCGAACGCCTCGACGAGGCGGGTGGCCGCCTCGACGGACTGCGCGAGCGGCTTTTCGATCAGCGCGCACACCCCGTGTGCGGCGAGTTCGAGCCCGACCTGCTCGTGCAGCGCGGTCGGGCAGGCGACCACGGCGTAGTCGATGTCGAGGGCCAGGAGGTCGCTCAGGTCGGGCAGGACCGGTGCCCGGAGCAGACCGTTGGTGTCACCGAGGGGGTCGACGATGCCGACCAGCTCGACACCGTCCAGACCGGACAGCACCCGGGCGTGGTTGCGGCCCATCGCGCCCAGGCCGATCAGGCCGGCGCGCAGCTTGCCTTCCCGCCGACCGCTCACCGGGCACCGCCGACGAGGTTCGCGGCCTCGGCGATCCGCTCGAGGTCGGCGGGGCTCAGCGAGGGGTGCACCGGCAGGGAGATCACTTCGGCGGCGGCCCGCTCGGTCTCCGGCAGCTCCCACGGGCCGGGTTGGCCGTCCTCGCCGAGGTACGGCTTGAGCCGGTGGATCGGGGTCGGGTAGTAGACGGCGTTGCCAATGCCCAGCTCGGTGAGGCGGGCCTGGGCGGCGTCCCGGTCGCCCCGGATGCGGACGGTGTACTGGTGGTACACGTGCCGGGCGGCGTCCGCCACCGGCGGGGTGACCATGCCGGTGATCTTCGAGTCGAGGTACTTGGCGTTGGCCCGGCGCTGCTCGGTCCACTCGGCGAGCTGCGTCAGCTGCACCCGGCCGATCGCGGCGGCCACGTCGGTCATCCGCATGTTGGCACCGACGATCTCGTTGGCGTACCGCTGCTCCATGCCCTGGTTGCGCAGCAGCCGCAGGGTCCGGGCGAGCCCGGCGTCCGCAGTGCTGATCATGCCGCCCTCCAGGGAGTGCATGTTCTTCGTGGGGTAGAAGCTGAAGCAACCGGCGGTGCCGAACGCGCCGACCGGGGTGCCGTGCAGGCTGGCGCCGTGGGCCTGGGCGGCGTCCTCGACGACAGCCAGGCCGTGCCGCTGCGCCACCGCCATGATCTTGTCCATCGCGGCGGGGTGGCCGTACAGGTGGACCGGCATGACGGCGACGGTCCGTGCGGTGACCGCGGCGGCGACCGCCTCCGGGTCGAGGCAGAAGCTGCCCGGCTCGATGTCCACGAAGATCGGCTCGGCTCCGACCAGCCGCACCGCGTTGGCGCTGGCCGCGAAGGAGAACGACGGCACGATGACCTCGTCACCCGGGCCGAAGCCGAGCGCCATCAGGGTCAGCTGGAGCGCCGAGGTGCCGGAGTTGACGGCGACGCAGTGGCGGTCGCCGACCAGCTCGCCGAACTCCTCCTCGAATGCCGCGACCTCGGGCCCCTGCACCACCTTGCCGCTGCGCAGCACCCTGACCGCCGCTTCGACCTCGGCGTCGCCGATGATCGGCCGGGCTGGCGGTATGAAGTCCGGGGGCTGCCCAGGCATGAGGGGTCCTCCTGTGATCACGGAACGATTCGCGGCGGTGGTTCGGGGTGCGATACTAGCCCGTTGGCCACCGGGCAGCAGATCGGCGTTCGCCTGCCGCCGGCCCGGGATTCACCATCCGCTCGGCGGGTGGCCACCCACGCAGCTCATGGCCGATCTTCGTGGCCCGGCTCGGCGGACGCCACCCGCAGGGCGGCCACGACGGCGTCGGCCATCCGCGCGAGTTCGGACGGCTCCAGCGGCACCCGGGCGATGGCCAGCCGCCAGTAGACCGGCCCGACAATCAGGTCGGCCGCGGCTCGCGGGTCGGCGCCGGCGGGCAACTCCCCGCGCTCCACCGCCCGCCCGATGACGATTTTGCCGATGCGGTCCTGGTAGTCGTTCAGCGCGCCCTGCAGCGTGCCGGCGATCTGCGGGTTGCGCGCTGCCTCGGCGAGCAGGTCGGGGATGATCTGCGACGCCAACGGGTGACCCAGCGCCCCGGCCACGACGAGCAGCAGCAGCCGCACGTCGCCGTCGAGGGTGCCGGTGTCCAGCAGCGGCAGCTTGCGGCTCGCGACGGCCGAGACCACGTCCAGCACCAGTTCGAGCTTGGAGCGCCAGCGGCGATAGATGGCTGTCTTGCTCACCCCGGCCCGGCGCGCCACCGCCTCGATCGACAGCCGGCCGTAACCCACCTCGGCCAGTTCCTTCGTGACCGCGCGGCGGATCGCCGTGGTGATCTCATCACGGAGCACCGCGGCGCCGGCCGGCGCCCGCCTCTTGTCGGTCTTCACGTGCGACAATGTACCGCAACGACGCTACGGTTGCGTCCCGACGTGTTTCGGACTACTGTCCACGCAGCGACGGGGGCGGCGCTCCCCCGCACTGGCCACGCTAGATTCCACGTCGCACCATCCCGCCGGCACGACAAGATCGGAGCGCTCTTCCCCATGGCCAACGCGCTGGCCGACCCCGACTCCGGCCTGACCCCAGCCCAGCTGGCCACCCGGTACGGGCTACGGATAGCTGGCGAGCGCCCCTCGCTGAGCCGCTACACCCGCCAACTCTGGCAGTACCGGCACTTCATCTCCGCGTACGCCCACGCCAAGCTGACGGCCTCGTTCAGCAACGCCCGGCTCGGACAGCTCTGGCAGGTGCTCACCCCGCTGACCAACGCGGCGGTCTACTTCCTCATCTTCGGTCTGATCCTCAAACAGAACCGGGGCATGGACAACTTCCTCGCCTACCTCACCGCCGGCGTGTTCATCTTCAACTTCACCCAGACCAGCGTGCAGAACGGCACCCAGGCGATCAGCGGAAACCTCGGTCTGATCCGGGCGCTGCACTTCCCCCGGGCCTGCCTGCCGCTGGCCATCACCGTCCAGCAGTTCCAGCAGCTGATCGGCTCGCTGCTGGTCCTGTTCGGGATCGTGCTGGCCACCGGGGAACCGCTCACCCTGATGTGGCTGATGCTCGTGCCGGCGATCCTGCTCCAGACGATCTTCAACGCCGGGCTGACCATGACGATGGCCCGGCTGGGCGCCAAGGCCACCGACCTGAAGCAGGTCATGCCCTTCATCCTGCGGGCCTGGATGTACGGCTCCGGCGTGCTCTACAGCGTCGAACTGTTCGCCGAGGCCCTGCCCGGTTGGGCCACCACGGTGCTTCAGTTCAATCCGATGCTGGTCTACATCGAGCTAGTCCGGGTCGCCCTGCTGGAAAACGCGCCGCTGCTCAACCCCTCCCTGCCGCTGACCTGGCTGATCGCGCTGGGTTGGACGATCGTGATGGGCCTCGGCGGCTACCTCTACTTCTGGCGCGGCGAACAGGAGTACGGCCGTGGTTGATCATCTCGCGATGTCCAATGATGTGACGGTGACTCTGCCCCGGATCCAGGAGCGGATCCCGACCGTGGTGGTGGACGACGCCCATGTCGTCTACCGGGTGTACCGGGGCGCCGCCGGCAACCAGAGTCCGGTGGCGGCCTTCAGGAGGATGGTGACCCGCACCTCGGCGCCGAACGTGCGGGAGGTGCACGCGGTACGCGGCGTCACCTTCACCGCGTACCGAGGCGAGGCGATCGGGTTGATCGGCACCAACGGCTCCGGCAAGTCCACCCTGCTGCGGGCCATCGCCGGGCTGTTGCCGGTGGAGCGTGGTGCGGTCTACACGCAGGGGCAGCCCTCCCTGCTCGGAGTGAACGCCGCGCTGCTCAACGACCTGCCCGGCGAGCGCAACGTCATGCTCGGCTGTCTGGCCATGGGCATGCCCCCCGCCGAGGCGCAGCGCAAGCTGCCGGAGATCATCGAGTTCTCCGGGATCAACCAGCGCGGTGACTTCTCCTCGCTGCCGATGCGTACCTACTCCTCCGGCATGTCGGCCCGGCTGAGGTTCTCCATCGCCGCAGCCAAGCAACACGACGTGCTGCTGATCGACGAGGCGCTCGCCACCGGCGACAAGAGGTTCCGCAAGCGCAGCGAGAAGCGGGTGCGGGAGTTGCGGGAGAGCGCCGGGACCGTCTTCCTGGTGAGCCACCAACTCTCCTCGGTGCGGGACACATGCGAACGGACCATCTGGCTGGAATCGGGCGAGATCCGGATGGACGGCCCTACCGAGGAGGTCCTACCCGCCTACGAGGCATTCACCAACGGCAAGTAGGCCCGCCGCGGACGGCCGCCGAGGCCGCGTCGCCTCGTTGGGGCGATGCTGTCCGCGCGTTACTGTTCATCCCGTCGCCACCTTGGCGAAACCTTTCCCCCAGGCCATTCAGAAACAAGCGACGCATCCGAGAGCGAGGACCGGCAATGACGCAGGACCTGACCACCGACCCGGGCACCCGGCCGGAGAATCCGGCGCCGTGGCGACCCTCCCGGACGGTGGCCGTGGTGCTGGCCGGCGGCACCGGCACCCGGCTGGGCCTCGGCATCCCCAAGCAGCTCCTGAAGATCGCCGGCAAGCCGATCATCGAGCACACGCTGTGCGTCTTCGAGACCGCGCCGGAGATCGACGAGATCATCGTGCTGATGGCCACCGGCCACCTCGACGAGGCACGGCGGATCGTGGACAAGGCCGGCTTCCGCAAGGTCACCAAGGTGATCGAGGGCGGCGACACCCGCAACGCCACCACCCGCATCGCGCTGGACGCGGTCGGCGAGGAAGACTGCAACATCCTCTTCCACGACGCGGTACGACCGCTGCTCAGCGGCCGGATCGTGCGGGAGTGCGTGAACGCGCTCTGGACCTACTCGGCGGTCGACGTGGCCATCCCGTCGGCCGACACGATCATCCAGGTCGACGAGAACGACTGCATCACCGACATCCCGGTCAGGTCCACGCTGCGCCGGGGCCAGACCCCGCAGGCCTTCCGCTCGCCGACCATCCGCGAGGCGTACCGCCGGGCCGAGGGCGACCCGAACTTCGCCGCCACCGACGACTGCGGCGTGGTGCTGCAGTACCTGCCCGAGACGCCGATCAAGGTGATCGACGGCTCGGACGAGAACATCAAGGTCACCCACCCGGTCGACGTGCACCTGGCCGACAAGCTGTTCCAACTGGCCGCCGCCAAGGTGCCCCGGCTGGCCGACCATCGCGCCTACAGCGAGGAGATCGCGGGCCGCACCATCGTCGTCTTCGGCGGCAGCTACGGCATCGGCCACGACCTGACCGAGTTGGCCCGCCGCTACGGCGCCCAGGTCTACCCGTTCAGCCGCTCCAGCACCGGCACCCACGTGGAACGGCCCGAGGACGTCGAGGCCGCGTTGAGGACCGCCTTCGAGGCCACCGGCCGGATCGACCACGTCGTGGTCACCGCCGGGATCCTGGAGAAGGGCGCGCTGGCCGAGATGGACCAGGACACCATCGACCGGGTGCTCCAGGTCAACTTCGTCGGCCCGGTGACCGTCGCCCGGCAGTCCCTGCCCTACCTGAAGCACACCAAGGGCCAGCTGCTGCTCTACACCTCCAGCTCGTACACCCGGGGGCGGGCCGACTACGCGCTCTACTCGGCGACCAAGGCGGCCCTGGTCAACCTCACCCAGGCCCTGTCCGACGAGTGGGCGGAGCTGGGCGTCCGGGTGAACGTCATCAACCCCGAACGAACCGCCACCCCGATGCGGACGAAGGCCTTCGGCGAGGAGCCCGAGCACACCCTGCTCGCCGCCGAGACCGTCGCCCAGGCCTCGCTCGACGTGCTGATCTCCGACCTCACCGGCCAGGTGATCGACGTCCGTCGGCCGCCCGGCGAGGCGCCGCTCGCCGTCCCCGCGCCCGCCCAGGCCGATCGGCCGATCAACACCGCAGCCGTCGGCTGACCGGCCGGCACCGTAGCGCGAAGGCGACACCGAGATGCGTGGTGATCTGGTCAGGAAATTGGCCGCCCGAGGGTTGGCCACCGGTGGGGCGGTGCTGGCGTTCCTCGTGGTCGCGTTCACCAGCGCGACCGGCTGGGGGCTCGGCCTGGCGGTGGCTGCGCTCGCGGCCACCGTCTGGGAACGCCGGGTACGCCCCGGCGCCGACAGCGCCGCGGAAACCACCCTGATCGCGGCCGGAATCCTGGTCGGCTACGCCCGGCAGCTCGGCCCCGGTTTCGACCCGGCGCTGGCCGCCGCCGCTCTGGTGCTGCTGGGGTTGCTGCTGCTGGCCGGCCCGCTGCGGGACGCCGGGAACCTGGAGATCCGCGCGGCCAACCTGCCGGTGCGCACCTGGGTGCCGCGGGTCGCCGCCAGCCTCGGCGATGCCGTGGCCGGGTTGCTCGCCGTACTGGCCCTGGCCGCCCTGGCGGCCCTGCCCGGCCTGGTCGCGCTGGCTGCGGCCCTGCTGGTGGGTGCCGTCGCCGGCGCGGTCGCGCTCGAGGTGGCCCGGCGGCGGTTCCGGCCGGCCGCCGGTGGATCGCCGGTCACCCGGGCGCTGCGCCGGCACCGGCCGGAGTTCGTGCTGCACTTCTCCGCCCCGCCCGGCTCGGAGTACCAGGTCACCATGTGGTTGCCGTACCTTGCGCGGATCGGCCGGCCGTTCGTGGTGATGGTGCGCGAGCCCGAGTCGCTGGCCACCATCGCGGCGGCCACCACCGCCCCGGTGCTCTACTGCCCCACTCTGCGGAGCATGGACGAGGTGCTCGTGCCCAGCCTGCGGGTCGCGTTCTACGTCAACCACGGCGCGAAGAACGCCCATTGTCTCCGCTTCACCCAGCTCACCCACATCCAGCTGCATCACGGCGACAGCGACAAGGCGTCCAGCGCCAACCCGGTGTCGGCGATCTTCGACCGGATCTTCGTGGCCGGCGAGGCGGCCATCGACCGGTACGCCCGAGCCGGAGTGGAAATCCCGGCGGAGAAGTTTGTCGTGGTCGGCCGCCCGCAGGTCGAGACGATCGAGGTACGCGCCGAACCGGCCCGTGGCCTGGTGAACCCGACAGTGCTCTACACCCCCACCTGGACCGGGCACCACGCCGACGCCGACTACTGCTCGCTGCCGATGGCCGAGGCGCTGCTGCGGCGGCTGCTGGACCGGGGCGCCACGGTGATCCTGCGGGCGCACCCCTACACCACGCGGAACCCGATCTCGGCCCGTCATCTGGCACGGCTGCACGACCTGCTCGCCGCCGACCGGTCCCGCACCGGCCGAGCGCACCTGTTCGGCGCCGCGGCCGCCCGGCTGACCCTGGCCGAGTCGGTGAACCGCGCCGACGCCCTGGTCTCCGACGTCTCCGGGGTCGTCTCCGACTGGCTGTACTCGGGCAAGCCGTACGCGGTCACCGACACGGGCGCCGACGGGGAGCGGTTCACCGAACGGTTCCCGCTGGCCGCCTCCGGCTATGTGCTGCGCCGGGACCTGGCCGACCTGGACGACGTGCTGACCCGGCTGCTCGACACCGACCCGCTCGCCGAGGCCCGCTGGGCGACCCGGCGGCGTTACCTGGGTGACTTCCCCGCCGAGACGTACGCCGAGGCGTTCCTGACCGCTGCCCGGCGCGAGCTGGACCCGACCTGGGCCCCGCCGACGCCCCGCGTCGCGGCCACCGAGCCGCTCTCCCCGACCACCTGAGGCGTGTCGTCGGACCCGCCGCACCTGCTGCCGGTGATCGCGGCCCGGGACCGCGCCCGCTGTCAGCCGGAGTAACTTTCGGCGACGGCGGCGAAGGCGGCTTTGGGTTCCCAGGGCAGGCCGGGGTAGGTGTCGCCGGTGCGCCCGTCGAGCACCTTGACGATTCCGAGGCTGGCGAGGTCGAGGTCGTCGACGGGATCCCCATCGGGGCGGTGCGGCAGGTTGTACAGCGCGAAGAGGTACACGAAGGCACTGTCCACGCCCTCGCTGTCGAAAATCTCCAGCAGCTCGCTGAGGTAGGTCGCCTGGCCGGCCTCGTCGCGCTGGTAACGCCCGTCGAGACGCACCGGTTCGCCGGTGACGTCGTCGTACTCGATGATCTCCATGCTGCGCGGCGCGACGTCGCCGGCACCGCGCCACGTCGCGGTACCGAAGCCGGTGACGGCAACGGGCTTGGGCTGCGCGACGAGTTCGCGTACGCCGTCTCGGAACCGGTCGGCGACCTCCGCGGAGCGGATGAGTTCGAGGGTCACGAAGTCGAACAGGTCCCAGTCGACGCCCTCGAACGGGATGGCGGCGTAGGTGACCTTTCCGTGGAAACGCTCGCGGATCGCCGCCACGGCGGTACGGAGGAATCGGTCGAGACGGGCACGGACTTCGGCGATCCGTTCGGCTCGGCCGTCCGCAACCAGCAGGTTGCCGAGGCGCTCGTCGATGCGGTCGCCGGCCAGGAAGCCTCGGTTCATGATGCTCAGCTCGACACCGGCGACGAACACGATCTCGGCTCCGGCCGCGCGCAGTCGCTCGGCCCGCTCGGCGCAGTCGAGGAACAGCGCGAGGATCTCGTCGGCCGACAGATCCAGCGGGTACGGCGAGAACCAGACCTCCAGCCCGAGGTCGGCGGCGGCGCGGGCGGCGAGCTCCAGTCGCTGGGGTTCGCCCCCGACGATCTGCACGGCGGTGCAGTGCAGATCGTCACGGATGATGGTCAGCTCGCGTCGGACCAGTTCGGGGTCGAGGCGCGGCACCGAGTTGCGGCCGTCTCGGACGAAGCCGGTGTCGTAGGTCATGCCCTTGGCGCGCATGGTGGTCGGTCCTTTCGCTGAAGAAAGTTGGGCTGGCGCGACGCTAGCACATTTTTGCGTGCACGCAGGTTTGCGCGCACGCATCGAGTGTGCGATGGTGGGCGGGTGACAGCAGGCCAGCCCACGTTGCGCGAACGGAAAAAGCAGGCGACCAGAGAGGCGCTCCGGACGGCGGCGCTGCGCCTCGCACTGAAACACGGACCGGACAACGTTCGCGTCGACGACATCGCCGAGGCGGCCGGCGTCTCACCGAGGACGTACAACAACTACTTCTCGAGCCGCGAGCAGGCGATTGTCGCGGCGGTCACCGCGCAGCGCGCGTCACAGGTCGCGGCGGCCGTGCTCGCCCGTCCCGCCGAGGTCGGCCTCGCCGACGCCGTCATCGACGCCGTCGTCGGGCAGTACGCCGACCAGGGTGAGCACGCGCCTGAGGCGTTGCTGATGATCGCGGCCAGTCCCGCCCTGCGCGCCTGCTACGTCGACACCGTCACCACGATCGAGGGTCCGCTCGCCGAGGCCATCACCGAGCGCTGCCCGGACGTCGACCGCTTGACCGCGCAGGTCCTCGCCGCCGGGCTCGGTGCGGCCGCCAAGGTCGCGCTTCGGCAGTGGTTGCAGTCGGCGGACGTGGCGCCGTCGATGCCGGGTTTCGTGGTGCCGTCGGGGTCGCTGCCCGACCTCGTCCGGGCCGCGTTGACGCCGTTCGCACCGGCGCTCGATGCGGCTGCGGTCGGCCCACCTGCTGCGGACCCGAGGTGAAACGGCCGGGCGCCGGTCCCCGAGTCGGAGACCGGCGCCCGGCGCGTCGCAAATCGGTCAGGCCGAGTAGCCCCGGGTGGCTGCCCAGTTCGCGAGGTCGATGGTGGTCATCCAGTACGAGGGGTAGGACGCGTCGGCCGAGTCGGCGATCTTCACCAGCCGGCCCTCGTCCTCGTAGCCCACCACGGCGACGTAGTGCCCGCCGGGGAAGGAGTGCCAGCGGCCGTTGGTGTCGGTGGCGCTGCCGGCCACGTTCACCACGATGCCGCGCCCGTCGGCAACGGCGGCCACGACGTCGGCCTGGAGCTGGTCCATCTGGGCCGGAGTGGCCGATGCGCCACGGATCCACCGGGTCTGGTACGGCTTGCCCTTGACCACGGCGTTGAGGACGCGGGTGGTGTCCTCCGCCGAGTGGGTGCCGGCGTAGGTGGTGCGGAGCTGGGTGGCCAGGGTGTCCTGGTCGCGTTCGACGCCGCCGGCGCTGAGCGCGTTCCGCACGGCGGCCGGGCCGCAGAAGTAACCGTTGATCTGGGCCTGGTGGGCGTAGTTCAGCACCTTCTTCTTCGGCGGCTTCGGCTTCTTCGGCTTCTTCGGCGCGACCTTCTTACTGGTCACGTCCGGATCCGGCGCGGCCGAGGTGGCCTTGCGCGACGGCGAGGCGGTGGCACTGGGCGCAGCCTTGCCGCTCGGCGTGGTCGAGGGAGACGGCGCGACCCGCTCCTCACCACGGGAGGCCGCCGCGTCGCCACGCAGTTCGGCGACGGTGGTGATCTGTGCGGTGGGCGGGGCGTTCCCGGTGCCGGCGAGCACCGCACCGGAGCCGGTCGCCAGCACGAGCGCCACCGCCGACGCGGCGACGATCTGGTACGGACGCTCCGCCGCCAGGCGGCGGAGCTGACGTTTGACGTGGTGCTTCACGACATTCCTCCACGAGGGCCGTGGAGGCGTGGGATCAACGGGGGGATCGTGTTGCACGGGGATGGAACTCCTTCCGACACCGCCGACCGGGTTAGCTGACGGATTCGGGCGGGAAGATCGCCCTACCGCGGGCCGAGGCTCGCGGATTCACCCCAGGTGTTGCAGTGGGTCCCCGGTTCGTGAGATCACGATTGAGCGGGTCGGCGCGGCGTCGCCTTTTGCGATCGGTTACCGCACCGGCCGGGCTGAGGCTACTGGCCGGTCAAAGAGCACGCCACCCCTCGCTGACCTGCTTAAACCTGATCCGGCTCGATTATTTTCGGGTATTCGGCCACTGGCCCCACTCAATGGGATTAGGGGGAATCCGCACGCCGGCAGGCGACAACCGGACCGGCGCACAAAAATGTCCTGGACATTGTCAGCCCGATCCGCCCCAGCGCGTCCGGTGACCGTTTCGGCAGACGAGACGACCGGGCCAACAGGGTGCGGGGGCGGCGGCCCGATCGCGGACGCGAGATCGGGCCGACCGCAGGACCGCGGGGTCAGCCGATCAGCCCAACCGGGCAGGGCGGGGCGGGCCAGCAGGATTGCGGCCGGACAGCCGTCGCGTGCCACCCGGGCCAGACGAATGCCGGGAGTGGCACCCTCCCGGCTACTCGACCTGGGCGGGTGTTGTCCGGCCAAGCTCACGTTCGCCGACGCGCTCGGTGCCGCGGAACTGGTGCTGCCACGCGGCCTGGAGTTTCGCGGGCGTGGCGGGTGCGGCCGGCAACGGGTAGATGAGCTGCAGGAGCGGCCCGGCCATCGCTGTCGTGATCAGGGCCATCACGACCATCGAGGAGTAGAGCGGGCTGTCGAGCATGCCGAGTTCCAGGCCGACGCTCAGGATGACGAGTTCGGTCAGGCCGCGGGTGTTCATCAGGATGGCGAGCGCGCTCGCCGGCCGGGTGGGTACGCCGCCGAGACGGGCGGCGGTGAAGGCGCCGAAGAACTTTCCGCCCACCGCGACGACCAGGATGAGAACGAGTTCGACGAGGTCGTCGACATCCATTTTGGACAGGTCGACGCTCAGGCCGGCGACGACGAAGAAGACCGGCAGCAGCAGGCGGCCGTTCAGGTGCGAGATCCGGTCACTCACCTGCGCGGTGACGTCGTCCTCGGGCGCTGAGGCCGCGCGGGGCATGATCGCCCCGAAGAAGAAGGCACCGAAGATGAAGTGCAGGCCGATCCACTCGGTGAAGGCCGCGGAAGTCAGCAGGCCCACCAGCGTGATGACCATGGGTGCCGGCCGCGCGAAGCTGGCCCCGCCTTCCTTGAGCAGGCGCCTCAGCATGGGCCGGACGACCGTGAGCATGAGCAGCATGTACGGCAGGAACAGCAGCAGCAACGGCGACCCGAAACCGGCTGTGCAGATGGCGACGACGACAGCGAGCAGCGACCAGGCAAGTATGTCGTCGATGGCGGCGCAGGCCAGCGCGACGCTACCGAGCCAGGTGCGGCTGAGGCCACGGTCGGTGAGGATGCGAGCCAGCACCGGGAACGCGGTTACCGCCACGGCGGCTCCCATGAACAGCACAAACCCGGTCTTGTTGTCGGTCGGATGTCTGTTGAACAGGTAGAGGGCCAACAGCGCGCCGAGCCCGAACGGGACGGCGACGGACCCGGCGGCGACGGTCCCGGCGACCATGCGTCGTCCCCGGAGCAGGCCGGCGTTCAGTTCCGCCCCGACGGTGAACATGAACAGGACGACGCCGAGGGCCGCCAGGGCGCTGAGGAACGGGCGGATGTCGGCCGGGAAGAGCGTGTCCGAGACGAGCCCGTTCAGCAGCGTCGGGCCGAGCAGGATACCCAAGGCCACCTCGCCGATGACGGGCGGTTGCCGCAGCCGTCGGGCCGCCGCTCCCGCCATGGCGGCCAGTAGCGAGATCGCTGCCAGGGCGAGAAGTAGCGCCGACACCTGATGGGTAGCCATCGCGGTTCGTCTCCCGAGGAAAGTGAGCCGTGCTGGCTATCTGACCGACTCCTGCGCGGCAACCGAATCGTCCGCCGCAACGAGCACATCGGTGGGCTGCTCGGGGGGGCGTGGGCGTTGCTCGGAGCGGGTGACCAGGTAGACCGCCGAGACCGTCACGGCGGCGGCCACGATGCCCAGCAGCAACCGGTAGTCCAGCAGGGCGATCAGCGCCGCGCCGACGGCGATCGACAGTGTCTGCGGCACCGTCACCGCGAATTCGAAGGCGGCGGAGGCGCGGCCGAGCAGGTTCTCCGGCGTACGGCGCTGCAACGCGGTGGTGGCACCGACGACCAGCCACGGGATGCAGAGGCCGAGCAGTGCCATCGCGGCAATCACCAGGGCCGTCACCTGGATCATCAGGAGCATGCTGGAGACGGCGACCAGCACCAGGCCGATGATGACGATCATGCCCTCGCTGGTCCTGCGCATCACCGCGCCCGCGGAGATCCCCCCGGCGATGGTCCCAATTGCCTGGGCCACGCCGAGCACGCCGAGGAACGTCGGTGCGTGCCCGAGGCCCGAGGTGACCACCGCCAGCCCGATCGACTCGAAGAAGCCCAGCACCAGCATCGCCAGGCCGCAGGAGGTGACGAGCTGGCGCAGGGTCACCGTACGGCTGATGAAGCGCAGGCCAGCGGTGATCTCGGTCAGCCAGTGCCCCTCGGACGGCGTGGGCGCCGGCTCGTTGACCTTGATCGCCAGGAGCGCCAGGGCAGCCAGCACGAACAGCGTGGCGTCGATGACGATGACCGCTTCCGGGCCGAGCCAGGCGAACAGGCCCGCGCCGATGACGGGTGCGAAGACCCGCAGCAGGCCGCGGACCGACTGGATCAGGCCGTTGGCGTCGCCCAGCGACTCCTTGGGCACGAGGGAGGGCAGCAGCGCCAGTTGGGCCGGCCCGGTCACGCTGCCCAGCGCGCCGTAGGCGAACATCACCGCGTACACGAGCCAGACGTGGTGCGCGCCACCGACCAGGAGCAGCAGCAGGACCACCGCGGCGAGGGCGAGGTTCGCCGCGATGAGCAGGGGTCGACGGCGTACCCGGTCGGTGATTAGACCCGCCGCGGGAAGCAGCAGGCTGCCGGCGGCGAACGAGAACATCACCAGGGCCGCCGCCGACGTGCTCCCACTTATCGTCTTCACCCAGATCGCCATCGCGAGAAACAGCGCGAAGTCGCCGAGGTTGGACGCCGTGTCGGCCAATACGTACAGCCGCATCCTGCGCGTGGCGAGGATCCGTGACATGTCCTTCTCCTTGGCTGAGTGGCGCCGATGCGGTCCGGTGAAAGGCATCTTCAGGGTCACACAAAAGACCATGTGAAGGGATGATCCCGTTTCCACTTGGCACACTCCTGCCAGCGTGGGTCCGCCTGGCGGTGTGGCACCTCAATGCCCGAACTGGGCAAACCGCGAGAAAATGCATCGCTGCGAGGGGTATCTGCCCCATCTTCAGCGGCATGCCCGGTTTGATCCATGGCTGGCTCCACCCGTTGACACCTTCAATCGGTCACTCCTAGCGTGCTGCTTCACGACCGGCCGGCCGGACATCAATTGCCGGCCACGGATAGTGCTTGGAGATCCCTCTTCGGGCATGAATGGGATGAACGGCGGCGCGATGAAATCCTTTCTTCGTGCCCCGTCCGCATTTTAGGGAGTGCGCGATGACGCGATCGTTGGAAACCGCGCACGCACCCACCGGGGATAGCACCCGGGTCAATGTCGACCGGGTGGTGGCCAGCCTGCTGGTGCTCGCCCGCGCAGCGGCCGCGGAGACCGTCACGGGACATCTGGTTGACCCGGCGACCGGGGCGGGCATGACGGTGTCACTGCCGTGGCGGGCACCCCTGTCCGTGCTCACCGCGACCGTCGAAAGGCACCTGCGCCGCCTCGGTCCGGACGGCGGGCGCCGCCCGACCGCGATCGAGGTCCGGCACGGTCACGGCCCGCGCATCCTGGTCACCGGGCGCCACGTCGAGCCGTCGGCGGACGCGGCGCTGTTGACCGGCCGCGTCAACCGGGTGCTCGACGGCGCGACCGAGACCGACTGCCCGGTCGGCGCGATCGACCTGTGCGGCGAGGAGGACACCCGGATCATCGCGTCCGCCCACCGCCCGGGCAGCACCCCGGCCGGAAGCGTGCCGGCGCTCATCCGCGCGGTGGCGGCCGCCAAACCGAACGCCATCGCGATCGAGGACGCCCGGCGTACGGTCAACTACGCCGCGCTCGTCGCGCTGGCCGACCGGTACGCGGACGTGCTGCGCGCTGAGGGCGTGCGTCCCGGCGACGTCGTCGCGATCGGCCTTCCCCGCCGGGCCGAGCTGGTGGCCGCGCTGCTGGCCATCTGGTCGCTGCGGGCCGCCTTCCTGCCTGTCGATCCCAGCCATCCGCGGGCCCGGCTGGACACCCTGTTCGACACCGCGGGCGCGCGGTTCGCCGTCGTCGCCGACCTGGCCACGGTGACCCGGGACGGCTGTCGGGTCATCACTTCCCTCGACGGCGACCTACCGGCCACCGATGAGCCGGGCAGCGGCCGCGCGGCCGCCGGAGAGGACGGGCCGACCGGCGGCGAGCTGGCGTACGCGATGTCGACGTCGGGCTCGACCGGCCGCCCGAAGGTGGTCGGGGTGTCGCACGCTGCGCTGGCGCACTGCGTCACGACCTTCACCGAACTGCTGGAACTCCGGGCCCCCACCGTCGCTGGCACGACCGCGCTGACCTTCGACATCTCCCTGCTGGAGCTCTTCCTCCCGTTGGCCACGGGCGGTCGGCTGCTACTGGTCGACGACGCGTTGCGCCGCGACCCGGCGCGGCTGGGCGCGCACCTGTCCGTCGGCCGACCCGACCTGATTCAGGCGACCCCTTCGGGCTGGCGCCTGATCCTGCCGCACCTGCCCCCGGATCTCGACGGTGTGACGCTGCTCTGCGGCGGCGAGGCGGTCAACGCCGACCTGGCCCAGCGCTTGGTCAACACCGGCGCTGCCGTTTGGAACGTCTACGGCCCAACCGAGGCCACCATCTGGTGCACGGCGTACCGGCTGCGGCAGCCCGTCGCCGATCCGGTGCCGATCGGCGCGCCGCTACCGGGGACCGTCGCCGCCGTGCTCGGGCGCGACGGCCGGCCCGTGCCGGTAGGGCATGTCGGCGAGCTCCACGTCGGCGGCCCGCAGCTCGCCGTCGGGTATCTCGGTGACCCCGAGCGCACCGGCGCGGCCTTTGGGGACGGCGCATACCGCACCGGCGACCTGTGCGCCTGGCGGCCCGACGGCACGCTGTCCTACCACGGCCGGGCCGACAACCAGGTCAAGATCCGAGGGCATCGGATCGAGCTCGAGGAGATCGAGACGTATGCCGAGCGCCATCCGTCGGTGGCCCAGGCGGCGGCGGTCGTCGTCGAGGCCGCAGCGGACGACCAGCGCCTCGTCCTGTACGTCCAGTCCACCGTGGACGGGCCGGTCGTATCCGACGCGGTCCTCCGCGAGCACCTGGCGGCGATGCTGCCCGCCGCGCTGCTGCCGCAACGCATCGTCGCCCTACCAGAGCTGCCCCTCACCCCCAGCCAGAAGGTCGACCGGCGGGCGCTGCGGGACGCGGCACAGGCACAAATCCACCGTCGGACCGGTTCCGAGGAGGCGTCATGAAGGTTCTGGGCATCAGCGGCCTGCACAACAGCGTGGACTTCAAACGACGCGAGCTGCCGGGCCTGAGCGCCCGGGAGTACCGGATCGTGCAGGGCTTGGACTCCGCTGCGGCGCTGGTGGTCGACGGCGTCGTGCGAGCCGCGGCGGCGGAGGAGCGGTACACCGCGCAGAAGGCGACCGGCAGTTTCCCGGTGCACGCGATCCGCGACGCCCTGCGACGGGTCGCCGTCGAAGCCGACGAGATCGACGTCGTCGCCCACGGTTTCGCCCACCGGGCCGCGGACCTGGACCTGTCCGACCCCTACCTGGCGGCCCGGTACGCGGAGGTGTACGACCCCGACGTGCAGCTGACCTGGCTGCGGCAGGAGTTCCCCGGCGTGGACTGGGCCGACAGGCTGCTGCCGGTCCCCCACCACCTCGCGCACGCGGCGAGCGCCTACTACCCGAGCGGGTACGACGAGGCACTGGTCCTGGTCGCTGACGGAATGGGCGAGACCGAAAGTCTTACCGTCGCGGTGGGGACCGGCGGCAAGATCGAGGTGCTGCACCGTATCCCCGCGCTGCACTCCATCGGCACGCTCTATGGCGTCTTCACCATGTACCTCGGCTTCGACATGATGATGGACGAGTACAAGGTGATGGGCCTAGCCGCCTTCGGTGACCGGCGGGCGCACTTCACCGAGATGTCGCGGCTGGTCAACCTCCTCGACGGCGGCACCTTCACCGTCGCCGGGCTCGCCGCCGACCGGAACCTGCTGGAGCGCGAGACGCACCGGGGGGTGCTGTCGATGCTCGCCGAGCGGTTCGGGCCGGCACGCCAGCCGGGAACGCCGATCGAGCAGCGCCACCGCGACGTGGCGGCCGCCCTGCAGGCCGTCATCGAGCTCTGCCTCGTGCACGTGCTCCGGCACTTCCGCCGCGAGACCGGCCTGCGTGACCTGTGCTACGCCGGCGGCGTAGCACTCAACTGCTCCGCCAACGGCGTGATCGCCCGCAGCCGGCTGTTCGACCGCATCTTCATCCCGCCCGGCGCGGGGGACGACGGGTCGGCGATCGGGGCCGCGCTCTATGTGCAGGCACAGCAGGAGCCCGGCACCCGCGTACCGGCGATGTCGATGCCGTACTGGGGCACGTCGTTCACCGACGAGGAGATCGGCGCGGCGATCGGCGGCCGGACCGACGTCGTCGTACGGCATGTGCCGGACCGGGCCAGCCTGCTCGCCGAGACCGCCGAGGCGCTGGAGGGCGGAGAGGTCGTCTCCTGGTTCCAGGGCGGGATGGAGTTCGGACCGCGCGCGCTGGGCAACCGCAGCATCCTCGCCGACCCGCGCGACGAACGGATGCGCGACCACATCAACGCGCTGATCAAGCGCCGGGAGGACTTCCGCCCGTTCGCGCCGGTGGTCACCGCGGAAGCGGCATCGACGTACTTCGAGGTCGAGCCGGACGATGAGGAGCGCTTCCGGCACATGCTCTTCACCACCCGGACCCGGCCGGAGCACCGTGCCTCGCTGGGCGCGGTCACCCACTTCGACGGCACGGCCCGGGTGCAGGTGGTCAGCCGCGAGGGCAACCCCCTGCTGTGGGAGCTGCTGACCGCGTTCGCCACCCGTACCGGGATCCCGGTCCTGCTCAACACCTCCTTCAATCTGCGCGGGCAGCCGATCGTCCGGACCCCGGAGACAGCGGTCGACACCCTCCTGCGGGGCGGGCTGAACCGCCTGGTCATCGGCGGGTACGTCGTCACGCCGCTGCCGGCCGCGGAGGACGGGCGATGACCGTCGAGGTCAGCCAACCCGACCAGGTCGTCGCCGCGACCCTCGCCGCAGACGACGAGGTGATGCCCGGCCTGTCGTTCCGTCGCGGCCAGGTCCGGCGGGTCCTGGACATCGGGGCGGAGGCCGTCGTCGCCCTCGCGCGCGAGCTGGGTACGACTCCGCCCGCGGTCCTCGTCGCCGCGGCGCAGGCACTGGTCGCCGCCGACCGGGGAAGCACGTCCGCGACGGCGGCCGTGATCGGAGTGATCGTCAGGGACGCCGACCACAGCGCCTCGCTGCGGGCGGTGCGGTCGTCGGTCGAGGCGGGGCTGCCGCTGCGGCGGCTCGCCGAACGCGCCGCGACGGCGCTGCCGGCGGCGCCGGCGGCCGACGGTGAGGTCCGAATCGCCGTGGCCCCGCTCGGCGCGCTCGGCGACGGGCTCGACGCTCGGGACGTCGCCGACCTCGGGCACGAGCTGATGTGGTGCGACATCACGCTGGAGATCACGGCGCGGGACGGCCGGCTGGCGGTGTGCTGCGACCACGACGAGGACCGGTACGGCGCGGTGAGCATCGACGCGCACCTGGCACGTCTCGCCGGCCTCCTGGCGGACCTGGTTGCGGGCACCGGAGCACTTCCGGGTGTGAAAGGAAGCGCTGCGGTTGCCACGGCCGCGGGACCCACGCCGGCCGACGGACTGGTCCAGCCCAGCACCCCCACCGAGCGCGCCGTCGCCGCCAGCTGGGCCGACGCCCTCCAGCTCGACCGGGTCGGCGCGGACGACAACTTCTTCGCCCTTGGCGGCCACTCCCTGCTGGCCGCCAAGGTCGTCGCCCAGGTAGCGGCCAGGCACGGCGTGGCCCTCACGGTGGACCAGCTCTTCGAGCACCCGGTGTTGTCCGACTTCGCCGCCCTGGTCGACGCCGGCGAGCCGGCCGCCGCGCTGCCGGCGCTCACCCCGCGCGCCGGCGACGACATCGCCGTGTCGTTCGGGCAGGAACGGCTGTGGTACATGGACCGCTTGCGTCACGGCTCGGCTCTCTACAACATCCCGGTGCTGGTGCGGCTGGCCGGCCGGGTCGACCCGCAGCGGCTGCGCGCCGCGACCCAGGCGGTGGTGGACGCCCATCCCGTGCTGCGTACCGCGCTGAAGACCGTCAACGGTCGTCCCGTCCCCCGCCTCGCCGACACCGCCGAGATCGACTGGACCGTGTCGGACGCCCGCGCGGATGGCGAGCAGGAGGGGCGCAGACTGGCCCGAGCCGGAGTCGCCCGGCCGTTCGACCTGGCGGCGGCCCCACTACTGCGGGCCGGACTGGTCCGCATCGCGGACGAGCAGTGGCTGTTCTGGATATCGATCCACCACGTGGCCTGCGACGGTTGGTCCCTGGACATCCTCCTCGCCGAAATCTTCGCCGGATACTCGGCGGACCGGCCCGCCGACCGGCCCGCCACCGGGTTGTCCTACGCCGACTTCGCGGCGTGGCAGCGCGCCGTGCTCACCCCGGAGGTGATCGCCGACGGGGTCGCCTGGTGGCGGGAGCGGCTGGCCGGTGCGCCGGCTCTGTTGGAACTACCCGCCGACCGCCGCCGACCGGCGGTGGCGAGCCACGCCGGTCGGACGCTGCGCTACCGGCTGCCCGAGTCGGCGGTGTCGGCGCTGCGTACCACCGCGAGAAGCCACTCGGTCACCGTCTTCGACCTGCTGATCACGGCGTACCTGCTGCTGGTCGGCCGCTGGTCGGGGCGTACCGACGTGGTGGTGGCGACTCCGGCCGCCGGGCGTCCACTGCCCGAACTCGACACCCTGGTGGGCTTCTTCGTCAACACCGTCGTGCTGCGGGCGGACCTCAGTGGCGCCCCCGCCTTCGCTGACCTCGTCACCCGAGTCCGTGGCGTCTCGGCCGCCGCGCAGGCACGCCAGCAGATCCCGTTCGACTCACTGGTGGCTGCCCTGGACCCGGATCGCGATCAGGGTCGCGCGCCGCTCGCCCAGGTCGCCTTCGGCATGAACCAGCACGCGCGCGGGCGGTGGGAGCCGGGCGGCGTCGTCGCCGAGTTGGACTCGGTCGATACCGGTACGGCCAAGTTCGATCTCACCCTCGCAGTGGTCGACACCGGCGGTCCCGACATGGGCGTGGAGCTCGAGTACGCGACCGACCTGTTCGACGAGTCCACGGCCGACCGGTTCGCCCGACAGTGGCTCGTCCTGCTCAACCGCCTGCTCGCCGACGTCGATGCTCCGGTGACGTCGGTATCCGCCCTGCCTCCTGAGGAGGAACGGCTGGTTCTCGGCTGGGCCGGCCGCGCCCGCGACTACCCCGCCGGGCAG
>NZ_BOPC01000037.1 GCF_016863555.1 Micromonospora qiuiae | reverse complement strand
AAGACCCCGGACGGGCGCGATCCGTTGTCACTCGACGCTCTCACCGGGCGCTACTGCGAGACAGGGCCTCTCTCTCCAGATCGGGCCGATCGACTCAACTTCCGTGAGGGTGCGGTGTCAGATCCGCTCGATGAGGCAGCACGTTCACGGAGGTGAGTGGATCATTCGGGACCGTAGAGGGGTAGGCAAGAGTTGGACCGGGCCTCGGCGAGTGTTACTCAGGACGGGGAGATCAGGTCGGTCCTTCAGGGCTTACCGGGAGATGCCGCGGGCTCGAAGGCGAGGCCGGACGCAGGGGGCACCTCGACGAACGAACCGTCAGCGAGCCCGTCTCCGGCTTCGTCTCCTGGCACCTCGACCGGAACCACTCGGCGGCGCGGTCGGCCAGGTATGCCCGCCGCCTGGCTTGGCATAGGGATCGGAAACCGAGCGGTGGCGAGGCGAGGCGACTCCTGGTCAAGACTGGCAAGGGACGACGCCCTGCGGGGACGGGGTTCGGCAGGAGGGGGCATGTCGGCGGTGCTGCAACGCCAACGACAACAACGCCGGCCGACGTGCCAGGGCCCGTAGCCCCACCAGTCCCGACGCGCAGGGCCCGTTGCACCCCCGCCAGTCCATTGGCACGACGGAGGCAAGCCCACCGAACGCCAGCGACGGCAGGACGCTAGCAACCAACGGGACGGCAACAACCGACGGGACGGCAACAACCGCCAGGAGGCCGGCAACCGCCAGGAGGCCGGCAACCGCCAGGAGGCCGGCAACCGCCAGGAGGCCGGCAACCGCCACAGGGAGGCCAGCAACCGCCAGGACCCCAGCAACCGACGGGACAGCAGCAGGGGCAGGACGGGCAGCGGCCGGGGCGACGGAGCGCCGAAGGGACCTGAGCCCTCGGATCGCTGGCGTGGGAGAGGTTCCCCCGGCCATGCAGCCAACGGTGGCCGGGGCGGCGAGAAGCCCGCTACCGCCAGCAGGGGCCACGCCCACCGCCAGGCCCTTCAGGTGGGGTGGTGCGGGGCGTTCGGCGGGCCAGTGGGCATCCTGGGCGGCCCGAGGGCGTACTCAGAGGGGCGGCTGCGGGCACTGGTCGCGAAACATGCCCGCTTCAGCTATGGCACCGACCGGCGTCCCAAAAAACCGTGGGCTGGTTTCACGTGAAACCAGCCCACGCCGACCGCTCCAGTGCCGTCGATCGCCGGTTGCGCTACCGCCGCCGGGCCCTGTCCCAGTCGGAGCAGGGCTTGCCCCTGCTTGCAGGCGCACCGGCGACAGGGCGGTGGAGGTGAGGCGGCCTCCTGGCCGAGGCTGGCTGGCGGGGAGGGCAGAGTGCATGCATGGCCGACGACAAGTCCTCCGACCCACGTACCAAGGCCCGTCGCCGCCCCGCCACTCCCGGCGCGCCAGCCCGTTCCAACCCGGCCAGTCCCGACGTGCCAGGGCGCCTCGCAACGCCGCGCCAGTTCTATTGGCAGCCTCTCTTACAACTCGGACTCTGCCCGTTCGACGCCGATCAGGCCGACAATCCGTTCCAGGTCGTCGACCGTGGCGAACTCGATCGTGATCTTCCCCTTGTTGCGTCCGATATCGACCTTCACCCGGGTGTCGAAGCGGTCGGAGAGCCGATCAGCGAGGTCGTTCAAGGCGGGTGCGTGCGGCTTCGGTCGACGCTTGGTCGACTCCTTCTTTCCCGGCCCCTCGCTGAGGGTCAGCGCGACGATCTCCTCGGTCGCGCGGACCGACAGGCCCTCGGCGACGATTCGCAACGCGAGCTGCTCCTGGGTATCCGGATTCTCCAGGCTGAGCAGCGCCCGAGCGTGTCCCGCGGACAGCACCCCGGCGGCCACCCGCCGCTGCACCTGGGCCGGCAGGTTCAGCAGCCTGATGGTGTTCGAGATCTGCGGTCGGCTACGCCCGATCCGGCGGGCCAGTTCTTCGTGGGTGGCGCCGAACTCCTCCAGCAGCTGCTGATAGGCGGCGGCCTCTTCCAACGGGTTCAGGTTCGCTCGGTGGATGTTCTCCAGGAGCGCGTCCCGCAGCATCGCGTCGTCGCGGGTGTCGCGGACGATTGCCGGGATACTTTCCCGGCCGACCGCCTGCGCCGCCCGCCACCTGCGCTCGCCCATGACGAGTTCGAACTTCTCGCCGTCGAGCTGCCGCACCACGATCGGCTGGAGGAAGCCGACCTCCTGGATGGAGGTCTTCAGTTCCTCCAGCGCCTCCTCGTCGAAGACCTGCCGCGGCTGTTTGGGGTTGGGCACGATCGAGTCGACCGGGATCTCGGCGAAGCGAGCACCGGGCACCGGGCTGAGGATCGGATCCTCCGGCTCGCTCGTTGGTGCCGCCGGCGGCGGCACGGCCGGCCGGCCGGCGTCGGCCGTGTCGATCGTTCCAGCCGCTACGACACCGACGCCAGCGCCGGCATCGGGGGCCGGCCCGGTCGGGATGAGCGCCCCAAGGCCCCGCCCCAGACCACCCCGAGGACGGTTCTTCATACCACGCCTCCCAGCGCCTCGTCCGCACTACGCATTACGGCTCACCGGTTCCTTGACCCCTCGCTCGGCAATCTCCTGGGCGGCTTCGAAGTAGCTCGTAGCCCCCCGCGAACCGGGATCGTAGGTCATCACCGATTGGCCGTAACTGGGTGCTTCCGAGACCCGGACGTTACGCGGAATCACCGCCTGGAGCACCTTGTCTCCGAAGTGGTTCCGAACGTCCTGCTCGACCGCGTCGGCGAGCCGGGTGCGCCGGTCGTACATGGTGAGCAGGATCGTGGACACCGCAAGCCGGGGGTTGAGGTGCTGACGGACCAGATTGATGTTGTTGATCAGCTGGTTCAGTCCTTCGAGCGCGTAGTACTCGCACTGGATGGGGATGAGCACTTCCTGAGCGGCCACCAAGGCGTTCACCGTCAACAGGCCGAGCGACGGTGGGCAGTCGATGAAGACGTAGTCGAAGTGCCCGGGGTACGCGTCGATGGCCCGAGCCAGCCGCGACTCGCGCGCCACCACCGACACCAACTCGATCTCCGCGCCAGCCAGATCGATGGTGGCCGGTACGCACCAGAGGTTGGGGATGCCCTCGACCGCCTGGGTCACTTCCTCCAGCGGCACGCTATTGATCAAGCATTCGTAGACGTCCGGCACACCGGTGTGATGCGGGACGTTCAGTCCGGTGGAGGCGTTGCCCTGCGGGTCCAGGTCGACGACCAGCACCCGGTTGCCGTGCAGGGCGAGCGCCACCGCCAGGTTGACCGTGGTCGTGGTCTTGCCCACGCCGCCCTTCTGGTTCGCGACGCACATGACCCGGGTCCGCTCCGGCCGAGGCATGCTCACCTCGCCACTGGGGTTCAGGATCTGCACGGCGCGCATCGCCTCCATAGCCAACGGTGGATCATCCTCTTCGCGCGTTGGAGTTTCATGTGAAACGTACGCGGCGTCAGTGACAGCCGGGACGTACCCCGCCGATGCCACGGGCGGGTCAACCGCCGATCGGGGATCGGGCACCACGCCGGGCACTTGCGGGTTGGCCGTTGCCGGCTCGAACCGCGCCGATGCCGAGGTGTTCCGCCGGATCGGTATCACCCGCGCCTCGGGAGTGGCGTTGACCGGCCGGCCGGTCGGATCGGACGCATCTCGCGCCGAAGGCCACGGGACACCCGACGTGGGCACCTCCCGGCCGGACTCCGGATAGCTCTGCGGTGCCTCGGCGGACCGCCAACCCGGGTATTCGGTTTCACGTGAAACAGGGTCGTCCGCTGCCCCGCTCACCCGTGGATCGTCGTACCTGCCGTCGTCATGCACCTGTCATCCCTACCCGCTTCGGATGGTCGGTCCGCACCCCGTCAACCGGGCCACTCGCGCGCTCTCCGCAGAGGTACCGCCCGGCGGGAGCGGCCGGGCCCCGGAGGGCATCGCCGCCCGCTCCACACTATCGGCGCGCGGTCAGCCTACGGCGCATGGGCGCGACAGGTCCACGTCGGGTTCGCAACCCGCTGGCCGCAGCTGGGTGAGACGTCCGAATTGCCGGCCGGGGAGCTGATAATCACCACGACCGGCCCGGTCACCGCCGGCGGGAACGACCGGCTCGCCGATTCCGGGACGCCACCTTGGACGTCGGGCCGAGCACCCGCTCCCGCACGATCTCCGCCACCGTCGTGGGCGGCTCCACGACGCCTTCACCGCACCGGTGCAGCACGGGCTCGCCACCACCCAGACGGTGCACCGCTGCGGCGTGGTCGGCGATCTCCTCGGCCGCCGAGGCGCCCTTCAGGGCGAGCAGACGCCCACCCGGCACGGCCAGTGGCAGGCACCAGGCGGCAAGCCGATCCAGGGGCGCCACCGCTCGGGCCGTCACCACATCGCCCTGCACCGGGTCCGCCTGCGCTGCCAGTTCCTCGGCCCGGCCCCGCAACACCCGGACCGACTCGTGGAGCGCCAGCGCGTCCACCACCTCCTGGAGGAACGCGGTACGACGGGCCAGCGGTTCGATCAGCGTCACCGTGAGGTCAGGTCGGGCGATGGCGAGCACGAGCCCCGGCAGCCCCGCCCCTGATCCCACATCGAGCACGGTCGCGCCGGCCGGAATGAGTTCGGCGACCGCCGCGCAGTTCAGCAGATGACGATCCCAGATCCGAGGAGCCTCGCGCGGGCCGATCAGGCCACGCAGCACGCCGTCGGTGACCAGCAGTTCGGCGTACGCGGCAGCGAGGTCAAGCCGGTCGCCGATCAGTCGCCGGGCCGCCGCGGCCAACTCGGGCGGCAGCACCGCCACGCCCGGGTCGGGCGACCGGACCGCCCGGGGCGGCTCGGGCTGGACAGCCGGCGGCCCGGGCGGCGTACCACCCGGGCCGGACGGGGGACCGCCCATGATGTCGTCCCGCGCCACCCGTTCACTCCGTCGGGCTGACGATGATGCGCCGGTTGGGCTCGACACCCTCGGACTCGCTCTCCACACCGTCGATCGCGTTGACCACGTCGTGCACACACTTGCGCTCGAACGCCGACATCGGCTCCAGTCGCACCGGCTCGCCGTGCTCCTTGACCTTCTCGACAGCGTTACGGGCGACGGCCGCGAGTTCCTTGCGGCGGTTGGCCCGATAGCCCCCGATGTCGAGCAGCAGCCGGCTCGGCGAACCGGTCTGCCGGAAGACGGCGAGGCGGGCAAGTTCCTGAAGCGCCTCCAGGGTGGCGCCCCGCTGACCGACCAGGTTCTGCAGGCGGCCACCGACCACTTCCACCACCGGCCGGCCGCCGGACACCAGCTCGTCGATATCACCGTCGTAGTCGAGGATGTCGAGCAGCCCTTCGACGTAGTCGGCGGCGATCTCGCTCTGCCGGAACAGATCGCTGTCCCCGGCGGCCTTGCTCGGCGCTGGCTCCGCGTCGATCTCCTCCGGTTCGTCGACCGGAGCCGTCGCGGTCGGCTCGTCGTCCAAGGGCTGGTCGGCGCGGGGGATGCTGGTGTCGGTCACGGTGTCATCTCCGTACTCGCTCGGCCGGACCTGAGGGTCCGCTGGTTTCCCGCGGCCGGCGGGAGGTCGCCGGTGCCACGGGCACGTCATCTGTAGAGGCAGTCTCGCCCGTACGCCGCGGCACGCGCGGCGGTTCGCGCTTGCGGCGCCGGCCTTCCGGCGACGGCACCCTCACGCAACGGGCCGCCGCCGTCTCCGGCGGCGGCCCGAACGATATTCAGCCCTTCCGCTTGGCTGGGCGGCCCTTCTTCGGGTTCACCGGCTTGGCACCCGGCTTGGGCGCGGCAACCTTCGGCGCAGCCGGCTTCTGCGGTGCCGCGGCGGGCTTGCTCCGGCCGAACAGGCCACCGGTCTTCGCCAGCTGCGTCCCGTTCCGTCCGGAGGTGCCCGGCTTGCTGGTCGCCGTCACGGGCGGCGGGAACTTGCGCAGCACCCACTGCTGCTGGCCGAGGGTGAAGAGGTTGTTGGTGACCCAGTAGATGATCACGCCGATCGGGAAGATGGCGCCGGAGATCAGCAGCGACAGCGGGATGCCGTAGAGCATCAGGCGCTGGATCATCCGCTGCTGCGGGTCCTCCGCCCAGCCGGTCTTGAGGATCATCTGACGGCTGGTGAGGTACGTGGTGCCCATCATCACCAGCACCAGGACACCAGCCATGATCTTGACGGTGGTGCCGTTGGCGCCGAGCCGAGCCAGTTCCTCTGCCGTGGATCCGAACTTGCCGGCGATCGGCGCGGTGAACAGCGTGGCCGCCGAGGCGCTGTCGAACTGGTCCACCGTCCAGCCGTACAGCGTCTTGGCGCCCTCGCCGCGGTCCGGGTTGAGGCGGCGGAGCACGTGGAAGAGGCCGAGGAAGACCGGGATCTGGAGGAACATCGGAAGGCAGCCCATGAGCGGGTTGGCCTTTTCCTTCCGGTAGAGCTCCATCATCTCCTTCTGGAGCGTCTCCCGGTCACCCTTGTGCTTCTCCTGCAGCGCCTTCACCTGAGGCTGGAGCGCCTGCATCGCCCGCTGCGACTTGATCTGCTTGACGAAGACCGGGAACAGGATCACCCGGACGGTGACCACCAGGAAGAAGATCGCCAGGATCCAGGACCAGTTGGTGCCGAGGGCCGCGGTGGCCGGAACCCCGATGGTGTCCCAGACCGAATGCCAGGCCAGCAGGATCCACGAAATCGCGTAGTAGATCCAGTCGAGACTCAATTCTCAGGCTCCAGTCACGTCGGCAGCTCGGCGGCCGCCCGGCTCCGGCACCGGGTCGTATCCACCAGGATTAAATGGGTGGCAGCGCGACAGCCGCCGGACCGTCAGCACGGCCCCCCGGAGCGCACCGTGCCGCGCCATCGATTCGAGGGCGTACGCGCTGCACGACGGGTGGAACCGACAGCGGGCCGGCAGAGCCGGACTTATCCACCGACGGTACGCGATGATGGGCAGGGCCAGCACCCGGGCACCGGCGGTAGCCGGTCGGGGCGACATCGGCTCGCCGCTCACCGTCGCCGTCCTCGGGCGGCCCGGGCAGCGGTGAGCGCGGCGTCCAGATCGGCGCCGAGCCGCTGATACGTGGCCTCCGCCGCTGGCGGCAGAGCGCGTACGACGAGGGTGCTTCCGGCCGGCAGGGCGTCGAGCCGGTCCCGGACCAGATGCCGTAGCCGACGGCGGACCTTGTTCCGGACCACCGCGGGCCCGACGGCCTTGGAAACCACGAAGCCGGCGCGGGGTACCGGCGCGGAGTCCGCCTCCGTGCCACCCCGCACCGGCTTCGGCGCTGTGTCGGTGGGTCCGGCTGTGCTCGGCAGGATCAGGTGGACGACCAGGGTGCCCCGGCCGGCCCGACGACCACCGCGAACCGCTGCGGCGAAGTCGCTACTGCGCCGCAGTCGCTGCGCGGCTGCCAGCACGACGCCACATCCCCCGGAGCAGACCCGATCGGCCTCAGGCCGACAGGCGGGTGCGGCCCTTGGCGCGACGGGTCGAGATGATGGCGCGGCCGGCCCGGGTGCGCATGCGCAGCCGGAAGCCGTGGGTCTTCGCGCGCCGGCGGTTGTTCGGCTGGTAGGTGCGCTTGCTCACGTCAGGCTCTCCGTTGTCGGACGCCCCGGGACGAATTGATCGCCGGGGTCGTGGTGGTCCAGGCCGCCGCTGTGGTGGCCCCGATCGGCGCTGCCCAGGCGGTGCGACACCTCCCCGGCACTCGACGACACCTCGACGAGCGGGAGAAACGACCGCGGACAGCAAGCACCCATCACCCTAGCAGAGGGCGTGAGAGCAGCCTCTCCAGCCTAGGTCGGGGTGCAATGACCGTCAAACCACCTCGGCCACGCCGGTAACCTGCGGTAGAGCGCGAATTTTCCCGCATGTTGACAAGGGTGCGGGTGCGTCGCCGGTTGATGATGCGGCGACATCGCTGTTACCGTGCCCGATTGCGGTCAGCGTCTCCAGGTCCGGAATTGTCGCCGGGGCAGGCAAGACCGGACATGGTAGTCAATCGTTCGGCACGGTGAACCCGCTTCAGCGCCCGACCATGGCAGGGGGCAGGTCCGACCCGCGCCCGGCGGACGGCCACAATCGGTCGGTACACAGGCTGTGGATAACTTGTGGAGAACGACCGGTGGGACGTCCGGGCGGGTGATGAGGTGGCGCCCGCTCGGCACGAGCCATCCGGACGGCCGGAGACGGCGGCGTCCGGGAGCAGAGGCGAGGGGGTGGCACGACGGTGGCCGGTACGACCGACCTTGCCGCGGTGTGGACGGCGACCACGGAAGAACTCGCCGACGAGATCATCTCCGCGCAGCAGCGAGCGTACCTGCGACTGACTCGCCTACGGGCCATCGTCGAGGACACCGTTCTGCTGTCGGTGCCGGACGCCTTCACCCGGGACGTGATCGAGTCCCGGTTACGGCCAGCCATCACCGAGGCGCTCAGTCGCCGACTCGGCAGGTCGATCCAGGTCGCGGTGACCGTCCGCGTACCGGACGACGGCCGGGCCGTGGGCACGGTCTACCGCGGCGCACCGGAGGTGGGCCCCGCCGCCGACGATCACGACCAGGCCCCGGACGGCTTCGCGCCCGCCCCGGCCGATTCCCGGCAGCAACTTCCGCTCATTCCCGAGCAACCCGTCTCAGGTCGCTTCGACCGGCCCGCCCCCGACGCCCCACCGTCGGAGGCGGCTCCCCGTACGGGCCCGCGCGTGGCCGACGGCCAGGAGCCTCTCTTCGGCGCCGCGTTCGTCGAGTCGCCCGACCCCTCCGGGGAGGCCGTCCGCCCGCCCGGCGACCGACTCGGCTTCACCGACCACGGCGGCCGTTTCGGCCCGCCGGAGAACGATCCGCGTGGCTTCGGTACCCGGTTCGGCGAGGATCGCGGTCTCTCAGGCCGGGACCAACACGTCATCCGGGCACTGCCGGTCGACGATGGCACCGACAGCGGACCCGGCCGGGGTGGCGCGGATCACCGGCCCCGGGACGACCGGCGACTGTTGACGGGTGCGGACAGCGGCGGCAACCGGCTCAACCCCAAGTACATGTTCGAGACGTTCGTCATCGGCTCGTCGAACCGGTTCGCGCACGCGGCCTCCGTGGCAGTGGCCGAGTCGCCGGCGAAGGCGTACAACCCCTTGTTCATCTACGGCAGTTCCGGGCTGGGCAAGACCCACCTGCTGCACGCCATCGGCCACTACGCCACCACCCTGGGCAACGCCCGCTCGGTCCGGTACGTCTCGACCGAGGAATTCACCAACGACTTTATCAACTCGCTACGCGACGACAAGACCAGCGCCTTCCAGCGCCGCTACCGCGACGTCGACATCCTGCTGATCGACGACATCCAGTTCCTGGAGAACCGCGAGCGGACCCAGGAGGAGTTCTTCCACACCTTCAACACCCTGCACAACGCCAACAAGCAGATCGTGATCACCTCCGATCGGTCGCCGAAGCAGTTGGCCACCCTGGAGGACCGCCTGCGGACCCGGTTCGAGTGGGGCCTGCTCGCCGACATCCAGCCGCCCGACCTGGAGACCCGGATCGCAATCCTGCAGAAGAAGGCCGCCCAGGAACGGCTCTTCGCCCCGCCGGACGTACTGGAGTTCATCGCCTCCCGGGTCTCCAACTCGATCCGGGAGCTGGAGGGGGCCCTGATCCGGGTCACCGCCTTCGCCAGCCTGACCCGATCGAACGTGGAACTGTCGTTGGCCGAGGAGGTGCTGCGGGACTTCATCCCGGACGGCGCCGGCCCGGAGATCACCGCCGACCAGATCATGGCTGCCACGTCCGACTACTTCGGGGTCAGCCTGGAGGACCTGCGCGGGCATTCACGCTCCCGGGTGCTGGTCAACGCCCGTCAGGTGGCCATGTACCTGTGCCGCGAACTGACCGACCTGTCGCTGCCCCGGATCGGCCAGGCGTTCGGCGGTCGCGACCACACCACGGTCATGCATGCCGATCGCAAAATACGCCAGCAGATGGCCGAGCGGCGTTCGCTCTACAACCAGATCGCCGAGCTGACCAACCGGATCAAGCAGAACACCTGAGCGACGGCTTCGGGTCGCGGCGTGGCGCCAGACCCGTCCCCTGAAGCTGTCGTTCCGTACGGCACCAGACAGGCCCGACCGGTGATCCGGTCGGGCTTCTTCTCGCTCTGCCGGTTGACCCTCGACGAGGTGTAGACCACACGCTTGAAGGCGTGTCCAGCCAGGTTGACGATCGTTGTCCACAGCTCGTTGTCCACGGGCGGTGGACAACGACGCGGCGCCGGACCCGGGTTATCCACAGCCTGTGGAGAAAGGCTGGGGACAACGTTGTGGACGCCTGGGGACGGCTGGGGACAACTCGTCGCGTTGTCCACCGACCGCGGCCCACCTGTGGACGACCTGTTGAAGGTTCTGGGGATGACGGTCGCCCGAGCCCGTCCGCCCATCCACAGGGCTGGGGAGAAAGTCGGTGGATAACCGGTGGATAACCGGTGGACGACGGTGGAAAACCGGGGACACGAGGACCCCCTGTGGATCGACAGCCTGGTTTCACACCTAGTTCTCCACAGCTAAACCACCGGTGGATAACCTATCTGACCTGCACCGATACGAGTTCTCCACAGTTTGCACAGGTGCGACGAAGACGATGGGTTATCTCTTCTGAAAGAACGAAAAACCAATCATCGGCGTTGGGCTTTCTGTGGATCGTCCGCAGCTGCCGGAAACACCTGTCAGCACCGACACGATCCATGGGGCCGGACACACAGCCGACACCCTCGCGCCCTAAGGTGCGAGGGGTACCCGCAGACGGCGGGTCGGTGGGCAGCGTCCGGCATGAGAGAGTTGACGACGTCGACGTCGACGCGGAGGCATTGATGAAGTTCCGAGTGGAGCGCGACGCGCTCGCCGAGGCCGTGGCCTGGACCGCAAAGAGCCTGCCCAACCGGCCGTCCGTGCCGGTGCTGGCCGGGGTGATGCTGCGCGTCACCGACGGCAGCCTGCAGGTCTCCGGTTTCGACTACGAGGTCTCCAGCCAGGTCACCGTCGAGGTGCAGGGCGACGCCGACGGCGCGGCCCTGGTCTCCGGGCGCCTGCTCGCCGAGATCACCAAGGCACTGCCGGCCAAGCCGGTCGACATCGCCGCAGTCGGGGCACACCTCGAACTGGTCTGCGGCAGTGCCCGATTCACCCTGCCCACCATGCCGGTGGAGGACTATCCCACCCTGCCCGAGATGCCGGAGAGCGCCGGCACCGTGGACGCCGCCGCGTTCGCCGCCGCCGTCGCGCAGGTGGCCGTCGCCGCCAGCCGGGACGAGACCCTGCCGATGATGACCGGCGTCCGGATCGAGCTGTCCGGTGGCACCCTGGCCATGCTCGCCACCGACCGTTACCGGCTCGCACTGCGAGAGATGCAGTGGGACCCGGACGACCCGGAGATCAGCATCAACGCCCTGGTGCCGGCCCGTACGCTCAACGACACCGCCAAAACGCTCGGACCGCTCGGCGGCCAGGTCACCCTCGCCCTCTCCCAGGGAACGGCCGGCGAAGGAATGATCGGGTTCTCCGGCGGCACCCGGCGGACCACCAGCCGCCTGCTCGACGGCGCCAACTACCCGCCCGTCCGATCGCTCTTCCCCGCCAGCCACAACGCCGAGGCCCGGGTGGCGGTCAGCACCCTCATCGAGGTGGTCAAGCGCGTCGCCCTGGTCGCCGAGCGGACCACGCCGGTGCTGCTCAGCTTCAGCGCCGACGGGCTGGTCGTCGAGGCCGGCGGCACCGAGGAGGCCCGAGCCAGCGAGGCGATGGAGGCGAACTTCTCCGGCGAGCCCCTCACCATCGGCTTCAACCCGCAGTACCTCATCGACGGGTTGGCCAACCTCGGTGCCCAGTTCGCCGTCCTGCACTTCGTCGACGCCTTCAAGCCCGCGGTGATTTCTCCGGCCGGCGAGGATGGCGAGGTCATCGGAGGGTACCGGTACCTCATCATGCCGATCCGCGTGTCCCGCTGACCGGCAGCGCACACCCGCACCACGAAAGGTAACCACGAGATGCAGCTCGGCCTGGTAGGCCTTGGCCGGATGGGCGGCAACATGCGCGAGCGACTGCGCAGCGCCGGCCACGAGGTCGTCGGTCTGGACCACAACCTGGAGCGGAGCGACGTCGCGAACGTGGCCGAGCTGGTCGAGAAGTTGGACCGGCCGCGGGCGATCTGGGTGATGGTGCCCGCGGCCGTCACCGACGCCACCATCGACGAGGTGGCCGACGTCCTGGCCGAGGGCGACCTCATCATCGACGGCGGCAACTCTCGGTTCAGCGACGACGCCCCCCGAGCGGAACGGCTCAACGCGCGGGGCATCGGCTACCTCGACGTGGGCGTCTCCGGCGGGGTCTGGGGCCGACAGAACGGCTACGGCCTGATGGTCGGCGGCGCCCAGGAACACGTCGAGCGACTCATGCCGATCTTCGAGGCACTCAAGCCCGAGGGCGAGTACGGCTTCGTGCACGCCGGGCCGGTCGGCGCCGGCCACTACGCCAAGATGGTGCACAACGGCATCGAGTACGGCCTGATGCACGCGTACGCCGAGGGCTACGAGCTGATGACCGCCTCCGAGCTGGTGACCAACGTGCCCGGCGTGATCAAGTCCTGGCGGGAAGGCACCGTGGTGCGCTCCTGGCTGCTGGACCTGCTGGACCGCGCGCTCGACGAGGACCCGGAGTTGGCTCAGCTGAGCGACTACACCGAGGACACCGGCGAGGGCCGCTGGACGGTGGACGAAGCGATCCGCCTCGCCGTACCGCTCCACGTCATCACCGCCTCGCTGTATGCCCGGTTCGAATCCCGGCAGGACGAGTCGCCGGCGTTGAAGGCCGTCTCCGCGCTGCGCCAGCAGTTCGGCGGGCACACCGTCCGCAAGCGCTGACCGGCACCCAGCCTCGTGTACGTCCGCCGGCTCGAACTGGTCGACTTCCGCTCCTACCAGCGGGTCGACGTCGACCTCGAACCGGGGCCGAATGTCCTGATCGGTGCCAACGGCGTCGGCAAGACCAACCTCGTCGAGGCACTGGGCTACGTGGCGACGCTGGAATCGCACCGAGTCGCCACCGACGCGCCCCTGGTGCGGATGGGTGCCGCCGCCGCGGTCATCCGGTGCGCGGTGGTACACGAGGGCCGGGAACTGCTGGTCGAGCTGGAAATTGTCCCAGGCAAGGCGAAGCGGGCCCGGCTGGGCCGATCCCCCGCCCGCCGAGCTCGCGACGTGCTCGGCGCGCTACGGCTGGTGCTGTTCGCCCCGGAAGACCTCGAACTCGTCCGAGGCGATCCGGCCGAGCGTCGCCGCTACCTCGACGACCTGCTGGTGCTGCGCCAGCCCCGGTACGCGGGAGTCCGCGCCGACTACGACCGGGTGCTCCGGCAACGCAACGCGCTGCTGCGCACCGCGTACCTGGCCCGCAAGACCGGAGGGTCTCGGGGCGGTGACCTGTCGACCCTGGCCGTCTGGGACGCCCACCTGGCCCGCCACGGCGCCGAACTGCTCGCCGGCCGCTTGGAACTGGTTGCCGCGCTGGCCCCGCACGTTGCCAAGGCGTACGACGCGGTGGCCGCCGGGCGCGGCGCGGCGTCCATCGCGTACCGGCCGTCGATGGAACTGGCCGAACCCACCACCGACCGACAGACCCTGGCGGCGATGTTCGCCGCGGCGCTGGAGGAATCCCGCACCGCGGAAATCGAGCGGGGCACCACCCTGGTCGGCCCGCACCGCGACGATCTCACCCTCACCCTCGGCCCGCTGCCCGCCAAGGGATACGCCAGCCACGGCGAGTCGTGGTCGTACGCGCTCGCTCTCCGGCTGGCCGGCTACGACCTGCTGCGCAGCGACGGAATCGAACCGGTACTGGTCCTGGACGACGTTTTCGCCGAGTTGGACACCGGCCGGCGAGACCGGCTGGCCGAGCTGGTCAGCGGGGCGAGTCAACTGCTGGTGACCTGCGCGGTCGCCGACGATGTGCCGGCCACCCTACGCGGCGCCCGCTACGAGGTGACCGAGGGGACGGTGCATCGTGTCAGATGAGCCGCAGCGCCCGGGGCGCGGCGTCGACCCGGCCGGCGACGCCGGGGAACCGGCCGTGAGCGAGTCGGCGGGGATGTCCGGGCCGCAGCTGGCCCGCGCCGTGCTGGACGCGGCCAGGGCGAAACGGGACGCCGCCGGGCGGACCCGGCGGCGCGGCACGACCGGGAAGGGCGACGGCGAGCGCCGGCTACGGGGCTACTCCGGCCCAGGGCCGGACCCGCGCGACCCACAGCTTCTCGGCGCAGTGCTGGACCGGCTGGTGAAGGCCCGCGGCTGGCAGCAACCGGCCGCCGAGGCGACCGTCTTCGGCGCCTGGGAACGGGTGGTCGGCCCCGAAGTGGCCCAGCACAGCCGACCGGTGAAGCTGGAGAACGGCGAACTGACCGTGGAGGCTCGCTCCACCGCCTGGGCAACCCAGCTGCGCCTGCTCGCTGGCTCGCTGCTGCAGCAGATCGCCCGTCAGGTCGGCCACAACGTGGTCCGCAAGCTGCACATCCACGGCCCCGCCGCGCCCTCCTGGTCGCGGGGGCCACGCCGGGTACGCGGTCGCGGCCCCCGCGACACCTACGGCTGACCCGCCCGCCGCGGCGCGGCGGACTCGGCGTAGACGGCGAAACCACGCTCGGCGCAGCGCCGGTAGAACGCGGCCACCACACTCAGCTCCGCACAGGTGAAGGTCCACTGCGGGGCCGCGCCGCTCTCGTCGCGGAGGGCGTCGAGCCGGCTGCCCAGCCAGCGCAGCTGCTGCTCGGCGAGGCGGCCGTCGGAGAGCAACGAGCGCAGCACCGTGCCCACCGACTCGAAGGTGACCGCCTCCCCGTGTGACCGGTGCGCCGCGACGAACCGCTCGATGCCGCTGGCGATCCAGGAGCAGCCGTCTGGGTCGATCACCGGATCCTCGTCCTCGGCGGCTGAATCGGTGGCGTACAGCACACCGTCCAAGCCGAGGATGAGATCCACCACTTCGGTGTACCCGGTGGCGCGGACCGTACCTGTCTTCGCGATGAGCTCGGCGAGCGCGGCGGTCGGCGCCGAGATGCCCGGCACGTCGACGATGTCGCCGAAGTCGACGAACTCGGCCGGTGCGACCGGGTCGTAGAAGCGGCCGGTCCGCGGCCATTGGACCGCGACGTTGTCCAGCCCCATCTGGTGTCACCTCTCAACGAGCAGGGGTCGAGTCAATCGGGTTAAACGTGTCGATCGTCCGGTTCCGGCCGTCAGAGATCAAGACCGGTCGGCGAGCCCGACCGCCGGGAAACGTCCGCCGTGCACGGTACCGGCCTCCGAGACCGATTTGCGGACCGGCTGGACCGCATCGCCGTCACGCGACGGATCCGACGAACACGCCCTAGCGTGTAGGGGGAGTCGCGGATAGCGCAGTTCGGCCCGCTACGTAGATCTGAGCCGCTGTGAAGGGGTGCCGACTGGTGGTTCTATCGCCCGCGCACAGTAAGATTGGGGAGAGACGAAGACCCGGCGCGGAGCGAAGGGTCACGGGGCCGCTGGCGGGCCCGCGACCACTGTCCGACTCGGGTCGAGCCGATCGCGATCCGCGGGCATCCGCGGCGACCGGCGCGTTCGACCCGTACCCCGGAATATGTCCCCGGTGCCGGTCCGCGTGCCGACGTCGCGTACCTGTCCCGCCGAACCCGCGCCCGACGTGCCTGACGGTGCGGACGGCGCGAGAAAGTGGCCGAGGGTGGCAGCGCAGGACAATCAGCAGTACGGCGCCGAGTCGATCACCGTCCTCGAAGGGCTGGAGGCGGTCCGCAAGCGGCCCGGTATGTACATCGGGTCGACCGGCGAGCGTGGCCTGCACCACCTGGTGTGGGAGGTCGTCGACAACGCGGTGGACGAGGCGATGGCCGGCCACTGCGACACCATCGACGTGGTGCTCCTCGCCGACGGGGGCATCCGGGTCACCGACAACGGCCGAGGCTTCCCGGTCGACCTGCACCCCAAGCTCAAGAAGCCGGGTGTCGAGGTGGCACTGACCGTGCTGCACGCGGGCGGCAAGTTCGACGGCAAGGCGTACGCCGTCTCCGGCGGCCTGCACGGCGTAGGCGTCTCGGTCGTCAACGCCCTCTCCACCCGGATGGCGGTGGAGATCCACAAGGACGGCTTCGTCTGGCGGCAGCAGTACCACCACTCCAAGCCGACTCCCCTGGACAAGGGGGAGCCGACCGACCGGACCGGTTCGGCGGTCTCCTTCTGGCCGGACCCGAACGTCTTCGAGACCGTCGACTTCGACTTCCAGACCATCTACCGACGCCTCCAGGAGATGGCCTTCCTCACCCGTGGCCTCACCATCAACCTGCTCGACGAGCGGGTCGAGGAGGGCGAGGAAGGCAAGATCCGCGAGGTCACCTTCAAGTACGACGGTGGTATCGCTGACTTCGTCCGGCATCTCAACGCCTCGAAGAACCCGATCCACAGGACGGTGGTCGAGTACGGTGCCGAGGAAGAGGGCATGTCGCTCGAGATCGCCATGCAGTGGAACGAGTCCTACGGCGAGTCGGTCTACACCTTCGCCAACAACATCAACACTCACGAGGGCGGCACCCACGAGGAGGGCTTCCGGGCCGCGCTGACCAGCGTGGTCAACCGCTACGGCGCGGAGAAGAAGCTGCTCAAGGGCGACGAAAAGCTCTCCGGCGAGGACATCCGCGAGGGGCTGGCCGCGATCATCTCGGTCAAGCTGACCAACCCGCAGTTCGAGGGGCAGACCAAGACCAAGCTGGGCAACACCCCGGTCAAGAGCTTCGTGCAGCGGGTCTGCAACGACCGGCTGGTCGACTGGCTGGACCGCAACCCCGCCGAAGCGAAGATCATTATCACCAAGGCGTCCCAGGCCGCCCGCGCCCGGATCGCCGCCCAACAGGCACGCAAGCTGGCCCGGCGCAAGTCGCTGCTGGAGTCCGGCTCGATGCCGGGCAAGCTGGCCGACTGCCAGTCCACCGACCCGCGCGAGTCCGAGGTGTTCATCGTCGAGGGCGACTCGGCGGGCGGTTCGGCCAAGCAGGGGCGCGACCCGCGCACCCAGGCGATCCTGCCGATCCGCGGCAAGATCCTCAACGTGGAGAAGGCCCGGATCGACCGGGTGCTGAAGAACAACGAGGTGCAGGCGCTGATCACCGCGCTGGGCACCGGCATCCACGACGACTTCGACATCGAGAAGCTGCGCTACCACAAGATCGTGCTGATGGCCGACGCCGACGTCGACGGCCAGCACATCCAGACGCTGCTGCTCACCCTGCTGTTCCGGTTCATGCGTCCACTGGTCGAGCTGGGCCACGTCTACCTGGCCGCCCCGCCGCTCTACAAGATCAAGTGGAACAAGAAGGGCGATGACGCGCAGTACGCGTACTCCGACCGGGAGCGCGACGGCCTGATCGCGCTGCGCCAGCAGAAGAAGCCGAACGCCAAGCCGGACGACATCCAGCGGTTCAAGGGCCTCGGCGAGATGAACTACCCGGAGCTGTGGGAGACCACGATGAACCCGGCCACGCGTACCCTGCGCCAGGTCACCCTGGACGACGCGGCCACCGCCGACGAGCTGTTCAGCGTGCTGATGGGCGAGGACGTCGAGGCCAGACGCTCGTTCATCCAGCGCAACGCCAAGGACGTTCGCTTCCTCGATATCTGACGGCCCGGCTGGCCGAACCGGGCCGGAGTTGTCCGGTTCGGCCAGTCAGTCCACAGAGTTATCCACAGCTTGGCCGGTATCCACAGCTGTTATCCACAGCACGAAAACGACTCACACTCTGATAAGGGTTAACAGTGACCGAATCCCCCGAGTCCACACCTAACGAGCCCGAGGTCCCCGAGGCGCAGGCCGCCGTCGTCTCGCACGACCGGATCGAGCCCGTCGGGCTCGAGGTGGAGATGCAGCGCTCCTACCTCGACTACGCGATGAGCGTCATCGTCGGGCGGGCGCTGCCGGACGTCCGGGACGGGCTCAAGCCGGTCCACCGCAAGATCCTGTTCGCCATGTTCGACTCCGGCTACCGGCCGGACCGTGGCTACGTGAAGTGCTCCCGGGTCGTCGGCGACGTGATGGGCCAGTTCCACCCGCACGGCGACTCGGCCATCTACGACGCCCTGGTCCGGATGGCCCAGCACTGGTCGCTGCGCTACCCCCTGGTCGACGGCAACGGAAACTTCGGTTCGCCCGGAAATGATCCAGCTGCGGCGATGCGTTATTGTCTGACCGGAGATGTCCGAATTCGCACCGCTCTTGGTGGCGTGCGGATCGACCAGGTCGTGCCCGGCGCGGTGCCGAGCAGTGAGACCGACATCGACCTCAAGGTCCGCGACCGCAACGGCGACCTGGTCCGGGCCTCGAAGTTCTTCCACTCCGGCGAGCACCCGACGCTGCGGCTGCGCACCCGCGAGGGGTACGAGCTGACCGGCACCCACAACCACCCGGTGCTCTGCCTGGTGGATGTGGCCGGCGTGCCGACCCTGCTCTGGAAGCTGCTCGCCGAGATCTCTCCCGGCGACCGGGTTGTCCTCCAGCGCAGTGTGCCGGACGAGATCGGCTACCCGATGCTGGAACACGTCGAGGCGGCGGTCCTCGCGGGTGCGCTCGTGAGTGAAGGCTGGATTTCGGATGAGTGGGTGGAGTTCGCCAACACGGACCGTGAGTTTTTCACGCGAGTGGTGGCAGCCTTCGACCTCGCCGTTGGGGGCAAGCGCTGGTTCGGCGAGGAGATCATGCCCTCGGGCAAGAGCTTGCATCGGGTTCGCGCCAGTATCCGGCAGTTCGCTACGACGGCTCTCGGCGAGCTGATCGGGGCTCGGAGTGCCGGCAAGTTCGTGCCGGAGTTCGTCTGGCAGGGGCCGGCTGCGATCAAGCGGGCTTTCCTCCAGGCGCTCTTCGAGGGGGACGCTTCCTCCTCGCTGCTGCCACGCAACACCATCCAGATCTCGTACTCCACCCGCAGCGAGCGCCTCGCCCGCGAGGTGCAGCAGCTGCTGCTCGAGTTCGGCGTGATCAGCAAGCAGTGCCGGTACGACAACGGCGAGATCAAGGTCGTCATCACCAACCGCCGCGACGCGCGGATCTTCGCTGCCCACGTCGGTTTCCTCGGCCGCAAGCAGGCCAAGCTGGAGTCGGAGCTGACGTCGGTGCCGGCGAGCAGCACGGCGCTCTCCAGCGATCATGTGCCGCTGGTCGGTGACTTCATCCGGAGGCACGGCGCGAGCCGCTGGACCGAGCGGGACTGGCTGCGCCGGCACAACGTGGACCGAGTCGAGCGCTGGGAGCGGGACCGGGACGAGATCGCGGCCCGGATCACCAACGCCGAGGTGCTCGATGTGGTCGAGCCGCTGGTGGACGGGCGCTTCTACTACGCCGAGGTGGCCGAGGTCGCGGACGCGGGCGTGCAGCCGGTCTACAGCATCCGGGTGGATACGGACGACCACTCCTTCGTCTCCGACGGCTTCGTCAGCCACAACACGGAGTGCAAGCTCGATCCGCTGGCGATGGAGATGCTGCGGGACATCGACGAGGACACTGTCGACCTGCAGGACAACTACGACGGCCGGGCCAAGGAGCCCACCATCCTGCCGTCGCGGATCCCGAACCTGTTGGTCAACGGTTCCGAGGGCATCGCGGTCGGCATGGCCACCAAGATCCCGCCGCACAACCTGCGGGAGATCGGTGCGGCGGTGCAGTGGTGCCTGGAGAACCCGGACGCCGACGAGGCCACCACGCTCGAAGCGCTGTTGGAGATCGTCAAGGGCCCGGACTTCCCCACCCACGGGCTGATCGTCGGGCAGTCCGGTATCCAGGACGCGTACCGCACCGGTCGGGGCTCGATTCGGATGCGCGCTGTGGTCGAGGTCGAGGAGGACAAGCGCGGGCGCCCGGCGCTGGTGGTCAGCGAGCTGCCGTACCAGGTGAACCCGGACAACCTGGCCGAGCGGATCGCTGAACTGATCAAGGAGGGGAAGCTCGGCGGGATCGCCGACATCCGCGACGAGTCGTCTGGGCGTACCGGTATGCGGATCGTGCTGGTGCTCAAGCGTGACGCGGTCGCGAAGGTGGTGCTGAACAACCTCTACAAGCACACCCAGCTCCAGGAGACCTTCGGCGCGAACATGCTGGCGCTGGTCGACGGGGTGCCGCGCACGTTGAACCTGGCGCAGTTCATCCGCTACTACGTCGAGCACCAGATCGAGGTGATTCGCCGGCGGACGGCGTTCCGGCTGCGCAAGGCTGAGGAGCGGGCGCACATCCTGCGCGGTCTGGCCAAGGCGTTGGACCACCTTGACGAGGTGATCGCGCTGATCCGGCGCTCGCCCACCGTGGAGGACGCCCGGCAGGGTCTGGTCCGACTGTTGGAGATCGACGAGATCCAGGCCACCGCGATTCTGGACATGCAGCTGCGCCGGCTCGCCGCGTTGGAGCGGCAGCGGATCCTGGACGACCTGGCCAAGCTGGAGCTGGAGATCGCCGACCTCAAGGACATCCTCGCCAAGCCGGAGCGGCAGCGGAAGATCGTCTCGGAGGAGCTGGGTGAGATCGTCGCGAAGTGGGGCGACGACCGACGTACTAAGATCGTCCCGTTCGACGGTGAGGTCTCGATGGAGGATCTCATCGCGCGGGAGGACGTGGTGGTCACGATCACCCGCACGGGGTATGCGAAGCGCACGAAGGTCGACCTCTATCGTTCGCAGCGGCGTGGTGGCAAGGGTGTCAGTGGTGCCTCGCTCCGCCAGGACGACATCGTCAGCCACTTCTTCGTCTGCTCCACGCACGACTGGATCCTGTTCTTCACCAATAAGGGGCGGGTGTACCGGGCCAAGGCGTACGAGCTTCCGGAGGCCAGTAGGGTGGCCAAGGGCCAACATGTGGCCAACCTGCTCGCGTTCCAAGCGGACGAGCAGATCGCACAGATCATCGAGATTCCGAATTACCAGGTGGCGCCTTACCTGGTCCTGGCGACGAAGAACGGCCTGGTGAAGAAGACGCGGCTTGAGGAGTTCGACTCCAACCGTTCCGGCGGCATCATCGCGATCAACCTGCGCGATGAGGACGAGCTGGTCGGTGCTGCGCTCGTTGGTCCTGAGGACGACCTGTTGCTGGTTTCCAAGAACGCCCAGGCGATCCGGTTCAACGCCACCGACGAGGCGCTGCGGCCGATGGGCCGGGCGACCTCGGGGGTGATCGGGATGCGGTTCAGCGAGGATGACGAGCTGTTGGCCATGGAGGTCGTCCGGGAGGGGCTGGACGTGCTGGTGGCCACGAACGGGGGATACGCGAAACGCACCCCGATCGAGGAATACCCGGTCCAGGGCCGGGGAGGTAAAGGTGTGCTGACTGCGAAGATCACCGAGCGACGCGGTGGTCTGGTCGGTGCGGTGGTGATCGACCCGGACGACGAGCTGTTCGCTATCACCAGCAACGGTGGCGTTATCCGGACTCCGGTGAAGCCTGTACGCCGTACGCGTGACCGGAACACAATGGGGGTCAAGCTGATGGACCTTCCGGACGGCGTGACTATCGTGGCGATTGCTCGCAATGCCGACGAGCCTGACGAACAGGACTAGTTGAATGACGGAGACACAGGCGAAGTCGGGGAACGCGGGGACCTCGGCCAACCCGGTCGACGAGGAGGCCGCGAAGAGCGGCGCGCCAGCGACCGGCCGCGCGGCCGTGGGCCGGGCCACGGTCCCCGCCGACGCGCCTGCACCGAAATTCACCCGGGCCCCGGGCATGGCGCCGCCGCCCGACAAGGCCACCGACGACGAGGAGGCCGCTTCGGGGGAGCAGAGCGGCACCGAGTCCGCTGGCTCGGGGGAGGCCAACGCGACACCGGCGACCGCCACCGCCGGGCCCCCGTCGACGACCCAGCCGATCGGTAGCCGTCCTGGCCAGTCTTCGACGGGTACAACGGGTTTCCTGCCGAAGATCGGCAGCGGAGCGACGGGCACGCAGCCGAGGGTCACCGGGGCGGCGGCGAAGCCGGACACCACCCGCTCGTTCGGGACCGGACGTCCGGCGAGCGGCGGAGGGCTTCCTCCGGGCGTCGGCGCTGCGGCCGTCGGCGCCGCGCGGGTGGGTGATGCGGTACGCGCAGCCCGTACCTCGGTCAGCTCGGCCGCCTCGCGCGGGCCGCGTCGGGCTCGGCTGAACCTCAAGCGGATCGACCCCTGGTCGGTGATGAAGTTCGCGTTCGCCGTCTCGGTGGTGCTGTTCATCGTGATCGTCGTCGCGACTTCGGTGCTGTACCTGGCACTGGACGCGATGGGGGTCTTCACCAGCGTGAACGACAGCCTGGGTGACCTGGTCAACGCCAGCGGCGGGCAGGGCACCAGCGGCTTCCAGATCACCGCGAAGGGCGTGATCTTCAGCTCGGCGCTGATCGGCCTGGTGAACGTCGTACTGTTCACGGCGCTGGCCACGCTCGGGGCGTTCGTGTACAACGTTTGCGCCGACCTGGTGGGCGGCATCGAACTGACCCTCGCCGAGCGCGACTGATCTCCACAACCCGAACACCGGGCCGGCCACCGCGGCCGGCCCGGTGTTTATTTCGGTGTGGCTGCGGCTGGTCCTCGGGTAGGTTCGGCAGCGACGATGCGGGTGCTCGACCTGCCTGACCCCGATTTGGGGCGGGGTGGGCGGATGGGTTAACCTTGCTCGACGCTAGCGGGGCTATAGCTCAGTCGGTTAGAGCGCAGAGCTGATAACTCTGAGGTCGCTGGTTCGATTCCAGCTAGCCCCACCGCACATGATCCGACGGCACGCCGAGCGTGAGGGGTAGCCCCGATGTTCAAGAAGCTGTTGATTCTGGCCGGCGTTGTCGGCGTGGCCGCGGTGGTAGCCAAGAAGATCAAGGAAGCGAACGACGAGCGAGCTCTCTGGCACGAGGCGACCACCTCGCCGGACCTTCGCTGAACCATCGGCGGCACCGTCCGCCATCGGGGCCCTAGCTCAACTGGCAGAGCACTGCCTTTGCAAGGCAGGGGTTAGGGGTTCGAGTCCCCTGGGCTCCACCACACATCTAGCCTGGTCGCCGGCTCTCTTCACCCTTGATGGGCTCTTTTCCTGATTGAGGGTCGTCATTGAGCGTCAGCAGGAAGTCAGCAGAAGCGTGACATCCGTTGGTAAGCCCTGACAGCGGACGACGGGCGCTGAGTGAAAGACGACTGCGTTGCCGCTTGTCGGTCACGCTCAGCGCCCGCCTCTGCAAGGCAGGGGTTAGGGGTTCAAGCTCCATGGGCTCCACCAGCACTCTCCTTGGCTCATGTCGCTCCGAGGGCAGCTGAGCTGCTCACGAGAAGCCGGTCGATGGCGGAGGTAGCTTGGCGGGCACGCGCCGGCCGGACGTCGTTTCATGCACCTCGGTGCCGTGTGCAGGTGGCCATCGAGAGGGAACGCGGGCGGCGCTGCGGGCAGGACCTTGTCGATCGGAGCACGTTTCTCAAGGACCGCGAAGCCGAACAGGTTGCCCGTTACCCAGCCTCGCTGCTGGGCCTGCACCCACCGCATCGCCTCAGCATCGTTGCTCATGAGAGAGATCGTCCAGCGACGCATCGCGAGATCCTGGCACACCTCAAGCAGTGCGGGAACGTCCTCCATTCGCCAAGGGCGGAGCGTGAGGGCAGGGGCGGCGGGCATCGTGACCGTATGCAGTACGACGGTGTCGTTCACCGGTCGATCGTGGGAACCGGCCAGGATCGGAGGGCGGGTGACGCAGCGAACCATGGCGATCTCGCGTTTGTAGGGGCATGACACGCGGGAGCTTCTATGGATCTTGAGACGCGGCAGGACTTCACTGCCTTCGTCGGGGCGCGGTCGCATGCGTTGTTTCGGACCGCCCTGGCGCTGACCGGCCACCGGCAGCAGGCCGAGGACCTGTTGCAGACGGTGTTGGCCAAGGCGTACCGGCACTGGGGGAAGGTCCGCCACGGCCAGCCCGAGGCGTATCTGCGCCGGGCGCTCTACCGGCAGCAGGTGAGTTGGTGGCGCCGGCCGATGCGGGGCCGGGAGGTGGTTACCGACCGGCTTCCGGATGTGGCCGACACGGACCCCACCGCCCGGGTCGACCTGAGTCTGGCGTTGCGGGCGTCCCTGGACCGCCTGGCGCCGAAGCAGCGTGCGGTGCTCGTGCTGCGTTATCTGGAGGACCTGCCCGACGAGGAGATCGCCGACATCCTGCGCTGCAAACCGACGACGGTACGCAGCCAGGCCGTTCGCGCCCTCGATCGGATCCGCACGCTCTGCCCTGAGCTCACTCACCTTGCCGTGCAGGAGGTTCACCAGTGACCACCCAACTCGAGAACGCCGTTCGTGAAGCGCTAGACCAGCTCACCGACGTTTCCCCACCGGTCGACCTGGCTCAGGTGGCGATTCGTAAGGCCGGCCGGCAGCGAGCCGCACGCCTGGCGGTGACCGGCGTCGCCGGGGTTGCCGTGGCGCTGGTGGCTGTGCCGGTGGCGATCGGTGTCGTGGCGAGCCCTGGTGGCAATCTGTCCCCCGCGGTGATGGGCCAGGGACCGGCGGTCAAGCCGTTCGTCGTGACGGCGTACAGCGGAGTTGACAACCCGGGAGACCCGGGGCCGGCGGACGACTATTCGCTGTTGCTCGACCCGAACACCGGCGAGTACGACAAGGTTCCGTACAACGAGGTGGTGCCATCCCCGGACGGCAGCCAGGTGGTGGTGCACGTGGGGGACAACAGCCCGGCGTACCCGTCGAGGAGAGGGGTGCTGGACCGGGAGAGCGGGGAGGTCCGGTGGCTTCCGGGCAATGCCGGCTACACCTCGGGTGCCAGTTGGTCGCCCGACGGCCGACAGATCCTGATCACCAACCGGCCGAAGCACGGCGGTGGCGACGGTTTCTTGCTGGTCGACGCGGCGACGCTGGACGTCCGCCAGGTCGAGGTTCCCGACGTCAGCACGCAGAACACCAACGGCCTGGTCTTCGTGTGGACACCTGACGGAACGGGAGTTGCTCTGACTCATTCGGTTTCTGACAGCGAGAGTGAGCCGGGCCGGGTGACAGGTGTCGGCTTCTACGATCTGTCCGGCAAACCGACGCGTACCCTCCGCGTCACGGGTGGCTCCCTGCGCGACGGCAGCGGGTTCTCACCCGACGGCAACAGGATCGCGTTGGACAACCCCTTTGTGGACGACCGGATCCAGATCGTGGATGTCGTCACCGGCACCATCGAACAGGAGTTCTCCGTACCGACCGCCGGGACCGTGGTGGGCTGGTACGACAACGAGCACCTGACCGTGTATGACTACGGTGATCGGGACCTCACCGAACGGCCCAGCATCAAGGTTGTCGACCTGACCGGTGAGGTGATCCAGACGGTACAACTCGCGGAAGGGTCGGACACCGCCCAGCGGGTGCATGTCGGATCGTCGGCGGATCTCGCCGCAGCCGCCGAGAAGCTCGCGTTCTGACAGTTGCCCGACGCGGCGGATCGCCGAGAGGGGCGGGTGGAGGTCGACGGTAATCATCGGACCGGTGGTGACACAAGCCAGGGTGAGAGTTCGTCAACCAGGCGGGGAGATCTTGGATGGGCCCACCGGAAAAGCGCGATGAGGATTGGTTCACCGGGGTGTACGCGGCCTCTTACGAACACGTTGTGAGGTACGGCCATCGCCGGCTCGCCGATGACGGAGCGGCGGCTGAACTCGCCCAGGAAGTGTTTGTCATCGCCTGGCGGCGTCGCCGCGAGGTTCCGGACCGTAGCCTGCCCTGGCTGTACGGGGTGGCTCGGCGTCTGCTCGCAAACAGATGGCGAGCTCGGAAAGCTGCACCGGACGTACTACCGATGACCGACGCTGGCCTTTTGCAGGAGCCGGGCGTGTGCGGTGCCGACGCGACGGTGGGCGTCGCTGATCTCCAGGCCGCCCTAGCCACCCTCACCGACCTCGATCAGGAAATCCTCCGGTTGGTCGGTTGGGAGGAGTTGACGGTTGCTGAGGCCGCTCAGGTTCTTGGTTGCACCCGCACCACCGCCGCAGTCCGCTTGCACCGCGCCCGTAGGCGCCTCAACGACGCGATGTCGCACCGATCTGGAACGCCGGCGCAGCAGCCGGTGCTGGCTCGACCTCGAAAGGTCATGTGATGTTCGGAGAACAGCGAACCCGTGCTCTCCTCAAGCCGATCGACCCGGCCCGGGGCAGCAGCGTCGCACCACCCCGGCTGTCGGCACACGAGCTGATCAGCCGCGTTGAGGCTGTCGCCGAGCCGGTAGCTCGTCGCCGTCAGGTACGCCCGACCCGCAGGCTCGTCCTGACGGCCGGGACGCTGGCCGTAGCGGTCGGCGCGGCAGCGATCGCCCAGACGCTCCGCTCGTCCAGCCCGGACACCTCTGAGGTCGCCAGTCCGCGCGGGGCGGACCCGGGGGTGGTGCTCGTGCCGGTGGCGTACGGTGCTGGCACCCGTGATGCTGCAAGCGAACTCCGCGCGTTGGCGAGCAGGCTCGTCGACGCGGAGCACGACAACCGCACCGGCCGGTACATGTACCACCACACGAAGACGTGGGGCGACCCGGTGATGAGTTCTGCCGACGGTCGCTACCAAGTCGCTTTCGCGAACGACACCAAGGTCTGGCAGGCGGCGGACGGGACCGGTGAGCAGGTCACAGTTCAACTTGAGCCACAGTATCCGGACCAGGAGTCCCGGGACTACTGGCAGCGCAACCTCGAACCCACGGCTGCCGCCTCCGCTGCACCGGGCAGGGTTGTGCTGCCACCGATGGACCTCGCGCCGCTGCCGTCGGGTCGAGCACAACTGAACGAACTGCTCAAGGTCAGGTTCGGTGGCGTCGCCGTCAGCAAGGAGGTCGCAACGGTGTACGGGCGGTATGTCGTCCCGCGCCAGACGCGAACTGAGATCTTGCGGGCCCTTGCCGATGTACCCGGGTTCGTGTGGCGGGGCCAGGTCACCGATCGGGCCGGTCGGAAGGGGGTGGGCATCACGTTCGACGACCGCGCGCACAACGCGCAGTCTTTGCTGATCTTCGACCCGAAGACAGGCGAACTGCTCGCTCACGAGCGGCTGACCCTCTCGCCGGTGCGGATCAGCTTGTACCAGGTGATCCTCGACACCGCCTGGACCGATCGACCCAACTGAATTGCCGGTGCCGGGGCCGCTTCTACGAGGTGGTCCCGGTCGGCGTTGCGCAGCCATCGTGGTTCAGACACCGCCTTCGGGCAGTTCGCGAGGGTGACGATGGCTCGCCGTGGACACCTTTCGCCCACCTTCGAACGGCAACGAAAGGTCTCGGCGCATGCAGACCCGGGGCCACCGGTCCAGCCCATGTTCGGCCTCGCGTCGGCGGACGGCCCGAAGGCCGGGCGTGAGGCCGCTGTCGTCGAGGGCCCGGAATCCACAGCGAGCGTAGTACGGGGCGTTCCATGGCACGTCGGCGAACGTGGTGAGGGTCAGGGCAGGTACGCCGCGAGCCGTTGCCTGGTCGGCGAGATGGGCGAGCAGTTGACGCCCGATGCCGCGCCGTGCCCAGCGGGGATGCACCGAGACCTGTTCGACGTGGAAGTTGTCGTCGACGACGTCGGCGATGAGGTAGCCGATCGGCGCGTCGGCGGCATCGGTGGCGACCCAGGCATGGCCTGCCTCGTGGTACCGGGCGAGTACGTCCAGCGGCAGCGGGTCATCGTCGGCGATCTCCGGCATGGCGATGTCTCGGAAGCATTCTCCGGCGGCGCGTTCGATGTCCTGCAGGGCGGTCAGCTCGGCCTGGCGAACGTCGCGGATCTGCATCCGGCCATCTTGCCGTTGCTGGTGGTCAGCATCGACTTCTTTTGCTTGGCTGCGCCGGGCGCGACCCGACTGGGAGAGCGATCCGTTTGTGCAGTCAGCTCGACAGCGTCAGTTCGGATGTGGTGGGGCGCGGAAAAAGCCGGGCGGTAGCGTCGAGCATGTGAGCACCGGATCTCCCCGCGTCCTGCCCGCCGACGGCGATCTCGCCGAGGCCGCGGCCGTTCTGCGTACCGGCGGGCTGGTGGCATTTCCCACCGAGACCGTCTACGGCCTGGGCGCGAACGCGTTGGATGCGCGGGCGGCGGCCCGGATCTTCGAGGCGAAGCAGCGGCCGAGCTTCGATCCGCTGATCACCCACCTTGCCGACGCGGCCGACCTGGAAGCGCTGGTGGGTCCGGTGCCGCCGGCGGTGGCGGCGTTGGCGGACCGGTTCTGGCCGGGGCCGCTGACGTTGATCGTGGATCGGCCGGACGCGATCCCGCCGATCGTCACCTCCGGGCTGGACACGATGGCGGTCCGGGTGCCGGACAACGAGTACGCGCGGCGGCTGATCGCCGCTGCGGGCGTGCCGCTGGCCGCGCCGAGTGCCAACCGGTTCGGCCAGCTCAGCCCGACCCGGGCGGAGCATGTGGTGCGCGGGCTGGGTGCCGCCGTGGAGGTGGTGCTCGACGGCGGGCCGACCCGTTGCGGGATCGAGTCCACGATCGTGGACGCACGGGGGGAGCGTCCGGTGGTGTTGCGGCTCGGCGCGCTGCCGGTCGAGGAGGTGGAGAAAATCACCGGCCCGGTGACCGTCCGCCTGGGCAACTCGGGCCAGCCAGTCGCGCCGGGCACGCTGGCCGCGCACTATGCCCCGCGTACGCCGTTGCGGTTGCTGGCCGCCGGTGAGCCGCCGGCCGGGGGCGGGCCTCGACGCGGTTATCTGGCCTTCCGGGACCGGCCGGCACAGGGTTGGGCGGTGGTCGAGGTGCTCTCGGCGTCCGGTGACCTGACCGAGGCCGCGGCGCAGCTATTCGAGGCGTTGCACCGGCTGGACGTGGCCGGGGTGAGCGAGATCGTCGCCGAGCCGGTGCCGGATACGGGGGTGGGTCGGGCGGTCAATGATCGGCTTCGCCGTGCCGCCGCTACCTGGCAGCCTGCTGGCTGAGGTGCTGCTCGCCGTCGAGCTGCGGTAGGCGGGCGACCAGGCGGGTGAGGGCACCGTTGGCGAGGGTGGCGCCGAGCGCGGAGCCGGTGGCGATGGTCCAGCCGACCGGCCCGAGCGGGGTGCAGCCGAAGAACTGGCTCACCCCGGGGGTCTGCACCACCGCGGCCAGCACACCGACCGAGGCGGCGGTGGAGGCGAGCACGGCCGGGCTGGTGCCGCCGGCCAGCACGGTCTGGCCGAGTTGCGTGCCGACGAGGGAGACCAGGGCGACGGTGCCGGCTCGGCGACGGGTGCCGGTGTAGCGGGCCAGGGTCCAGCCGGCGGTGGCGCCGAGCGTGGTGGCGGCGGCCCGGAGCCCGATCTCCCGGGTCATGGTCGCGCCGAGCGACGTGTCCGGTCCTTCGCGGAGCAGACTGTCGGCATGGTCGCCGCCGGGTGGTCGGACGGCGATCGCCAGTGCGGGTGCCATGTCGGTGAGCAGGTTGACCAGGAGCAGTTGGCGACCGTTGAGCGCGGCCTGCCCGGTGGTGGCGGCGGTCAGGACGCTGAAGGCGATCTCGCCGAGGTTGCCGCCGACCAGGATGCTCAGCGCGTGGCGTACCGACGACCACATCGCCCGGCCCTCGACCAGGGTGGCGATGATGGTTTCCAGCCGGTCGTCGGTGACCACCAGGTCGGCCGCCGCGCGCGCCGCCGGGGTGCCCCGTTGACCGAGGGCGATGCCCACGTCGGCCAGCCGGATGGCGGGCGCGTCGTTGGCGCCGTCGCCGGTCATCGCGACGGTTCGGCCGTACTTCTGCAGGGCCTGGATGATGCGGACCTTGTGCGCGGGGGTGCACCGGGCCACCACGTCGGTGGCGGCGAGCCGGGCGGCAAGGGCGTCGTCGTCGAGCTGGTCGAGTTCCGCTGCGGTGACCACCTGCTGCGCGTCCCCGTCGCTGATGGCGGCGGCGATCGCCTCGGCCGTCGCTGGGTGGTCACCGGTGATCATGATGGTGTGTACGCCGGCCTGGCGGATCCGGCGTACGGCCGGGGCGGCGCTGGTGCGTACCACGTCGGCGAGTGCCAGGAAACCGGTGAAGACCAGGTCATCGACGTCGTCGTCGGTGATGTCGTGGTCGCCGACGACGGATTCGGCGACGGCCAGGATGCGGTGGCCCGCGCCGGCCCGCTCGGCGAGCAGCCGGTGCAGTTCGGCCCGGCCGGCGTCGTCCAGCGGCTCGTCCCGGCCCCCGCTGCGGCGGGCGGTGCAGCGGGGTACCACCTTTTCTGGTGCGCCCTTCACGCTCAGCAGCTTTTGTCCCTGCGTCTCGCCGACGGTGGCGTGATAGCCGCGGGACGGTTCGAACGGCAGGCCGCCGAGGGCTCGCCAGCCCGGTGCGCCGTCCTGCTCGGACACCTGGATGGCAATGGCGCCCCGCCGCACCGCCCGGTCGGTCTGCATGGACAGTTTCTCCGGGTCCGCTGCGCCGGGGGTGGCCCGCAGCGCTGCGGCGAGGGTCCGCCGCAGTCGCTCGTCGAGTTTCTCGACCGGCGCGTACCCGTCGGTGTCGCCCACCGTGGCCAGCATCAGGTGCCCCTCGGTGAGGGTGCCCGTCTTGTCGAAGCAGAGCACGTCGACCCGGCCCAGCGCCTCGATGGTGCGCGGGTTGCGGACCAGGGCGCCGTGCTCGGCCAACCGGCGGGCGGCGGACAGTTGGGCGGCGCTGACCAGGAACGGCAGCCCTTCTGGCACCGAGGCGACGGCCAGGTTCGCTGCGGTCGCGGCGGTCTGGGCCAGGGGTACGCCGTGCAACAGTCCGGCACCGGCCACCGCCACGGCCGACCCGGCGGCCAGCGGGATGGCGGTGCGGGTCAGTCGGCCCAGCCGTGCCTCGACGCCGCTGCCGGGCGGCGCCTGCCGGGCCAGGGCGAGACTGCGTCCGGCTTCGGTGTCCGCGCCGGTGGCGACCACCACGCCGATGCCGTGCCCGGCGGCGATCGTGGTGCCCTCGTAGAGCATCGATCGGCGTTCGGCAACGGAGGCAGCCACCACCGGCTGCTCGGTCTTGTCGACCGGAAGCGACTCGCCGGTGAGGGAGGACTCGTCGGCCTCCATCCCGACCGCCTTCAGGACCCGGCAGTCGGCGGGTACGGCGTCGCCGGAGGCGAGCACGATCACGTCGCCGGGTACCAGGTCGTCGGCGGGTACCACCCGTTCGGTGCCGGCTCGCCGGACGCGGGCCGTGACCGCCGAGCGGGACAGCAGTTCGGCCAACGACTTCTCGGTGTTGCGCTGGTGTATCGCGCCGACCAGCGCGGAGCTGCCGATCACTCCGCCGACGAGGGCGGCGTCGACCAGCGAGCCGAAGCTGGCGGAGAGCACCGCTCCGGCGGCGAGCACCGGGGTGAGGGGGTTGGCCAATTCGTCGACGAAGGCCCGCAGCAGCCCACCCGGGCCGGGCGTCTCGTCGCGGCCGGCGACCTGCCGGCGCTCGGCCTCGGCGTCGGTCAGCCCGTTTGGTCCCGTGTCGAGTTGGTCGAGGACGGTCGGTGCCGGCATCAGGTGCCAGGCGGTGATCGCGGGGGCGGGTGACTCGATGCGTCCGGAGAGCCGGCTGGCCCGCCACACGCCGTGCGCGAAGGCCAGCGCCGCAGCGCCGTTGACCGCGGTGAGCGCACGGCCCGGCAGTTGGACGGGGGCAGCGGTGAGGGCACCGATTGCGCCGAGGCCGGTGCCGGCCAGGCCGATGCGTAGGTTCTGTCGGGTCATCCGGCGGGCCACCCCCGCCGCCTCGATGATCAGTGCGACGACCTGCAGGTCGGTGCCGACCAGCAGGTGCGCTCCCCATGGCGGAAGCGCCTCCGGGGCGGCGAGACCCAGCCCGCAGTCCGCTGCGGCGAGCGCCGGCCGGTCGCCGGAGAGCAACATGACCACCGCGCCCTCGCGTTGCAGGGTGCGTATCGATTCGGCGAGCCGGTCGCCGCCGGGCACCAGCGCGTCGGCGTCGTACCGTTGGGCGTTGTCGCCGGCCACCACGAGCCGCAGACCGGCCTGCCGGGCGGCGGTCGGCAGGACGTCGATGCCCGGTGCCGGTTCCGGCTCGATCCGCAGCACCGCGGCCAGGGTGTCGCCCTGGGCGAGGCCGAGCAGGTCCCCGCCACGCTCGCGTAGCCGCCGGCTCTCGTCGGTGTCGCCGGGGTCGCCTGCGTCGAGCCGGTCCAGCGGGCCGAGCCGCCAGCCGTCCAGTTGGCGTATGTCGGCCGGGGCGGTGGGTTCGAAGAGCGCGAAGGCCTGCGCGGCGACCTGCGACGTGTCGGCGCCGGGCAGCGGGGCCAGGTCGGCCAGTACGCACCGGTCGGAGCCGAGCACCCGGTCGTCGAGTACGAGCGTGTCGATCCGGTCCAGTTCCCGCAGCACACTGCGGTCCATCGCGATGACGCCACGTCTGGCGAGGATGCGGCCGAGGTGGGCGGCGTACCCCTCGCGTCCGCTGCCGGGCGCCTTGGGCAGCGCGGAGAGGCCCAGCGCGGCGGCCCGTTTCGGGCCGATCACCGGCGTCGCCGCGGCGAAGGCCGCCGCCCCGCTGCCGAGCATTCGGATGAGGTACCGCTCGACGGGACCGTCCGGCTTGGGGCAGGGGCGTTCGCCGGTTGGTGTGCGGGCGACGGCTCGATCGGGGGCGCCGGTGAGCCGGGGTTCGGCCTTGCTCCAGGCGCGCTGCTGGGCGAGCCCTTCGCCCCATTGCACGATTCGCTGCGCCCCGTCGAGCACGATGCCGGTCCAGCCGCCGGTAAGGCCCTGCACCACCGCCTCGGCCAGCGGAAAGATGAGGTCGGCGCGCGGGTCGCGACGTAGGCCCAGCCCGGCGAGGGAGTGCAGCTTCGGGTGCAGGTCGAAGGCGGTGAGCAGGCCGGACACCTCGGCCGGGACCGGGGTGACCGGCAGGATCCGGGTGGCCGCGGAGATGGTGAGGCCGAGCGCGTCGGAGGCGAGCGCGCCGAGCGTACGCGGGGTGCGTGGTCCCTCCTCGGGAGGGTGCGGCGGTGGGATCTCGGGGTCTGGTTCGTGTGGGCAGGTGCGTTCGACGCGGGCGACGGTGGCGATCAGGTCACGCAGTTTCGGTTCCGGAGTGTCGACGGCCACGACCACCCGCCCGGATGGCGCGTTGACCCGGGCCCAGCGAACTCCCGGCATCCGTTCCAGCGCCGTCTCGACCTGGCGGGCCAACGTGTCGCCGCCGTTCTGGCAGACGCCGTGCACCTCGATGTGGTGCCGGCCGGGGCGGGACCACACCCGCCGGCTGGTGAGCCCGAGCGTGCGGGCCAGTCGGGTGGCGGCGGCGCCGAGGTTACGGGAGGCGTCGTTCACCAGCGGTACGGCGACCGGGGGCCGGAGGCGGCGAGCGATGTCGCCGAGGGCGGTCATCGACGGGTACGGGTCCGGTCGTCGGCCGGCCGCCCGCTGCTCCTGTCGTGCCGCATCTCGCCTCCCACCGTTCGTGCCCCGCGGCCTGGCTTCCCGCCGCTGCGTCCCTTATGCCCGTCCGCGAGAGGGAAGTTTCCTGCTCGCGGCAGGTGTGGCGGGCCCGGCCCGAGGGCACGGTGGAGCGCTCGAGCCCGCCTGAGGGTAAGCGGGGGTCACCCTTGACCTGAAGGCGGGTTGAGGTCCGAGGCTTGGGGGCATGACCGCCACCATCGAAGCGCCGCAGGCTGCGGCGGACTCGCTTCTCGTTTCTCGGCTGCGGGCGATGACGGTGGGCAGCGTCGCGCTGGTCTCGTTGCTGGCGTTCGAGGCGCTGGCGGTGGGCACCGCGATGCCCACCGTCGCACGCGCCCTGGACGGGCTGGCCCTGTACGGGATCGCCTTCGGTGGCCCGTTCGCCGCCGGTGTGGTGGCGATGGTGCTCTCCGGTGCCTGGTGTGACTCCCGCGGGCCGCGCGCCCCGATGTGGTCCGGTCTGGCCGGATTCGTCGCCGGGTTGCTGCTGGCCGGCGGGGCGACCACGATGGGCATGCTGGTGGTCGGCCGGATTGTGCAGGGCTTCGGCTTCGGTCTGCTGTCGGTGGCGCTCTACGTCATCGTCGCGCAGGCGTATCCGGAGCACCTGCACCGTCGCATCTTTGCCGCGTTTGCCGCCGCGTGGGTCGTGCCGTCGCTGGTCGGGCCAGTGGTGGCCGGTTTGGTCGTGGAGCATTTCAACTTGTGACTCGCTCGCGGCGGCGACCGTGCTGGCGCTGACCGGTGCGGTGCTCGCCGCCGGGGCGGTGCCTGGACCCGGCAGCTATGCCGGCACCCTGGTGGTGGCGGCCGGGCTGGCGCTGGTCGGTGCGCTGCTCGCCGGTCGGGTGGTGACGAAGCCGTCCTGACCTGTCGGATCGCCTGCCAACTCGGTGGCCCACACGTATGGGCGAACGGCCGCAAGATGACGCCCGCTCTCATTCATGTTCGATCTACCGTCGGCTCATGCTCACCTTCATCGCCACCAGCATCCTGTACGTCTGCGGGTTCGTCTTCCTCTACGGGGTGATCCGGCTCGCTGTCCGGCATGCGTTGGAGGACATCGAGGTCCGGCGGGTCCAGGCCCAGCGGGCGGAGGAGATGGCCATGGCTCGCGACCGGGCAATGCTCCGGGATCACGGCTTCCTCACCAACGGCTGATCCCCGCGGCGTCCCGGCCTCCCCGTCACGTCCGGTCACCCGCTGGTCATGGTCGAAGGCGGGTACGCGTGACCACGCGCGGCAACGGATGCGACGATCACACCCGTGATGGGAACGTTGAAGACCGAGCCCGCTCGCACCCGAACCGACCTGCTGGCCCCGCCGGTCACCGCGGCGCTCGCCCAGTGGCCCGCCGATGCCGGGGTGGACATCGACTCGGTGCTGGTGGCGCCGATCGACGCCGACCTCGCCGACACCGCCGCCTTCTGTGAGGCGTACGGCGTGGGGCTGGACGAGTCGGCGAACTGCGTGGTGGTCGCCGGCAAGCGCGAAGGAACGATCCGGTACGCGGCCTGCCTGGTGCTCGCCAACACCCGGGCGGACGTCAACGGGGTGGCCCGGCGGGCGCTGGATGTACGCAAGGCGAGCTTCGCGCCGATGGCAGACGCGGTCGAGCTGACCGGGATGGAGTACGGCGGCATCACCCCGATCGGCCTGCCACCGGAGTGGCCGATCCTGGTCGACGCGCGGGTGGTGGCCACGCCGTACGTCATCGTGGGATCGGGCGTACGGCACAGCAAGATCGCGTTGCCCGGGGCGGCGCTGGCCGAACTGCCCGGTGCCCGGGTGGTGGAGGACCTGGCCCGGCCGGCCTGACTTTCGATCAGTTGGCGGAGGATTCCCGCTTGTCGACCTCGGTGAGAGCGGCGAGCAGGGCGTCCGGTTCCTGGGCGCCGGTCACCACGTACTTTCCGGCGAGGACGAAGGTGGGCACGCTCGTCACACCGAGTTGTCGGGCGGCGGCCAGTTCGGCGGTCAACTCCGCCGTTCCCTCGGCCGAGTCGAGGAACCGGCGAGCCGCGGTGCCGCCCAGGCCGATGGCGGCGGCGACCCCCGCGAGGGCGTCCCGCGAGCCGATGTCGACACCGTCGGTGAAGTGGGCGCGGTGCAGGGCTTCGACCGCCTCGTCGCCGTGGCCGCGCTCGGTCGCCCAGTTGATCAACCGGTGTGCGTCGAAGGTGTTGGCCGCGATCGCGCGCTCGAAGTTGAGGTCCAAACCTACGCTGGCACCGGCCTTGGTGACCTGGGCGGTCATCTGCCGGACCCGCTCCGACCCGCCGAACTTGGCGGCCAGCGAGTCGAGCAGCGGCACCGGCCCGGCCACCGGCGACGGGTCGAGCTGGAAGGGCCGATGCCGCACGGTGACCTTGCCGTCGTACGAGGCCAGGGCCTTGTCCAGGCGACGCCGGCCGATCCAGCACCACGGGCAGACCACGTCGGCGTAGATGTCGATCTCCATGACCGTACCAACCTACTGACCGCCCGATATGTTCCCCCCTGAGCTGGCGGGCACTGTCCGCTCAGCGCTGGTGGCGGGTCAGCTGACCTGTTCGCGGAGCTGTCGCTTGAGTCGGGCGAGGATGGCCGTGCCGCCGCGTACCCGCAGTGGGCTGATTGCCTGCGCCAGGCCCATCCGCTGGTACAGGTCGTCGGGTACGGCGAGCACCTGCTCGGGGGTGGCACCGGCCAGCCCTTCGGCGAGAATGCCGGCGAATGCCCGGGTGGTGGGCGCCTCCGGTGGGCAGTCGAACATTGTGCGTACCGTGCCCTCGGTCGTCACCTCGGCACGCAGGAAGAACGCGGTCTGGCACTCCGGCACCTGCTCCATGCCTTCGTGACCCGCGTATTCCGGGGGTAGCGGCGGGACTGAGTCGGAGTACTCCAGCAGCATCTCCAGCACCACGTCGCGGGGCGCGGCGGCGAACTCATCGACGATCTCGGCCAGCTTGCTCGGCATCTCGGGCATTCCGCCAGGCTACCGATGCCGCCGCTCACACCGTGGGGGACTGTTCGCTGATCTCGCTGAGGGCCGAGGTGGGGTCGAGCTGCATCGCCAGGTCGCCGAGCGACACGATGCCGACCAGCTTGCGTTCGTTGTCGCAGACGAGGATCCGTCGGATGCCACGCTCGCGCATCAGCGACGCCGCCTCCCCGGCCGTGCAGAACTGCTCGATCATCACGACCTCCCGGGTGGTGATCGAGCCGATGGTGGTGCTTGCCGCGTCGGCGTTCTCGGCGACCGCGCGGACCACGATGTCGCGGTCGGTGAGAACACCGGCCAGGTTGGCGCCGTCGGTGACCACGACGTCGCCGATGTCGGCCTCCTTCATCACCCGGGCGGCCTCGTCCAGGGTGGTCTCCGCGGGCAGGTAGATCACCTGCCGGGTCATCACGTCAGCGACCCGGTAGTCGGTCATGAGAGCCCTCCAGACACAGTCAACCGATCAGGATGCGGTACCCCGTCACATGACGGCTACACCATTCTTGAAAGGAAGGGCCCCCTATTAACGCCTCGTGTAGAGAAAGGGCCCCTTTTTAACAAGCCGCTGGCCCGCCGCGGCTGCTGAGCATCCGGATCCGAGGGTGCCCTCGGAGATGGATCTACGCGAGGATGAAGGGATGATGCGGGCGCCAGGCGGGTTGTTGCTGGACTTCGGTGGGGTGCTGGCGGATGCGCCGGCCGGTGGGGCGGCCTCGCCGCAGATGGTGCAGCGAGTCGGCGAGGTGATCGGTGGGGTTCTGTCGGCCGAGCGGATCGCGGCCGACCTGATCGAGGGGGCGCGGGCGTACTCGCTGTGGCGAGACGAGATCAGCGCCTCGGCCGAGCCGATCGAGCTGCCGCACAACCGGGTGTGGGCCGATTTCGTCACCCACGGCTGGCCGCAGCAGGCGCGGGCCGCCGTCGAGCACGAGGCCACATCCCTGGCGTACGCCTGGACCTGGCGCACCGAGTGGCAGGTGCGGCCGGGTATCCCCGAGGCGCTGCGGGCCGTTGCCGAGGCGGGAGTGCCGATGGCGGTGGTCAGCAACGCGCTCTGCGGTGCCGCCCACCGGGACTTCCTCGCGGGCGCCGGACTGTCGGGGCTCTTCGTCGCCGAGTTCTACAGCGACGAGACGGGGCTGCGTAAGCCCAACCCGAGGTTTGCGGAGTTGGCCGCCGAGGCGATCGGCGTACCGATCGGGGAGTGCTGGTTCGTCGGCGACAGTCTGCACCGCGACATTGCCTGCGCCCGGCGGGCCGGCACCGGCACGGCCATCCTCATGCGCTCGCCGCGCACCGACCGCGAGCCGGACCACCCCGACGTGTCCCCGGACGCCCGGATCGAGGACGGCCACGGGCTGCTCGACCTGCTGCGGCAGAGCCGGGTGGCGAGCTGACAGCCCCAGTTGCGCGGCGCGGCCTGGCGGCGCGGTGAGCTGACGGTTCAGCTTCGCTTGGCGTACGCGATGATGCTGCGCCAGACGGGCCGGGTGAAGGCGAGGGTCGGGCCGGCGGTGTCCTTGCTGTCGCGTACGCCGATGACGCCGGGCAGGTTGTCGGCCACCTCGGCACACTCGCTGCTGCCGCTGCGGGTGGATTTACGCCAGGTCGCGCCGGTCAGGGTTAGCGGACCGTCGAGTCCAACATGGATGCTCAGCTCGGCCGAGATGATGTGGATCAGCACGCCGCCGCGCTGCACGCAGTCGAGCAGGTGAGCGATCTGCTGCGTCATGATGCCCCGGAAGCTCTCGTCGGCGCACCAACTTGCCGAAATCATCCTGAGTCATGCCGGCGGCCTAGCCGCAGCCGGCGTAGCTGTGTTCGGATCAGTTCGGCGGTCGGCTCTGAACCACGGTGCCACCGCGCGAGAGGCTGACGCCGCCGCGGTGTGCCTCCACGACTTGTCGGCTGGCTTCCCGGCCCAGGACGGCGTCTCCGCGGCCAGATCGACATCATCCGACGGTAATCGCTTGGCCACCACGCGGTCACCCGGTGGCTTGCGAACAGGACCACCGGGTGACAGCGTGGGCTGCGCCGCTACGCGTGCGGCAGTCGGTTTCGGCGTCGGGCGAGGAACAGCATGATGCCGCCACCCGCCAGCATGGCGAGACCAGCGCCAGTGATCAGCCCGGCCGGCGGCCCGGTGACCGGCAAGCCACCCCCGCCCCCGCCGCCATCGTCACCGTCACTGGGGAGTGCGGCGATCACGACGGCGAAACCGTCCTGGTTGTCGCTGGCGTCCACGTCGGCTGCCGGTACGGCGACGGCGTTCGCCGGCAGCCGGGTCCGCTTCGCAGCGGAGCGGGGTTCCGCCCGCTCGGTCAGTCCCTCGACCTGGACAACGCCGCCTTTCAAGGTGACAGGTGCCCTGGTGTCGGCCGGCACCTTTATCAGACTGCTCAATTGGACAGCGGAATAAAGGTCCTCGTTGTGGTTTTCCTCGTCGGCTGGTACGAGCGCGAGCGTGTCGTAGGTGCAGATCGCCGTCCGTCCGCCGCTGTCGATCTCACATGCCTCCTCCGGTTGGATGAACGCCACGCCCTCCGGCAGGCGCAGCGTGACCTTGATGCCGCTGACCGCCTTCCGGCCGTGGTTGGCGACCATGTAGTACACCGCGCCCGCTTTACCCGGGGTCAACGGTCCGGCAGGTTCGATCCTGCCCGGATTGATGGGTACCGACCGAGTCACGTCCGGCGCCACCACCGACAGATCGGCTTCGGGATAGTCGACCACGTTGAGTGTGAACCATTTGCTGGATTCGACAGGCTTGCCCTCACCCCAGGACATGCTGGCTGAGACGCGGAACTTCCCTTCGAAAGGCTCCTGCATTCTCGGGCTGACGGTAATGGTGATAGGAATCTCCACAGTCCCGCCGGGAGCCGGGATGTGGTGTGGGTCATCGACCGAATTGATGTCGCATCCCCAGGACGCCCAGTCGCCGTCGCACTCGCCGACGCCACCGCGATCCGCCCACTCGACGGTGGCCTTGAATCCTCCATCCGGGAAGTCCCATTCCGGCCCGAAGGAACCGACATGGAAGCGGATCTGACTCGAGGCCTCGTCGGTCAGATTGGTGAACCTCAGGTAGACCGTCTTTTTTAACGTTCCCAACGAAACCGTCGTGCTGGTCAGATCGAACGTGAATTTCCCATCGGGATCCACAGCCGAGGCGGGGCTGGCCGGGATGGTCATTCCGGTAAGGAGGAGCAGCGTGGCGGCTGTTTTCGACAGCCATCGACGACGACCAGAGGTCATAGCAGAACCCTTCGGGTGAGCGGACAGTGTGGCTGGAGACGCTATTCGCGTCGGAGCCACAGCGCTATCCCTCGATCATTCGGAGCGCGCCACCCGGAAACCCACATCGTCGACAGTGAACGTCGGATGGCTGCGCCGACGTACCGACGCGCGGCAACTCCAGTGCTCGTCGAACCAGCCGCCGCCGCGCAGCACCCGGTAGGTGCCGTAGACCTCCGCGTCGTAGACGTCCCAGCACCAGTTCCACACATTGCCCAACATGTCGTACAGGCCCCAGGCGTTGGGTTGCCTGCCACCCACGTCGTGCGGGCGCTCGCTGGAGTTGTCGCGGTACCAGGCGATCTCGTCCAGTGGTCCGTAACGGGGGCCGGTCGTGCCGGCGCGGCAGGCGTACTCCCATTCGGCCTCGGTCGGCAGCCGGTACCCGTCGGCCGTGCGGTCCCACTGGACATCGGCGTCGTCGAGCCGGTACGCGGGCTGTCGTCCTTCCCGCTCGGAGAAGGCGTTGCAGAAACGGATCGCGTCCCACCAGGAGACGCTCTCGACCGGCAGCTTCTCCCCGGTGAACGCGCTCGGCCGCTCGCCGGTGACGTGCGCGTACTCCGCCTGGGTGACGGGAAGCGCCGCGATCTCGTACGGCGCCAGCTCGACCGGCCACCGGCGCTGCGTACGCCGATCTGACAGTACGACCTGACCGGCGGCCACGGAGACCATCGTGATTGCCGTGCGGCTGCCCATCCGGGCGATCCTACCCAGCGGATGACCTCTGCCACGTTCCCCTCTGCGGGGCAGCCCAGCGATCGTGCTGGTGCCACACTTTCCGGTGTTAAAAGGGGGCCCTTCCTCTACCGCAGGCGTTAATAAGGTGCCCCTCCTTACTCCGAAGGAGTAGCGGTGCGCTGGGGTAATTTCGTCGCGGTCGGTGACAGCTTCACCGAGGGACTGGACGATCCGTATCCGGACGGTAGCTTCCGGGGCTGGGCGGATCTGGTCGCCACCCGGCTGGCCGTCGAGGCGGGCCCGGAATTCCGGTACGCCAACCTGGCCATCCGAGGGCGTACGTTCCCGAACGTGGTGGCCGAGCAGGTGCCGGCCGCCCTGGCGATGAAACCTGACCTGATCAGCTTCGCGGCGGGCGGCAACGACGTGCTGCGTCGTAGCTTCGACCCGGACAGGCTGGTCAGCCGCTTCGACGAGGTGGTCGCCGAGTTGCGCGGTGGCGGTGCCGACGTGGTGCTGTTCCGGTTCGCCGACGTGATGGCGCGGCTGCCCGGGCAGCGGCTGATCGCGCCACGGGTCGCCCTGCTCAACCGGGCGGTGGGCGAGACCGCCGAACGACACGGTGCGATCCTGGTCGACCTGTACGCCGACGACACGTACCTCAATCCGATGCTGTGGAGCACCGATCGGCTGCACCTCTCGCCGGCCGGACACCGCCGGGTTGCCGGCCAGGTGCTCACCGCCCTCGGCGTCGGCTGCGACGAGGAGTGGCTGCTGGTCCCGCCGACCCCGGCACCCACCCCATGGCTTGCCGCACGCACTGCCGACCTGCGTTGGGCCGGCCGACACCTGGCCCCCTGGATCAAACGCCGCCTGACCGGTCGCTCCTCCGGTGACACGATCACCGCCAAACGCCCCACCCTCACCCCGTTCCCCCCACTTCCGAAAAGTTGATCAAGAAGTTCTGGTCGGGATCCGGCCTCCGGCAGACCAGAACTTCTTGATCAACTGGCAGGGTCACCGGCGACGGCTCTCCGCCGCGCTACGCGTGCGGCAGCCGGTTTCGGCGTCTGGCGAGGAGCAGGAGGATGCCGCCACCCGCCAGCAGGACGAGACCGGCTCCGGCGACCAGGCCGGACTGCGGTCCGGTGACCGGCAGACCACCCCCGCCGCCGCCGTCGTCACCGCCAGTGCGGGGTGCGGCGACCACGATGGCGAACCCGTCCTGGTTGTCGCTGGCATCCACATCGGCTGCCGGTACGGCGACGGCGTTCGCCGGCAGCTTGGTGCGCACCAGCTTGGACGCCGTGCCGACTTCCTCGGTCAAGCCCTCGACCTGCACAACTCCGCCCTGCAACGTGATGGGCGCCTTGGTGGTGGCCGGCACCGTCACCAGGTTGTGCAGTTCGACGCCGGAGTGGATGCCATCCTTCGGGTTGGTGTCCTGGTCGACCGGTACGAGCGCGAGCGTGTCGTAGGCGCAGACCGCCGACCCTCCGGCATTGTCGATGGCGCATTCCTTTGGTGGCTGGGTGAAGTTGACGCCCTCGGGCAGGCGTAGCGTGACCTTGACCCCGCTGACCGCCTTCCGGCCCTGGTTGACGATCCGGTACCGCACCGCGCCGGTCTCACCCGGGTTCAACGGACCGGTTGCTTCGAGCCTGCCGTCCGCGCCGATGCGCACCGATTGCTTCACGTCGGGCGCCACCACCGACAGGTCGGCTTCGGATTCGTCGACCACGTTGAGCGTGAACTGCTTCCTTTCCTCGAGCCACTTCCCGGGCTTGTCCCCCTTCCAGGCCATGTCCACCTGGACTGTGAACCTGCCCTCGTACGGTTCGTGCTTCTCGCGCACGTAAATATCAAGGGGAATTTTCACTGTCCCGCCCGGCGCCGGCATGAGTTCCGGAAACCAGTTCGAAGCGATGTGACAGTAGAAGTGATCGGGCTCACCGTCGCACTCACCGATGCCACCTTCCTCCGGCCACTCGACTGTGGCCTTCTCCCAGGCCAACTCGGTGGGCCGGACGTGGAACTGCAGCGCCTCCGGGGTCTCGTCGGTCAGATTGGTGATTGCAAGGTAGATCCTCTTCTTCTTGACCCCCAACGAAACCGTCGTACCGGTCACATCAAAAGTGAACTTCGGATCCGTTTCCACCGCGGAGGCGGGACTGGCAGGGGCAGCCATCCCGGCAAGGAGGAGCAGCGCGGCGGCGACTGTTCGGGACAGCCATCGACGACCAACAGCCACAGCAGAACCTTTCAGGTGAACGGACAGTGTGGTGCAAGACACTATTCGCAATGAGCTCACTGTGGTGTCCCGCTCATCCGGAGGGCGCCACCCGGAAGCCCTCGACTGGGTACCTTGGCATCATGTCTGTGCCGAGTGATCCCGATCCCCGACTCCAGTCCTACGCCGATCCGCAGCGGCTGGTCACCACCGACTGGTTGGCGGAACACCTGAACGACGAGGGCCTGGTCGTCGTCGAGTCCGATGAGGATGTGCTGCTCTACGACACCGGTCACATTCCCGGCGCCGTCAAAATCGACTGGCACCTGGAGCTGAACGACCAGGTGACCCGTGACTATCTGGACGCCGAGCGGTTCGCCGAGTTGTGTGCCGCCAAGGGCATCGGCCGCAACGACACCGTCGTCTTCTACGGCGACAACTTCAACTGGTGGGCCGCGTACGCCCTCTGGGTCTTCACCCTTTTCGGTCACCCCGACGTGCGGCTGCTCGACGGCGGCCGGCAGAAGTGGATTGCCGAAGGGCGGGAGCTCACTCGGGACAAGCCGAACCGGCCGCGGGCGGAGTACCCGGTGCCGCAGCGTGACGACGCGCCGGTGCGGGCGTTCCGCGAGGAGGTGGCGGAGCACGTCGACGCCGGCCGGCCGCTGGTGGACGTGCGCTCGCCGGGTGAGTACACCGGCGAGATGCTGCACATGCCGGACTACCCGCAGGAGGGCGCGCTGCGCGGTGGGCACATCCCGGGCGCGGTGAGCAAGCCGTGGAAGTCCGCGGCCAACGACGACGGCACGTTCAAGTCCGCCGAGGAGCTGCGTGCCATCTACGCCGACCAGCTCGGGCTGAGCCCGGACGAAGACGTGATCGCGTACTGCCGGATCGGCGAACGCTCCAGCCACACCTGGTTCGTGCTGCGCCACCTGCTCGGCTACCCGAAGGTGCGCAACTACGACGGCTCCTGGACCGAGTGGGGCAACCTGGTCCGGGCCCCCGTCGTCAAGGGCCCCGACCCGAGGTGACTTACGAAGTCGGCGGGCTCGAACAGCCCGCCGACTTCATCATCAATCCGTGCCGGGCGCGGCGCGGAGGTAGCGCTGGACGGTGGGGGAGAGCCAGGTGATCAGGTCGGCGGTGGGAATGTCGACCATGGGGGGTAGGCGCAGGACGTAGCGGGTCAGGGCCACGCCGAGCAGTTGGCTGGCGACCAGGGCGGCCCGGCGGGGGGCTTCCGCCGGGTCGGCGACCAGGCGGGCCACGGCGGTGCTGAGCTGGTTGGCGAAGATTTCGCGTACGCGTTCGGCCGCGCTCGGATTGGTGCTCGCCGTACGCAGCAGCGCCGGCAGCGTGCTGTCCTCCTCCCAGCGGGTGAAGAAGTAGCTGACCAGTGCCGCGCCGAGTCGGTCGGGCGGCACGTCGCTCAGGTCCGGCAGTCGCAGGTCGAATTCCGCCGCCGTGGCGAACAACTCCTCCTTGCTTCCGTAGTAGCGGATCACCATGGACGGGTCGATCCGAGCGTCTGCGGCGATGGCGCGAATCGTCGCCCGGTCGTAGCCGTCCGCCGCGAACCTTTCGCGAGCTGCCCGCAGGATGGCCGCGCGGGTCGCGTCCGAGCGACGCGGGCGCTGGACCCCGGCCGCCGACTCCGCGTCTGATCCTCCCGCTTCCGGGAGTACGCCTTCCGTCATGCGACCGACGATATGCCAACGATTGTTGACTTCTGCCTCCGGGGGCGCCTAGCGTTGCCAACAAGCGTTGGCAAACAATTGTTGGCAACTGCTCCACGGGAGGTCGTCATGCTGCCCGAGCGAACGGACGTGCTGATCATCGGAGCCGGTCCGACCGGGCTGACCGTCGCACTCACCCTGGCCCGTCGTGGTGTCGAGGTCACCCTGGTCGACCAGCGCGAAGAGCCGGCGGTCACCTCGCGGGCAGCGGTCGTGCACGCGTACACCCTGGAGGTGCTGGACCGGCTCGGCGCGGGCGCGCCGCTGGTGGCCCGAGGGCTGCGGTCGGCGCGGTTCAGCGTCCGCGACCGGGACCGGCTGTTGCTCACCGTGCCGTTCGACCGGCTGCCCAGCCGCCACCCGTACGCGCTGATGGTCTCCCAGTCGGTGACCGAGGCGGTGCTGACCGAGCGGCTGGCCGAGGTGGGCGTGCGGGTGCTGCGCCCGTACCGACTCACCGGCCTGCACCACGACGGCGGCGGCGTGGTGGCCCGCCTGGACGATGCGACCGTGCGCGCCCGGTGGGTGATCGGTGCCGACGGCATCCACAGCGCGGTGCGCGAGTTGGCCGGCATCCCCTTCACCGGCCCGGCCGGTTCGATGGAGTCCTTCGTGCTGGCCGACGTACGCGTCGACAGCGCCCTGCCCCGCGACGGCGCGTCGATCTTCCTGGCCCGCAGTGGCCCGTTGGTCTGGGCGCCGCTGCCCGACGGCCGGGTACGACTGGTCGCCACCGTCGCCGAGGCGCCGCCCGAGCCGGACGCCGATCACCTGCAACGACTGCTTGACGAGCGCGGTCCGGTGCATAGGCCCGACCGGATACGCGAGGTGCTCTGGTCGTCGCGCTTCCGGCTGCACCGGCGGATCGCCGAGACCTTCCGTGTCGGGCCGGTGCTGCTGGCCGGTGACTCCGGTCACGTGCACAGTCCAGCTGGCGGGCAGGGGATGAACCTGGGCATCTGTGACGCGGTAGACCTCGGCGAGACCCTCGCCGACGTGCTGGCCGGCGGTCCCGACCAGTTGCTGGACGAGTACGCCGCGCGCCGGCACCCGCTCGCCCACGAGGTGGCCGGCTTCGCCGACCGGCTCACCCGGCTGGCCACCGCACCGCCTATTCTGCGTCCGGCCCGGGACGTGCTGCTGCGCCTGGTCGGGGTGCTGCCACCGGCACGCCGCCGGGTCGCCCTGCGCCTGTCCGGCCTGGCGCAGCGGACCACCGATGCCGCCGCCCGCGGTGGTCCTGCGCCCGGCGGTGTCGTTGGGTAGGCGCAGTGGTGTTCCCGGTAGGCGGACTGGCTGGTAACCGAGACTGCCGGCCGCCAGCACGGTGGGTCTACGCTTGCCCGGTGACGGTGGAGGAGCAGGCCCGGGTTACGAGCGGCGGGTCCACGGGGGCGGGGCGGCGCCGGTCCCGCAAGGACGAGATTCTGGAGATCGCGGTGGGGCTCTTTGCCTCCCGTGGCTACCACGGCGTGTCGATGGACGACATCGGTGCGGCGGCCGGCGTGACCGGCCCGGCGCTTTACCACCATTTCGCCGGCAAGGAGGCGATGCTGGTCGCGGCGCTGGTGCCGGTGAGTGAGGGGCTGCTCGACGGCGGGCGGCAGCGGTGCGCCGCCCACCCGGACGACCCGCGTACCGCCCTGGAGTCCTTGATCGACTTCCATGTCGACTTCGCGCTGGCCAACCCGGCCGTCATCGCACTGCACCTGCACGAGCTGGACCGGTTGCCCGAGGAGCCCCGACGGCGGATCCGCCGCCTTCAGCGGCTCTACGTCGAGGAATGGGTCGTCGTACTGACCGCGCTGCATTCCGGGCTGCCTGCCGCCGAGGCGCGGGTGCTGGCGCACGCCGCGTTCGGTCTGATGAACTCCACCCCGTTCCTCGGTGGTGAGGTCGACCGCAGGCGCCGCGCGGAGCTGCTGCGCGCCGCGACCCTCGCCGCGCTGCTCGCCCCCACCGAGCCGGCCTGACCCGGCCCGCCCTGCCCGCCCCCACCGAGCCGGCCTGGCCCGGCCCGCGCTGCCCGCCCCCACCGAGCCGGCCTGGCCCGGCCCGCGCTGCCCGCCCTGCCTTCCGCCGTTAGCGCGCGGTGCTGCCCGCCCTGCTCTGCCTCGTCGTGTTAAAAGGGGGCCCTTCCTCTACCGCAGGCGTTAAGAGGGGGCCCTTCCTTACACCGAGGGTGGCATGGTTTCCTGGCCCGCGTCCCACAAAATGGAACGCTCGGAGGAGCCATGATCGAATCGCTGCTGGTCGCCAACCGGGGCGAGATCGCCCGCCGGATCATCCGTACCGCCAAGCGGCTCGGGGTGCGCGCGATCGCGGTGCACTCGGAGGCTGACGCCGACCTGCCGTTCGTGACCGAGGCCGACGAGGCCGTCTGCGTGGGCCCGGCCAACCCGGCGCAGAGCTACCGCAACTCCGAGGCGATCCTCGCCGCCGCGAGGTCGACCGGCGCGCAGGCGATCCACCCCGGCTACGGCTTCCTGTCGGAGAACGCCGACTTCGCCCGTACCGTCGAGGCCAGCGGCCTGATCTGGGTCGGACCGGGAGCGGACGCGATCAGCGCGATGGGTGACAAGATCAATGCGCGGAACCTGATGGCGGTGGCCGGGGTGCCGGTGGCGCCCGGCACCACCGAGCCGGCGACGGACCTGGCGGCGGCGATCGCCGCAGCCGCCGAGATCGGCTACCCGGTGATGGTGAAGGCCGCTGCGGGTGGTGGCGGCATGGGCATGGCTGTGGCTGCCGACGAGGCAGCGTTGCGCACCGAGTACGACAAGGTGTGCTCGTTCGCCGAGCGGATGTTCGGCGACGGATCGGTGCTGATCGAGCGGTACTTCCCCCGGGTGCGCCACGTCGAGGTGCAGATCCTCGGGCTGGCCGACGGCCGGGTGGTGGCGCTCGGTGAACGGGAGTGTTCGGTGCAGCGCCGCAACCAGAAGCTGGTCGAGGAGTCGCCCTCCCCGGCGGTCTCGCCGGAGCTGCGCGCGCGTCTGCTCGCGGCGGCGGTACGCGCGGGCGAGGCGGTGCACTACCGCAACGCCGGCACGGTGGAGTGCCTGTTGGTCCCGCGCCAGCGGGACTTCAAGGGTGACGGCTCCGGCGTCGACGAATTTTTCTTCCTGGAGATGAACACCCGGCTCCAGGTGGAGCATCCGGTCACCGAGCTGGTCTACGGCCTGGACCTGGTCGAAGAGCAGCTGCGGGTGGCCGCCGGCCTGGCGCCGGCCTTCGACCCGGAGGCGTTGACTCCGCGCGGCCACGCCATCGAGCTGCGAATCAACGCCGAGGACCCGAAGCGGTTTCTGCCCGGCCCGGGCGTGATCAAGACCTGGGTGGAGCCCACCGGCGAGGGGGTGCGCGTCGATTCCGGCTACGTCGCGGGCAACACCGTCACCCCGTTCTACGACAGCCTGATGGCCAAGCTGATCGTCAGTGCCCCCACCCGCGCCGAGGCGATCGAGCGCGCGAAGGCGGCCGTGGACCGGTTCGAGCTGACCGGCCCGAAGAACAACCTGCCCTTCTTCGTCGAGCTGCTCGGCAATCCCGAGTTCGTTTCCGGCGACTACGACACCACGATCATCCCCCGCATGCGCTGACCCCCACCCCACCAGTCGCGTTGATCAAGAGGTTTGCGTCGGGATCCGCGCTCGAACTGACGGAAACCTCTTGATCAACCAGGCTGGGTTGTTGGAGTGACATGCTGGGGAGAGCAGCAACAGCGCCGTGTCACAGTGAGGTGATCCCTGATGGCGAAATTGCCGGACTTCGTCTCCATCCGGGAGGTCGGGCCCCGGGACGGGCTCCAGAACGAGGAGCCGATTCCGACCGACGCCAAGGTGCGGCTGCTCGACGCGCTCTCCCGCACCGGCGTAGGGCGGATCGAGGCGGTGTCGTTCGTGCACCCGAAGGCGATCCCGCAGATGGCCGACGCCGACGAGGTGTGGCGGCGGGCGACGAAGGTCGCGGGGATCCGCTACTCGGCGCTGGTGCCGAACACCCGTGGTGCCCAGCGGGCGCTCGCCGCCGGGTTCACCGAGATCGAGGTGGTCGTCTCCGCCAGTGACACGCACAACCGGCGTAACGTCAACCGCTCCACCGACGAGTCGCTCGACGACATCGCCGAGCTGATCGACCTGCTGCACGGTGCCGGCGCGCAGGCCGAGGTGATCATCGCGACCAGCTTCGGTTGCCCGTACGAGGGAGACATCGATCCGGCGCGGGTCGCGGCCATCGTGGACCGCGTGGTCCGGGACGGTGCCGACCGTGTCGCGTTCGGCGACACCACCGGCATGGGTACGCCCCGACGGGTCCGTGACCTGCTGACAGCGGTACGCGATCGCAACGCGCACATTCCCGTGCTGCTGCATTTCCACAACACCCGGGGCACTGCGCTGGCGAATCTGCTGACCGCGTTGGAGTTCGGGGTGACCGAGTTCGACGCCAGCGTCGGCGGCCTCGGCGGCTGCCCGTACGCGCCCGGAGCCAGCGGCAACCTGGCCACCGAGGAGGCCGTGCACATGCTGCACGACATGGGCATCGACACCGGCATCGACCTGGACGCCCTGATCGAGGTCGCCAAGTTGGCCGAGACCCTCACCGCCCGCCCCCTCCCCTCCGGAGTCCTCCGCGCCGGCCCCCGCACCCGCCTCACCCCCCTCCCCTGACCCCCGCCCTCTCCCCCCGCGCTCTCCCCAGGCGCGCCCCCAACTCCGCGCCGATCATGCAGTTTGTGTCGGCTATTCGCGGCTTTTGTGGCGATATGCGGCGACGAGAAGTGCAAGATCGCGGGGGTGGGGCGGGCGTGGGGCGTGGTGAGGCGGGGGTGGGGTGGGGTAACCTAACGATCGTTCAGGTCGGTCGGGATGGGGGCCGGGGTGACGGGTGACGGTGTGGCGCTGGAGCAACTGCGCAAGCGGGTTCGGGCCGGCGGTGCGGAGAAGTACCACGCGGCGAACTCGGCCAAGGGGAAGCTGTTCGCGCGGGAGCGGGTCGCGTTGCTGGTCGACGAAGGGTCGTTCGTCGAGGACGGGCTCTACGCCAACGCGCTTGCCGAAGGGCTGCCCGCCGACGGCGTGGTGACCGGCACGGCCACCATCGACGGTCGCCAGGTCTGTCTGATGGCCAACGACTCGACCGTGAAGGCCGGCAGTTGGGGTGCGCGTACCGCCGAGAAGATCATCCGGATCATCGAGCGGGCGTACGACAACGGTGTGCCGATGGTCTACCTGGTCGACTCGGCCGGGGCCCGGATCACCGACCAGGTCGAGTTGTTCCCCGGGCGACGCGGCGCCGGGAAGATCTTCTGGAACCAGGTCCGCGCCTCCGGCTCGATCCCGCAGGTCTGCGCGCTGTTCGGGCCGAGCGCGGCCGGTGGGGCGTACATCCCGGCGTTCTGCGATGTGGTGGCCATGGTCGACGGCAACGCCAGCATGTATCTCGGCTCCGACCGGATGGTCGAGATGGTCACCGGCGAGAAGACCACCCTGGAGGCGATGGGCGGGGCGAAGGTGCACTGCGCCGAGTCCGGCGTCGGGCACTTCCTCTGCAAGTCCGAGGCCGAGGCGCTCGACGTGGTGAAGCGCTACCTGTCGTACCTGCCGGCGAACTGGACGCAGGCGCCGCCGACGGCGCCCGCCAAGCATGCGCCGGAGAAGGCCGACCTGGCCGCGCTGGTGCCGGCGAGCGAGCGGCAGGCGTTCGACATGCGGCGGTACGTCAGGGGCCTGCTCGACGAGGGTTCCTTCTTCGAGATCCAGGCGCTCTGGGCCAAGGAGTTGACCGTCGGGTTCGGCCGGCTGAACGGCGAGGTCGTCGGCGTGGTCGGCAACAACTCGATGTTCAAAGGTGGGGTGCTCTTCGTCGACTCGGCCGACAAGGCGACCCGGTTCGTGCAGCTCTGCGACGCGTTCAACGTGCCGCTGCTGTTCCTGTCTGACGTGCCCGGGTTCATGGTCGGCAGCGCGGTGGAGAAGCAGGGCATCATCCGGCACGGCGCCAAGATGATCACCGCGATCTCCGAGGCGACCGTACCCAAGATCTGTGTGGTGGTCCGCAAGGCGTACGGAGCCGGCCTCTACGCCATGGCCGGTCCGGGCTTCGAGCCGGACGCCACGATCGCCCTGCCCACCGCGAAGATCGCGGTGATGGGCGCGGAGGCCGCGGTCAACGCGGTGTACGCGAACAAGATCGCCGCGATCGAGGACGAGGCCGAACGGGCCGCCTTCGTCGCCGCCAAGCGCGCGGAGTACGAGCGGGACATCGACATCGTCCGGCTGGCCAGCGAACTGGTGATCGACGCGATCGTCGAGCCACACGAGCTGCGCGCCGAGTTGGTCCGCCGGTTCGCCGCCGCCGGTGGCAAGGAACGGCACTTCTCCCGCCGCCGGCACGGGGTCACCCCTGTCTGAGCCGGCCGGCCCGGCACCACCCGTCCCGGCGTCACGAGCGCCCGGCGGCTCCGTCCACACAGGAGGAACCCGATGGACTTCCGGCTCAGCGAGGAACAGAAGGCGCTGCGCGACAGCGTGCGGGACTTCGCCCGCGAGGTGGTCGCGCCGGTCATCGCCGAGCACTACGAGCAGCGCACCTTCCCGTACGAGATCATCCGGCAGATGGGCAAGATGGGGCTGTTCGGCCTGCCCTTCGGCGAGGAGTACGGCGGCATGGGGGGCGACTACTTCGCTCTCTGCCTGGCCCTGGAGGAACTGGCCCGGGTCGACTCCAGCGTGGCGATCACCCTGGAGGCGGCGGTCTCGCTCGGCGCGATGCCGATCTACCGCTTCGGCACCGACGAACAGAAGGCCCGATGGCTGCCGAAGCTGCTCAGCGGTGAGGCGCTGGCCGGGTTCGGGCTGACCGAGCCGGGCTTCGGCTCGGACGCTGGCGGCACCGAGACCCGGGCCGTGCTGGACGAGTCGACCAACGAATGGGTGATCAACGGCGCCAAGGCGTTCATCACGAACTCGGGCACCGACATCACCGCGCTGGTCACCGTCACCGCCGTCACCGGCATCCGCCCCGACGGCTCGAAGGAACTGTCCACCATCATCGTGCCGAGCGGTACGCCCGGCTTCATCGTCGCGCCGGGATACTCCAAGGTCGGCTGGACCGCCTCGGACACCCACGAGCTGATCTTCGACGACTGCCGGGTGCCGGCGGAGAACCTGCTCGGCGAGCGCGGCCGGGGCTTCGCCCAGTTCCTGCGCATCCTCGACGAGGGCCGGATCGCCATCGCCGCGCTGGCCGTCGGCCTCGCGCAGGGCTGCGTCGACGAGTCGATCAAGTACGCGAAGGAGCGCCACGCCTTCGGCCAGCCGATCGGGAACTACCAGGCGATCCAGTTCAAGGTCGCGGACATGGAGATGAAGGCGCACACCGCCCGGCTGGCGTACTACGACGCGGCGGCCCGGATGCTGGCCGGCGAGCCGTTCAAGCGCCAGGCGGCGATCGCCAAACTGCACGCCAGCACCATCGCGGTGGACAACGCCCGGGAGGCGACCCAGATCCACGGCGGGTACGGCTTCATGAACGAGTACCCGGTGGCCCGGTTCTGGCGGGACTCGAAGATCCTGGAGATCGGCGAGGGCACCTCCGAGGTGCAACGCATGATCATCGCTCGCGACCTGGGCATGTAGGCACCGGGCAGCAGGGCCCGGCCGGCCGGGCCGGTGTCGGGTTTCGGCATCGCCCGGTCGGGTGGCCGACGATGCCGTGCCGGCTGTCGGGACGGGCCCGTAGTGTCCCTGCCCATGACTTCGGGTCATGATCGTCAATCCGGCTCGGAACCGTCCTCCACCCTGCCCGGGATGTTGCGCGGGCATCGCCTGGCCGCCGGCCTCACCCAGGCCGAGTTGGCGGCGCGTGCCGGCATCGGCGTACGGACGGTCCGCGACCTGGAACGGGGCCGCTCCGCGCGGCCACAGCGCACCACCGTCGAACTGCTCGCCGGCGCGCTCGGACTGGCCAGCGGGGACCGAGCCGCCTTCCTGGCCGCCGCCCGGGGAACCGGCGTGACGGCTGCACCCCCTGATCCGGGTACGCCGCTGCACATACCGCCGCCGCCCGAGCTGATCGGCCGGGAACCGGACCTGGCCGAACTGGTCACGACGCTGACCGATCCGCGCGGCCCCCGGCTGGTGAGCCTGGTGGGGCTGGCTGGGGTCGGCAAGACGGCACTCGCGCTGGCGGCGGTACACGCCGTCGCCGCCGCCCACCCCGGCGGCACCGCCGGTGTGCTGGTGGGGACCGGATCGGATGTTCCCGACGTGCTCGCCGCCGCGGTGACGGTCCTCGGTGCGGCCCGGGTGGCCGAGTTGGCCGCCCGCCTCGGTGACCGGCCGGCGTTGCTGCTGGTGGACGCGGCCGAACGGGCACCCGACCCGGTGGCCGGGACGTTGCGACGGCTGCTCGACACGGTGCCGTCGCTGCGGGTACTGGTCACCGGTCGGCACCCGGTGGGGCTGCCGGGTGAACGGGTCCGCCCGGTGTCACCACTGGATGTGCCGCCGCCCGGTGTCACCGACCCGGCGGCGCTCGCCGGATATCCGGCGGTGGCGCTGTTCACCGCGCGGCTGGCCCAGGTCCGGCCGGAGCCACCGTCGGATGACGAGCTGCCGGCGCTCGCCGCGCTGGTCCGGCGGCTGGGTGGGCTGCCGTTGGCCATCGAGCTGATGGCGGCGCGTGGGCGGCTGCTCGACCTCACCGAACTGTTCGACCGCTACGGGGACCGCGTCCTGGATCTGGACACCTCGGTGGCGCCCCCCAGCGGCTGGGCGGCGGGCCAGTCCCGGGGCGACGACGCGCGGGCGGCGGTGGTGGAGACGCTGCGGGACGCGGTGGCAACCAGCTACCGGCTGCTCGCGGACGAGGAACGGATGGCGTTGCGCCGGCTCGCCGCGTTCCGCAACCGTTGGTCCGTCGAGTTGGCCGAGGAGATGCTCGCCGATACCGGCACCGCCGATCCGGTACCTCTGCTGAACCGCTTCCTCGACCTGGGGCTGCTGAGCGTACGCGGCGGTGGGCCGTTCCGTTTCCGGCTGGTCGACGCGGTCCGCGACTACGCCGTCGAGCAGGCTGCCGGTGCCGGCGAATCGACCGCGATCCGCCGCCGGCATGCCCGGGTGGTCACCCGGCTGGTGGAACGCACCGCACCCGGGTTGGCCGGTGCCGCTGCCACCGCCGCCGCACACCGGCTCGACGAGGTCACCGCCGACATCAGCGCCGCGCTCGGGTTTGCGGCGGTGGACGATCCGCTGACCGCGTTGCGCCTGGCGGCCAGCCTGCCGTCGTGGTGGCGACTGCGCGGGCGGGACGTGCCGGGCCGGCAGTGGCTGCTGCGGTTGCTCGCCGATCCGCGTACCGCCGACGCTGATCCGGCGCTGCGGGCCTGGGCGTCGCTCGGCGTCGCACTGCTTGCCGACGAGCACGGCGCGGCGGGTGAGGAGGTACGCAGCGCTCGCGTGGCGCTGGAGGCGTTCCGCCGCCTCAACGACGTACCCGGCGAGGTGGAGGCGCGCATGGTGCTGGGCGCCCTGCTGGCCGCTACCGGCCGGACGGATCAGGCGCGGGACCAGGCGGAGACGGTGCTGGCAGTGGCCACCGACGGTGGGCTGACCCGTCAGATGGCGGTCGCCCAGCATCACCTCGCGTGGCACGAGATCCGCGTCGGCGAACTCGCTGCCGCGCGTCGTCGGCTCGCCACCGTGGACCGGCTCAGCGGGCAGTGCGGGGAGCGGCGCCTGCGGGTGCTGGCTCGCGGCACGGTCGCGGAGGTGTTGCGCCTGGAAGGCCGGTACGCCGAGGCGGTCGACGAGGCGCGGCGGGTGCTCAGCGCTCTCGCCGACCTGAGCCCGCCGGGGCAGCGGCGGCGGGTGCTCGGCACGCTGGGGCTGGCGCTCGCCCAGGACGGCCGGGCCGTCGAGGCTGCCCGGGTGCTCGTCGAACTGCGCCCGCTGGGCGCCACCGGCGCGCTGGTCGAGGGGCACCTTGCCCTGCACCGGGGTGATCGGGAGGTGGCCGCGGAGTGGTTCGCCGCTGCAGCGGAGACGGTCGGGGCGGACCGGACCCGTCGGACGGTGGTGGAGGCGCTGGTCGGCCTGGCTGTGAGCACCTCGGATCCGACCGTGCTCGAACGGCTGGACCTGGTCTGCCGGGAAACCGGCATCCGGCTGTTGCGGCCCGAGGAGGAGTTGCTGTACGCGTTGTCCGTGGCCCGGAGCGAGACGCTTGCGGACACTACCGCCGAGCGCGACCGGCCGGGCCAACGGCCCGGCCGGCCAGCGATGCGAACGGGGGTGGCGCGGGCGAGGAAGCCCCCTGTTGCCACCCCTCGCTCATCGCCCGCGCCGGCACCCCCCGATGCGCCCCCGCTGAAGCGAGAGTAGCCAGGCGGCGCCAGACCAACTGTCGGGTTTGACGAACTATCGACCATTGGTCGACCAGTTCTGCCGGTCTTTCTGCCGGTGTCCGTCACGCTCGGCTGGATTGCCTGACACGGAGAGTTCTCCGGCGGGGCGGGGTCGGCCGGACGGTTGGGCGAGGCCGCGACGATCGTTCCGCCGCAAGCATCAGCACGGTTCGGCCGCCTCGTCGGAGTCACCGTTGCTGCCGGCAGTGGCGCAGGGGTTGACGGCATCGCGTACCCGACGTAGACCGTCGAGCACGGCCTCCAGCGCCGACGGGTCGAGCTGGCCGGTGAACCAGTCCTCGATGAGCTGCAGGTGGCCGGGCAGGCACGCGTCGAGCCGGCTCAACCCGGCCGGCGTGACGACCGCGAACGAACTGCGCCGGTCGGAGTGGCAGGCACGCCGGGTGAGCAGGCCGTCGCGTTCCATCCGGTCCACCACCCGGGTGACACCACTGGTGGAGAGGGAGGTCTGGGCGGCGAGGTCGGTCATCCGGAGCTGGGCACCGGGCGATCGGGCGAGTCGGGTCAACACCTCGAACTCGACCGGTGACAGCCCGTGCTCGTCGAGTTGGGCCGCGAATCTGGCGGACAACCCGGCGTGCACCTCGAAGAGCAGGCCGACAGCGGTGATCCGAGGGTCGTCGAACACGTTCGGGTTCACCAGCCCATCATACCAGTATTTGACACGGGGAATGTTGCTTGATGTATAGTTGTTTACACAGCAGTTGTGCAAGCAATCAATCTCTTGAAGGGCAGTCTTTCATGACCAGCAGCACCGAGTCGGTTACCCGCGACTGGAACGGCCTGACCATCCCGACGGCCGGCACCTACCTGCTCGATGCGGCGCACAAGCGGGTCGGCTTCGTCGCCCGCCACATGATGGTCAGCAAGGTGCGCGGTGACTTCGCCGACGCCAGCGCGACCATCACCATCGCCGAGGAGCCCCTCCAGTCGTCGGTCACCGCCACCATCCAGGCGGCCAGCATCAACACCGCGCAGGCCGACCGGGACGCGCACCTGCGCAGCCCGGAGTTCCTCGACGTGGAGAAGTTCGCCACCCTGGAGTACCGCAGCACGGGGGTGAAGTCCCACGAGGGCAACGAGTTCGTCCTCGCCGGTGAGCTCACCATCAAGGACGTGACCCGCCCGGTCGACCTGAAGGTCGAGTTCGAGGGCGTCGGCCGCAGCCCGTTCGGTCAGGACATCTTCGGCTTCTCGGCCACGGCCGAGATCGACCGCGAGGATTTCGGCCTGACCTGGAACGTCGCCCTGGAGTCGGGCGGTGTCCTGGTCGGCAAGAAGATCAAGATCGAGATCGAGGGCGAAGCCATCCGCCAGGCCTGATTCTCGTACGCCCCCCGACCGGCCCGCGCCCCGCACGGGCCGGTCGGCCGTTCTCCGACCGCGCCGGCCCCCGCGGTCGTCCCGGCGGCGCGATGTGAATTGTCACAGCTTGGCCGCCGGTCGACCCGCTGGCCTGCCCTCTCGGGCTGGGTAGAGATGCTGGCAGAGGCGCCGACCCGGTCGGTCGGGGTTCCGCTGGCCAACCGGGTGGGCTGCGACAATGGACCGGCCTTCCGGGCCGATCGGTTCGGCGCTTTTACCGAGTATGGTTCACACTGCGCTGCGGAGCGGAGATCGTTCCGTCGCGTCGCGCGCCGGGAGGAAACATGGGCAGGGACGTCGACCGAGCCGCCTTCTCCCGTGAGGACCGGGTCCGGTACCGGCAGAAGGTCCGCCGCTGTCTGGACGTCTTCGCGCTGATGCTGGACGACTTCGGGTTCGATGCCGACCGGCCGATGACCGGGTTGGAGATCGAGCTCAACCTGGTGGACCCGAACGCCGAACCCGCCATGCGCAACGACGAGATCCTCGCTGCCATCGCCGATCCGCTGTTCCAGACCGAGCTGGGACGCTTCAACCTCGAGTTGAACGCGAACCCGCGGCTCATCGAGGGCAGGGGATTCGCCGACTACGAGCGTGATCTGACCGGCAGTCTGACCCGGGCGAACGACCGGGCAGCCCGGTCGGACACCCGGATCGTCCTGGTCGGCATCCTGCCCACGCTGACCGAGCGTCATCTGGTGGCGGACAACCTCTCCACCAACGAGCGGTACCGGGTGCTCAACGACCAGATCGTCGGTGCCCGGGGCGAGGACATCGAACTCGACATCCGCGGCGTCGAGCGGCTGCGTACGCACACCGACTCGATCGCGCCGGAGGCGGCGTGCACCAGCCTCCAGTTCCATCTTCAGGTCGCACCGGACAGCTTCGCGGACTACTGGAACGCCTCACAGGCGATCTCGGCGGCGCAGGTGGCGATGGGCGCCAACTCGCCGTTCCTGTACGGACGGCAGCTCTGGGCGGAAACCCGGATCGCACTGTTCGAGCAGGCCACCGACACCCGGCCGGACGAGTTGAAGGCCCAGGGGGTACGCCCCCGGGTGTGGTTCGGTGAGCGCTGGATCACCTCGATCTTCGATCTCTTCGAGGAGAACGTCCGCTACTTCCCGCCGTTGCTGCCGATCTGCGAGACAGAGGACCCGGTGGAGGTCCTGCACGCCGGCGGGGTACCCGAGTTGGCCGAGCTGCGGCTGCACAACGGCACGGTCTACCGGTGGAACCGGCCGGTCTACGACATCATGGACGGCCGCCCGCACCTGCGGGTGGAGAACCGCGTACTGCCCGCCGGGCCGACCGTCGTCGACATGCTGGCCAACGCCGCCTTCTACTTCGGTCTGGTCCGTGGTCTGGCCGAGGCCGACCGGCCGATCTGGAGTCAGCTCACCTTCAGCTCAGCCGAGGAGAACTTCCACGCCGCGGCCCGACGCGGGATGGACGCCATCCTGCACTGGCCGCGGCTCGGCGAGGTGCCGGTAACCACGCTGGTGCTCGACGTGCTGCTGCCGATCGCCTCGGCGGGACTCGACGGCTTCGGGGTGGCCCCGGCCGAACGTGACCGCCTGCTCGGCATCATCGAGCAGCGCTGCCGTACCGGCCGTAACGGGGCGGCCTGGCAGACCGCCACGGTCTGGGCCGCCGAGCGGCACCGCAACCTGGATCGCCACGCCGCCCTGCGCCACATGTTGCAGCGCTACGCGGAGTTGCAGCGCACCAACGAGCCGGTGCACAGCTGGCCGATCGGCTGATCGCCCTGTTTGTCCCTGTGGCCCCATGAGGGCCTGTCAGCCCTGTTCGTCGCCGTCAGCGGGGCGTGCGGTGTCGGCATCGGCCGTCCCGGTGGTGCTGGCCGACTCCGTGGTCCGGGTGGCCTTTGCCGCTGGCTTGCGGCTCCTCGCCCCGCGAGTGGCTGGTGCGGCGGGTACCGGCGCCGAGGACGAGGACGCGGGTGTGCGCCGACGACCGGCGCTGCCGGTAGCGGTGCCGCCGGCACCCGGGCCGGTGGGCGTGGCGGGATCGGTGCGTACGGCTGGGGTGTCGACTGCGGTGACCGGATCGGTGCCGGGCGTGTCGTGGTCGCCGGTGCGCTGGCGGGGCACGGCGGTGGCTGCGCCGGGGTCGGGCCTGCTCGTCGCGCGCCGGGCCGAACGCTGGGCGAGCGCCGCGACCAGGACGGAACCGCCGATGCCGACTATCACCGCGTACGGGGCGATCAGGTGGGCGGACACCTGCTCCGGGCTGATCGCGGTAAGCCTCGGCACAGCCAGGAAGTACGCGACCGCCACCAGCAGCGGGCCGGCCGCACCCGAGGCGGTGGCACCGACCCGGCGGTCGGCGTCGCGGACACCCGCCCGGGCGGCCAGCGCGCCGATCAGCAGCGCCGACCCGAGCGAGAGGACGGCCCCGGGCCAGTAGAAGTAGTCCCGGATCCAGAACTGGTCGCTGCCTGAACTGAGCTGCCAGATGCCGAGCTGTGCGGTGGTCAGGCCGCGACCGGCGAGCACCGAGTCGACCACGGCGACCACGGCGAGCAGCCACAACCAGCCGGCCGTGGCGATGATGTTGGTGGCCGCCGCCCGGCAGCGCAGCGCCCAGAGCGCGACCAGCGCACCGACCAGGACGCCGAGCGCCGCGTACGCGGCGGCCATGTCCCGGGGGGACGGCGTGTCCGGCACCACCGCGACCCGGGCCGGTACGGCGACCAGCAGCACCGTGATCAGTGCGCCCAGCGCGGCGGCGCCGGACAGGGCACCCCACCACAGGCTGCCCCCGTCCCGCCGGCCGGCACCGGGACCCTGCGCCGGGCTGGCGGCGACAAAGCGTCGATCGTGCAGCCGCTGGGCGCAGACCGCACCGAAGATGGTCGAGGTGGCCGCGATCCAGGTGGCCCAGATCAGGCTCGCCACCCAGGTCGCCGTGCTGGCGGTGGTCTCGGCCGGTGCCCAGTTGAGGATGCCCAGGCCGTAGCCGAATCCCAGTTGGGCCGCCCCGGCACCGGCCGCCACGCCGGCCGCGGTGGCGATCGATCCTCCCCAGCCCACTCTGGCCATGCCGGGCAGCGTAACGTCCTGTGCTCGGTGCGGCGAGTCGTGCGCCGTACCAGACGGCGAACGGTGACGGACAGTGCTTGGCATCGGCGGATACGGTCGCCGGTGATAGGGCGGTGGGGCGGTATGAACGACGGGACCACGGACGGGCGGTCGGGGCGCGGTGACGCCGGCCCGGACCGCAGGCTGATCATCGGTGGCGGCCTAGCGGCGGTGCTGCTCGCGATCATCGGAGCGACCGGCGGCTGGGTGCTGGCCGGTGACCGGAAGCCGACAACGCCCCTGTCCGCTGATGCGACCGGTGGCCCTACCCCCAGCGCCCAACCCACCACCTCGCCGCCGCGCAGCCGGCCGACCCCGGCCGCCAAGCCGAGCAGTGCGGCGCCGGCCCAGCCGACCGGGCTCACCGTGCCGGACCTTGTCGGGATGGACTTCGAGGAGGCCCGGGAGGAGCTGCGGGACCGGGGACTGGGCTGGCGGTTCGTCTTCGGCAGGGGAAACAGCTCCAGCGTGCGCAGCACCAACCCGGAGGCGGGTACGCCGGTGAAGCGCGGCATCACCGTCGTGGTCAACGTGGCCGGGGCGGCCCCGCCGAACGAGGTGCCGGACCTGATCGGGGACGACTGCAGCGACGCGAAAGACCGCCTCGTCGACGACGGTTTCTCGCCTCGCTACCCGACCGGGAAGTCCGGGACGGTCACCGCCCAGGATCCTCCTGACGGCACCATGCGGCAGTGGAACGACATCGTCTCCATCTGGTGCGGCACCGCCTAAAACTGGATCTTGGGCTGGGGTCCTCCCGGATCCGGGCCTCTGCTCAGGTGACACGCATCCGACGCCACAGGTTGAGGGTGATCAGGGCGGTGGAGCAGTAGGTTGACCGTCGAGGGCCTCGATGCCCGCCCGGCTGGCGGAAGGGGACGTGCGATGAGCGACGACCGCCAGGAGCCCCCCGACGACCAGACCCGCCCGTGGCCACCGGCCGCTGCCGGGCACCCCGAGACCGCGCCGACCGGGCGCACGCCGGACGAGACGGCGCCGTTGGGGCGTACGCCGGGATCCGGCAAACCGGAGGCGACCGCACCGTTGCCGCCGACGCAGCGGTCGGGGCCGGCGGCATGGTCGGGGCGCGCGGAGGTGCCGTCGATCCGGCCGGGCAACGACCGCGAACTGGCGGACGGAGACTGGTACGGCGACGAGCAGCCGGACCGTCCCTGGTGGTTGCCGATCCTCTGGGGAATCGTCCTGCTGCTCCTGCTCGGCCTGATCGGTGTGGGGGTGTGGCTGGCGCGCCAGGCCGTGGACGACGACGGGCCGGCTCCGCAGCAGCCGACAGCGGCACCCCCGACCATCCGATCGGCCTCGCCGACTCCGCGCTCGCCCTCGCCCGCGCCGACGACCAGCGCCGCTGCGGTGCGACTGCCGCTGCCGCCACTGGTCGGTTACTCGGAGGCCGCGGCGCGGGCGGTGCTGGACCAACTGGGCCTCGACCACCGGGTGGAGTACCGCCCGTCGGAGGAGCCGGCGGGCACCGTCATCGCCACCGATCCGGAGGCGGGTGAGCTGGTCGAGGTCGGCGACGAGATCACGCTGGTGGTTGCCGAGGCCAGTGCGAGCCCGTCGCCGACGACGGGTGCGCCGACCACCGAGCCGCCCGCCACGGTGAGCCCCACCGGGTGAGCGCTCCGATTCACCAACCGCGGCGTCTGGTGCCGACGAGCCCCAGGCCGGCGAGCGAGATCGCCAGCCCGAAGATGCCCGACCAGAACAGCGAACGTCTGACCTCGTCGGGTGTGTGCTGCTCACCGGTCGCGTGGTCGGTGCCCGCCGATTCGTCATCCGACGGGAGAGGAGAGGCGTACCCGGCGGTCGGCTCGCCGGCCGCCCTCCCGACCGGGGCGCCGGGCGCGAACTCGTCCCAGGCGCCGCCGGTCCCGTCCGGCTCGAGCGGATCGCTCTCCACCACAGTGATCTCCGGAGCCGGCAGCGGCTCGGCCAGCCGGGTGGACGACAGGGCGGGATCGCGGACCAGTACCACCAGGATGGTGGCACCGAGCAGTGCCAGGAGTCCGAAGGAGTGGATGATACGGGACCGATGGGGCCACCGCGCGGACAGATTGACCATGGCCATCCCAGGTTCGAGGTCCTGGACGCGCGGGGTGGAGACGTGCCGGGGCGGGCACACCGATTCTATGGCGTCGGTATGCCCGCCGGCGGCCGTTCGTGATGCTCAGGCCACCCGCATCGAGCCTCGGGCGGGCGCCCGACGAGCCGAGCGCACGGTGTGCGGACGCGGCTGCCCAGCGGCCTGCAACTGCCGTAGCCCGGCCCGCTGGACGAAGATCGAGCGCCGGTTGACCGCGTCCCCCGCCGCGTTCAACTCGTAGCCTTCGAGCCAGACCCAGCCGTCGTAGGTCGGCCGGTCGAGCACTCGGATCACCCGGAACAAAATGGGTCTGCGGAACTGGACGCTCGCCGCGCGTGTCACGTGCAGTACGTCACCGGAGCGGGGAAGCACATGGGCTCCTGAAGGGTTCGGCCGGCTCAACGGCCGGCGAGGTTGTCGGGGGATTTCCTCCGGCGAACGAGGTCGTGTCTCGTGGGCCGGTACGTGCGGCTTTGCCCGGCGAGCCCGGAATCCGCTGGTGGCGTACCGGTGCCCGACCGCGCGGACTGCACCGTCCCGAACCCCTGATGATCACGTGGAGAGACAGGGTGGGGACGGTGCGTGACCCGGGTCATGCGGACAGACTGCATCAGGGACGTGCTTTGTGCAAGTTGCAGGTCGCTGTTTGCCAAGATGTGAGCGGCTCGCGCGAAACGGCGCTTGTACGTGCCACCGCCTGGACGGCACACTGAGGGCCGTTCTGCCCGTCGCGGCCGGGTCGAACCGGTTCCACCCAACTGCCGCGAACGCCCGCCGCCCAATAGTCGCGCCCTAGGCGGGGTGGTGAGAACGGCGCGTCGAGGCGGAGAGGTGACACCGTGAGCGAGCGGCGCAGCCCGACCATCCGGCGGCGCCGGCTCGGCGCGGAGCTGCGCCGCCGGCGCGAAGCGGCCGGGATCACCATCGAGGCCGTTGCCGAGCACTTGGAGTGCTCGGCATCGAAGATCTCCCGGATCGAGACCGGCCACACCACCGCGACGCCCCGCGACGTCCGGGACATGCTCGGGATCTACGGGGTGGTGGGCCCCGAGAGCGACGAGTTGGTGCAGATCGCCCGCGAGGCGCGACAGAAGGGCTGGTGGCATCCGTACAGCACGGTGCTGGTCGGGGCGTACGTGGGCTTGGAGGCTGCGGCGAGTTCGATCCGCGCGTGGGAGCAGCAGGTCGTTCCCGGGCTGCTGGAGACCGAGGACTACGCCACCGCGATGATCCGCGCCGCCCGCCCCGACTTCACCACTGAGCAGGTGCGGCAACGGGTGCGTGTCCGACTCGGGCGCCAGTCGTTGTTGACCCAGGATGATCCGGTCGATCTATGGGTGGTGCTCGATGAGGCGGTGATGTGCCGTCCGGTTGGCGGGGAAGCGGTGATGCGTGACCAACTGCGCCGACTGGTGGAGGTGGCCCAGATGCCGAACGTGACGCTACAGATCCTGCCGTTCGAGGTGGGGGCGCACGCCGGCATGGACGGCACCTTCACGATCCTCAGCTTCCCCGAAGCCGGTGATCCGGATGTCGTGTACGCGGAGAACGCCACGGGTGGGCTCTTCCTGGAGAAGAGCGACGAACTACAGAAGTACAGCTTCATCTTCGATCACATTCGAGCAGCGGCCATGCGTCCGGAGGAGTCCGTCGGATACATCGCGAAACTGGCAGAGGAGCCGTTGTGGAAATGGCCGCGAAAGCATTCCCCGTCGACCTGACGCAGGCGAACTGGTTCAAGAGCTCGAAGAGCGGGCCGAACTGCGACAACTGCGTGGAGGTGGCCTACGTGACCGGAGCGGTCGGAGTCCGGGACTCGAAAGACAAGGCAGGTCCGGCCCTGGTCTTCGCCCCGGGTGACTGGCACGCCTTCGTCACCAGCACTCGGGACGGCGCCTTCGGCCGGGGCTGACTCCCGGGGCAGCGCTGCAGGGTCCCCGTCCGGCGTGGCCGGGCGGGGACCCGTGCGTCCGCCGAGGACCGGCGCACGGCCCGGCCGCGCGCGATCCGTCGCCCCGCCGTCGCCACAACGTGCCCGTCTCGTTGTACCTGTCGGTACGCGCTGGTCGACATCCCCCCGAGCAGGGCGGGTAACCGAACGAGGCAGGCGAGACGATGACGAGTATCGGGTCAGAGAACCTCACCAACGGGCCGGGAAAGCCGGAGCGGTTCGGTGGCAAGTACCGCGGCGCCCGCCGGGACACCGTGTTGACCGAGGTGGTGTCGACGGAGACCGAGCCGACCGGCCGGGACAGCGCGGTGGCGACCGAGGCGGCCACGCCGCCGCTCACCCTGCCGTCGCTGGACCCCAACCCGCTCACCGAACCGTCGTTCCCGGCGTCCGGCTGGTCGACCACGGACAGCGGCTCCCTCGTGGATCACCCGCTGCTGCGGGGCCTGATGATGGAGTTGCCCCCCAGGGGCAGCGTGCCGCCCCCGGGCTGGCTGGACCGCTGGTTCGAGGCGACCCGGGCGATCCTGGAGCTGCTATACGTGCAGGACGCCGGCCGGACGCGCTGAGGCCGGCGACCGCTCCGGCATGGCCCGCTCGGCGAGCCGATTGTGACGCAGCGCGTGCCGTACGCCGATGGCCCCGACGCCCAGCGCCCCGACGGTGATGGCGGGCCCGATCGCCCCGGGACCGACGAATTGGCCGGCGCCGCTCGCCGCGATCAGGCCCGGCAACAGAGCCAACCCGGTCACCTGCAACGGCAGCCCGATCAGCGGGTGTGCGGCTGTGGCTCGCAACCCGTGCGGCGCCGGTGTCCGGGGTGTGACGGCCAGCGCGCCCGCCCCGGCGCGAAGCCGGTGCAACCTGCGTACGGTGCAGAACGCCACCACCAGCGCCGGAATCGCGGCCAGCGTGAGGCCACTCGCGGCTCGATCCGCCAGGGTCGCGCCGGCGGTGGCCAGGCCGGCGACCGGCAGAGCCACCGTCAGGCCGAGCCCGGCCAGGGTCAGCGCGAGCAACCAGCCGGCGTGCCGGCGGAGCCCGCGGGCGTAGGTCATCCGGGGCAACCTGTCGGCGAGGTAGCCGGCGACCCACCACACGGCGACGACCGGGAGCAGGAGGGCGAGATGGCTCTGCATGCCTCTCAGCCTTGCCCGATTCACCGTCCGTCGAATCGGGCCCATCCCCCCGTTCGTCCCGTACCCGTTCCCCCTAGGGGAACCATCGCGTCAGTGTTATGGGGAATCCAACATGTTCATCTTTCTCCACGCGTCCGACTACCCTCATTTTGATCGGCATTCATCGATGAGCCTGTCACGAGCGGGTGGACGATCGGTGCCGGTCGGAGGGAGGTAGGAAGATGGCTCTTCCACACAGGTCCGTACTCGTCGCGGTGGCCACGCTGGCCATGGTGGCGGCGGCGACGCCCGCCATGGCCGCCGAGCCGGTCGGCACGATCCGCAGTGCCGGCGGCACCACAGCCATCGAGGGCAGCTACATCGTCGTGTTCAAGGACAGCGAGGTCAGTCGCAGCACAGTCGGCTCCTCGGTGGACCGGCTGCTGCGCCGGCACGGTGGCGCGACGGCCCGCACGTACAGCGCTGCCGTCCGCGGCGCCGAACTGCGGGTCAGCGCCAGGGCGGCAGCCCGGATCGCCGCCGACCCCGCCGTGGCGTACGTCGAGCAGAACCACACCGTGTCGATCGCCGCCACCCAATCGAACCCGCCGTCCTGGGGGCTGGACCGAATCGACCAGCGCAACCTGCCGTTGAACAACTCCTACACGTACCCCAACACGGCCGCGAACGTGACCTCGTACATCATCGACACCGGCATCCGGACCACCCACTCGGACTTCGGTGGTCGAGCGATCTGGGGCACGAACACGGTCGACTCCAACAACACCGACTGCAACGGTCACGGCACCCACGTCGCCGGCACGGTCGGTGGCTCGGCGTACGGCGTGGCGAAGGGCAGCCGGCTGGTGGCGGTGAAGGTGCTCAACTGCTCCGGCAGCGGCACCAACGCCGGGGTCATCGCCGGCATCGACTGGGTCACCGCGAACGCGGTCAAGCCTGCCGTCGCCAACATGAGCCTCGGCGGCGGGGCGAACACCGCAGTCGACAACGCCATCGTCAACTCGATCAACTCCGGCGTCACGTACGCGGTCGCCGCCGGCAACGGCAACCTGTTCGGCCAGCGGCAGAACGCCTGCAACTACTCGCCGGCCCGCGCCGAGCCGGCGATCACCGTCGGCGCCATCCAGAACAACGACGCCGCGGCGAGCTTCTCCAACTACGGCACCTGCGTGGACATCCTGGCCCCGGGCGTGAGCATCACCTCGGCCTGGCACACCAACGACACCGCGACGAACACCATCAGCGGCACCTCGATGGCCTCGCCGCACGTCGCCGGAGTGGCAGCGCTGGTGCTCTCGACCAACCCGTCGTGGACCCCGCTGCAGGTACGCAACCACCTGGTCGACACGGCCACCCCGAACGTGGCCACCAACGTGGGCACCGGCACCCCGAACCGGCTGCTCCACGTGGTCAACGGCGACACCCCACCGCCGGCCAACGACTTCTCAGTCTCGGTGTCCCCGACCTCCGGCTCCACCTCACCGGGCGGCTCGGTGACCACCACCGTGGCCACCGCCACCACCAACGGCTCCGCCCAGTCGGTGAGCCTGTCGGCCAGCGGCCTGCCGTCCGGGGCGACCGCCTCGTTCAGCCCGGCCACGGTCACCTCGGGCGGGTCGTCGACGCTGACCATCGGCACCACGGCCAGTACCCCGGCCGGCACGTACACCGTGACGGTGACGGGCACCGCGGCCTCCGGCGCGAAGACCGCGACCTACTCATTGACGGTGACCGGCAGCGGCAGCGGTGGCTGCACCGGGACCAACGGCACCGACGTGACGATCCCGGACGCCGGCTCGGCTGTGACCAGCTCGATCACCATCTCCGGCTGCAACCGGAACGCCTCGTCGACCTCGACCGTGGCGGTGAACATCGTGCACACCTACCGCGGCGATCTGGTCATCGACCTGCTCGCCCCGGACGGCTCGTCGTACCGGCTGAAGAACAACAACATCTTCGACAGCGCGGACAACGTGAACGCCACCTACCAGGTGAACCTGTCCAGCGAGGCGGCGAACGGCACCTGGCGGTTGCAGGTGCGCGACGCCTACGCCGGTGACACTGGCTACCTCAACACGTGGACGCTGACCCTCTGACATCGGCACCGGGCCCCCGACAGCGGAGTCGGGGGCCCGGTGGCGAGATCCGTGGTCAGACTGCGAACCCGGCCGGCCGTTCGGTGGCCGGCGCGGGCGGCCGGGCCTTCCACAGCCCGGTCTTCTGCGCGAACAACCGGCCCAGGTACGCGGGGTTGAGGATCACGTAGCGCCGCCACAGCCGCTTCGGCTCCAGACCCAGCCGCCAGAACCACTCCAGCCCGGCGCGCTGCATCCACGGCGGCGGCTGGCGCAGCAGCCCGGCGTGGTAGTCGAAGGCGGCACCGACCGCCATCAGCGGCATGTCCAGCAGCGGACGCATCGCGTACGCGAAGATCTCCTGGCGGGGGCAGCCCAGCCCGACCAGGACGAGCCGGGCCCCGCTGGCCTTGATCCGGTCGGCGATCTCGGCGTCCTCACCCGGCCGTACGGCGCGGAACTTCGACGCCTCCACCCCCGCGATCTTCAAAGCGGGGAACATCCGCTCCAGCGCCGGGATCAGCCGCGCGAGGGTCTCCTCCGTCGAGCCGTAGAGGTAGACCGGCAGCCCCTCGTCGGCGAAGCGGGAGAGCACGTGCAGAGTCAGCGTCGGTCCGTAGACCCGGTCGGTGAGCCCGGCGCCGTGCAACAGGTTGAGCGCCCAGCGCACCGGCTGGCCGTCCGGGGTCACCACGTCGAACGAATTGAGCCGGGCGTTGTGCGCCCGATCCAGCACCCCGGTCATCACGCCGTGTACGGCGAGCGCGGTCAGCGCCAGCGGCCGACGCTCCTGTGCGGCGGCCACCACCTGCTCGGTGGCCTCTGCGTAGTCGGTGGCGTCGACCAGAACGCCGAGGACATTCCGCTTTCTCACGCTGCCGGCACCCACTTGTCCATGTTGGCCTCGTAGATCTCACGCATGATCATTGGTACGTCGTAGACCTGCTTCCAGTCCGGGTAGTCGGCCTGGAACGCCTCGTTGGAGCCGATCCACCACTTGTGGTCGCCGATCCGGTTGGCCTCCACGTACTCGGTGACCATCTCCTGGCCGGTGATCTGCTCGGCCAGCGCGAAGGCCTCCCGGTTCGAGACGTTGGAGTGCCGGCCGCCGCCCAGGTTGTAGACCGCCGCCGAGCGCGGGTTGCGGAAGAACGCCTCGAACGCGGAGACCACGTCCGAGCTGTGAATCGCGTCCCGGACCTGCTTGCCCTGATAGCCGAAGATCTTGTACGTCCGGCGCTCCATGTTGGCGCGCATCACGTAGCCCAGGAAACCGTGCAGCTCAGTCGCGGAATGGGCCGGCCCGGTCAGCGTCCCGCCCCGGAAGCAGGCCGTCCGCATGCCGAAGTACCGGCCGTACTCCTGCACCATCACGTCCGCGGCGACCTTTGAGGCGCCGAAGATCGAGTGCAGGCAGGCGTCGATCGACATGTCCTCGCGGATGCCCTGCTCGTACGGGTGGCCCGGCTCGATCTCCCACCGGGTCTCGAGCTCCACCAGGGGCAGGCTGTTCGGCCGGTCGCCGTAGACCTTGTTGGTCGAACAGTGGATGACCGCTGCCTCGATGCAGTGCTCGCGGACGTTCTGCAGCACGTTGAGGGTGCCGGCGGCGTTCACGTCGAAGTCGGTGAACGGATCGCGTACCGCCCAGTCGTGCGAGGGCTGCGCGGCGGTGTGGATCACCACAGCCACGTCCCTGGCGTACCGCTTGAACAGGTCGCCGAGCGCGGTTCGGTCGCGGATGTCGATGCTGTGGTGCGAGTACGCCCCACCCAGTTCGTCGGTCAGTCGGCGGACGTTCCAGGCGGTGGAGGCCTCCTCGCCGAAGAACTCCTGCCGCATGTCGTTGTCGATGCCGACGACGTCGAGACCGAGGCCGGCGAAGTGCCGGACCGCCTCGGAGCCGATCAGCCCGCCCGAACCGGTCACGAATGCGACACTCACGAGCCACTCCTGGTGCGTCAGAGGCAGAAACCATCGGAGCATAGCCTGACGTCCGAAACGCTCCGATACGGTGCGAGGGCCCCGCGTCGCCGCGGAGCCCTCGTCTGTGGTGGGGAAGGGGGGAGTTGAACCCCCACGCCCTTTCGGGCACACGGACCTGAACCGTGCGCGTCTGCCATTCCGCCACTTCCCCGTGGCTCGACCGTCGGACTGCGTAGCCCGTGCCGTTGCCCGCTGTGGCCAGCGGACCTCGGCCATGTTACGCGGCCCCGGTCATCACCGCGAATGGCATTCGCTGCGGACAGCGGTTACCGTTCGTGGCGGACGAAAGAGTAGCACGAGGATCGCCGAGCCTCCGAACGGGCTGTGGCCTGCTGGCAGAGCGGCGTATGAGCTGCGTGCGCTCTGGACCGATACCATCATGTCCTCGGGACCCGAGGAGGAGCCGGTGAGCGTGCTGCAACGCTTCGAGAAGCGTCTGGAAGGCCTGGTCGAAGGGGCCTTCGCCAAGGTCTTCAAAGGGGTCGTGCACCCCGTGGAGATCCTCAACGCCATGCAGCGGGAGGCCGAGGCGCACAAGGCCATCCTGGCTGGTGGGCGCACGTTGGTGCCCAACCGTTACGTGATCGATCTCTCGCCGTACGACCATAGTCGCTTGGCGCCGTACGCCGCCGCGCTGGCTCAGGAACTGGCTCAGTCGCAGGCGGAGTTCATCGGTGAGCAGGCCTGGACGGTCTACGGCGACGTGATCGTCGAGATCGAGCGGGGCGAAGGGCTGGACACCGGCATGTTCCGGGTCACCGCCGAGGTCTACACCGGTGGCGAGGTCGCCCCGGTCTCGGCGCCCGGCTACGACGCCGGCCCGCCCGGTTACCCCGCCTACGACCAGGGTGGCGGCTACGGCCCGCCGCCGGGTCACGGCGGCGGGCGCAACGTCCGACTGGTCTCCGGTGACGGCCGCACCTACCCCCTGCAGATGGGCTCGACCGTGATCGGTCGGGGCGACCAGGCCAACCTGCGCCTGCCGGACGTCGGCATCTCCCGACGGCACGCCCGTCTGGACTTCGACGGCGGCCAGGTCGTGCTGACCGACCTCGGCTCGACCAACGGCACCATGGTCAACGGTCAGCGGGTCTCCGCCGTGGCGCTGAACCCCGGCGACATGATCCAGCTCGGCACCACCACCCTGACCTTCCGCGTGGACGGCTGACCCGCCTTGCCGGAACTCGTCATCACCGTCGCCCGGTTCGGATTCCTCATCCTGCTGTGGATTTTCGTGTTCACGGTGGTCGGTGTCATCCGCCGGGACCTCTTCGCGGGGGCCCGCTCAGGCCGGCTGGTGGCCGCGCCCCGCACGGTGGGTGCGTCGACCGGTCAGGCGACCGCGAGGCCGGCGAAGGTGAAGCGAGGGCGGGCGGCGCACCAGTTGGTGGTGACCGCAGGCCAGCTTGCCGGCACCCGGATCACTCTGGGTGAGGCGCAGATAACCATCGGTCGTGCCGAGGATTCCACGCTCGTCATCACTGACGACTATGCCTCCGCGCGACACGCCCGGCTCGTGCCGCGCGACGGACAATGGTTCGTCGAGGACCTCGGTTCGACTAACGGGACGTACCTGGATCGCGCTAAGGTCACCGGACCGACCCCCGTCCCCCTCGGCGTGCCGATCCGGATCGGCCGCACCTCTCTCGAATTACGGCCATGACTCTGACCCTGCGCTATGCGGCCCACAGCGACCGCGGTCTGATCCGAGACGGAAATCAGGATTCCGTCTACGCCGGGCCGCGGCTACTCGCCGTCGCCGACGGCATGGGCGGCATGGCCGCCGGTGACGTCGCCAGCAACATCGTCATCGGCGCCATGGCGCCACTGGACGAGGACGTCCCCGGCGACGCCCTGGTCGACGCGCTCCGATCTGCGGTGGGCACCGCCAACCAGCAGCTCCGCGAGACCGTGGACGCCAACCCGCAGCTGGAGGGGATGGGCACCACGCTCACCGCGACCCTTTTCTCCGGCAGCAAGCTGGGCATGGTCCACATCGGCGACTCGCGGGCCTACCTGCTGCGTGACGGCGAGTTCGCGCAGATCACCAAGGACGACACCTACGTCCAGATGCTCGTCGACGAGGGCCGGATCAGCCCGGAGGAGGCGAGTAGCCATCCGCAGCGCTCGCTGCTCACCCGGGCCCTGGACGGCCGCGACATCGACCCGGAGTACTCGGTCCGCCAGGTGCTGACCGGCGACCGCTACCTGATCTGCTCCGACGGCCTCTCCGGGGTGGTCAGCGCGGAGACCATCGCCGAGACCATGCGTGAGTACGCCGACCCGCAGCAGTGCGTCGAGCGGCTCGTCCAACTCGCCCTACGCGGCGGCGGCCCGGACAACATCACCGTGATCATCGCCGACGCGACCGACCGCGACATCGTCGAGGCCGCTCCGATCGTCGGCGGCGCGGCCGCGCGCGATCGGGGCATGGCGACCTCGGCCGACGGCTCCACGCCCGCCGCCCGAGCCTCGGCGCTCTCCGCCCCCCGTCCGGCCACCCCGGAGGAGCCGGCCGGCAACGACGACGAGCCGGAGGCGCGCCGCCGCCCGCTGCGCGCGCTCGCGATGACGACCGCCCTGATGGTGATCGTCGGCGGCGGAGTCTTCGTCGGGTGGAGCTACACCCAGCGGCAGTACTACGTCGGCGCGACGGAGGACGGCCAGGTAGCCGTGTTCCGCGGGATACAGGGCCAGATCGCGGGCATGGATCTCTCGACCGTGCACTCGAAGAGCAGCGCCCAACTGGACGATCTCACCCTCGCCGCCCAGGAGCAGGTCAAGCAGGGCATACCAGCCAAGAACGAGCCGGATGCGAAACGCCGAATGGCGGAGCTGACGCTGGACAGCCCGACCAACGTCAACCTCAAGCCGATCTGCCCGCCCACTCCCGGCCCGACGTCGAGCCCCACCCCCACGGCCCAGCTGCCATCCGCGGGGCCGAGCGCTCCGGCCGCTTCGCCGAGCGCTCCGGCCGCTTCGCCGAGCGCTCCGGCCGGTCTGCCGAGCGCGGTGGTCAGCGTCGCACCATCGCCCAACGGCGGATCGGTGGCTCCGCCGGCCAGTACGCCGGACGCCCCGCCCGCCGACACCTTCACGCCCACGGTCGACCCGGCGGCCTGCCGGTCGCCCGAGTAGGCGCCGGCTACCGAACCGAGGACGATCGTGACCGCAGCGGCCACCCCGGCAACCTCGCCCGCGACTGCTGGCGAGCGATCCGGCGTGCGCCTGGCCCGATCCCGGCGCAACGCCGAGCTGTCGCTGCTGTTGCTGGCGATGGCGCTGGTCGCCGCGTACGGCGCGATGGTCGAGGCGAAGGTGCTCGACACGGTCACACCCACCTTCTGGGTGCCGGCCGCCGCGCTCACCGCGGTGTTCCTCGGCATGCACCTGGTGATCCGATTCCTGGCACCCTTCGCCGACCCGGCCCTGCTGCCGGCGGTGGCCCTGCTCAACGGGCTCGGCGTCGGCTTCCTGCACCGGCTGGACCTGGCCAACGCGGCGCCCGCCGAGCGGGCGGAACTGGCCACCTTCGCCGGCACTGGTGGCCGGCAACTGGCCTGGACGCTGATATCGGTGATCCTCGCCGCCGGGTTGCTGGCCCTGATGCGCGACCACCGGTCGATTTCCCGGTACGCGTACACCCTGGGCCTGGCGGGCATCGTGCTGGTCATGCTGCCGGCGGTGCTGCCACGCAGCATGTCCGAGATCAACGGCGCCAAGCTGTGGGTACGCATCGGTGGCTTCACCATCCAGCCCGGTGAGTTCGCGAAGCTCGCCCTGCTGGTCTTCTTCGCCTACTACCTGGTCCGCAAGCGCGAGGTGCTGTCGCTGGCCAGCCACCGGTTCCTCGGCATCGACTTCCCGCGCGGGCGGGACCTCGGCCCGGTGCTCGTGGTCTGGGTGATCAGCCTGCTGGTCCTCGTCTTCGAGAAGGACCTGGGCACCTCGCTGCTCTACTTCGGCATGTTCGTGGCCACGGTCTACATCGCCACCGAACGGGTCAGCTGGCTGCTCATCGGCCTGGTCCTCTTCTTCGGCGGCGCCTATCTCGCGTACGTGCTGGGTAGCACGGTGGGGGGACCGTTCCTCAACTTCTACCACCGGGCCGAGATCTGGCTGGATCCGTTCGCCGATCCCTATGACCGGGGCTACCAGCTCGTGCAGGGGTTGCTCGCGCTGGGCACCGGCGGGCTGTTCGGGGCCGGGCCGGGTGGTGGCCAGCCGCTGCTGCTGCCCGAGGTGCAGAACGACTTCATCTTCGCCGGCATCGGTGAGGAGATCGGCCTGTTCGGCCTCTCCGCGCTGCTGATGATCTACCTGCTGATCGTCGAACGGGGCCTGCGGGCCGCGCTGGCGGTGCGGGACTCGTTCGGCAAACTGCTCGCCGGCGGTCTGGCGTTCACCCTCGCACTCCAGGTCTTCGTGATCGTCGGCGGGATCAGCAAGCTGATCCCGCTCACCGGCCAGACCACGCCGTTCCTCTCCGCCGGCGGCTCGTCGCTGATGGCGAACTGGCTGATCATCGCGGTGCTGCTGCGGGTCTCCGACGCCGGGCGTCGCCCGGTCAGCGGGGTCGGCGGCAAGGTGAGCCGCCCCGCCGGCGGCCCGCCCGAGCAGCTGCACGGTGCTCCCACGGAGGTGATCAGGCCGTGAACGCACCCCTGCGCCGGGTCGGTGTCGTGGTCATCGTCCTGTTCGGCCTGCTCTTCGCGAACCTGAACTGGATCCAGGCCTACAAGGCCGACGAATACCGCACCAGCGACTACAACGGTCGGGTCCAGGTCGCCAAGTACGACCGTAAGCGGGGCAACATCGAGGCGGGCGGCACCGCCCTGGCGGTCAGCAAGGAGACCGACGGGGAGCTGAAATACCTGCGTACCTACCCGGGCGGCGCAAAGTACGCCCATGTGCTCGGGTACGAGCCGGTCAACGGCTCGGCCACCGGCCTGGAGCGGTCCGAGAACGACTTTCTCGCCGGCACCAGCGACCAGCTCATCGTCAACCGGCTGCGGGACATGGTCACCGGCGACCGGACCGCCGGCGGTAACGTGCTGCTCACCCTCTCGAAGCGGGCCCAGGACGTCGCGTACGACCAGCTGCGCAACAACAACCGGGGGGCGAACAAGGGCGCCGCGATCGCCCTCGACCCGCGTACCGGTGCCGTGCAGGCGTTGGTTTCCATGCCCAGCTTCGACCCGAATCCGCTGTCCAGCCACAGCCGGAACGAGGCGAAGGCGGCGTACAACAAGCTGGAGCAGGACCGTAACCGTCCGCTGCGGAACCGGGCGCTGGCCGAGGTGCTGCCCCCGGGCTCCACCTTCAAGATCGTGGTGGCCGCTGCGGCGCTGGAGAACGGGATCGGCAAGGACACCAACATCTCGGCCGGCCCGAGCTACACCCCGCCCACCTCCGGCCAGCCGATCACCAACGCCGCGCCGTCGATCTGCCCGCAGTCGGAGGTGACCCTGATGAAGGCGGTCACCGACTCCTGCAACACCGGCTTCGCCAAGCTCGGCGTGCAGCTCGGCCCCGACGTGATCAAGAAGAAGGCCCAGGAGTTCGGCTTCGAGCAGGAGGACCTGACGGTCGGCCGGCTCGGTGAGGGCGGTCATTCCGTCGCCGCCAGCCGTACCGGCAGCATGGAGAACCCGGACGGCGGTGCCGACCCGGCGGCGCTGGCCCAGTCCTCCATCGGGCAACGGGACGTGCGGATGACCCCGCTGGAGGGGGCCATGATCGCGGCGGCGGTCGCCAACAACGGCAGCCAGATGCGTCCCTACCTGGTGCGCCAGCTGCTTGCGCCGGACCGCACCACGGTCTACGACACCGCAAAGCCCGGCGAACTGCGCCGGCCGGTCAGCGGCCAGGTCGCCGCGGACCTGCGGGACATGATGGTCAGCGTGGTGCGCAACGGCACCGGCCGCAACGCGCAGATCAGCGGCTACACCGTGGGTGGCAAGACCGGTACCGCTCAGTCGGCGCCGGACCGGCCCGACCACGGCTGGTTCATCGGCTTCGCGCTCGATTCCGACGGCAATCCGGTCTCTGCGGTCTGCGTGGTGCTGGAGGAGGCCGGCAGCGGCGGCAGCGCCGAGGCCGCCCGGATCGCGGGGCAGATCATGCGGGCCGTCATCGCCGAGCCCGGGGGTCGCTGACATGCTCAGTCCCGGAGTGCAGCTCGGTAACCGGTACCGCCTCGACGAGCGGATCGCCAGCGGCGGCATGGGCGACGTGTGGCGCGGCACCGACCAGGTGCTCGGCCGTACGGTGGCGGTCAAGAGCCTGCTCCCGGCGTTGCTGGACGAGCCGGGGTTCGCCGAGCGGTTCCGGGGCGAGGCCCGCACCATGGCGACGATCAACCACCCGGGCGTGGTCGACGTCTACGACTTCGGCAACGACCAGCACATCGCCTTCCTGATCATGGAGTACGTCGAGGGTGACCCGCTGTCGGCCACCCTCAGCCGGGTTGGCCGGCTCACCCCGGCCCGGACCATGGCGCTGGTCGCGCAGGCCGCCGACGCGTTGCACGCCGCCCACGTCAAGGGCATCGTGCACCGCGACGTGAAGCCCGGCAACCTGCTGGTCCGCCCCAACGGGACGCTGGTGCTGACCGACTTCGGCATCGCCCGCTCCGAGCTCGTCGGGCAGCTCACCGCGGCCGGCTCGGTGCTCGGCACCGCTTCGTACATCTCGCCGGAGCAGGCGACCGGTCAGGTCGCCACCCCCGCCTCTGACGTCTACGCCCTCGGTGTGGTCGCCTACCAGTGCCTCGCCGGGCGCCGGCCGTTCGAGGGCGACAACCCCCTCGACATCGCCATGCGGCACGTCCGGGAGACCCCCAGGCCGCTGCCCTCCGACATTCCGCCCCAGGTCTGCGCGCTCGTCGAGCGGGCGATGGCCAAGGACCCGAAGGACCGTTGGCAGAGCGCCGCGGTCCTCGCCGGGGCGGCCCGGCAGTTGAAGGCGGCGCTGTCCCGGCAGGCCCGGGGGGGCGCTGGCCAGGCCGCGCCGATCTCGGCCGCGCCGGCATCGCCGGCCCCCGGCCGGGCCGCGCCGATCTCGGCCGCGCCAGCGTCTCCCGCTCCCGGCCGGGCTCAGGTGCCGCCGCGCGCCGCACCGCTGGTCAGCCCGGCCGCGCCGGTGGCGCCACACCGGCCGGCCACGGCACCGCCGCCGAACCGTCCGCCGGTGGCGCAGCCACTGAACCGTCCGCCGGTGGCGCAGCCGCCGCGCCCTACGGTGGTCGCTCCGGCGGCAGCCGGTTATCCACGCGGCGCGGCCACGGTCCCGTCGGCCTACTCCCCGCAGCCCACTTCGTCACGGAATGCGCCCAAGCGGTCGCGATCCGGAATGGTGTTCCTGGTCATCGTGCTGGGCGTACTGGTCGTGGTCTGCTCCGGCGTGGTTTCCTACAAACTGCGGAACAGCCTCAATGTCATGCCGGGCGGGGTATCCGTGTCGGCGGTGACCTCTGAGGCGCTGCGGCCGGACGGACGAGACGACCCGGCCGGCACGGCGTACCGTCGACTGGATCAGCTCCGACCGGACGGCGACGAGACGATCACGAGCGAAGGACGATAGACGCGATGACAGCCCAGGCCCGCCTGCTCGGTGGCAGGTATCAGGTCGGCGAGCTGCTCGGGTACGGCGGCATGGCCGAGGTGCACCGCGGCCGCGACCTGCGACTCGGCCGGGATGTCGCGATCAAGATGCTGCGGGCGGATCTTGCCCGTGACGCCACCTTCCAGATGCGCTTCCGCCGGGAGGCGCAGAACGCCGCCTCGCTCAACCACCCCGCCATCGTCGCCGTCTACGACACCGGGGAGGAGCAGGCCCCCACCGGCGAAACCCTCCCGTTCATCGTGATGGAGTTCGTGAACGGGCGCACCCTGAAGGAGGTGCTCGGCGCCGAGGGCCGGCTGCAGCCCCGCCGCGCGCTGGAGATCTGCGCCGACATGTGCGCGGCGCTGGAGTTCAGCCACCGGCACGGCATCATCCACCGCGACATCAAGCCCGGCAACGTGATGCTCACCCAGACCGGCCAGGTCAAGGTGATGGACTTCGGCATCGCCCGGGCGCTGGCCAGCGGCGCCACCACGATGACGCAGACCAGCGCAGTCATCGGCACCGCACAGTACCTCTCCCCGGAGCAGGCCCGGGGTGAGGCGGTGGATGCCCGCTCCGACGTGTACGCGGCCGGCTGCGTGTTGTTCGAGCTGCTCTGCGGTCACCCGCCGTTCGTCGGCGACAGCCCGGTGAGCGTCGCGTACCAGCATGTGCGGGAGGCCCCGCCGACGCCGAGCGACCTCAACCCGGACGTCAACCCGGCGGTCGACGCGATCGTGCTCAAGGCGCTGTCGAAGAACCCGCTCAACCGCTACCAGAGCGCCGGCGAGATGCGGGCGGACCTGCTCCGCGCGGCGGCCGGCCGGCCGGTGATGGCGACCCCGGTGATGCGCGAGGACGAGACCGTGGCGATGGCCGCGACCCCGAGCCATCCGTCGGCCGGCGCGACGCAGACCCGGCAGATCCCGGCCCGGGTGGGCGACCCGCGCCAACGCCGGGCCTCGTCGTGGCTGATCGCCGTCTTCGCCGCGCTCGGCGTGCTCGCGGTGATCGCCCTGGTCGCCGCGCTGTTGCTGAACGATCGGGAGCCGCCGGACGTGCCGGTGCCGACGCTCACCGGGATGACCGAGCAGGAGGCGTTCGACCGGATCCAGCAGGACGGCCTCCAGCCGGCGCGCGGTGAGCCGGAGTTCACCTCGGACTGCAAGAAGGACACGGTCACCAGCCAGACCCCGCAAGCCGGGGAACGGGTGGCACCGAACAGCACGGTGACCGTCCGCATCTGCGGCGGCAAACCCGAGGTGACCATCCCGCCCGGTCTCGTCGGCAGCAAGGTCGACAGCGCCCGGGAACGGCTCGATGAACTCAACCTCGAGGTCAAGACCGTCGAGGAGGACAACGCTGAGGCGGCCGGTCTGGTGCTCAAGGTCGACCCGCCCGAGGGCGAGAAGGTAGCCGAGGGGACCAAGGTGACGCTCACCGTCTCCAGGGGCAACGTAGTCCAGGTGCCGAACGTGGTAAACCTCACCGAGGCCGAGGCGAAGCGGCAACTGCGCAACGCGGGCTTTGTCCCCGATGTGGTGCTCGGTCCGGAGGTGCCTGCCGCTCAGGCCGGCCGGGTCGTCGATCAGAGCCCGAACGCCAACTCCCGGCAGACCAAGGGCAGCAAGGTGAAGATCGTGGTGTCGGTGGAGGAGCCGGAGGATCCGGATCCGCCGACCCAGACCCCGCCGACCGGCACGCCCACCACGACCCCGCCGCCAGACGGCGACGACGGTGGCGGTGGCGGCGGCGGTCAGATTTCGCCGCCCCTCCCGCCGTTCCGCCTGCCCGACAGCTGAGGGGCCTCCGGCCAGCCCTCTCCAGGCGTCAACCAGCAACTCCGTTTCGTCGGTATGGCGGTGTCTGAGCGGTCGGGACACCGCCATTACGGCGAAACGGCGATCGGCGATGATCAAGGCGATGACGCCCCGCCTGTTGCCGGTCGCCCCGGACCGAGACCCGATTTCAGCTGGCGGCGAAGGCGGCGCGGCGACGGGCGTCGACCTCGGCGGCCAGCGCGGGAGCCCTCTCCAGTGCCTCCGGATGACCGCAGCCGGCGAGCCAGTTGGCCAGCATCAGGTGGCCGCCCTCGGTGAGCACCGACTCGGGGTGGAACTGGACGCTCTCGATCGGCAGGGTGCGGTGACGCATCGCCATCACGATCCCGCCGTCCGTCCAGCCGGTCACCTCCAGCTCCGGTGGCAGCGTCTCGCGCAGCACCGCGAGGGAGTGGTAGCGGGTCGCGGTGAACGGGTCGGGCAGTCCGGCGAGGACACCCGTGTTGTCGTGCCGGACCTGCGAGGTCTTGCCGTGCAGCAGTTCCGGGGCGCGCGCGATGGTGGCGCCGAACGCCTTGCCGATCGCCTGGTGGCCGAGGCAGACGCCGAAGATCGGCAGCTTGCCGGCGTACGCACGGACCAGGTCGAGGCAGATGCCGGCCCGGTCGGGGGTGCCCGGCCCCGGTGAGAGCAGTACGCCGGCCGCACCGACCCGGCCCACCTCGGTCACCTCGATCTCGTCGTTGCGTCGCACCTCGCAGTCGACGCCGAGCTGGCCGAGATACTGCACCAGGTTGAAGACGAACGAGTCGTAATTGTCGATCACCAGGACGCGCATGTCCGCCTCACCCGTCCTCGTCCGATGGCGCCGTGTTGTTCCGCTCGGTGTCGTACGGCAGGTCGTGCTCGTCGTCGGCCGGCGCGTCGTCGGCCGGATCCCCGCCGGGCACCCCGTCGCCAGGCGCGCCGGGCACTCCGGAATCCTCGGTGACCTGCACGTCGCTACCGGTGAAGGGCAGCAGCGGCTCCGCCCACGGGAACACCACGTACCAGAGCAGCGCCACCATCGTGGTGGCGAGCAGCAGGCTGCCGACGAGCTTGCCGGGCAGCCCGAAGGGAAGTTTGCGCCAGATCCAGGCGTACATGGTCAGGCTCCCAGCTCTGCCGGGCGTCCCTCGGACTTCGGCTGGGTACGCGTCAACTCGGCGTGAATGATCAACCGCTGATAGTTGTCGAACTTCGGGTTGCAGGTGGTGAGGGTCAGCATACGTTTGGTCGGCTTCTGGCCCGGCCGGCCGGGGACCGGGGCGACCACCTCGACCTGGGACGGTTTCACGATCAGGCTGTCGGTGACCTGGTAGACGTACCACTCGTTGCGGCCCTCGACGAGGATCGGGTCTCCCTTGCGCAGCTCGTCCAGCCGCCAGAAGGTGGCCCGGTTCCGGTGCCCGGCCACGGAGAAGTTCCCGACCTCACCCGGCATGGCGCTGTCCGGGTAGTGGCCCGGGGCGTACCGGATGTCCTTCTGGGTGACGCCCTCGACCACGATCCATTCCTTGTCGAGCTTCGGAATGGCGAGGAGGGCGATCGGCTTGCCGTGCACCGGCGGCTTCGGCTTGCTCGATGGGCTCGCCGAGGGCGCCACCGTGGGGTCGCCTTCGGGCCCCCACGCCTGAGCCAGTTGCTCACTCAGATCGCCCTGGTGGGCGTCGACGATCGCCGACTTGCCCCAGATCTCGTAACCGGCGAAGAGGAGCACCACCAGGCCGAACGTGATCAGCAGCTCGCCACCGAAGCGCAGGCCGGTACGGACCCGAGACCAGACCGAGGGACGGGTCAGCTCCGAGTAGATGCTCTTGTATCCCTCGTCGACCTGCTGCGCGCGCAACTGGACAACCCGGTCGCCCCGACGCGGTTTGGGCTGCTCGGCGGAGCGGTCGGCCTCGTCCGACGGCTCCTCCTCCCGGGGTGGCCGGGGCACCGCTCCCATCAGGGCGGTCGAGTCCAGCGCGGGCTGGCTGCCCGGCCTGACCCCGGTGACGGCCGGAATGAGCGCGGTGGCTGCCGGGTCCAGCGGCCGTCCCGGCGTTGCCGGTCCGGTCTGTTGGGTCGAAGCGGTCGGGCTGGTCTGCTGGTTCGCCAGGGCTGGTGCACCGGTCGGGTCCGGGCGACGCACCTCGCCCGACCGGCCCAGGTCCGACGGCGGGTTGGTCCTGGTGTCGCTGATTTTCGGTATCAGCGCGGTCGCACCTTCGTCGTTCGACCAGCCGCCCTGACCGCCGGCACGGCCGGTGGGATGCCGCGCAGGCTCGCCACCGTGGCCACCGTTGCCCTCCGCCGCCCGGGCCGGCGCCGTCCACGGCAGTTGGGTCTGCGGCTGCGGTGGGGTGGGTGCCGACGGCTGTGCCTGTGGCTGTGGTGCGGTGGGTGCCGACGGCTGGGCCTGCGGCTGCGGTGCGGTGGGCGCCGACGGCGCACCGGGCCTCAGCGGAGCACCGTGCGCGGGCGGCGCGGCGTACGACTGCGGTACGGCCTGCGGTTGGCCGTGGCTCGGCTGCCCGGACAGCGGCTGCGTGCCCTGGGAAATCCATCCCGGCTCACGCCCCGGCGCGGCGTGCGGCGGCTGCTCGGGTCGGCTCGGCCGGAAGGCGTCCCGCCAGGGCGTCGGTTCGCCGAAAGGGCCGGGCTGGCCGGCCGTCGAGCCGGCGCCGTTGCGCTGGTCGGCACCGCTCGTGGCCGGTCGCCAGCTGGCAGGGGCGAGGCTCGGGTCGGGCGCCCTGCCCCACTGCTCCGTCGCCGGGTGTTGCTGCCGGCCCGGCGCGGGGCGCGGTGCCACCTGGTCGTCCGGCCACGGCAGGGTCGGACGCGGAGGGACCGGGGCGGGCTCTGCTCGCTCGACCTTGGGCAGGAAGGCGGTGGACTCGCCGGTCTGGTCGCGGTGCCGGCCGTTTGGTTGCTGGCTCATTGCGGCCTCACTTCAGCACGGTCGCGGAGCGCAGGGTGGTGGAATCCTCGAAGGCGGGAACGGTGACCGTCGAGATCTTCTCGGAGTAGCCGAGCTGGTAGTTGTCGACCGCGTCCCTGAACCACCGGACTCCCTCGGAAGCGGCGAGGGCCTGCCGGAGCGCGGCGGGATCGCCAATTGCTACGATCTTGAAAGGTGGGGAGTACACCCGCCCGTGCAGCAGGAGGGTGTTACCCACGCAGCGTACCGCGCTGGTGGTCAGGACGCGCACGTCCATGATTGACATGGCCTCGGCGCCGCCCGCCCAGAGCGCGTTGACCACCGCTTGGACATCGCCCTGATGGACGACCAGGTCGTCGTTCTCGACTCCCTCGGGCAGGCTGCCGACCTGCGGCGCATCGTTGAGCTCGACGGTGAGCCCTGGACCGGTGAGGGCGGTGAAGCCAGCGGCGCCGAGACTCGCGGCAGAGCGCTCCTGCTGCTCCCTGATCGGGCCGTCGGAATCCGCGAGATCGGTCGTGCGGCTCTCGACCTCCCGGCGCAGTCTCGCGGCCCGTTCCTCGTTGGCGGCCACCTGGGCCCGCCGGTCCTCGATGAGTTCGGTGAGCTGGGGACGTCGGTCCTCGCGCAGCGCGGTGCCGCCAGCGGTGGTGGCGGTGGTGGTGAAGAGCAGGCCGGCGGCGGCAGCGATCAACGGTACGCCGATCGACCAGCCCGGTCGGCGCTGCCACGGCCGGCGAGGCAGCAACCCGGCGACGAGGCGTCGCAGCGCCTTCTGCCACGAGGCTGCGCCGGACGTGTACTCCACGGACCGTTCCCCTTTCCCCACCTGTCGTGCCCGCGGGATGCGGTCGGATCGAGCGCCGTCGGCAGTCCGTTTCCGGGTTGCCCGGCACCTGTCTGGCCCCATTCGTGGATTGGACGAGCCTTCCGGACTACGCTAGCTCTCGAACATTATTGGCCATGGACCGTCGCCCTCGCGCCCGGTTGTCAGGCCGGACGAGGTCGTAACCCCTCTGGAGAGCGTCGTGCCCAAGTCTCAGGTCCGCAAGAAGAAGGTGTACACCCCGCCCACGGACGTCCGCCCGACGGCGACAGCGGCGACGCGCAAGCCCAGCCCGCTCTGGCTGCCGGTCTCGGCGGTGTCGCTGATCGTGTTCGGGATCGGCTGGCTGGTGGTCTACTACCTCTCCGAGCAGGAATACCCGGTCATGGAGCTGGGTTACTGGAACCTCGCGGTGGGCTTCGGCGCCATGGTCGCCTCGCTGATCCTGCTCTCCCGCTGGCGCTGAGCGGCGGCCAACGGGCGCGCCGAGCGTAACCGGCAGGTCACCTCAGGCTGCCCGACGAGCGATGCCGCGGACCTCCCAAGGTCGACGCAGGGCGAGATGGGCCCGTCCAGGTGCGATAAGGCTCACGTTACTGTCGGGTAACGTTGCGCGTACGCTGCACTGCATGACCCAGTGGAGCGAGATCGTCGACTGATTCGGTTGACGATGCGGTGGTGTCGGCGGATCGTGCTCGATCCGGTCGCCACGCCCGCTCGACAGGCAGCAGACCGGGAGGGCCAACTCGATGGGCAGCGTCCAGATCGTCACCACGATCCTCGCGGCCGCCATCACCGCCGTGGCGGTGTGGCTTGCGGTGTGTGCGGTCATGAAGATGGTGGCTGTGATCCGGCTGGGTCAGCCCGACCCGTCCCGAGCCGGTGACCTTGGCCGCCGCACGAAGACCATGCTCGCGGAGACCGTCGGGCACACCCGGATGCTCCGGTGGAGCGTGGTGGGGGCGGCGCACTGGTTCGTGATGGTCGGCTTCATCGTGCTGTCGCTGCTGGTGCTCGAGGCGTACTTCGAGGTGGTGTCGCCGACCGGCGGGCTGCCGCTGATCGGCGGCTGGGCGCTCTACGGGCTGGTCACCGAGTGGATCGGCATCCTTGGCATCGTCGGGATCGTGGTGCTGATCGCGATTCGGCTGGCCAACCGGCCGAACCGGCCCGGCCGCCGGTCGCGCTTCACCGGCTCCACCATGTGGCAGGGCTACTTCGTCGAGGCGGTCGTCCTCGCCGTGCTGATCATGGGCTTCCTGATCCGCGGCTTTAAGGTGGCCACCGACCACTTCGAGTACCCGGCCTGGGCCGCCCCGTTGAGCCACGCGGTCGGTTCCGGGCTGCCGGACTGGGAGGCCGGCGTCAGCATCGCCGCCCTCATCAAGATCGCCATCTCGATGACCTGGCTCATCGTGATCTCGCTGAACGTCACCATGGGTGTCGCGTGGCACCGCTTCCTCGCCTTCCCCAACATCTTCTTCAAGCGCGAGCCGGGTGCGGCCGGCTCCGGCCTCGGCGCGCTGCGGCCGATGATGAGCGACGGAAAGCCGCTGGACTTCGAGGAGGCCGACCCCGAGTCCGACCAGTTCGGCGTCGCTCACGTCGAGCAGTTCACCTGGAAGGGCCTGCTGGACTTCACCACCTGCACCGAGTGCGGCCGATGCCAGTCGCAGTGCCCGGCCTGGAACACCGGCAAGCCGCTGTCTCCGAAGCTGCTGGTGCTCAGCCTGCGTGACCACGCGTACGCCAAGGCGCCCTACCTGCTGGCCGGCGGCGGCAAGGACCTGACCGGCGAGGAAAAGGCCACCGCGGCGCAGCTCGCCCACGTCGACGTGCTGGCACTGGCCGAGGCGGAGAAGCCGCTCATCGGTGACGCCGAGGCGGGCGGCGTGATCGACCCGGACGTCCTCTGGTCGTGCACCACCTGCGGTGCCTGCGTCGAGCAGTGCCCGGTGGACATCGAGCATGTCGACCACATCGTCGACATGCGCCGCTACCAGGTGCTCATCGAGTCGAGCTTCCCGTCCGAGGCCGGCGTGATGCTGCGCAACCTGGAGAACAAGGGCAACCCCTGGGGCGCCCCGCAGAACACCCGGGAGGACTGGACCAAGGGCCTCGACTTCGAGGTCCCCCGGGTCGGCGAGGTCGACGACTTCGAGTACCTGTTCTGGGTGGGCTGCGCCGGCGCGTTCGAGGACCGGGCCAAGAAGACCACCCGGGCGGTGGCCACGCTGCTGAACGAGGCGGGCGTCTCGTTCGCCATCCTCGGCGAGGGCGAGACCTGCTCGGGCGACCCGGCCCGGCGGATCGGCAACGAGTTCGTATTCCAGATGCTCGCCCAGCAGAACGTCGAAACCCTCAACGAGGCGTTCGAGGGCCGGGAGAAGGCCAAGCGCAAGATCGTCGCCACCTGCCCGCACTGCTTCAACACGCTGGGCAACGAGTACGGCCAGCTCGGCGGCGAGTTCGAGGTGGTGCACCACACCCAGTTGCTGGCTCACCTGGTCGCCACCGGAAAGCTCACTCCGGTGCAGCCGGTCGACGGCGGCGTGACCTACCACGACCCGTGCTATCTCGGCCGGCACAACCGGGTGTTCACCCCGCCGCGTGAGGTGCTGGACAGCGCCATCGGTGGTGGCTCCGGCGGCGGTGTCATCGAAATGCCGCGCAACAGCGAGCGCTCCTTCTGCTGCGGTGCCGGTGGCGCCCGGATGTGGATGGAGGAGCGCATCGGCAAGCGGATCAACGTGGACCGGGTGGAGGAGGCCATGTCCACCGGGGCGCGGACGGTGGCGGTCGGCTGCCCGTTCTGCTCGACCATGCTCACCGACGGGGTGAATGGCAAGGGCGCCGGTGAGCAGGTCGAGGTGGTCGATGTGGCCAGCGTTTTGCTGCGTTCGGTCAAGCCCGGGCAGCACCCGGCCGCCCCGGAGCAGGAGCCGGTCGGCGGCTGACCCAGGGTCCGTACGCGGGGTGCGGCGATGCCTGGACGGTGTCGCCGTGTCCCGTTTACGTATTGGCGTAGATAACTGTTGCGACAATGGTCGACACCCTTTGTATTCGACCGGTCGCGCAAACGTGAATGGGCCGTAGGTCGCCTTGATTCCGCCCCGCGCCTTCCCTAATGTTGGGCACCGACCGCCGTGGGTCGTCTGTCTCGCCCCTTACCGCTCGCGGGACGCCCGGTGGTCGGTTGCAAAGGAGTCGCTGCCGGTGGCAACCATGCCCCTTCATCGTCGTGTGCCCGGGCGTTCCCCTCGCCCCGGTGGCCTGCGCAGGGTCGCCCGTCGGCTGGTCGTCCTGGTCGCTGCCACCGCGGTGGGCGCTGGCCTGCTCGCCGCTCCCGCATACGCGGAGCCCTCGGTCGAGCAGATCGAGGCGGAGATCGACAAGCAGTGGCGGAAGCTGGAGCCCACCATCGAGCAGTACAACAAGGTGCGGGCTCAGCTGAAGGTCAACCGTGAGAAGTCGAAGAGCCTGGAGAAGAAGATCCAGCCGCTGGCCCTGGAGGCCGAGTTGGCGATGAACCGGGTGGGCGACATGGCCTCCCGGTACTACATCAGCGGTCCGTCCCACGAACTCGGCGCGGTGCTGCTCAACGCGAAGCCGGACACGCTCGGCGAGCAGATGGCCTTCCTCAACCGGCTGGCGGCGGAGGAGCGCCGGCAGCTCGAGGGCGTCATGAAGATCAAGAGGAAGTACGACGGACAGAAGGCCAAGCTGGACGCGTTGATCGCCGACCAGGAGGTCAAGGAGAAGCAGCTGGCGGCGAAGAAGAAGCAGATCGACGCCGAGATCAAGCGGCTGGAGAGGTCGCTGCCGGTGACCACGGTCAAGACGACCAACTGCCCGACCATCAACGGCGTGGTCAGTGGGGCGGCGCGGACCGCCATCAGGACGGCCTGCGCCCAGGTCGGCAAGCCGTACGTCTGGGGTGCCACCGGGCCGAACGCGTTCGACTGCTCCGGGCTGACGCAGTACGCCTACCGGGCCGCCGGCATCCACCTCACCCACTTCACGGGTGCCCAGTGGAACGAGGGCAAGGCCATCTCCCGGGCCGACGCCCGGCCGGGTGACCTGGTCTTCTTCTTCAGCGACCTGCACCATGTCGGGCTCTACCTGGGCAACAACCAGATGGTGCACGCGCCCCGCGCCGGCAAGCCGGTCAACGTCTCGCCCATCACGACCATGCCGGTCGCCGGCTTCCGTCGACCGGGCTGATCCACTCGGCTGAGCGGTAGCGCAGGAACGAGCCGAAGGCCCCCGGTCAAGCGACCCGGGGCCTTCGTCGTTGTCGGATTTATGCACCGACGGTGATGGCGTGGGTGTGTTGCGTATCGACGCAGATCGTCCCTACGCTGGGCAATCGCCGGCCGGCTGGCAGCTCCGCCCATCAGGGGCGGTAACGGTCCGGCACCGCCGAGTCGCTGCCCGAGCGAGCCGGGGAACCAGGTACCCGGGGTGAGTCCGCGATGTGCGCGGTAGGGCGTCCCCTTCCCGCCCGAACCCGTCAGCTAACCCGGTAGGCGGTATGGGAAGAAGGAGTACGGAGCCCGGTGGCACACCATGCCCCGCGGCCACCGTCGCAGCGGCCGGCGATGCCCGGCCCGACGACGGCTGCGCCGCGTTCCCGCTGGTACCGCTGCACCACCGCACTCGCCGCCTTGACCGCGGCCGCCGTCATCCTGACCGGCGGAGCGACGGTGGCGTACGCCGACCCCACGGTCGCCGACATCGAGCGCCAGATCGACGAGGACTGGAACCGGCTCGAACCTGTCATCGAACGGCACAACGCCACCCGGCAGGACCTGGCCGTCAAACGGCGCCAGGCCGACGCCCTGGCCACCCGGATCGCCCCGCTGCAAGCCAAGGTGGACGAGGCGATGAACCGCGTCGGCGCGCTGGCCGCCCGGGCCTACAAAGGCGGTACGGTCCGCGCGGTCAACGCGCTGCTGGGCAGCAGATCCCCTGGCGAGGTGGTCGAGCAACTCGGCCTGCTCGACCGCTACGCCCGCTTCGAACAGCAGGACGTACGGCAGGCGAGCGAGCTACGCGACGAACTCGCCGCCGCAAAGGGGACGCTGGACCGCAGCATCGCCCAGTTGACCCGCACCGAGGCCGAACTCGCGCGGAAGCGGCGGCAGATCGACGCCGAGATCGACCGGTTGCAGCGGCTGCGGCTGCGGGCGTACGGCAACGGGGGCGGCGGCCCGCTGCGTCCGGCGCCCTGCCCGGCCGGCTACCCCGGCGGGCCGGCCGGGAAGGCGGTCACCTTCGCCTGCGCCCAGATCGGCAAGCCGTACTCGTGGAGTGCCGAGGGGCCGAACGCGTACGACTGCTCGGGGCTGACGCTGGCCGCGTGGGCGCGGGCCGGAGTGACGCTGCCGCACAACGCGGCGCGGCAGCGCCAGGTGACCGCGTCGGTCAGCCGGAGCGCCCTGCGCCCGGGTGATCTCGTTTTCTACTACCGGGACCTGCACCACGTCGGCATGTATGTAGGCGACGGTTGGGTGGTGCACGCCTCCCGCGCGGGCCAACCGGTGAAGATGAAGCGAATGGACGACAGCCCCATCCACAGCTTCGGCCGGCCCGGGTGACGGATGTCGCGTACGACGGCAGGGGCCGTGCCCACGGCGGCGCGGCCCTGCCGCTCGCGTGCCTGCGCGCCGCCCTGCCGCTCGGGGTGTATCTCTCGTGGGTCAGTGGGTCGGCCAGGTGCGCCAGTTCTGCCAGGCGCGGCTCGGCGTCGGGCCGCGTTGGCCCTGGTAGCGCGAGCCGTAGACAACCGAGCCGTACGGGTGCTCGGCCGGGGACGAGAGCCGGAAAATGCAGAGCTGGCCGATCTTCATGCCTGGCCAGAGAGTGATCGGCAGGTTGGCCACGTTGGACAGCTCCAGGGTGACGTGACCGGAGAAGCCGGGGTCGATGAAGCCGGCGGTGGAGTGGGTGAGCAGACCGAGCCGGCCCAGGCTCGACTTGCCTTCGAGCCTTCCCGCGAGCTGGACGCCGAGGGAGATCACCTCCAGCGTGGAGGCGAGCACGAACTCACCCGGGTGCAGCACGAAGGGCTCACCGTCGGGCACTTCGACCGGCGAGGTCAGGTCGTCCTGTTGGGTCGCCGGGTCGATGTGGGTGTAGAGATGGTTGTTGAAGACCCGGAACAGATTGTCCAGGCGTACGTCGATGCTGGACGGCTGCACCAGCGTGGGCTCGAAGGGCTCCAACGCCAGGGTGCCCGCCTTGATCTCGGAGACCAGGTCGCGGTCGGAGAGCAGCATCGCCACACCATAGCTGCCGGTACGGGTGACCTGCGTGTCGGACTACCTGCTTCGAACGTATGTTCGATAAGATGTCGGCATGGCTTCCTGGTCCGAATTCGCCGCTGACGAGCCTCGACTCGCCGACGGGATCCGCCTTCTCATGCAGCAGTACGGCCCGGGCTTCGGCTACCTGGCCACGGTCCGCGCCGACGGCGGGCCCCGGGTGCACCCGGTCTCCCCGGTGATCACCGACGACGGTCTGTTCTGCTTCGTGATCAACTCGCCGAAGCGGCGCGACCTGGAGCGCGACGGGCGCTACGCACTGCACTCGTTCCCGCCCGAGGAGAGCGACGACGAGGCGTACGTCGCCGGCCGGGCCCGCCCGGTCACCGACGACGCCACAGTGGCCCGACTGGCCCTCGCGGCACGGGCCGCGCCGCACGCCGACTGGCGGTTGTTCGAGTTCTCGGTCGACGTGGCGATGCTCGCCCGTCACGAGCAGCGTGGCGCTGGGCCCGGCGACCTGGTGGGCCGTCCGGCCGTCCAGGTCTGGTTGGATCCGGCCGGCGCCGCCGCGGACGCTGTCCCGCCCGCGCCGTTACCGGTCCGGGCGGGCCGACACGCCCGCGCCGCCTGAGCCAGTGTGCGCCGGTGCCGGCCCCGTCTCGCGGGACCGGCACCGGGTCACTCGTCGATTTGGTCCGCGCTACGCCGCGCGGTACGTGTTCCAGGCGTTGATCATCCGGGTCGCCTGACCCGGCGTGAACTGGTACATGCAGGAGTCGTACGAGTAATCCATGAAGTTGGTGATCGGGTCCAGGCCCGGGGCGGAGCAGGTGTCCCGACCGGTGGGGCAGCCGCTGGCCGGAGATGCCTCCGCCGGGGTGTCCGCGACCTGGTCGCCCTGGCCCGAGCAGCCGCCCTGGAAAGTGTGGTAGGGGTTCAGCCAGTGGCCGACCTCGTGGGTGCCGGTGTCGCCCTGGTTGTAGTTGGTGACGGTGCCGCCGGGCAGCGACTCGCTCAGCACCACCACGCCGTCCATCACATTCAACGTGGTTTGCGGGAAGGTCGCCCAGCCGAGCAGGTTGTCGCTCAGCGCGCCGAGATAGATGTTGAGCGTCGCCTTCGTACCCTGGCGCAGTTGGGTCTTCATCTGCCGCTCGGCCGTCGAGCCCTGCCGGATCGGGTACCACGCCGAGTTGGTGACCCGGTTGATGCGCTGAAGCTGGAACGCGAAGGCCGTGGCGGCACCGCCGGTCGCCTGGGAGCCGGGGTGGATCGAGCCCTGGGTGCGTCGGGGTGGCCGGCTCAGGTAGAGTGGTCCCGCCTGCGGGTGTAGTTCAATGGCAGAACATCAGCTTCCCAAGCTGACAGTGCGGGTTCGATTCCCGTCACCCGCTCCACAGCGAAGGCCCTGGCCAGGACAACAGTCCCGGGCCGGGGCCTTCACTATTTCTCGGTCAGAGTCATGCAACGTGGCATTAACCCATCGAGCGGCCCACTGCTACGCCGCGAGCAGGTTGGCCAGTGCCGCCATGTGGGCGACGCGCCCACGGTGCTGCCGGGCCTGAAGCACGAGGTTCGCTACGACGAGTGCTGGGTCTGATTCCGGTGCATCGATCTTGAGGTTGTGTCTGATCCAGGGGACGACCTCGCTTCACCGGTAGAAGGATGTGCCCTCACAAGCCGGGTTGACCGGTGGTGGGAAGGTGCCAGGGCCGCGATCCCCGGTGGCGTATCGGCGCATCAGCAGACAGGCGGGGTGCGGTGGATGTACGGATGACGGAACGCAGACGAGCGGCAGCGGTGATCGTTCGCGACGGCCGCGTGCTGATGGTTCGGGAGCGAAGCCTTGGACCGTCCGGGCGACACGACGGCCTGGAGTACTGGACGCTCCCGGGGGGTGGCATTGCGGACGGAGAGACCCCCGAAGAAGCCGTGCGACGCGAGGTTGAGGAAGAGGTCGGACTGACCCCACTCAGTACTCGCTACCTCATCGATGTGCCTTATCCATCAGGGCTGACGGCATGCTTCGCGGTGACTGTGGCCGACGGTGAGCCCCGGGTCGGCCACGACGAACTGCCCTGCGATTGCCCGAGCCTGGTGTCGGTGGACTGGGTGCCGCTGCCACCCGTGAGCCCCGAAACAATGGGTGCTCCCATCCCAACAATGATCGTGGTGTGGCCCACACACTGACGGTCGCGCAAGCAGTACAGCCACCGTGCAACTCCAGCCGGCCGACGGGCGGGGGTCAAAGCGACCGCAGCGGACAAGCCGAGGCAGCCAGCGGCAGTGGGTGACGGGGCGGACCGCAGTCTTGATTTTTCAAGGCAAAGGTCGGGCTGGGCCATCCGCGGGCCACAAGGTGGTGTCACGAGAGGCTACGCGAGGCGGCCGCCGGCCAGGTCGACAATGCGAAACGCCACGCTCCGAACCGATCTTGTGCAATTCCCAAGCTTGCAGTGCGGGTTCGATTCCCGTCACCTGCTCCAAGGCACGAAAGCCCCTGGTCAGGGCACGTTCCCGACCTGGGCCTCATGCGTTCCGGTCAGTTCCCGTTGTCACAAGCGCGATTCCCCGGCCAGGGCCTTCGTCCACCGCGCCGGAAGGCTTCGTCGGACAGATGTTCGCGACGATGAAGCCGTACCTGCCCCCGCCGCCGCCCGGCGCGCAGCCCGCACCACTGTGGGGCAGCGAGGAACACGTACGTGGACTACTCGGCGAGCAGGTCACCGATGTCGTGGCGCGCCGGCAGACGGTCACGGTCGACGTGTTCGCCAGCCCGGACGCCTTCCGCGACTTCTTCAAGACGAACTACGGACCGACGGTCGCCGCGTACCGCGGGCTCGCTGGAGAACCCCACCGGGTGGCGGCACTGGACCGCGACCTCGCCGCACTCGCGGCGCGGCACGACCAGGGCGGGGACGCGAACCGGATCGTCATGCAGTGGGAGTACCTGCTCTGCACGGCCCGCAAGCACAACCCCACTCCTGGCTGACCAAACGCGCCGAGCTGGACCCGCGCCGTTGCGGCGAAGTGGCGGTGTCCGCCTGGGGTGGATACCGCCATTTCGGCGAAACGGAGTGGATCAACCCGTCATACCGTCACTTGGCCGCGTATGAGTGCGGTCTGAAGGCGGTAGCCGAGGTTGACGGCCGTCTGCTCCCGCCTACTGGAGCCCCAGATCCGGCGGATGGTGGCGATCTCATCCGGCGCATCAGCTGAAGGGTCGGAGCGGGTCTTGTCGCAGTAGGAGATGTTGGCGGCCCGCGTTTCGGCGTTGAGGTGGCGGGCCTGGGCCAGGCCGAGCTGGGCGATGCCGGCGTACGCGAGTGCCCTGATCTGCTCGACGGTCAGCGAGCTTGGCTTGGCGGGAATGCCGGCGGCGTGGATGGCCACGGCGAGTTCCCCGTAGCTGAGGGAGTCCAGCCGGACAGGTGAGGGCCCAGGGTGGCCGGTAGTAGTGGTCGTGGCGCTCGTCGGAAAATGGCCCGAGGCGCACGGAGCAGGGTGAACGGTAGGCTGAGCGGGCATCGTGGGTGTCCTTTCGCGAGGACCGATGCGCCGGCCTCGACGGGTAGCCGCCCGTCGAGGCCTTTTGCTGGCCACGTTGTCCTGGGACAATGGCTTGGCAATAGTCTGGGGACAATCGGCGTGCCCGTCAAGGATTGTCCCCGGATAATCAAGAGGGGAAGTGTTTCTTGCCCGTGCACTCGCGCTACCTGGACATCGCGTCGAAGATCAGAGGCCGGATCGAAGCCGGAGAGTGGGCGCCTGGGGCCCGGCTTCCCCGACTGAACGACTTCGCGGCGGAGTACGGCGCCAACCGCGACACGATCGGCCGAGCCATCGCCGTGTTGGAGGCCGAAGGCTACGTGTGGGCGGTTCAGGGACGAGGTATCGCCGTGCGCTACGGCACGATGCGTCCTCGCCGCCCCCGTGGGGACCTGGTCAAACGCAACGAGCAGGCGACCGGATACTCGTTCCCCTCGGCCAGTGGTCAGGAGGTGTGGGTGCGCCACGGGACGGCCAGCAGTGCACCGACCCGGCTGGAGGACCCGCGCATCGCCAAGCTGCTCGGCGTCGAGGCCGGCACCGAGGTGCTGCGCCGGTTTCGCGTGACCGGGCCGGCTTCCGAAGCTCCCTTCCAGATCAACGTCTCGTGGATCCACCCGCGCGTGGCCGAGATCGTCGCCGGTGTTGACGCCAACCCCGCAGTTGGTGAGTGGCTCTGCCGCATCGAAAAGGCCGGACACTGGCCCATCCGGTGGATGGAGATCCATCGAGCCCGGATGCCCAGCAAGGAAGAGGCCGCTCTCCTGGAGATCCCGACCAACCTGCCCGTACTGGAGATCGTGCGGGTCGGCACGTCAGGTGCGGACAACCAGCCGGTCGAGGTCACCGAGTACGTCGTGGCGAGCGACCGGGTCGAAACCGTCCACGTCCTGCACCGCGATGAGAAGGCACAGGAGCCGTGGCCCGACGAGCCCGAAGACCATTCATGATGGGACTCCTGAGGTTGAGTGCCGCAAGCCGGACGCACGTAGGCCACGTCCGTCGACGCAACGAGGACAGCCTTCTTCACGGGCAGTGGTTGTATGCGGTCGCCGACGGACTCGGCGGCCACGTCGCCGGTGACATCGCGAGCGCCACGGCGGTCCAGGCCATGAAGGCGTACGACCGTCCAGCCGAGGTGGATGACCTGGCCGACGCCCTGGGAAGAGCCATCAGTGACGCCAGCGAGGCGCTACGCCGGAAGACCCGCGAGGAACCGGGTTTGAGCGGGATGGGCACCACGATTGTCGCCCTACTGTGGTCCGGCACCACCGCTGTCGTGGGAAACGTGGGAGACTCTCGCGCCTACCTGATGCGCAACGTCGGATCACCCAGGAACACGTTGACCCAGGTGAGCGAGGACCACACCTACCAACACCTGGTGGCCGAGGCCAAGATGATTCCGAACCTTCCCGATAAGCTGGCCCGCTTTCTCGACGGGCGCAAGGACGGCCGGTCTCCCGATCTGACGACCCTGCGTCTTCATCCCGGCGACCGGATCCTGCTGTGCTCGGACGGGCTGAGTTCGTACGTGCCGGCGGACTCGGTCCGAGCCACCCTGAACTCTGCCGAGGACGCTGAAAGCGTCGCCGACCGGCTCGTCACGCTGGCCCTCGACGAAGGCGGTCGGGACAACGTCACCGTCATCGTCATCGACGTGCACCGCGCTAGTGGTGCTGGCCGGTGAGATCCCCCGAGACGCCCGGGTTGCTGGCGTGGGTCACCGGGCCTGAGTGCCCGGCGGGGCGAGTGCCTGCGGGAGCAACCGCCACGTGACCACGTTGGACAGGGCGATCGCGGCCAGCACCACCGCGGCGACCATGGCGACCACGACCGGCGGCAGCCTGAGCGCCACCGGGGCCAGTGCGGCGAGCAGGAGCACCCCGATCGGACGGGACCAGGAGACGCGGCTGAAGACCGCGTAGTCGAGCATGCTCCGCCCGGCCAGAAAAAGTGCGGGCCCACCGAAGATGACCACGACCCAGGTCCACTTCGTGTTCCCGAAGGGGTGCCTGATGATCAGCGTGTCGCCCACGGCGCTGAGGCTGATGCCGATCACCATGACCAGGTGCGCGTACGACGCGAGTTCGCTGATGCGGGCAGGGGCCGAGGCCGAGGCGATGGCGGCGTGGAGCAGTACGCCTGCCCGGTAGTAGTAGAGCTGCCAGAGCAGCACCGTGATGACGAACGACACCAGCAACGCCACCGTCCGGTCCCGCTCGAAGCCGTACGGGCTGAACTGGATACCCGAAGCCAGGACCGCCTCGCCGAGCGCGATGATGAGCAGTTGACGGCAGCGTTCGGTCAGATGCTCCCCCGAGATCGGCTGAAGCCGGAGTCCCGCGCGGCCGAGCCGTGGTGTCGGGAAGTCGAGAATCCCACCGCCGTAGTCGATGACGATCGCCAAGGACCACAGGGCCAGCCGCAGGCCGTCCTGGGTGAAGGTCCCGGCAATCCAGGGCACCGCCGACACGGCTGTCCAGAAGAGGATCCGGACGTGCACGAGTCGCGGGTAACCATCTGCGCCGCCGATCAGCAGGAGCCAGAGAGGGCGGAGCAGTTGGACGGTGACGTAGACCCAGGCGAAGACCACCCCGCGCTCGGTGAGAGCCGCCGCAGGCACCGCGGCCGACATCAGCAGGGTGCCGAGCATGGCCACGATGACCAGGAGTTGGATGGCTGGACGCTCCGGGTCGTACCTGTTGGTCGTCCACACCACCCGGTACCAGAACCACCACATGGCCAGCATCAACAGCAGCGTCGCCCAGGTGTTCTCCCAACTGAAATGCTCGACCAGCCGCTCGCCGAACCGGGTGAACGCGAAGACGAACACCACATCGAAGAACAGCTCCACGAAGCCCACCGGCTGCGGATGTTGCTGGCTCCCCGCGGCCTCGGGCGGTCCCCCCGGCCTGGCCATACTGAATCACCCCCGCTCGGCCACTATTCCCCCGAAATAGTGGCCGAGCGGGGCGTTTGGTCGGTCTGCCTGCAGGTCGTCGGTGTGCGTCAGCCTTGGGCTGCTGAGTCCTGCCATTCGGACCGCAGTTCAGCCAGCCAGGGGCCGGTGGCGTGCTGCGCGGTGACGGTGATCGTGACGTGGTCGCCGTCTTTTACAGACTGGAGTTCGGGTACGCAGAACCCCTGATCGTTTCGCTTGACCTGGCAGCTGGCGTTCGGACCATTGCCCGAGTAGTCGTAGACCTCCCCGGCGAGCACGCTGATGCCGTTGACGGAGACCTGGTAGATGCCGGGCGTCTGCGGGATCACGGTGAAGTCGTATCCCCTGTGCCAGGGCATGCTGATGCTGACGGCCTTGTTGGCATCTGTGGGATCGCTGTGCACGATCCTGGTGCCGGGCTCGGTTCCCATTCCGTCCGGCTTCGGGAGCTTCAGTTTGGTCGGCCGGGGCGGCAGGGGGTACTCGTCGAACGGCACCTTCTCGGCCACGGCGAAGTGCAGGATGCCTTCCGTCGGGATCGTCGCGAGTTGGCGACCGGTGCCCTTCATGTCCTGTGCGGCGGTGACCGTGTACGTGACCGTCACCGTCTCCCCGATGTTCGCCCCTACCCTGCGGGATCCTGGGGTCATCGGGCCCTGATGCACCTCCGAGAGGCAGTTCATGGAGCCAGTGGATTCGCCGTTGATTGCTACCTCGGCGTCGAGCGAGATGTACTTGTTCGGAAGGCCGGGGCAGTAGCTGAAGAACTGGACGTCTGTCGAGTTGACCGTCCAGGTGAGCTGCACCTTCTTTGAGCTCACCGGCGCCTCGCCGGCGGCCATGACCCGGTAGCCGCGGGCGTATTCGGCGAAGGGACCGAGTTTGCGGCCCGCCACGGGTTTTGGAGTAGCTGATGTGGTGATGGTCGGCTGTCCGGCTGACGCGGCCGCCGACCCCGGGCCGAGCGTCGGTGGCTGAGCCGGCTCCGCGCCGAGAACTAGGGTGGAGGCCGCCGCCAGTGCCAGCACTGCCGCAGCGGCCGCTGTTCCCGCCAGGGCGCGCCTACGCTGCCGTAGGCGGATCTTGTGTTGGACCTCCGCTAACCGCCCGTGCCCCGGGGTGCCGTGAGCCGAGCGTTCATCCATCAGATCCTTGAGATCGATCACTGGTGCAACGCCTCCAACGTCAGCGACTCGTCCAGTCGCAGCTTCTCCAGGGCCTTCTTGGCCTGACTTTTGACCGTGCCCACCGAGATGCTCATCGCGTCCGCGATCTGCGCCTCGGTCATGTCTTCGAAGTAGCGCAGCACCAGCACCGCTCGCTGACGTCGCGGCAGCCTCCCCAGCGCCTGCCACACCTCGTCGCGCCTATCCACCCGCGAGACCTGGTCGGCCGCAAGCCGATCCGGCAACTGAGACATCGGCCGTTCGACGTGCCGCCATTTACGCCGCCACCACGAGGCGTAAACGTTCACCATGATTTTTCGCACGTACGGCTCGGGGTTCCCGTCGATCCGTCCCCACGCGCCCCATGCGCGCACCAGGGCCGTCTGCAGCAAATCCTCAGCCTGCGCCCAGTCATGGGTGAGTAGGTACGCGGTGCGCTGAAGGTCGGGTGACCGGGCCGTCACAAATTCAGCGAATGTATCGCTTGATGCCACGGGCTCTCCTTCGAAGACGAGTCACCCGCTACTACCTCACCGACGCATCCGAAGGTTGCCTCCCGAGCGAACTTGCGACGGGCGCGCGTGCGAGACAGCCCACGGGAGCCCCGGGAGGATGTTTCCCGCAGGCGTCGCCCCGGATGTGTCGAACACGGCACGAGTGCACGCATCCTGGTCCAACCTTGAACGCGAACACCTCGGACCGGACCGAGCTATCGCTGTTGGAGGGGAAAATGCGTTCGTATAAGGTCGGCTATTTCGTCGGAAGCCTCTCGTCCACGTCCGTCAACCGGGAACTTGCGAAAGCCCTGAAGCTCTCGCACTCAAAGGCGCTATTCGTCAGGTTGACGCGGTACTGTTTGTCACTCCGGAATATAATCGCTCTATTCCGGGTGCGTTGAAGAACGCCATCGACTGGGCCTCCCGGCCGTGGGGTCAGAATTCGTTCGACCACATCCCAGCGGGAGTGATCGGTGCCTCCATCGGGCAGATCGGCACTGCCGTGGCCCAACAGAGCCTGCGCGCCGTGCTCACTTTCTGCAACGCCCGGCAGATGACCGCTCCCGAGGCATACATGCAGTACACGCAGCAGATTTTCCCGGGCGAAGGTGAGGTCGCCGACGAGTCCACAAAGGCTTTCCTGAGCAACTACATGGCGGAGTTCCGGGACCACGTCGTCCGGGTCCTGGCCGGACTGCCTCGTCAGGCCGCCAGTTAGGTGGCGGAGCGGGATGATGTACTTGGGAAATGACCGACGTAGTCGAGGTGATCATCACCGGCCCGGACGCGGACTGGCTCGCCGCCTTCACCCGCCGCGTGGTCGACGACCGCTTGGCTGCCTGCGGGCACAACCTCGCCCAGATCCGCTCCATCTACCGCTGGCAGGGCAGCGTCCACGACGAACCGGAGGCCCGGGTGGCACTGCACACGCGGGCGAGTCTGGTCGAGCGCATCACGGCGCGCGCCAACGAGGAACATCCGTACGATGTTCCCTGCGTCATCGCCCTGCCCGTGGTGAGCGGTAATCCTGCCTACCTGCAATGGGTCCTGGACGAGACTACGGCGTAGCTTTCTCCACGACCCGTCGACTGGTCCGGGCAGCCAGGAAGATCGGCACCGAGGCCAGTTGTGCGCCGGCCGCGAACAGCACGAGCGCGATCCGGGACTGTTCGTAGAGCAGACCCGCCGCCACCGCGCCGACCAGCCAGCCCACACCGTATCCGGCGTAGTAGAGGCCGAACGCCAGGTTGCGTCGCCCCTGCGGCAGGACACTCGCGACGAGGGCGGCGAGCAGGCTGTCCTGGGTCGCCTGTCCGATGCCCCAGAGCACCATCCCGACCAGCGCGAGATGAGCAGGCAGAAGAAACACGAACGGCGAGAAGGCGGCAGTGGCGAGCACCGCCACGATGACCGTGGGGAAGCCCACCCGGTCGTACAGCCGGCCGAGGCCGAGACTGGCGAGTGCGCCCACGCTTGTGGCCAGCACGAGGAAGAGCGGCACGGAATGGTGTGGCACACCGTTCCGGGACAGATGAAAAGAGATCAGCTCGAAATTGATCAGACCCGCCGCGAAGAACGCGCCTGCCGCCAGGTAGAGCCAGTACGACCGGCGGAACCCCGCGACGCCTTTCTTCGGCTTCTGCTGTCCGGATGAGGCGGGCGCAGGAAGCTGCTGCTGTTCGAACGAGGCGGGCGCAGGAAACCGGATCCGCACGACCGCCAACGTGACCAACGCCAGCACGGCCGGAATGACGAGCAGCGCGTACGCCGTCCGGAAGATCTCCGCGAAGAGGAGCACTCCGGCGACGACCAGTGGACCGAGCGCGCGTCCCGTGTGGTCCAGCGCCGTGTTCACCCCGTATACCCACCCCTTGCCGTACCGCTTGGTGGTGTAGGACAACATGGCCTGCACGAGCGGCTTGCGGACGCCACGTCCGATGCCCTGTAGAAGGATCAGGCCGGCGGCGACCTGCCAGTGACCGGCGAGCGCGAGCGCGGGCACGGCGAGCAGATTGACGCCGTAGCCTACGAAGACCAGTGACCAGCGCCGGCGAATCCGGTCGGCGAAATAGCCGGACACCCCGCGAGTGAGGTAGTTCAGGAATTCGCTGAGCCCACCAACCATGCTGATCACGGCGGCGCCCGCGCCGACCGACGCGAGGAACAACCCGTTCATGCTCGCGCCACCGGAGTACGTGGTGTCTCCGAAGAGGTCGACGACCCCCATGAGGAGGACGAATCGGAACGCCGTCGACCCTGGCGTAGTACCAGGGCTGGTCCGCACTGCCGCCCCTTGTCTGCGTACTCCCTGCAACTCCACCGTCAACGAGCCAGCACACCGCGCCGATGCGGGCGCCCACGGCGGTGGCACGGGTGCCGCCGCTCACGCGGGCCGACCGGGCGGGCTCACCGCCGTACGCTGGCGATCATGCGGATTGGCATCGTGATCCTGCCGGACCAGCGTTGGTCGGTGGCCCAGCACCGCTGGCGGCAGGCCGACGAATGGGGCTTCGACCACGCCTGGACGTACGACCATCTGGGCTGGCGCGACCTGGTGGATGGTCCGTGGTTCGACTCCATGACCACCCTGACCGCCGCCGCGACCGTGACCGCCCGGATCCGGCTCGGCACGCTCGTCGCATCCCCGAACTTCCGGCATCCGGTCGCCTTTGCCCGGCAGGTGACCGCGCTCGACGACGTCTCCGGCGGGCGGGTGCTGCTCGGGCTCGGGGCCGGTGGCATCGGTTTCGATTCTGCTGTGCTCGGTGGGGAGACGCTTCCTCCGCGGCAGCGGGTAGAGCGGTTCGCCGAGTTCACCGAACTGCTCGACGCGATCCTGCGCGAGGACGGGACGACGTGGCGGGGCGACTGGTTCGCGGCTGTGGATGCCAGGAACAACCCAGGGTGCGTCCAGGCTCCGCGGATGCCGTTCGTGGTGGCCGCCAACGGCCCGCGATCGATGCGGCTGGTCGCTCGATTCGGGCAGGGATGGGTGACCACCGGTCCCGGGGCGGACGACCTGGACGGCTGGTGGGCCGGGGTCGCCGAGTTGGTGAAGCGGCTCGACTCGACGCTGACCGCGCAGGGGCGTGATCCGGCCAGTCTGGACCGCTACCTCTCGTTGGATTCGGCGCCCGTCTTCTCGCTCAGCAGCGCGCAGTTCTTCGCCGACCAGGTCGGCCGCGCAGCCGAGCTGGGCTTCACCGATGTGATCACGCACTGGCCTCGAAAGAGCAGTTGGTACGCCGGCGATGAGGCCGTGCTGGCGGATGTCGCCACCCGCCTGCTGCCCGGCCTACGCAGCTGAGCCTCCGTATGGCCGGTGGCGTTACCGATCGGGCCGGCAGGGGTACGGTCGATGGCCAACGAAAAGGAGATGACATGGCGGACCGACGTGCGGTGCTCATCCCGGGAGGCGGTTACGACACCCGGTATCCACTCTTCGTCTATCTCGGTGAGGCACTGCGCCGGGCCGGTTTCCGGTTGCACGGGATTTCCTGGCAGGTGCCGGAGAACTTCAGCTTGGACACCGGCGGCCCTTGGGTGTACGACCAGGTCGCCGCGACTCTGACCGAGCGCACCCAGTTGCTGGTCGGCAAGTCACTCGGCAGCATGGCGGCACCGCTTGCCGCCGACCGTGGCCTGGCCGCCGTCTGGCTCACCCCGCTGCTGCATCGCAACGAGGTGGTCGAGGCGCTGCGTCGGGCCACCGCCCCGTTCGTGCTGGTCGGCGGGACCGCCGATCCGTCCTGGGACGGTGCGGTCGCTCGGCGGCTCACCCGGTACGTGCTGGAGATCCCGGAGGCCGACCACGCGCTGATGGTCCCCGGGCCGCTGGCCCGCTCCGCCGAGGCACTCGGCCGGGTTTGTGCGGCGGTCGAGGACTTCGTCCGCTGAGCCTCGATGGTGGTTTGTTAAAAGGGGGCCCTTCCTCTACACCAGGCGTTAAAAGGGGGCCCTTCCTTTCACCCAAGGTCGGTGGCGGTTAGTAGGGCGTGGATGCGTAGGTCGGCGGCGAGCGCGGGTGGGCAGCCGAGGACGATGGTGGAGGTCCCGATCGGCTCGGCGCCCCGGGCTGCGCAGATGTCGTAGAGGGCACGTACCTGGGCGGCGGTCGCCACCCAGTCGTCGACCACCAGCACTCGGTCGTCAGGGCCGAGGTGCTGATCCCGGACGGCCAGGTCGACCCGTCGGCCACGGAAGTCGGGCGGGCTCTGCGCCCAGGTCAGTGGGCCGGCGGGCAGCCGTCCGTCACCCGGTTTGTGTGCCGCGACGAAGCCCACGCCGAGCGCCGTGGCCGCCAGCGGGCCGAGCAGGAAGCCGGTGACCGCGGGGGCGACGACGACGGTGGGCTGGGCCGAGCGGAACGGGGCGACCAGTGCCGGGCCCAGCGCGGCGAGCGTCACCGGGTCCCGCCACCAGCCGGAGATGTCACTGACCAGATGGCTCGCGTCGGGATCGGGGTCGACCCAGCGGAACAGTTCGACGAGGCGTTCCTTCAGCTCAGTGGGCATGGCACCCATCGTGCGCCAGCGTCGCGCCAGGTGCCGGACCGGTCGACCCGGCGCCGGGGCGCGTCCGGAGCGGCCGGCCCGGCGTCGGGGCAGGTGCCGGACCGGCCGGCCCACCTCGGATCGGATGATCAGCTTCACGTATCGCCGCAATTGCGGGCATAACGTCATGATCACGTTGACTTCCGAAGTGCTTCTCTCGTTATGGTCCGACCCGATTTGATCCGTTGACGAAAGGACCGGGCCGGTGGCTGGTAGGCACTCCCGTACCCGCAGGCTGACGCCGACTGGTCTCGCGGCCAGCGCCGCGGTGGCCGTCGCCCTGGCTGTCGGGGGCACCGTCGGTGCCGTGCATCTGACCGCCGGTGCGGAGCCCGCCCGGCCGCCCGCCGTCGACCTTGGACCCGGCGTCGACCCGGACCCGTCGACCACGAGTGGCAGCGCGTCGCCGAGTGCCAGCGCGTCGCCGAGTGCGACCGGCTCGCCGAGTGCGAGCGCGACGGCGAGCCCGACGCCGTCGCGGGCGGCGAAGGCGCCGTCGCGCAGCAAGCCGCGTACGCCCAGTCCGAAGCCGACGCCGAGCGCGAAGAAGACGACGGCTCGCCCGGTGGTCGAGACCGGTTCGTGCGGCGCCTCCTTCTACTGGCAGGGGCAGATGACCGCCAACGGCGAGACGTTCAACCCGGAGGAGTTGACGGCGGCCCACAAGACGCTGCCCTTCAATACCAAGGTGAAGGTGACCAACCCGGCCAACGGCAAGTCGGTCACGGTGCGGATCAACGACCGGGGCCCGTTCATCGAGGGACGCTGCCTGGACCTGTCCCGGGCGGCGTTCGCCCAGATCGCCTCCCTCGATCTCGGCCACATCACCGTTCGGTACGAGGTGCTCGGCTGAGCTGATGCGAGCGTCGTTCGGGTTCTGGTCGCGGCCCTCGCGGCCAGAACCGGCTCGTCCGACGAGTCAGGGTCATTCTTTCCGTCCCGGCCATCGGGCATGCTGTCGCATGTACGCACGCAACTCCTTCAGCCGGGCCGTAGCCCGCTGAGTCCCGGATCCCGCGCCGGTCTCGGCGCGGCCCTCGTCCTGCTCGCGATCGTCGCGGCGATGGAGTGGGCGGACGGCCCGTCGGCGAACTACATCGCGCTGATGGTGGCCGCCCCGTTCCTGGCCGCGGCGTTGGCGTCCTGGCGGATCGTGCTGGGGGTCGGCGCTGCCGCGTCCCTCCTCGGGGCGGCCTTCGCGCTGGCCGAGCGGCCGGTCTCACTCTCCGCCGCGGTCGCCGTGGCCGGCATCGTGCTGGGCACCGGCATCGCGGCGGCGGTGGCCGCGATACGCGAGCGGCAGGCCGAGCAGATCGCCGAACTGTCGAAGCTTGCGGCGGTCGCACAGCAGGCGGTGCTGCGCCCGCTCGGTCCCCAGGTGGGCACCCTTTCCGTGGCCGCGCGCTACATCTCCTCGACGGCCAAGGCGGAAATCGGCGGTGACCTGTACGAGGTGATCGACACCCCGTACGGAGTCCGCATGATTATCGGCGACGTACGCGGCAAGGGGCTGGAGGCCGTCCGCCTGGCCAGCATCGTGCTCGGCTCGTACCGGCACGTGGCGTACGAGCGGGCCGACCTGCGGGCCGTGGTGACGGACCTGGACCGGGCGGTGGCCCGTAGCGTGGGCGACGAGGACTTCGTCACCGCGGCGCTGGTCGAGGAGCGGGGCGGCACCCTGACCATCGTCAACTGCGGGCATCCGGCGCCGCTGCTGCTGCGTGGCGGCGAGGTGATGCCGATGGAGCCGCCGGCACCGGCGCCGCCGTTGGGCTTCATGCCGGTGGTTCGGCCGCGGGTGGAGCGGCTGGAGCCGGGCGACCGCCTGCTGCTGTTCACCGATGGGCTGGGCGAGGCACGCCGGGACGGCGAGTTCTTTCCCACCGCCGACCGGGCGTGGCGGCTGCTCGGGCACGGCACGGTCGCCGACGGCCTGGCCTCGCTGGAGACCGCCCTGGTCGAGTGGGTGCACGGCCGGCTCGACGACGACATAGCGCTGGTCCTGATGGAGTACACGGGCTCGCCGAGCAGGGCGACCGCGGCGGTGCCGAGCTGGGAGGTCGGCGCGACCGAGGGCTGACCTGACCGCCAGCAGGGTGGGCGCGGGTGGCCCGCCAACGGTGGGCGAGGAGAGGGCGGCCGGCTGGCCGGGTATCTGAAACCACGCAGGTGTGTAACCGCTGTCACTTCGGCGGGTGGCTTGCCGCTGCCTACTTACGAGTAATAGAGTCAGGGTTACTGATCGGTAACACCTGTCCGGAAGCGGGGCCAGCGCATGACCCACTACAAGAGCAACCTTCGGGACCTCGAGTTCAACCTGTTCGAGGTGTTCGGGGCGGACCGGGCGTTCGGCCAGGAGCCGTACTCCGACCTCGACGTCGACACCGCGCGCAGTTTTCTCGCCGAGGTCGACCGCCTCGCCCGGGAGGACCTGGCCGCGAGCTACCAGGACAGCGACCGCAACCCACCGGTCTTCGACCCGGCCACGCACACCGCGCCGCTGCCGGAGTCGTTCAAGAAGTCGTACCAGGCGTTCATGGAGTCCGAGTTCTGGCGCCTGGACCTGCCCCCGGAGCTGGACGGCACCAACGCACCCCGGGCGCTGTGGTGGGCGCTCGCCGAACTGGTGCTCGGCTCGAACGCCCCGGTCTGGATGTACGCCTCCGGCCCGTCCTTCGCGCACGTGCTGCACGTCGAGGGCACCGAGCAGCAGAAGAAGTGGGCCAAGCTGTTCATCGACAAGCAGTGGGGATCGACCATGGTCCTCACCGAGCCGGACGCCGGGTCGGACGTCGGCGCCGGCCGTGCCCGGGCCATTCCCCAGCCGGACGGCTCGTGGCACATCGAGGGCGTCAAGCGCTTCATCACCTCAGGTGAGCACGACCTGAGCGACAACATCGTCCACTACGTGCTGGCCCGTCCGGTCGGCGTGGAGGGCGTCGGCGGCCCGGGCACCAAGGGCCTGTCGCTGTTCGTCGTGCCGAAGTACCACTTCGACGAGAACACCGGCGAATTGGGCGAGCGCAACGGTGTCTTCGCCACCAACGTGGAACACAAGATGGGCCTGAAGGTCTCCAACACCTGCGAGCTGACCTTCGGCGAGCACGGCGTACCGGCCAAGGGCTGGCTGCTGGGCGAGAAGCACGACGGCATCCGGCAGATGTTCATGATCATCGAGTACGCCCGGATGATGGTCGGCACCAAGGCGATCGCCACCCTCTCCACCGGCTATTTGAACGCCCTGGAGTACGCCAAGAACCGGGTGCAGGGCGCCGACCTGACCCAGTCGGCGGACAAGACCGCCCCCCGCGTCACCATCACCGCGCACCCGGACGTGCGCCGCTCGCTGCTGCTTCAGAAGTCGTACGCCGAGGGCCTGCGCGCCCTGGTCATCTACACCGCCTCCTGGCAGGACCGGGTCGCCATCGCCGAGGCGGCCGGCGACGAGCAGGCCATCAAGCTGGCCAAGCGGGTCAACGACCTGCTGCTCCCGCTGGTCAAGGGCGTCGGCTCGGAGCGGGCGTACGAGCTGCTCGGACACGAGTCGCTGCAGACCTTCGGTGGTTCCGGCTTCCTGCAGGACTACCCGGTGGAGCAGTACGTCCGGGATGCCAAGATCGACACCCTGTACGAGGGCACCACGGCGATCCAGAGCCTCGACCTGATCTTCCGGAAGATCGTCCGGGACAACGGCAAGGCTCTGATGACGGTGGCCGGTGAGATCCAGGAGTTCATCACCAGCGAGGCCGGCAACGGCCAGCTCAAGGAGGAGCGCCAGGCGCTCGGCAAGGCGCTCGCCGAGATCCAGACCATGCTCGGCGTGCTCACCGGCTGGCTGGGCGAGGCGCAGGGCGGCGACCCGCGGGCCCTGTACAAGGTCGGGCTGAGCAGCCGGCGGTTCCTGCTGGCAGTCGGCGACCTGGTGGTGGGCTGGCTGCTGCAGCGGCAGGCCGGCGTGGCGTTGACGGCGCTGGCCGGCGAGGTCTCGGCCACGGACAAGGCGTTCTACACCGGAAAGGTGGCCGCGGCCCGGTTCTTCGCCCGCGAGGTGCTGCCCCGCATCGGCGCCGACCGGCGGATCATCGAGGGTGCCGACCTGGACGTCATGGACCTCCCGGAGGAGGCCTTCTGAGGCCGGAACGGTAGGCCGGGCAGCCGGCGGGCCTCGCCCGCCGGCTGCCGCCGTTACCGCAACGATCGACCGAGGGCGGCTGACCGGTTGATCGGTTTGGGACAGAGAACCTCAGTTCCGTCCCGCGTTGCCCGATTCCCCGACGGGCCGGTGTCGACGGGTTCGCCGGCCGACGGCGCGGGTAACCCCGTGCCGGACGGGTAACCGTCGCGGACCAGTCAGATGTACGCCCAGAGCAACCGCACGGGGGAGTGCCGCGCACATGGGCATCGGTAGTGGAATCTTCCTGATCGCGATCGGCGCGATCCTGACCTTCGCCATCAGGGCCAACGTCTGGTGGGTTGACCTGCGCGCGGTCGGTTGGGTCTTCATCCTGGCCGGACTGGGCGTCCTGCTCACCACGCTCTGGTTCTGGCAGGACCGCCGCAAGCGGGCCCGGACACTGATCGTGGAGGAGAACCGGCTCTCACACCCGACGGCCATGATGCCGCCACCTCCCGATCCACCGCCGCCGACCGCACCACCGAGCTGAGGGCGCCCCGCCGACACACCGCACGCGGCTGATCCGACTCAGCCACGTGCGGTGTGTCGCGCGCTGATCGGGGCGGGGCTGCGACCCAGTTCCGCCCAGGGCCCCGCCGGCCGGTGCACGACCAGGTCGCTGGTGCGCAGTCCGTCCGGATCGGCGCCGAGGGGATCGAGCAGCTCCGACAGGAGCGAGATGCCGGGATTGTGCGCGATGAACAGCACCCTGGCGGCGTTGGGTTCGACTCCACGCAGCAGCGTCAGCAGCTCGTCCGGATGCGCCTCGTACGCCTGCGGCTCGTAGCGGACGATCGGCACCGGACCGGCCGGCCCGCCCTCCGGTGGTGAGCCGGTCATGCCCATCTCCACCTCGTGCCAGGTCTGCCGGGTGCGCAACGCCGCCGAGCAGAGCACCACGTCCGGCAGCAGTCCGTGGCGGGCCAGCCAGGCGCCGGCCGCCCTGGCGTCGGCACGCCCTCGGGCGGCCAACGGGCGAGCCGTGTCGGGGCCGTCCGGCGTGGGTGGTTCGGCCTTGGCGTGCCGCAACAGCACGAGCGTGCGTTCGGCAACCGGAATGTGCGTCACCTGCTCAGCTTGCCCGATTGGCGATCTCCGTGCCGGGGTAAGTCCCTCGATGCCGCAACCGTCATCCATGGCCGCGGCGGAGTGATTGCCAGCTCGAAAGCCGAGGAGACGACGAGATGGGTATCGGTGGCAGTATTTTCCTGATCGCGGTAGGTGCGATCTTCGCGTTCGCCGTGCAGGCGGAGATCGGTTGGCTCAATCTGAACGTCGTCGGCTGGGTGCTCATGCTCGCCGGGGTCGCCGGCCTGATCGTGACGCTTTACTTCTGGAACTCGCGTCGGCGTGCGGTGGTCGCCCCGCCCCCTGCCGAACGGGTGGTCACCGAGCGCGCCGTGCCGGTCCAGAACGACCGGGTGGTGCAGGAGTACCGCGAGGTGCGCCGGCCCGGTCCGACGGTCTGACCTGTTCTCTCGGCGGCAGTGGAACGGCCCACTGCCGCCGCTCCCGTCCCGCCCCGGGATCACGCCTCACGCGAACAGCGCGAAGTAGATGGCGATGTGGTGACAGATCGCCGCCACCAGGGTGCAGGCGTGGAAAAACTCGTGATGACCGAAGACGGTGGGCCACGGGTTCGGCCGGCGTAGTGCGTAGAAGACCGCGCCGACGGTGTAGATCCCGCCGCCGACGATGAGCAGCACCAGCGCGGTGACCCCGCCCCGGTGGAGGATGTCAGGCAGCATCGCCACCGACACCCAGCCGAGGGCCAGGTAGAGCGGTGCGGAGACCCAGCGTGAGGCGTGCGGCCAGATCAGTTTGAGCGCCACCCCCGCCATGGCTCCACCCCAGACCACCGACAGCATGACCACTGCGGCGCGGGTCTCGAGCAGCAGAACACAGAACGGCGTGTACGTGCCGGCGATGAACAGGAAGATCATCGAGTGGTCCATCCGGCGCATGATCTGGAAGCCGCGCGTCGACCACACCCGACGGTGGTAGAGGGCGCTGGTGCCGAAGAGGCCGCAGACGGTGAGGCTGTAGACGACGCAGACGGCCAGGGGGGTCCAGCCGGGGCGGGCGGCGGCGATCGAGCAGAGCACGATGCCGCAGACCAGGGCGACGAAGAAGGCGTACGTGTGCAGCCAGCCGCGCATCCGAGGTTTCCCGATGTCGACCGGCTTGAGCCGGGGGCGTGCTGAGGTGGTCACGACCATCAGGTTACGGCAGCGTAGGTTACCTACGGGTAGTGGAACTCGTCACGCTTCTGACCGGCGACCGACGCCGGCATGAACGCCGATCCGGGATGATGGCGCAATGCGGATCCGACCGGTCGGCGCGCACGCCCTGCTGCTCGACTTCACCGCGAACCCCGCCGAGCCGGCGGACCTCCGGGCGGCGCAGCCGTCTGCCGCCGAGGTGGCCGGAATGGTGGAGGCGTGGCGCGCGGAGCTCTGGCGTCGCCGGGACCGGGGCGACCTGGTCGCCACCGAGATCGTGCCGGCTGCCGCCACCGTGCTGCTGAACGGCGTACCGGACCCGATGGCCGCCGCCGACCGGATCGCCGGCTGGGCACCACCGTCGCCCGCAACCACGGCCCTCGCCGACGCCGACCTGCTCGAGGTGCCCGTGACGTACGACGGGGAAGACCTGCCCCGCGTCGCCGGACACTGGGGCACGGACGTGCCGGGCGTGGTGCGCCGGCTGGGCCGGACCGAGTTCCGGGTGGCGTTCTGCGGCTTCGCACCCGGCTTCGGCTACCTGACCGGGCTACCCGCCGAACTGGCCGTACCCCGCTTGGCCACCCCACGCCCCCGGGTGCCGGCCGGCTCGGTCGCCCTGGCTGGCCCGTACGCCGGGATCTATCCCACCGCCTCCCCCGGCGGCTGGCTCCTGGTCGGTCGCACGGCGCTGACCCTGTTCGACGCACACGCCCACCCGCCGGCCCTCCTCACCCCCGGCACCCGCGTCCGCCTGGTGACGGCATGACCCGCTTGTGCGTGGTGCGGGCGGGGGCCTTGAGCACGGTGCAGGATCTGGGGCGGGCGGGGTGGGCGCACCTCGGGGTGGCCCGCTCGGGGGCGCTCGACCCGGGAGCGCTGCGACTGGCCAACCGCCTGGTCGGCAACCCGGAGTCGGCGGCCGGCCTGGAGACTACCCTGACCGGCTGCGACCTGCGGCCGACCCGGGCCACGACAATGGCCGTGGTGGGAGCCGAGGCCGACGTGTGGGTGGGCGACCGCCCCGGCGACACCGGTCGGCCCCTCGCCGTGCCGGGCGGAACGCTGCTGCGAATCGGTCCCGCCCGACGGGGTCTGCGCTGCTGGCTCGCGGTGGCCGGTGGGATCGCCGTCGACCCGGTGCTGGGTAGCCGGTCCACCGACACGCTGTCCGGGCTCGGTCCGTCGCCGTTGCGCGACGGCGACCGGCTGCCGCTGGGTGCCCCGGCCGGTCCGCCCGCGCCGGTAGACGTCACCGTGCCGGTCGCGCATCCGGCGCAACTGGACCTCGCTGTCCGGCTCGGCCCCCGACACGACTGGTTCACCCCGGCCGCGCTCGACCTGCTGTTCGGCACGGCGTACCAGGTGAGTCCGGTGAGCAACCGGGTCGGCGCGCGACTGACCGGCGCGCCGCTGCCCCGCGCCGTGGCCGGGGAACTGCCCAGTGAAGGGCTCGTCCTCGGGGCGGTGCAGGTGCCGGCGGACGGCCAACCGTTGATCTTCCTTGCCGATCATCCCGTGACCGGCGGGTACCCCGTCATCGCAGTGGTGGACGACGTGACCCCGCTCGCGCAGGCCCGCCCAGGCACTACCGTCAGGTTCCATGGACCTCAACGCTGATCTCGGTGAGGGATTCGGTGCCTGGCGGCTCGGCGACGACGAGGCGCTGCTGGATCTGATCACCTCGGCCAACGTCGCCTGCGGCTTTCATGCCGGCGATCCGCCCACCATGCGCCGGGTCTGCGCCGCCGCCGCGCAGCGGCAGGTCGCCGTCGGTGCCCAGGTGGGCTACCGGGACCTCGCCGGCTTCGGTAGGCGGCACATTGCGTACGACTTCGCGGAACTGCGCGACGAGGTGCTCTACCAGCTCGGCGCGCTCAACGCGTTCTGCCGGGCATACCGCACCCGGGTCCGCTACCTCAAGCCGCACGGCGCGCTCTACCACGCCGCCGCCCAGGACGAGGTGCAGGCCGCTGCGCTGGTCGCCGCGATCTGCGACTACGACCCGGAACTGCCCGTGCTCTGCCCAGCCGGTTCCGTGCTGGCCCAACTCGCCCAGGGGGCCGGGCTGCGGGTGGTGGCCGAGGGCTTCGCCGACCGGAACTACCTGCCCAACGGGCGGCTTGTACCCCGGACCGCGCCCAACGCCCTGATCACCGATCCGCAGCAGGTGGCCCGCCAGGCGGTACGGATGGCCACCGAGCGAAGCGTGATCGCCATCGACGGAACCGTCATCCCGTGCGCCGTCGAGTCCATCTGCCTGCACGGCGACAGCCCCGACGCGGTGGCCGCCGCGGAACTCGTCCGCGCCGTCCTCATCGACGCCGGCGCACCCCCCACCCCCTTCACCTGAAGTGAAAGGAAGGGCCCCCTTTTAACGCCTGGTGTAGGTAAAGGGCCCCTTCCTAACACCGAGCAACACCGAGCAGCGGCGGGCAGCGGGAGGCAGCGGCGGGCAGCGGGAGGCAGCGGCGCTCAGCCGGCGTCCAGGCCGCGCAGAACGAGCGGGAGGCGGGCCGCGCCGTCGGCGACGACCCGTACCGGCACGCCCCAGTCCTGCCGGGTCAGGTGGCAGGCCGCGTGCTCCACGTCGGCGTCGCAGGTCGCCGCCTGTGCGGTCACCTGAAGCACACCACCGGGCACGGAGCCGTCGACCACCAGGCGGCGGGACAGCTCAGTGCCGGTACCCGCCCCCTCGACCAGCAGCTCCGGCGGCGACGCGGACACCACCAGGCGGGTCGACGGACCGTACGTCTCGTCCAGCTTCTGCCCGGGCGCCGGAATGAAGACGACGTCCAGCACGACCTCGCCAGCGGCCAGGTCGATCGGCTTGCGTTCGGTACGGTGCCGAGGGCCGTCGACGGTCTGGGCCCCGGCCGCCGAAAGCGCGCCCGGCGCCACCTGGGTGACCCGGTGTGCGGCGGACTCCACCACCAGCACCGCGCCGTCGGGGGTGAGCACCAGGTCGCTCGGCTCGCCGAGCCCGGCTGCCACGGTCGAGACCAGGTCGGCCGCCGGGTCGTAACGGCGGACCGCACCGTTGTACGTGTCTGCGATCAACACCGAGCCGTCCGGCAGCGCGCAGACACCGAGCGGATGTTGCAGCAACGCCTGCGCCGCCGGCCCGTCCACGTGACCGAAGTCGAACAGGCCCTGGCCGACCACGGTGCCCATGACGCCGTTCTCGACGTACCGGATGGCGCTGGTCTCGCTGTCGGCGACCCAGAGTCGCGCACCATCGGCGGAGACGGAGAGCCCGGACGGCTGCGCCAACCACGCCTCGGCCAGCGGCCCGTCCCGCAACGCCTCGACGGTCGTGCCGGCGTACATCCCGGCGGTGCGCTTGACCGGGTCGAACCACCACAGCTGGTGGATGCCGGCCATGGCGACGATGACCCTGCCGTCGTACCAGGCCAGGTCCCAGGGGGAGGAGAGGTCGATCGAGAGCGCGTCGTGCGCGTGGTCGTCGACCGTGGACCGCCACTGCCGCCCGGTGCCGGCGGCGGTGACCACCTCACCGGTGTCCAGGCGTACGCCACGCAAGAGGTGATTGACGGTGTCGGCGACCACCAGGTCGTACCCGGCGACCTCGGCGACGTGCGCCGGGAGCAGGCACAGCCCCTGCGGCTCGGAGAAGCTGGCGGTATCCGCCGCGCCGTCGGCTCGACCCCGGCTGCCGGTGCCGATCGCGCGCACCACGGTCTCGCCGTCGTCGGCAAGCTCGACCACCCGGTGCCGGGCCGAGTCCGACACCAGCAGACCGCCGTCGGGCAGGGCCACCGCCTTGCCGGGAAAGCGCAGGGTGGTCTGCGGCTCGGCGGGCGGAACGTACGGGCCGTCGCCCCGGTGCAGCGTGCTCTTGGCCTCGTGGGTGGCGATCAGCTCGTCGATGAGCCGGACCAGCCCTTCGGCGTGGCCCTCGCCGGCCATCGTGGCCACCACGTATCCCTCGGGGTCGATCACCACGAGGGTCGGCCAGGCGCGGGCCGCGTACTGCTGCCACATGTCCAGCTCGGGATCATCGAGTACGGGGTGGTGCACGCCGTACCGCTCGACGGCGGCGGCCAGCGCGTCCGGGTCCTTCTCGTGCTCGAACTTCGGCGAATGTACGCCGATCACCACGAGGACGTCGGCGTACTTCTCCTCGATCGGGCGCAGTTCGTCTAGCACGTGCAGGCAGTTGATGCAGCAGAAGGTCCAAAAATCCGCGATTGTGATCTTGCCGCGCAGGTCGGCGAGCGTCAGCTGCCGCCCACCCGTGTTCAACCAGCCCCGGCCCCGAAGCTCGGGCGCCCGCACGCGTGCACTCATCACCCCATCGTGCCCTACCAGCGGCATCGGCCGGCCTGGCGGGCGAGGGGCCGCCCGGCGGATCTTGGACGCAGGAGGCCCCTCTTGGGGCAGAAAGGTTGCTCAAGCCCTCATGGGGATCTCATATTTGTGGCTCGTCGCCGTCGCCCCATCTGAGCCCGTGACGCCGGCCGCACTGTGCCAGCCGGGGTGGCCGGTGACGTCCATGCAGATTTCGTTGTCCGGGCCGATCCGGCCGCAGAACACCGGCTCGACGTGGTTCCAGGCGTCGGCGCGGGACAGCAGCGCCGCA
>NZ_BOPC01000036.1 GCF_016863555.1 Micromonospora qiuiae | reverse complement strand
AGGCCACCTACCGGATGAACATCGACACCCTCGCCAACTGGATCGCCACCCGCGGCTACTCCGCCACCAGCTGACGATCCAACAACTCAACACACCAAAGGGCCGCCCCCACAAAGGGACGGCCCTTTCGTCATACCCACCCCCGCGCTCCCCGGGCTCCCCGGGCTCCCCGGGCTCCCCGGGAGGATGCGACAACATCGGGGATGTTGCTGTGTCAGGCCACCACGAGGCAGCAACATCCCCGATGTTGTCGCCTTCGGGCGTGCCGCCCGCCACGCGGCGGTGGGGGGATCAGGTTGCGGGGGCGAGGAAAGCCAGGCGGTTGCGTGGACGTCCTGCGTGTGGAAGCGACGCAGCCCCGGCAGTTCGTCTCCGCCACAGGACACCGGGTATCCGGCGGCGGTCAGCCGGGTGGCGAGGGCGTCGAGGTCGGGCCACAGCAGGGCGGGTGCGCCTTGCGGGCCGGACGGAAGTGGTCCTCCACACTCCAGGTGCAGTTCGGCAGCGTACCCACTGAACCAGCAACCGCCGTGGGCCGCGAAAGCCGGCGGTTTGGCCAGTTCGGTGAGGCCGAGGACGCCGACGTAGAGGGCGTGTGGCAAGTTCTCCAAGACCCGGGGGCAGGCGAGCTGAATGTGATGAATCATGATTTCCAGCCGACGGCGTCGGGTTGACCCGATAGCAAGACGGACGTACGGTTTTGTTGATAGCGAGAATCGCCGGTAAGTGTCGCCTAAGCACGGCGGCGCTCCGCCCGGTGCGACAGACTGCTCAGGACTACTCACGGTCGCTGGTGTGAAGGAGTACGACGTGGCGAGCCTCGACACCTTCGGTGCGAAGACCCAGCTACGCGTCGGAGACGCGAGCTACGAGATTTTCAAGATCAACAAGGTGGAGGGCCACGAACGGCTCCCCTACAGCCTGAAGATCCTGCTGGAGAACCTGCTGCGGACCGAGGACGGCGCGAACATCACCGCCGAGCACATCCGCCAGCTTGGCGCCTGGGATCCGGCCGCGGACCCGAACGTCGAGATCCAGTTCACCCCCGCCCGGGTGCTGATGCAGGACTTCACCGGCGTACCGTGCGTGGTCGACCTGGCCACCATGCGAGAGGCCGTCCGCGACCTGGGCGGCGATCCGACCAAGGTGAACCCGCTCGCCCCCGCCGAACTGGTCATCGACCACTCGGTCATCGCCGACCTGTTCGGACGCCAGGACGCCTTCGAGCGCAACGTCGAGCTGGAGTATCAGCGCAACAAGGAGCGCTACCAGTTCCTGCGCTGGGGGCAGAGCGCGTTCAACGAGTTCAAGGTGGTCCCGCCCGGCACCGGCATCGTGCACCAGGTCAACATCGAGTACCTGGCCCGCACCGTGATGGAGCGCGGCGGCCAGGCCTACCCGGACACGGTGGTCGGCACCGACTCGCACACCACGATGGTCAACGGCCTGGGTGTGCTCGGCTGGGGCGTCGGCGGCATCGAGGCCGAGGCCGCGATGCTCGGCCAGCCGGTCAGCATGCTGATTCCCCGGGTGGTGGGCTTCAAGCTCTCCGGCGAGATGCCGGCCGGCACCACCGCCACCGACCTGGTGCTCACCATCACCGAGATGCTGCGCAAGCACGGCGTGGTCGGCAAGTTCGTCGAGTTCTACGGCCCCGGCGTCAGCGCGGTGCCGCTGGCCAACCGGGCCACCATCGGCAACATGTCCCCGGAGTACGGCTCCACCGTCGCGATCTTCCCGATCGACGCCGAGACCGTCCACTACCTGGAGCTGACCGGCCGCGACCCGAAGCAGGTCGCGCTGGTCGAGGCGTACGCGAAGGAACAAGGGCTCTGGCACGACCCGAACGCCGAGCCGGACTACTCCGAGCGCCTGGAGCTCGACCTGAGCACCATCGAGCCCTCCCTCGCCGGCCCGAAGCGCCCACAGGACCGGGTACCGCTGGGCAACGCGAAGACCCTCTTCCGCGCCGCGCTCCCGGACTACCTCCAGGGCAAGCGGAAGCCGGTCAAGGGGCCGGCGGACGTCGCCAGCGCCCTGTCGTTCCCGGCCAGCGACCCGCCTGCCAATGAGATAAACGATCCGATCGACCGGCCGCGCGGGCTGATGTCGGCGGCAACCGGAGCCAAGGGCCGGCCCAGCCATCCCATCCACGTGGTCGGCGAGGACGGCAACGAGTACGAACTGGACCACGGGGCGGTGGTGATCGCCGCCATCACCTCCTGCACCAACACCTCCAACCCGCAGGTCATGATCGGCGCGGCACTGCTCGCCCGCAACGCGGTCGAAAAGGGCCTGAGCCGCAAGCCGTGGGTGAAGACCACGCTCGCGCCCGGCTCGAAGGTCGTCATGGACTACTACGAGCGGGCCGGCCTCACGCCGTACCTGGAAAAGCTCGGCTTCCATCTGGTCGGCTACGGCTGCACCACCTGCATCGGCAACTCCGGTCCGCTGCCGGAGGCGGTCTCCGCCGCGGTGGACGAGGCCGACCTCGCCGTCGTCTCGGTGCTCTCCGGCAACCGCAACTTCGAGGGCCGGATCAACCCGGACGTGAAGATGAACTACCTGGCGTCGCCGCCGCTGGTGGTCGCGTACGCCCTCGCCGGCTCGATGGACATCGACCTGGCGAACGAGCCACTCGGTGAGGACAGCGAGGGCAACCCGGTCTTCCTGCGCGACATCTGGCCGAGCACCAGCGAGATCCAGGACGTCATCGCCTCCGCGATCGGTGCCACCGGCTTCAGTTCCGCCTACGCCGACGTCTTCGCCGGTGACGAGCGCTGGCAGTCCCTGCCGACGCCGACCGGGGACACCTTCGCCTGGGACAGCGAGTCCACCTACGTCCGCAAGCCCCCGTACTTCGAGGGCATGGGGCAGCAGCCGGCGCCGGTCACCGACATCGCCGGTGCTCGCGTGCTGGCCAAGCTGGGCGACTCGGTGACCACCGACCACATCTCCCCGGCCGGCTCCATCAAGGCCGACTCGCCCGCCGGCGAGTACCTGGCCAGCCACGGCGTGCCGCGGCACGAGTTCAACTCGTACGGCTCGCGCCGGGGCAACCACGAGGTGATGATCCGGGGCACCTTCGCCAACATCCGGCTGCGCAACCAGCTGGTCCCGGGTGTGGAGGGCGGCTTCACCGTCAACCACCTCACCGGCGAGCAGACCTCGATCTACGACGCCTCGATGGCGTACCAGCAGGCCGGTATCCCGCTGGTCATCCTGGCCGGCCAGGAGTACGGCTCCGGCTCGTCGCGGGACTGGGCGGCCAAGGGCACCATGCTGCTCGGGGTGAAGGCGGTCATCGCCGAGTCGTACGAGCGGATCCACCGCTCCAACCTCATCGGCATGGGCGTGCTGCCGCTGCAGTTCCCGGCTGGCGAGAACGCCGACTCGCTGGGGCTGACCGGCACCGAGACGTTCACCATCACCGGGGTGACCGCGCTCAACGACGGCTCGACCCCGCGCACGGTGCGGGTCACCACCGACAGCGGGGTGGAGTTCGACGCGGTGGTGCGCATCGACACCCCGGGTGAGGCGGACTACTACCGGCACGGCGGCATCCTGCAGTACGTGCTGCGTCGCATGATCGCCAGCTGACGTACCAGGAGCGAAGGGCTCCTTCCCGCGCCGGCGCGGGAAGGAGCCCTTCGACGTTGGGTGGGGTCGTACGGCCGACCCGGCGCTCAGTCGACGCGGTGGCGGGCGTCCCGGATCTTCATGGCGTGCTCCACCAGGGTGATGAGCACCTCCTTGGCCGAGCTTCGGCTGCGGGCGTCGCAGAGCAGCACCGGCACCTCGGGGTCGAGATTCAGTGCGGCCTGCACCTCGTCGAGCCGATATTGCCGGGCCCCCTCGAAGCAGTTCACCGCGACCAGGAACGGGGTGCCCCGTTCCTCGAAGTAGTCGATCGAGGGGAAGCAGTCGGCCAGCCGGCGGGTGTCCGCCAGCACCACGGCACCGATCGCGCCGAGCGACAGCTCGTCCCAGACGAACCAGAACCGATCCTGCCCGGGGGTCCCGAAGAGATACAGCACCAGATCATCACTGATGGTGATCCGACCGAAGTCCATCGCCACGGTCGTGGTCTGCTTGGCCTCGACGCCGGACAGGTCGTCGATGCCGACCCCGGATTCGGTCAGCACCTCCTCGGTCCGCAACGGACGGGTCTCACTGACCGCGCCGACCATCGTGGTCTTGCCCACCCCGAAGCCGCCCGCGACCAGAATCTTGATCGCCGTGGGCAGTGCGGCCGCACCCGACGGCCGCTCAGAGTGCCCGTAGTCCATTGATAACCGCCTCGAAGATGCTGTGGTCGGGAATGCCGACGGTGCTCTGCGGCTCCCGGATCTGTACCAGGCTGCGCGCCATCAGGTCACCAAGCAGGACCCGCACGGTACCCACCGGCAGGTCCAGATGTGCCGCGATCTCGGCGACGGACTGCATCCGCTGACACAGTCCGACGATCGCCAGATGCTCCGGGCCGAGACCGATCTCCGGCGACACGTCCTTGCGCGTCGCCGTCACCAGGGAGATCAGATCGAACGTGCCGGTGACCGGACGGGCCCGGCCGCCGGTCACCGCATACGGACGGACCACCGGACCAGCATGGTCGTCAACCCACTGGTGTTCGGCAGATTCTCCCTGAAGTGTCATACGTTCTACTTCTCCCCGTCGTCCGCTGATCGGGTCGGCGACGCGACGTACTTGCCGACCCGGGTAACCAGCATGGCCATCTCGTACGCGATCAGCCCCACATCTGCGTCCTCACTAGCCAGAACCGCGAGACAGGCGTTGCGACCGGCGGCTGTGACGAACAGGAAGGACGACTGCATTTCGATGATCGTCTGCTGCACCTGGCCGCCGCCGAACCGCTTGCCCGCGCCGCGGGCCAGGCTCTGGATGCCGGCCGCCATCGCCGCCAGGTGCTCGCCGTCGTCACGGCTGAGCCCCTGCGACGAGGCCATCAGCAGGCCGTCTGCGGACAGCGCAACCGCGTGCTCAGCCTGCTTGACCCGGCCGACCAGATCATCCAGCAACCACGTCAGGTCGGCACTCGAAGCCGTCTTCTGCGCCACTTCGTCGTCCTCTTCTCCCCCGGCTCATCGCCGTGCTCATCTGGGCCTGACCAGCGGCCATGGCGGATCGCCGCCCGGCCGAGCCTCAGGTCGCCTGTTGGTCGGCGCCGTCGGATTCGTTCCCGCCAGCCGGCTGATCGCTACCGCCGAGCAACCGGGCGGCGTCAGAGCGTCCACGCCGGGTGCCCGTCTGGTACGAACTCATCATGCGCCGCACTTGTTCGGGTTCGCGGATAACGTCGTCGCCCTCCTCCGGTGCCTCCGGCTCGGCCCGCAGCGCCGGCGCCAGACTCGCCTGCCGGATCCGGACCGGCAGGCCCGACTCGGTGCGATCCGGCTCGGCCTGTCCCTCGGCGGCACCGCCCGGCGCGGCCGCCGAGGGCCCCGGCGAGGCGGCCGTGGGCAGCGCACTGCTCGGCTCCGGGGCCACCACGGGGCCCGGCGAGGCGGCCGGTTGGCCGTCGGTGGGCTCCGGCAGCCGGTGCCGCATCCACGGGCCACCCTCGGCGTTCGTCGAAGTGACCGGCGGCCCGAGCGGAATGGTCGGCCCGTCCAGTGCGGAGTGACCCGGCCGGCGCCGGGACCGGGTCGGCAGCCCGGAGCTGTCGACGCCGTCAGCCGAGCCAAGATTGATCTCGGCGGGCAGCTTCGTGCCGGGCTCGGCCGCGGCCTCCTCGGCCCCGCTGTCGGTGCCGGCCGGACGGCGTGCGGGCGACGCCCCCGGCGCGGCGAGGGCCACCGGCGCGGGACGCTCGGCCCCGGCGGCCGGAGCCGGGCCGGCCACGGCGGGCGCCTCGATCCGCGTGCCCAGCGGAGCACCCGACTCGGCACCGTCCACAATGATCAGTTCGCTCGGGATCAGCACCACGGCCTTGGTGCCGCCGTACGCGGACTCCTTGAGCCGTACCCGTACTCCGTGCCGGTCGGTCAGCCGGCTCACCACGTACAGGCCGAGCCGGGACGCATCGGCGAGGTTCAGCTCGGAGCGGTCCACGATGCGGTGGTTGGCGGCGGCCAGATCCTCCTCGGTCATCCCCAGGCCGCGGTCCTCGATCTCGATGGCGAAGCCGTTGGCGACGAGTTGCCCGCGTACCTCCACAGCGGTGTGCGGCGGGGAGAAGGAGAGCCCGTTCTCGATCAGCTCGGCGAGCAGGTGGATGACGTCGCCGACCGCCCGTCCGGCCAGCGACACGCCGCTGATCGGCAGCACCTGCACGCGGGTGTAGTCCTCGACCTCACCGACGGCGCCGCGGATCACGTCGACCATCGGCACGCTACGGCGCCAGGCTCGGCCGGGGGTCGAGCCGGAGAGCACGATCAGGTTCTCGGCGTTGCGCCGCATCCGGGTGGCCAGGTGGTCGACCCGGAACAGATCCTCCAGTTCCTCCGCGTCCTGCTCCCGCCGCTCCATCGCGTCGAGCAGCGTGAGCTGGCGATGCACCAGGGCCTGGGTACGCCGGGCCAGGCTGAGGAACACGTCGCGAACCGCCCGGCGTAGCTCGGCCTGCTCCACCGCCGTGCGGACCGCGGTCTCCTGCACCACGTTGAAGGCCTTACCCACCTGGCCGATTTCGTCGTCACCGAACTCCAGCGGCGGCGCTTCCTTGGTGACGTCCACCTGCTCGCCGCGGCCGAGCCGTTCCACCACGCTCGGCAGTCGCTCGTTGGCGAGCTGGAAGGCGGCGTCGCGTAGCCGCTGCAACTGTTGCACCAGGGCACGCGCGGTGGTGATCGAGACGATCACCGAGGCGATGACGGCGAGCAGACCGAGACCGGCGGCGAGCACCAGCCGGACGATGACCCCGACCGCGACCGGGGCGGCGCTCTTGACGATATCGTCGCCGCCGGCCAGCACCACATCACCGAGTTCGACCATGGCCGCACCTGTGGCCTCGGCCCAGTCCTGGCTGTCGAACGGCAGCCGGGAGTTGGCCGAGTTGGCGACCATGATCTTGTCTTCCAGCTCCGCCAGCCGCCGGAAGTTCGGGCCCGCGATCATCTGCGCGTAGCGTTGCTGGTCGGCCTTGGGCAACCGGACGACCGCCTGCTCCGCGAGGAACTGACGGGCACCCACGATCCGGGTGAACTCCGCCCGCTCGGCCGTGGTGATCCGGCCGGCGGCCAGCACGCCGGCGAGCATGGCGTCCTGCTGGGAGAGCAGTTCGCGAGCCCGGTTGAGGCGGATCAGCTCAGCGGTGTTCTCGGCGACCTCGACGTCATCGAGGTTGCCGAGCTCGTCGTACACCTGGTAGATCGACTCGATCACCTCGGTGAACGCCACGCCGGCCTCGCTGCGGCCGATGTTGTGCTCGTCGACGGCGGCCCGGGTGTCCCGCAGCGCGTCCAGGCCCTTCTGCAGCAGCGCGATGCGTTCGTGCAGATCCTTGCTGCCGAGCAGGCTGACCTGCCAGCTGTCGACCGACTCGGCGAACTCCGCCGTCAGCTGGTCCGTGCGCTGCCGCAGCTGCGTCAGCTCGCTACGCAGCGCATCGTCCGGTCGTCCCAGGTAGACCACCGAGCTACGCCGCTCCAACTGGAGTTGGAGCAACAGCGGCTCGGTGGGGTCGAACACTCGTACATCGAGCGCCTGCACGCCGAGCAGGTTGACTCCCTCTCGGACGGTCACCCAGGCCGTGAAGCCCCAGAGCGCCACCAGCGAGGCCAACAGAGCCACGACCTTGGTACGCAGATTCGAACTGCGGGAACCCATTACACCGTCCCTGGCCCTGAACGAGTTGATCTGTCAGTCAGCAACACGTTACGCGCACCGACCCCGGCGCACGCTAACAGCGTCACCGCGCCAACTCAAGCGCTGCCGATCATGCCCTGCTCGGCTCCCTGTTGGACTGGGATGGAGGCTCTGCCGTGCGCCGCATCGGTCACCGCTAGCGCCATCTGCCGCGCCGCGAGCACCGCCGCCCGGACGATCAGCACCGGCGCGTACAGGTCCTTGTCATGCCACAATGGTGGGTGCTCGCTATGCTCGGCGCACAACGGGGCAAGCGCCCGGTGGATCGACTCCCGCACCTTGGTGGTCATGGGACGGCCCACGCCGAGCAGCACGTGCACGGCGTACGCCGTCTCCTCGGCCGTGGTCGACCAGCGCCCCCAGCCACCGTCGTCGCGCTGGGTGGCCAGCACCCAGTCCGTGGCACGGTCGATCGCCGCGTCGGCCACCTGGGCCGGTGCATAGCTGGCCAGAGCCAGCGCCGCGCTACAGGTGGCGTAGTACGGCGAGGCGTGCCAGCGGTCCGCCCACCTGCCGTCCGGCCGTTGGGCGTCACGCAGCCAACCGGCGAGCCCGGTCACCCGGGCGGCGTAACGCTCGGCACCGTCCCGGGAGTGCCGGGCGTACCAGCCCAGCGCCTCCAGCGCGTGTGCGTTCGTCGTGACCGAATGCCCGTCCTCCCCCTGCCAGGTGCAGAAGTGACTGCCCAGGTCGTAGCGGAGCAGGCTGGCCGGATCCACCGGGTGGCCCGACCGGGCGAGGGCGTACAGGGCCACCGAGGTGGTGTCGGCGTCGGTCGGCAGCCCGGGGCCGGTCGCCGCACCGTCCGGCCCGAGCGCGGCGGCCAACTCCGCGACCAGCCCCGGTGGCGGAGCCACCGGCACACCCGCCCGGGCGAGCGTGGCAAGCGTCCAGGACCGCTCGAAGGTCGTGATCGGGGTACAGCAGGGCACCGGACCACCGTGCCGGGCGACCACGGCGTCGAGGTAGGCCCGCGCGGGCCGCTCCGGGGTGCGCCGGTGACCGAGCCAGGCCGCGGTGGCCGCCGGCGATGCCCCCACCGCGCCGTCGATCGGGACGATCTCGGTACGCTCGGCGGCGGCCGGCCCGAGCACCTCGTAGGCGTGCCAGAGCTTGCTGGGCACCGGGCGGTCCGTGGCGAGCAGTGCGGTGACCGCGTCGACCCGACGCCGGTCCACCGAGGGCAGCGGCCAGCCGTACCCGCCGTCCAGGTGACTCAGGTGCGCGTCGATCCGCCCGGCCAGGGTCGGCACGATCAGGTCGGCGGCCGGAGTGTCCGGCATGGACGGGCCGTCGGCGAGCCGGCGAGCCAGCGTGGCCAGCCCACGCGCGGCGGCAGCAGCAAGCTCGGGTCGGGCCGGCGCTGGCGGGCCGGCCGGATCGGCCCGGACGAGTTCGGCGAGCAGAGCCTCCACCGCGCTCGCCGTCGGCACCAGCGCGTACCCGCCGGTCGGGCCCCAACCGCCGTCGGCGCCCTGCCGCGCGAGCAGGTACGCCAACCGCCGCCCGTGCCCGTCGAGCCACGGAGCGTCGGCGACGAGCCTCCCGGTCTCGTAGACCGAGCTGCTCACCTGCCCGGCCGGTTCTCGTTGCAGCAGTGCGAGCAGTTCGCGCGCGGCAGCGGTCACGGCGGCCTGTGCACCGGTACCGACGGCGAACGCCGCGGCCGTCACGGCACGCCCCAGAAGTCGGTCAAGCGGTAGAAGCCGCTGCTGAACCCGATCTGCCGGGCCAGGTAGTCCGCCTGCACCGGGCAGCTGTCACGCAGCGGTTCCAGCATCTTACGGGCCTCGGTCACCAGTTCGGCGATCCGCTGCTCGACATCGGCCCTGGGCACCAACAACAACGCGTTGAGGTCTCCCCAGCGCAGGTCGCGTTCGTACGTGCCGAGGTCGTTGACCAGCCGAAGGATTCGCTGCACCTGGTCGCTGGCTGCCAGCAGCGCGTCCAGGTGCGCCAACGTCGCCGGGTCGTCGGTGTGGATCCAGTGCACGGCATTGACCACGGTGCAGGCCAGGTTGGCGGCGTTGTCGAGATAGTCCTCGAAGTCGGGCAACCGGTCGGGGTGCTGCTTCCAGTCCCACTCCCGGGCCATGGCGTCGAGCACCGTGCGGATCTCCTCCCGCCAGCGGTCCCGGTGCCGGGCGAAGGCCGGCACGACCGCGAGTTCGTCGCGCAACTCGGCGAGGAAGCCGCCGAGAGCGTCCCCGGCCTCCGGCGGCGCGCCGTCGGCCACGGCGAGGCAGCGAGCGGCCAGGCGGTCGATCTCGTCGCGCGATCGCGCCTCGTGGTCGATCAGCCAGTCGACGGCGAAGCCCCAGAGCACCGCGCGGTTGGTGATCCGCAGCTGGGCCGCGTCACACCAGGGAGCGCCGAACGCGATGGCCATCGCCACATTTCCGAACAGCGCCGCGTCGAACGGCTTGGGGGGAAACAGATCCGGGTACGATGCGGCGAGCCGCGCCAGGTCACGCTGGCCCTGGGTGGCGAGGGCGCAGATCCGGCCCTGTTCGGCGGCCACCGTCAGCTGGTCGTCGCCGGCGCCCGGCGACTCGCTCCACGGGCTCATGCAGCGACCTCCTGGACCGGCTGCAAGGTCACCTCGACCCGGTCGACCGGGCGCAACGCGGCAGCCACCTTGATGCCGGGGACGCCCGCGCGACGCAGCCGGAAGCGGTACCGGCTCAGCAGGGTGGCCACGATCAGTGTCGCCTCCAGGTAGAACAGGTGCATCCCGATGCACTGATGCGGGCCGCCGCCGAACGGGAAGTGCGCATACTTGGGCCGGCTGCGGACCAACTCCGGGCGGAAGCGATCCGGGTCGAAGACCTCGGGGCGGTCCCAGAATTTCGACATCCGGTGGGTGATCAGCGGGCTGACCACCAGGGTGGAGCCGGCCGGGATCCGGACCCCGCCGATGACGTCCTCCTCGACCGCCGTCCGCGGGAAGAGCCAGCCGATCGGGTAGAGCCGAAGCAGTTCGTCGAGCACCTGCCGGGTGTAGCGCAGCTCGCGCAGGTGCTCACGGCGTACCGGCTGGTCCCCGACCACCTGGTCGAGTTCCTCGTAGAGCCGGGCGGCGATCGCCGGATTCTGCTCGATGTGCGGCCAGAGCCAGGTGAGCACGCTGATCGTGGTCTCGGTGGTGGTGGCGACCATCGCCACGGTGTCGTTGCGCACCTGGCTCTCGTCCAACCGGCCGCCGTCCTCGGTGCGCCCTCGCCACAGTGTGGAGATGATGTCGTCGGCGCCCTCGTCGGCGGTGTCCCGCGCCGCTCGGATGATCGGCAGCAGCAGGTCGTCGATGAGCTGCACGGCCCGGCGGAACGTCCGGTCACCCGGCATGGGCGCGGCCAGCGGCGCCCACGGCATGAGGATCCGGGGCATCACCGACCAGGCGATGGCATCCTGCGCCTGCATGATCCGCATCGCGTCCGAAACCGAGATCTTGTCGGCGAAGAAGACCCGCATGACCGCGGAACAGACGATGTTGGCCTGCACGGTGCCCATGTCCACCGGCTGGCCGGTACGCGCCGGCTCCGTCAGCTCGTCGATGGCCTCCTCGATCGCCACCGCGAGGCGGTCGACCAGCCCGTCGATGCGCCGGGCCGTGAACAGCGGCTGCAGGATGTGGCGGCTGTTCGTCCAATGTTCACCGTCGCTGAGGATGCCCTCACCGAACAGCCGCTTCAGCGGCCGCCACTGTAGACCGTCGCCGGCTCGGACATAGTTGTCGGACTTCTCGCGCAGCACCCGCTGCAGATGGTCCGGGTGGGTGATGAGGTAGGGCCGGAACGAACCGAGGTTGAGCTTCACCACCTCGCCTCCGGACCGCTCTCCGAACTCGACCAGAGCGCGGGCTGGATCACGCATCAGGCCCGGCACCACGTGCCGCAGGGGTATGGATCCCACTCGTCTGGTATGGACGGACATGAGGTCTTCTGCTCCTGCCTGCAAAATGCCCCAGGGGTGCGGGACATCACTCTTCGAATTGCCACGGTCGCAATGAGCATGACATCGCGATGGCGCTCCTCACTAGTCGCGTGACGAGAAATCTTCATGGTCAGCATTCCCGCTGTCCACAAGAGAAGCCCTGCACAGGCCCCGCTTCGCGGGTTTGCCGAAGCAGGCGTGACCGCCGCCCGACGCCCACGTCCTGCCTGGTCAAGGGCGGAATCGAGACGTACGCCGGCAGCCGGTGGCGGCCCGGACCGATCCAGCGGCGGCAGGCCCGCCGCGGCGCCTGGTGATCTTGGTCATTCCCGGCGGGCGCTCCGACGAAGCGTCCCACGCAGACCGGTGGCCTGGCCGGAAGGAATCCGGGCGCCGCCCGCCTCGCTGTGCCAGGCTCAGGGACATGGACGACAAGACCATCCTGAGCCGGATCTCCGATCTGGTCGACGAGGAACACCGGCTGCGGGCGGCGGCGCAGGCCAACGAAGCCGGCACCGACGACGAGGCCCGTAACCGGTTGCGCGAGCTGGAGGAATCCCTGGACCAGTGCTGGGATCTGCTCCGCCGCCGCCGGGCCGCACGCCAGGCCCACGGCGACCCCGACGCACAGGGCGCCCGACCGGTGCCGGAGGTCGAACGCTACCTGCAGTGAGTGAGCCGGCAAAGGCACCGCCGACGGTCACGCCCCCATGATCACGGCGATGGCGGCGATCACGGTGTCCACCGTCGCCGTGGGCGCGAACCGGACGTCCGTCCACGGCCGGCCCCGGTGCAGCCAGATGCTGGGCAGCCCGACCGCGGTGGCGCCACCGATGTCGGCCTCCGGGCCGTCGCCGACCACCCAGGCGCCGCGCAACGGCATCCGCGCCCGCTGGGCGGCCAACGCGAAGATCCGGGGATTGGGCTTGCTGACCCCGGCCTCCTCGGAAATCACCCAATCCGCGACGTACCGGTCCAGCCCGGTGCGGCGAATCTTGGTGTCCTGCTGGCGTACCGCACCGTTGGTCACCACCACCGGCGTCCAACCGGCGTCGTCGGCGATCTGCAACGCGCAGGCGACCAACGGATCGAGTCGGGTGAACTCCACCACCCCGTCGTGGAGCTCCTCGACCAGATCGATGGAGGGGATCCGGAGCCGGTAGCGGTCCCGGATGGCGTCCGCGACGTCCCAGCGATCGGTCAGCCCGTCGGCATCGATGGACAACAACCAGTCGACGTCGTCCGGCGGCGCGCCGATGCTGTGCAGGAAGCGCTCTGCCCAGGTGCGGAACGGCCCGGCCCGATCGAGCAGGGTGTTGTCCAGGTCCAGCAGGAGCAGCGGCACTCGGGCACCCTACGGGAATCGGGCACCCGCCGACAGGGCCGGTTGTTACGCGTTCGGAGTCGGCGGTCAGGCCACCCGCCCCATTTGCAAGCCGTACGTACGGTTTGCATCACCCGAGGTGAGCTGACACGATCGGGACGTGCCCAGAGTCAGTCAGGACCAGCTCGACGCCCGCCGGCAGGAGATCCTCGCCGCCGCCCGGGCCTGCTTCGCCCGGCACGGCTACGAGGGTGCCACCGTACGCCGCCTGGAGGAGGCGACCAGGCTGTCACGGGGCGCCATCTTCCACCACTTCCGGGACAAGGACTCCCTCTTCCTGGCCGTCGCCGAGGACGACGCGGCGGCGATGGTGGAGACCGTGGCCCGCAACGGCCTGGTCCAGGTGATGCGCGACCTGCTCGCCCGGGCGGTCTCCCCGGACACCACCGGCTGGTTGGGCAGCCAGCTGGAGGTGTCGCGGCGGTTGCGCACCGACCCGGCCTTCGCCAAGCGCTGGGCCGAACGCTCGGCCGCCATCGCCGAGGCGACCCGGGAGCGACTGGTCCGCCAGCGGGAGGCCGGTGTGCTCCGCGAGGACGTCCCGATCGACGTGCTGGCCCGCTTCCTCGAACTCGCCTACGACGGCCTGGTGCTGCACCTGGCCATGGGTCGCCCGGCCGGCGACCTCGACCCGGTGCTCGATCTGGTCGAGGAGGCCGTGCGGCGAAGGTAACGGCCAGATAACTGCACCACCTCGGACGGGCATCCCCGGGCGTCCCCGCTCCACAATGAAGCCGCGTCTCCCCTCGCGCGACAGGAGCAGACCAATGACGGGTCTCGCGGCAGATTTCGACACCTGGGGCATCCCCAGCAAAACTTTCCTCGCGTTCTATCTGGCAGCGACCGTACTGTTGGTGGTCGGCGTACTGATCCACCGCCGGGCCCTGCTGACGGGCTGGTCGGCACCGCCGCCCGATCAGCTCAACCCCCAACAGGTTGCCTACCTCAACGGCCGGGAGGAGCTCGCCGTCTGGGCCTCCCTCGCCACGTTGCGCAGCCAGGGTGTGATCGGGGTGGACGCGAACCGCCGGCTGACCGTCCACGGACCGCTTCCGCACACGGCGAGCCAGCTCGACCGGGCCATCCACTACGCGGCGGCACAGGGCGCCTACGGCCGCGATCTGCGCCGCACCGAATGGGTCGACCGCGCGCTCACCGAGCTGCGCGACGGACTGGAGCAGCGCGGCCTGTTGGTCGGCCCGACCCGGCGGGCGGCCCTACGGCTCGGCCCACTGCTGCTGGCCGCGTTGCTGCTGCTCGGCGCCTTCCGGATCATCGCGGGCCTGGCCAACGGCCGTCCGGTCTGGTACCTGGTGCTCATCGTGTGCGGGCTCGCGGTGCTCACCACCGTGCTGTTCCTCCGGATGCCCTGGCGGACCCGGGCGGCCGCCGCCGCGCTGCGCACCCTACGGACGCGCCATCGGCACCTGGCCCCCATGTCGAATCCGGCATACGCCGTCTACGGCGCCAGCGGGATCGCGATGGCGATGGGACTCTACGGCGCCGCGTCGCTCTGGGCAATGGATCCCGCCTTCGCCGAGCAGGCCGACATCCAACTGCGGGCGAAGGACGCCGCAGCGGGCGCCAGCGGCACGACCAGCACAGGCAGCTGCGGGGGCAACGGAGGCGGAAGCGGCTGCGGCGGAGGCGGAGGATGCGGCGGAGGATGCGGCGGAGGATGCGGCGGATGACCGGCCCGGACGGGGTGGGCATCGGCTGGCGGCCGGAGATCGCCGGCTTCGTCGCCGAACTGCCCGGGCTGCGCTTCGTCGAGGTGATCGCCGAAGCCGTGCCGGCAGCCGGGCCACCTCCGGACGGGCTGACCGAGCTGCGGAAGCGCGGCGTGGCCGTCGTACCACACGGGGTGCGGCTCTCCCTCGGTGGCACGGAACCGGTCGAGCCGGCCCGGGTGGCCCACCTGGCGGCGGTCGCCGAACTCGTCGCGGCCCCACTGGTCAGCGAGCACATCGCCTTCGTGCGCGCCGGCGGCCTGGAGGCGGGGCACCTGCTGCCGCTGCCGCGCACCCGGGAAGCCGTCGACGTGGTCTGCGCCAACGTGGCACGGGCACAGGCGGAACTGTCGGTGCCGCTCGCGCTGGAACCGATCGCGGCGCTGTTCGACTGGCCGGACGACGAACTCGACGAGGCCGCCTTCCTGGCCGAGATCCTGGACCGCACCGGCGCACTGCTGCTGCTCGACATCGCCAACGTGTACGCCAACGCCCGCAACCGGGGCACCGACCCGGTCGCGCTGCTGGACGCCCTGCCGTTGGAACGGATCGCGTACCTGCACATCGCCGGCGGCGCCGAGCAGGGCGGCTTCTACCACGACACGCACACCGATCCGGTCCCGGCGGCGGTGCTGGACCTGCTCGCCCAGCTGTGCGCCCGACACCGCCCTCCGGCGGTGCTGCTGGAGCGCGACGGGCACTACCCGCCCGCCGCCGACCTGCGCGCCGAACTGGACGCCGTGGCCCACGCCGCGGGTCTGCCGGTGGTGACGTGACCGCCGCCGGCACCCCCAGCGGCGTCCCGGGTTCGCTGGCCGAGCGGCAGGCGCGGCTGGTGGCGGCGTTGGTGGCCGGTGCCGCGCCGCCGCCGGGCTTCGCGCCGGCACCGCTGGCCGCCGCCCGCGCCGCCCTGCTGCGCAAACGCGCCGGCGAGGTCGCCCGGCACTGGCCGTTGCTCGCCGCCGGCCTCGGTCCGCGTTGGTCCGCGACTTTCGCCGAGTGGGCGGCGGACCGGCCCAGCCGTGGCGGCCTGCGCGACGGCTGGGACCTGGCCCGCACGCTGCACGACCACGGAACGCTACCGCCGCTGGGAACCCGGGAGTTGGCCGTACGGGAGGCGACCTTCCGCTACGACGGCGAGCGCCCCCCACGCCGCCGCAGGCTCCCCGCCATCACCCGCACCGGCACCACCTTCGCCCTACAACTAGCCAGCCGCGTGCTGTTGGTGAAAGGAAGGGCCCCCTTTTAACGCCTCGTGAGGTAAAAGGGCCCCTTCTTAACAAAGTCCGGCAGCAGCTTGACGGCGAAGCGGGTCCAGGCGTGGTGAAGCTGCGCCTGGGGTGGTGAGCGCCGTGGCTTGCCGCATGTCGGGGTGCTCGGCCGATCGAGCGGGCACGGGTTGCGGCGGATCGGGGTGTCACGGTCGGTGAGCGGCACGGGTTGCGGCGGATCGGGGTATCCGCGCCGGTTGAAGCCACGAGTTGCGGCGTCCCAAGGGAAGGTCACGAATCGCGGTGTCTTGGGCGCGGGAGTGCCGGAGTGCCGAGACCCGCCACCCTGCCTGTTGCCGGTATGGACCCCACGCACGGAGCGGCAGAGGCGCGCCGACGGCCGGCGGGCCGGGGATGCCGGGTCGGATCGGTTGCGGGAAGATCGACGGCATGGATCTCGGACTGACCGATCGGGTGTACGTACTCACCGGCGCCTCCCGCGGCCTCGGCTACGCCACCGCGCAGTGCCTGGTGGCCGATGGCGCCCGGGTGGTCCTGTCCGCTCGACGCGAGGACGCGGTGGCCGCCGCCGCAGCCGGGCTCGGCGGGCCGGAGCGGGCGATCGGCATCACCGGCGACCTGGCCGACCCGGCCACGCCCGAGCGGCTGGTCGACGCCGCCCGACGCCACTTCGGCCGGCTCGACGGCGCCCTCGTCTCGGTCGGCGGGCCACCGCCCGGCAGCGCCGCCTCGGTCGACGACCAACAGTGGCGGCAGTCCTTCGAGACCGTCTTCCTGGGCAGCGTACGCGCGATGCGCACCGTTGCCACCGCGCTGCCCGACGGCGGCGCGATCGCGCTGGTGCTCTCCACCTCGGCGCGCGGCCCGGTGCCTGGGCTGGGCATCTCCAACGGGCTGCGCCCCGGCCTGGCCGGCGTCGCCAAGGACGTCGCCGACGAGTACGGCCCACGCGGCGTACGGGTGGTCGGGCTGCTACCGGGGCGGATTCTGACCGACCGCAACCGGGAGCTGTTCGCCACCACCGGCGACCCCGAACGGGCGCAGGCTGAGGCGGAGGCCGTTATCCCGCTGCGCCGCATCGGCGACCCGGCCGAGTTCGGACGGGTCGCCGCATTCGTGCTCTCCCCCGCAGCGAGCTACCTGACCGGGGTCACCATTCCGGTCGACGGCGGCGCGCTGCGCGGCCTGTGACGGCCGGGCCGGGCGGTGGCGGCGACGACCGGCACGCCGGCCACCCGGACACGCCCCGCCGGCCCAGCCCACGACCCGACCGCCCAGACACGCCGCCGAACCCCCGGCCCGACCGCCCGGACACGCCCCGCCAGCCGAGCCCACGACCCGACCGCCCAGACACGCCGCCGAACCCACGACCCGACCGCCCGGATGTGCCCCGCCGGTCGAACCCGCGGCCCAGCCGGGAGGTGTTGGCGGCGGCCGCCGACCGGACCCTGCCGGACGTCATCGCTGCCGGGCTGGACGTGCTCTTCGTCGGGATCAACCCTGGGTTGTGGTCGGCGGCGACCGGCTGGCACTTCGCCCGTCCCGGCAACCGGTTCTGGCCGGCGCTGCACCGGGGCGGATTCACGCCGCGCCTGCTGCACCCCAGCGAGCAGGACGAGCTGCTCGGGCTGGGCCTCGGCATCACCAATCTGGTCGACCGGGCCAGCGCCCGCGCGGACGAGCTGACCGCCGCCGAGCTGGTCACGGGCGCGGAGACGTTGACCGCCAAGGTGGCCCGGCATCGGCCCCGCTGGGTGGCGGTGGTCGGGGTGACCGCGTACCGGATCGGGTTCGCCCGGCCGAAGGCCGGTTTCGGCCCGCAACCGGAACCGCTGGCCTGCGCCCGGCTCTGGGTGCTGCCCAATCCCAGCGGCCTGAACGCGCATTTCACGCCGCAGTCCCTCGGGGCCGCCTTCGCCGAACTACGCCGGGCCACCCTGTCGGGGTGAAACGCGAAGACGGCCCCGATGTGCGTACGCCGGGGCTCAGGCCGGCTGCTCCTGGGCGGCCGACGCCGCCCAGTCGATCGCGTAGCGCTGCTCAGCGCCCAGGGTCTTCTCCGGCTTCATCGCGACCTTCATCAGCAGCCGCATCATCACCGGCAGGACCACCCGCCCGACCGGCCCGGGCGCCTTGGCGTGGTTGATCCGGGCCGCGCGGGCGGCGATGCCCTCCACCCGGGCCCGGCGCAGCCGCTCGTACGCGCCGAAGGCCGCCGGTACGTCCGGCAGGTCACGCAGGCAGCGGGCGAGTTGCACGGCGCTCTCGACGGCCAGCGACGCACCCTGCCCGGAACTGTTGGACGGCGCGTGCACCGCGTCGCCGACCAGCACCATCCGACCCCGGTGCCAGTGCGGCACCGGAGGCATGATGTGCAGCGATCCGGAGACCCGCAACTCCTCCGGGTCGCTGGTACGGATCAGCGCGGCACCGGGATCGTCGTCGCCGTACACGGCCCGCAGCCGGTGCAGCCACTCGTCGGGCCGTACCGCCCTCGCCTCGGCCAGGCTCATCGGCCGGTCCTGCGGCAGGTTGGCACCCCAGCGAGTGCCGCCGCCCGGCTCCGGCCAGTAGAGGTAGTAGCCGCGCCGGCCGAAGGTGAAGGTCATCGTGCCCGGCTCGGCCGACACAGCGTGCTTTGCCACCGACTCGAATCCGAGCACGCCGGTGTACCGCGGCCCCGGCGCCTGCGGGTCGATCAGCCGCCGCACCGTGGAGTGCACCCCGTCGGCACCGATGAGGATGTCCGCGCTGGCGGCGGTCCCGTCGGCGAACTCGGCGGTGACCCCGGTCGCGGTCTCCCGCGCGGCGGCCAGCCGCTTGCCGTACGCGATGGGAACGCCCTCGGCGACCGCCCGCTGATGCAGCACCCCGCTGAGTGCGTTGCGGTGCACCACGCGCAGCGGCGGGACGCCGGTCAGGACGGGCAGGTCGACGCGGTTGGCGCCGATCGCCAGCACGGTGCGGTGGATCGGCGTTCCGATGTCGGTCACCAGTTGGTCCGCGCCCACGATCCGCAGGGCCGCGACGCCGTTGGGTGCCAGCGCCAGTGTTCCGCCGATGCCGTCGGCGGTGCTCGGGTACGCCTCGTACACGGTGGCCGCGATGCCCGCCCGTTTCAGCGCGAGCGCCGCAACCGGGCCGGCGATACCGCCGCCGATGATGATCGCTGTCCGTACGTCGGTCATTGGTTTTCTCCCAGGGAATCAGTCCGGTGCATGGCGAACCGACCTGGGTGGGAACCCGGCTATGCTCGATGGTTGCCGCCTCGTGCCGAGCGCCTACCCAGGTGCGGTATCGAGGAAAGGGCCCCGGCGCGGTGTTGGCGCACCTCGCCGGGGCCGGGTCGTCATTCCGATGGGTCGCTTGGTGTGCTGGTCCTCTCCGCGAGCGCGGTCAACTCGACCGGGATCTCCCCGGTCTCGTGGAACGCCCGCCACTGGTCGAGCCCGGGAAAGGTGCCCGAGTCGAAGTCGGCGATGACGGTACGGATCCAGGCCGCCTCGGCTTCCCGAAGCGCCAGGTCGTACTCGGACTCGATCAGGAACAGCCGGGGCACGTCGGTGGAGTGCTCGGCCAGCGCGGACCGGCCCTCGGTGATGTGCTCGACCACCTGGCTCAGCCGCTGCCGCAGCAGGTCGACGGCCTCGTCGGGATGCAGGGCGGCGAGGACCGACAGCCCGGCCCGGAACCGCGGGTACTCGGCCATCGGGGTGGCGAGCAGCTCGCGGGCCCAGTCGACCAGCTCGGCCCGGCCGGCGTCGGTGATGCGGTAGACCGTCCGCTCGGGACGCCGACCGGCGCGCACGTTCTCCACGGCCGTGATGAAGCCGTGCTTGTCGAGGTTGCCGACAACCGTGTAGAGCGATCCCCACTTGATCGGCATGTCCTGGTCCTTGCCCCAGCCGCGCAACGCCGAGGCGATCTCATAGGGATGCATCGGCCGCTGCGCCAGCACGGAGAGCACGGCCAGCGCCATCAGATTGTTGACCTTGCGCCGCTTGGTCATCCCGGCATCTCCTCGCACCCGATTACTCGCGACCGAGTATACCTCTACGAGTAGCCAGCAGACGGAGCGCCCTCGATCGGATCAGCACCGCCGGTAGCCGTCCCCGTGTCCTGGCTGGGGCGTGTCCTCAGTTGGCGGCGGCGGGCGGCAGCGCCTCGTCGGCGACGTACTCGCGGGTCGGGATGACCACCGGCTCCGGCCCGGTCGCGTCGGCGTACGGCGACGGCGAGTCGGCCACCGCGAACTGGGTGCGGTAGAGCTCGGCGTAGAGGCCGCCGACCGCGACCAGCTCGTCGTGGCGGCCCCGCTCGACGATCCGCCCCTCGTCGAGGACGAGGATCTGGTCGGCATCCCGGACGGTGGAGAGCCGGTGCGCGATGACCAGCGCCGTACGCCCGGTCAGCGCCACCGACAGCGCCCGCTGCACCGCCGCCTCACTCTCCGAGTCCAGGTGGGCGGTGGCCTCGTCGAGGATGACGATCGACGGCGCCTTGAGCAGCAGCCGGGCGATGGCGATCCGCTGCTTCTCGCCGCCGGAGAAGCGGTAGCCCCGCTCGCCGACGGTGGTGTCCAGCCCGTCGGGCAGCGATCGGACCAGGTCGGCGACCTGCGCGCCGGCGAGCGCCGCCCACAGCTCGTCGTCGGTGGCGTCCGGCTTGGCGTAGCGCAGGTTCTCCGCAATGGTCTCGTGGAACAGGTGAGAGTCCTGGGTGACCACGCCGATCTCGTCACGCAGCGAGTCGAGCGTGGCGTCCCGCACGTCCACCCCGCCGACCAGAACCTGGCCGTCGGTGACGTCGTAGATGCGGGAAATCAGCATGGAGAGCGTGGACTTGCCGGCGCCGGACGGGCCGACCAGGGCCACCATCTGCCCCGGCTCGACCCGGAACGAGACGCCCTTGAGCACCGGCTCGTTCACCGTACGGTCCAGGGCGGCGACCTCCTCCAGCGACGCGAGAGAGATCTCCGCGGCGCTGGGGTAGCGGAAGCGCACGTCGCGGAACTCCACCGTGCCGGCCTCCCGGGGCACCGGCACCGCGTCGGCCCGCTCCCTGATCGCCGGCTCCAGGTCGAGCACCTCGAAGACCCGGTCGAAGGAGACGAGCGCGCTCATCACGTCGACCCGCACGTTGCTGAGCGCGGTGAGCGGGCCGTAGAGCCGGGTGAGCAGCAGGGCCAGGGTGACCACCGTGCCGGCGCTGACGTCGCCGGTCACCGCCAGCCAACCGCCGAGCCCGTAGGTGAGGGCCTGAGCCAGCGAGGCCACCAGCAGCATCGCCACGAAGAACGTCCGCGAGTACATCGCGGAGGTGATGCCGATGTCGCGTACCCGCTCGGCGCGGGCGGCGAACCGGGCCGCCTCCGCGTCCGGCCGGCCGAAGAGCTTCACCAGCAGCGCGCCGGCGACCCCGAACCGCTCGGTCATGGTCGCGTTCATCTTGGCGTCGAGGTTGTACGACTCGCGTGTGATCTCGGCCAGCCGCCGGCCGACCCGCCGCGCCGGGATGATGAACACCGGCAGCAGCACCAGCGACAGCGCGGTGATCTGCCAGGAGAGGGTGAGCATCACCGCGGCGGTGAGCACCAGTTGGATCACGTTGCTGACCACGCCGGACAGCGTCGAGGTGAAGGCCCGCTGAGCACCGAGCACGTCGTTGTTGAGCCGGCTGACCAGCGCACCGGTCTGGGTGCGGGTGAAGAACTGCAGCGGCATCCGCTGCACGTGATCGTAGACCCGGGTGCGCAGGTCGAGGATGATGCCCTCGCCGATGCGCGCCGAATACCACCGTTGGGCCAGCGAGAGCAGTGCGTCCGCGACCGCAAGCGCGGCGATGAACAGGGCGAGCCGGATCACCAGCGCGCCGGCCTCGGGGCCGCCCCGGGTGATCGCGTCGATGACGTCACCGGCCAGCAGCGGGGTGGCCACCCCGATCACCGCGGCGACGATCACCGTGATCAGGAAGACGATGATGTCGCGCCGGTAGGGCCGGGCGAACGCCACGACGCGGCGAGCGACTCCGCGCTGCAACCGGTGGGTGGAAATCTCGTCGCGGCTGCGCATCGACCGGAGCATGCTCCAACCGCCCATGCCGCCGGCGGTCATGTGGTTGGACACCGTCACCTCCGGGTGGTCGTGCTCAGCACGCCGTCGAGCCAATTCTCCCGATGCCTACGACAACCTCGCGAGTAATCAGGTTCTTCCCGAACGGTCCTTACCACTACTCCCCGCGCCCGACGAGGTCGCGCAGTCGCCGCGCCTGCGCCTCACGCTCGGCCCGCTGCTGCTCGGCCTGGGTCCGCCCGGCCGCGCCGGCGAGCAGCGCCTTGATCTCCACCACGGCGTTCCGGTCGTTGGCGAGCAGCCCCGCGGCGAGGTCCCGCACCGCGTCGTCCAGCTCAACCTCTGGTACGACCAGCGTGGCCAGACCGATCCGGTCCGCCTCGGCGGCGCCCAGCCGCCGGCCGGTGGCGCAGATCTCCAGCGCCCGGGAATAGCCGACCAGCTCGACCAGGCGTCGGGTGCCGGCCAGGTCCGGCACCAGACCCAGGGTGACCTCGGCCATGGACAGCTTCACGTCCTCGGCCAGCACCCGCAGGTCGCAGGCGAGCGCCAGCTGAAAGCCGGCGCCGATGGCGTGCCCTCGCACGGCGGCGATGGAGATGATGTCCGGCCGGTGCAGCCAGGTGAAAGCGCCCTGGAACTCGGCGATCCGGTCGGCGCAGTCCGCCTCGGACAGGGCGGACAGCTCGGCGAAGGAACCAGGCCCGGAGGCACCCGCGACCGACAGGTCGAGACCAGCGGAGAACGCCCGCCCCTCGCCCCGGACGATCACGACGCGTACGTCACCGGGCAGGTCACGGGAGAAGTCACTCATCGCGCGCCACATCGTCGGGGTCTGCGCGTTGAGCACGTCGGGCCGGCACAGGGTGACAGTGGCTACCGGCCCGTCGCATTTTAGTCGGACCCCGGTCGCCTCGGCAGTCACCAGGCGGCCCGGGTCGCGGTTGTGGTGAGCAACGCTGACCGACGCGTCACGCCTTCTTGCGGCGCCGAGCGCCGCCGCGCTGCCGTAGTTGCACCCCGGACTCGGTGAGCACCCGGTGGATAAAACCGTAGGAGCGGCCGGTCGAGGCCGCGAGGGCCCGGATGCTCTCTCCCCCGGTGTACCGCTTGACCAGGTCCTTGGCGAGCGTCTGGCGCTCGGCTCCGACGATCCGGCGACCCTTCTCAGTGCTGGTGGCTGTGCCCGTGGCTGCCATGCTGTGTCCTCACGTCCCAGACTGTGCGGTTCGGATACGGTCCCACCTATTAGACCGCCTCGAACGATCATGCGCCAGATATCAACTATTCGCCAACCGACACGCTATGCAATGTCAGCTTCCCGATAGGTGATGGCCCCGACCCGGTCCGCCCCGATTTGGCCCGGCAGACCGACGTCGGGCCCGAGCGCACTGCGCGATGGCCCCGTCCCCCTCCGGCAGCGGCCGGCCCCGCCCACCGTACGACGCCGGTCGGGCAACGCATCGACCGACGTAGCCGGTAGCCTGCCTGCCGTGCTCGACCTGATCGGCACCGCGGCCGCAGCCGCCGTGGTATTCGCCGCCACCGACATCGACGACATCGTCATCCTGACGCTGTTCTTCATCACCGCCCGCACCGCTGGCCGCCCCAGGGCATGGCAGATCGTCGCTGGCCAGTACCTCGGCATCGGGGCACTCGTGCTACTCAGCGCCGTGGTCGCGGCCGGGCTGTTGGTGGTGCCCGACGAGTGGACCGGCCTGCTCGGGCTGCTGCCGATCGCCCTCGGCGTACGCGCACTGCTGCACCGCGACGACGAGGAGGCACCGCCAGTGGTCGCCGGCACCCTCGGCGTGGCCGGCGTGACAGTGGCCAACGGCGCCGACAACGTGGCCGTCTACGTGCCCGTGTTCCGTACGCTCGACCCCGCCTACACGGCCGTCTTCGTACTGGCCTTCGTGGTGCTCATCGCGGTGTGGTGTGCGGCCGGCGCCTGGCTCGGCGGACGCCCGGCGGTGACCCGGCTGGTCGAACGCGCCGGCCGGTGGCTGGTCCCGGCGGTCTTCGTCGCCATCGGAGTGGTCATCCTGGCCACCTCCGGCGTCGTCGGCCATCTGCTCGACCTGGCCCGCTGATCGCGTCGGCGCTTCGTGTTAAAAGGGGCCCCTTCCTCTACCGCAGGCGTTAAAAAGGTGCCCTTCCTTGCACCTCAGGCGAGTTCGACGAGTTCTAGGAGGTCGTCGCTCCAGGCGTCCTCGTCGCCGTCGGGCAGCAGGATGGCGCGGTCGGGCTTCAGAGCGGTGACCGCGCCGGGGTCGTGGGTGACCAGCACGATCGCCCCGGGGTAGCGGGCGATGGCGTCGAGCACCTGCTCGCGGCTGACCGGGTCGAGGTTGTTGGTCGGCTCGTCGAGCAGCAGCACGTTGGCGCCGGAGCAGACCAGGGTGGCCAGGGCCAGCCGGGTCTTCTCCCCGCCGGAGAGCACCCCGGCCGGCTTGTCGACGTCCTCGCCGGAGAAGAGGAACGCGCCCAGGATCTTGCGCAGCTCGGTGTCGGTCTGCTCGATCGCCGCGGCCCGCATGTTCTCCAGCACGGTCCGCTCCACGTCGAGCGTCTCGTGCTCCTGGGCGTAGTAGCCCAACCGCAGCCCGTGGCCGGAGTGCACCTCGCCGGTGTCCGGCTCCAGCAGGCCGCCGAGCATCCGCAGCAGCGTCGTCTTGCCGGCGCCGTTGAGGCCGAGGATGGCGACCCGCGAGCCGCGGTCCACCGCCACGCTGACGTCGGTGAAGATCTCCAACGAGCCGTACGACTTCGACAGGCCGGTCGCGGTCAGTGGGGTCTTGCCGCACGGGGCCGGGGCGGGGAAGCGCACCTTGGCCACCTTGTCGGCGACGCGTACCTCCTCCAGGCCGGACATCAGCCGCTCGGCCCGGCGGGCCATGTTCTGCGCGGCGACGGTCTTGGTGGCCTTGGCCCGCATCTTGTCGGCCTGGGCCATCAGCGCGCCGGCCTTCTTCTCGGCGTTGGCCCGCTCCCGGCGGCGGCGCCGCTCGTCGGTCTCCCGCGCCTCCAGGTACGCCTTCCAGCCGAGGTTGTAGACGTCGACCACCGACCGGGTGGCGTCGAGGAACCAGACCTTGTTGACCACCGACTCCAGCAGGTCGCCGTCGTGGGAGATCACGATCAACCCGCCCTTGTGGTTGGCGAGGAAGCCGCGCAGCCAGGTGATCGAGTCGGCGTCGAGGTGGTTGGTGGGCTCGTCGAGCAGCAGGATGCCGCCACCGTCGTCGGCAGCGTCGCGGAACAGGATCCGGGCCAGCTCGATGCGTCGGCGCTGACCGCCGGAGAGGGTGCCGATGGTCTGGGCCAGGGCCCGGTCGGGCAGCCCCAGGTTGGCGCAGATCCGGGCCGCCTCGGCCTCGGCGGCGTACCCACCGAGCGCGGCGAACTGGTCCTCCAGCGCGCCGTAGCGGCGGACCAGTTTCTCGTCCCCGCCGTCGGCGAGTCGCTGCTCCAGCTCCTTCATCTGCGTCATCAGGACGTCCAGGCCACGGGCGGAGAGCACTCGGTCCCGGCCGGTGACGTCCAGGTCGCCGGTACGCGGGTCCTGCGGGAGGTAACCGACGGCGCTGCGTCGGTCGACCTGCCCGGCGTACGGCTGTCCCTCGCCGGCGAGCACCTTCAGCGTGGTGGTCTTGCCGGCGCCGTTGCGGCCGACCAGGCCGATCCGGTCACCCGGCTGCACCCGCAGCGTGGTGTCGGACAGCAGGATCCGGGCGCCGGCGCGCAGTTCCAGGCCGGTGGCAGTGATCATCTCGGGGTACTCGCTCTCAGGATCCGAAGGGCTGACTCAGGGCACACGAAAGCGCCGGCGGGTCATGGATCGACCCGTCGGCGCGGGGCGTTCAGCCTTCGCAGCGCAGCACCCGGCAAGTGTACCGGGACCCGGTGAACACTCCTCGGGGATTACCAACCAAGATCGTCGGGTACCGGAATCGCCATCCGGAGCGGTAGCGGCCCGCGAGCCACTGACTGATCGGGGTCATCATGGAGCTGAACGAGAACGCGCGGATCGACACCAGCCAGGTCCAGGACCGGCGAGGTAGCGGCGGAGGCGGCGGTGGGCTGGGCATCCCGATCCCGATCCCGATCGGCGGCGGGCGCGGCGGCATCGTCGGGATCATCATCGCCGTGCTGGTGGCCCTGGTCGGCGGCGGATTCGGCCTGAACGCCATGACCGGCGACGAACAGGGCGACAACACCGCCCTGGAGCAACGCTGCGCGGCCCCGGACGCGCTGAAGCAGTTGGACTGCCGCAACACGCTCTACGTCAACTCGATCCAGGCGTACTGGCGCACCGCCCTGCCGCAGGCCCTCGGCGAGCAGTACCGCCCGACCCGTACCGTCTTCTTCAGCCAGGCCGTCAACACCGCCTGCGGCGCCGCCGACTCCGGCGTCGGCCCGTTCTACTGCCCGGCGGACTCGCTGGTCTACATCGACCTGTCGTTCTACCAGGTGCTAGCCCAGCAACTTGGTGCCTCCGGCGAGTTCGCCCAGCCGTACGTGCTGGCCCACGAGTACGGCCACCACGTGCAGAACCTGCTCGGCACCAACGAGCAGGTCCGCCGCCAGCAGCAGCGCGACCCGGGCAACGCCAACGCCCTGTCGGTGCGCCTGGAGTTGCAGGCCGACTGCTATGCCGGCGCGTGGGCGCGCAACGCCACCGGCACCGCCGACAGCAGCGGCCAGAAGATCTTCAAGAGCATCACGGAGCGGGACATCGCCGAGGCCATCGACACCGCCGAGGCGATCGGCGACGACGCCATCTCCAAGCGGGCCAACCGCCCGATCAACCCCGACGAGTTCACCCACGGCTCGTCGGCCGACCGCAAGCGCTGGTTCAACCGGGGCTACGAAACCGGCGATCCGGCCTCCTGCGACACCTTCAGCGGCGCCGCCTGAGGTGTAAGGAAGGGCCCCTTATTAACGCCTACGGTAGAGAAGGGAACCCTTCTCACCGGCACGTGTTAGGCACCTGACAAAAGTCTTGTCGCTAACAGGAGATTCCCTGAGCACCCCAACACCCGACATGCCGCAACCCGCGCCGCTCACACCCCCAGGCACCGCGTCCCCGGCACAGCGCCCACCTCGCCCCGATATGTCCCGAAAGTCACCACCACTGCAGTGAATCTTGGACCCGGAAGGCCCCTCTGGGGGCAGGAAGTGTCCAAGATTGGTGGGTGGATCAACGAGGGCTGCCAACGCGGCTGTACAAAATGCAAGAACCAGCCTCCTTATATTTTCAGGCTTCCTCCATTCAACGCAGCATCACCCACGCCTCCGCCGCCCTGCTGAATGATGCCTGCGCCAGGAGACCGTGTCGCATCCCGGAGGCACTGGGCCGCGCCGTCAGTTGGCCGAGTCGCGGTCGGGTTCCCGCACCAGCACGTGTACGGCCCGGGCGGCGGCGACCGCGGCGACCAGCACCGCGTACCGGGGTTCCGGCACGTCGAGCAGTCGGTCGGCCCGCAGCGCGGCCAACGGGGCGAGTCGCCGATCGGCGAGGATTCCGTCCACCGCCCGCCGGTCGCCGCCAGCGACCACCGCATCCAAACGGTCGACCTCCGGAAGCAGGAGCCGCACCGCGAGGTCCGCCGCCTCGGCCAGCGCCGCCTTCGCCTGGTTCTCCCGCCGCCGCGCGAAGCGCTGCTGCGACCAACCACCCGCAGCGGTACGCCCCTGCACGTAACGGGTGTCCACCTTGTGCACCGGCAGCCGCTCCCCCTCGGCGATGCCCAGCGCCACCGCGCCCTTGCGCGCCAGCAGCAGACCGATCCGGCGGGGCGCGGTGACAGCGGCCACGAACGCATCCACGTTAACGGTGGTCGCCGGTGCACCCGGTGGGGTGTGCAACTCGGCGGTGGCACCGTCCGGAGCCGACAGCAGCAGGCCGTACCCCTGGAGGCTCGTCGTGGGCGGACCGTGCCGGTCGGTGAAGCCGGCGACCCAGCGGGCGATGCGGGCCGGGTCGACCTCGACCCACCGGCCACCCCCGGCGGCAGGTCGGCTGCTCATGACCTGACCGTACGGCACGGGAGATCACCACCGCCCGGCGGGAGAGGTGCGATGTCGTGCCTGGCTACCTCGAAATCACCTGACGATGTCGGCGCAGCAGATACCAGAACAAGTGCAGCGACGAGCGCCGGGGACTCGAGAGAGCCGTTCAGCCGTCACCACAACTGCCGTCACAGTTCCCGGATGGCTTTCTCGACCAACTGACGGCGGAGTCGGTGAAAGGGTTCGTGCTGTGGGTACACCCCATTCCGGTCCTGAAGGACGAGATCCTGAAATCCGGCCATGCCACCTTGATACATGACCAGGATTTCCCGCAGGACTGACACTCGTCGAGCCCTGTCCGTTCCTGCCTCTTCGAGTCTCAGCGCGAGGTTGGCCAGGATCGGTGACCAGTCGGCCCCTGAAGGCGCCGCGCCGGCCAACCGGACATCTCCTGCAAATGCTCCTCACTCTGTCACCTCCAGGGGGCACGGCGGAGCTTCGTCATGCCGCAGTCTGTCATCCCTACTGTCGATTCGGTGCCCGCGCCACTGGACGTGTCGTTCACGCCTTCGTGTCGCGATCTGCTGGAGTTGTTACTGGCATGTCTGGAGGCCGTTGCGGGCAGGGGCGTGATCATCCGGTCACGGTCGTCCTGACGCCACGTCACCGACAACACCAGCGGAAACAGTCCGCAGCCGCGCAACTCGCCATCACCAGCCGCATCCCCGACCAGGCCAGCCCAGCAGAACTGGCCGCCTACAACCGCGGTCACTGGGCCATCGAAACCCTGCACTTCATCCGCGACACCTGCTACCGAGAAGACCAATCAACAGTGCCCACCCGATCCGGACCCCGCGTCCTGGCCTCACTCCGCAACCTCGCCATCAACGCCCTACGCCTGGCCGGCCGACCCGACATCACCGAAGCCACCCGCTGGGCCGCCCGCAACATGACCAGACCATTCACCATCCTCGACCTCACGACGTGATCATGAAACGGCCGTGCCTACATGGTGGGGTTGCCGGACGTCGTCCGGCAACCCCACCATGTGCGGATGTCGCAAACTATTTCGTGGGAGTTGAACCGAATCTCAAGCGGCTGAGATTGTCGGCGTACACAAAACCCCTGCCGTCGGGCGAGAAGCTAGGGTGGTAGGCCTCCTTCCCAGCTACGACTTGTGACATCTGTCCGCTGGCGACGTCCACAGTCCAAACCCCGCTAGCTTCGCCTCGGGAGTGAATCGCTGCGATTACGGTTTGGCCATCCGGAGACGCCGCAAGATCAGCAATGCCCGGAATCTTGGCCACGGACCTAGCTGAATCGACTCTTAAATCCCACAGCACGAGTTGCCAGCTGAATCCTTCCAGCGCATCCGACGTCTGGACCGGCAGCTTGCCGAGAGAATCCGGCGCAACCAGGAAGAACAACCTGTCATCAGAAACCACAGGCGACCGCACCCAGGCTACTGCGCCACAGTCATGGTCCCCACCGCTAATATTGAACTTCTTCCCGTCTACCGTGATCTTGGAACCGAAGTCCGTTAACTTGCCGGCGACGAGAGGTTGAATTGCTATGCCGCATCCTCGTGGCACCTCAGCATAGCCCGTCGCTTCATCGTCGCTGAGTGCCACATCGCCGAGAAATGGGACTGAGGAACGGGGATCGAGCTGCTCCTTCTCATCCGAGTAGCTGAGGAGTTCCGTCCGAGTGCCGGAGTCGCACTCCACCGCCACCCCCAACCCTCCTGCAGGCGATTGGTAGAGGAAGCTAAAAGCGCCACCTAGGCAGACCGTTCCGGCCGCAGTCTGATCCAGGACGATCTCGCCAGATCCATTCCCTGACTGCTCTCGCCATAGTTGCCTTCCTTCGGAAGACACCTCACGCAAGTAATACACCCATCCGCTGTTCGACCAGACGGGGCTCGAGACCGTCACGTACTGCACCGAATGTGAGACCCATTGGCATCCGCTGGCCATTGCAATCATCAGCAGGGCCAATGGCCCAGTAACCAGGACCGGCCAATTCCGAATCGATTTTCTCCGCCGTTTCCACTCAATCACCCGCACGTCTCACTTCCCCGGCTCAATCATGACGAGCCACCCGTCACGGGTACATACCGAGATGTAGGAGGCTGCTCCACGCTTAGGTACTCCGGGACCACGACCGGGAGCGCTTCCGCCCACCATCAACATCAGCCTATCTTCCAACGCCTTTTCATGCTCAGCAGTCGCGCCGATACCGGTAGCGGCGACGTGCCAAGGCCGAACATCTACGCCGATGCGGGCACCGACCGAATTGTTATGCAGATCGGCGTTGGAGTCTGGCGATCCAGGAAGCTCTCCTGGCGTGTCAGTGTCCTCTTCATGCGCGACACCGAGCTCAATCGCCTGGTCATACGTAAAGCCATGAACCGTCATCAGTCCCATCCAATAAGAATGACGGAAGGCATTACGGCGACCCGTTGACCAACGGAACTGATCAGCGAGGCGATTCGACACGCTGAGGGCTTTTTGCTGGATCACAATCCCTCTCGCACAGGCAAGCAGACCCATGTCCAAGCACCATCTTGCCTGGTGGTAGCCGAGGGAGCTACCGGTAAACCCGTCCTTGGAATTGGCACCCGATCCCGGACCACTACTACCTTTGCCCTTTCCCTTACTAAGCGCGGTAGCGGGAGTGGGCGTCGTCTTCCTGCTTACCTTCACCGGCTGCCCCGTGACCTTCACCTTGCTCTTTCCCGAGGAGGTTTTGGTGACGTAGGCGCGGCGGTTCTGGCCGCCTCCTTCTTCGAAGTAGAGGCCGGTGGGGTCGCTGTAGGTAGCCGGGGAGTTGTTGGCGTAGGCATACCCGTGCATCTGTTGCGGGTTGGCGAGGTCCATGATCGGGTCGACCGAGATGAACCGGCCGATGAAGGAATCGTATTCTCGTGCGCCGATGTGGATCAGGCCGCTGGGATCTTTGGTGCCGCCGACGAATCCCTTGTCCATCAGGGACGGCCAGGTGCCGGATTCACTACCACGGGTGTCGCCGTAGGGCAAGGTGCGGCGTTTGGCAACGGCCAGAGTGGTGGCGTTGATGCTCACCTCGGCGGTGCCGTGGTGATCACCCACGATCCAGTGCAGGCTGCTACTGGTCCGCATCGCGATCGTGGCACCGGCATGGCTGTAGTAGCGGGTCGCGGTCTTAGCTGCGGTGGAATTGGTGTAACGCACCTCCAGACCACCGGGCAGGTAGAGCGTTCTGCCAGTGGCCTCGGTCCGGGTCAGGCGGTTGCCATCGGCATCGTAACGGAAACTGGTAGTGGCACCCCCTTCGGTGATGCTGTCCACACGCCCTTCCGGATTCCAGGCCAAGGTTTGGGTGACACCGCTGGCCGTCGGCCGGGTGACAGTGTTACCGGCGTTGTCGTAGCCATAGTTGCGGCTCCAGGAGGCATTACCGGTGACGGTGACGTTGGTGACCGAATGCGGGCGGGCCGACCCGGCCGCAGGGTGGGTGTAGGTGTAGAGGGTGTTAGTCGCCGCGTGCCGGGTCTCAGTCAGCCGGTTACCGGTGACATCGAAAGTCCAGGAGTGCCAGTACGCCGCCGGACCACCAAGCCCACCAACCGTCGGGCTCGCAGCACAGTCACCGGAGTTCGGCGTCCAGGCCCGAGTCAAGCGGCGTAGATAGTCATAGGCGTAGCACTGCGTGTCCGCCGCCTGCCCCTGCGGCTGCTCCCTGATCCTGGTGACATTCCCGGCTGGGTCGTAGTCGTACGTCCAATTCGCCGCCTCCGGCTTCAGTTCCGGCACCACATTGGTGCCCTTCAACCGGCGGGTCGGCTCGTCGTAATCAGAGACGACCGCCACCCGGTAGCCGTACGCACCGAACTCCCGCCCGGTCAGCTGCCCCAGCTTGTTGTAGGTCACCGCCTCATATATCTGCACCGGCGACAGCAGCCCACCCTCATCATCAACGTCGTTGTAGCCATAGTTCAGTCGCTCGGATGGCAGATCCGCCGCAGCTGGCAAGGTCACCTGATGGACCTTACCGTTGACCCGGTAGGTAGTGGTCGTGGTGTACGTGCAGGTGTTCGGCGCCGCCGCCGCGCACAACTGCGATTCCGACGACGGCACCACCAGTGACGTGGAGGTGGGCCGACCGGACGTATCATATGAGTCGGTCCGGTTGATCCACGCCTGACCACCGATGTAACGAGTCGCCGAAGTTAGCTTGCCCTTGCCGTTGGGCAGCGTGTCGTACACCCACTCGGCCCGCTTCGCCCCCGTCGGGCTGCCGTCACGCAGGCTGATCTTCCGACCCAACTCGTCGTACGTGTAGGCGGTGGTGGCAGTTCCGGTTCCCAACGGCGCGGTGCTCGTGAGCACATTACCCGCCGCGTCATAGGTGGAGATCGTCGTGCCCTTGTCCGGATCGATCGACTGGATCTCCCTGCCACGCAGGTCGTAGTTGTACGACCAGGTGTTGCCCGCCGGGTCCCGCACGGTCTTCTGCTGCCCGAGCAGGGTGTAGGTGTACTGCGTCTCGTCGAACTTGGCCGGGTCGGTCGAGCCCACGTCGGCACGGTTCTTGTACTGCCGCAGCCTGACGACCTGGCCCTTGACGTCGGTGATCGTGGTGCTGGCGGTGCCACCCGCCGGTGGGGTGACGTGGGTCCGGTCCCCGCCGTAGCTGATCGTCGTGCGCCACTTCTCCACCCCGAGTGCCTTGAGGATCTCCGTTGTCTGCCGGCCAGCCCCGTCGTACACGTTCTGCGTAATCGACGGGATCTGCCCCTGCGGAGTACCGAGCGTCGTCGAGGGCGCCCCGTTGGTTGTGTCATAGTACGGCTGCGACGTCCACTCCACCTCACCGCGCGTGTTGTGGAACGTCTCGGTCAGCAGCCGTCCGCCCCCCGTGGCCTGAATCTGGGTCTGCCGCGCACGCAGGAAGCCGTCGAACAACTCCACGGACTTACGGTAGTTGCTGCCGGTGACCAGCAGCGTCTCGGTGGTGACCGCAGTCGGTCCGCGACTGTTACGCACCAGGTAGCTGATCTTCATGCTCGGAGTCTGGGTGGCCTTGTTCCGCCCGGGCTGCCACACGTCGGTCAGGCGTCCCAGCCCATCGTACGTCTGGTCAGTTACCGCTCCGTTCGGGTCGGTGACCTTCGTGGGCTGTTCCCACGCTGGCTCCCACAAGGTGGTCGTCGCGTGCTGGAGTGGGTTGGTCACCACTGTCTGGGTGACCAGTCCCCCGTTGCTGGTGGTGTAGACGGTGCTGGTGGTGTGGCCCCGGGCATCGGTCGTGGAGATAACACGGCCGTTGGCGTCATAAGTGTTCGACGCGGTGCGCACATATACCGGGGCCGAACCACTAAACCTTTCCAGTTCCTCGGTACGGACGGCGTTTCCCTTGGTCGGAGCCGCACCGAACGACGAGTCGTTGATGTAACTGTCGTAGAACGACCGCTCCCGTTTCAGGACGGTGGCGGGTGCTGCCGGCGTGGCCGCGTCAGCGCACTTCACCGACAGCACCTCAGTCTGGCTGACCCGGTCGATCATCCAGATGCCGTCGTTGCGGGCATAGCTGATCCGGGTGCACGTCTCATCCCCACTTATGGCCTCATCACCGGAATCATCAACCGCCGCCGGTAGGCCGTCCGAGTTATATGTAGTGGCGGCTTTGGTAGTGCGGAATCCGCCACTGGCCAGTGCAGTGCGGCTACGAGTCGAGGCCGTGTCAACCTTCCATGCGTTGGTGGTCACCCCACTACGCGTGCGCGTCGCGGTCGGTCCTAACCTCCACGGTTCATTGAGCGTCGAGGACACCTCCGCGCCGCCAACGCCGTTGTAGGTGATCTCCTGCCGTACGAAGCCCTGCAACGACTCATGATCGGTGATCGATCCACCCCAGGTGTCCGACACCTGCACGCTGCGGGTGCCGCTGGGCTGCTTGTCACCATGCATGCCGCGCAGGTAGCGGTACTCGACCGCGGTCTGCACGCCGTTGGTCGGGTCGCCCTGGCGCACCCGCACCCGGCCGTAACCGCGCCACTCACCCCAGGTGCGGTGCTTGTCCTTGGTCAGCTCATCGGTGTTGTACGCCCACGCTGGGTTGTCCAGGTAGTCGTAGAACGTGGTCTGGTTCGGCTGGTCGGTGACCAGGTCGTCCTGGTCCACACGAGTGACCACGTACTTGTGGAACCAGTCGAGTGTCGGGTCACCACTGCCCGGCCAGGAGAAGTACGCAGGCATGCACCGCTTGGTGTTCGAATGCGGCGTCGGCAGGCTGCTGCGGGTGCAGTCGTGGCCGGAGTAGGTGATTAGGATGTCGCCACCGGACTCGGTGCGGATCTGCTTGATCCGCCACCGGTTCAACTCGGTGCGTTGATCCGAGGGGCCGTCAACCCGGTTCGCCAACGGCTCTGCTCCCGGGTTGAACGTGATCTCCGGGTCGGAGACGATCGCACCGCCGGCGGTGGTCACATGGCCGGTCCGGGTCACGCCACGCAGCCACATCGGGGTGCCCTCACCGGTGCCGGCATTGATGAACTCATGCCGCAACGCCCAGGACTCTACATCCCGATACGACGAGGTACCGTTGCGCAGCTGGGCGGTGACCTTGGTCAGCCGCCGCGCGGACCAGAACGTCGGCGACACCATCTCGGTGCAGGGCGACGCCTTGCAGTACTGGTCCCACGGGGTGTCCGGCCACGAGGCCGGCTTCGGGTCCGACGTCCACGCCGCCCCCGTCCAGCAGTTTGACAGGCACCGCTCCTTGGTCTCGAAGACCACCCGCAGCGGCGCCGCAGCGCTGTACTCGGAGCCCTCACGCATCCCGTACTCGATGCGCTCCAGGTAACCACCCCGGTCGTAGGTGGTCCGCTGGCTCGGTGTCAGGTTGCGCCCGTACGCCCCGGTCTCCTTATTGTAGAAGTAGGCCAGGGAGTTGTCGTTCGGGTCGACCACGTAGTCGAGGTTCCACCGCCACGCCTGATCGCAGCGGGCGTTGGCGAACGTCGAGTTGTAGCACGGCTCGCCGGAGTCGTTGCCGTACACCGGCGCCGTCCACGTCGAGTTGGTCACTGGATTGCCAGACGACCAGCCCGGCAGCTTGTGGTAGCCGAAGTAGTACTGGACCCCGTCGGTGGTAGTCAGCTTCCAGTACTCGTTGTCGTTGTCCCCGTTGTCCCGCCCCGAGTCGGTGAGCCGCTCGATCTTGGTGCCGTCGTCGTCCTTCAGCCGCCACACCGAACCGTCACGGATCAGCTCGCCTGCCCGGCCATTCAAGGACAGGGTCGCGTTGTCGTTGAACCAGCACAGATCGCCGGTTTTGTGACCGGGATTGTCGTCCGCGCAAGAGGCGTAGCGCCGCTCGATGAAGCCCGGCCAGGAGGCCCAGCCGTCACCAACCCAACCACCCTGGTTGTTCGACATGGCCGTCAGACCGTCCACGCTGCCTGACGAGTAGGCAAGGCTCACGTTGGGCTCGGGGCCACCCAGCGCAGGAGGCATCCGCATCTCGTAGGACCAGGAGAAGTCACCGGTCTGGCTCGACACGTCCCAGGTGCCGGCCGGCGACAGATCCGTCGCCTTGTAGTCGCCGTTGTCGCCGCCCGGGTCCGCCTGCGCGGCCAGCACCGTCATCGTCTCGCCCGACAGGCTCACCTCCGCCGACAGCGTCGATGCCTGAGGGTTGTTGACCGTCGGTACCGGCGTGAAAATTTGGCACTCCGGCAGCTGTGGCGTGGTCAAAGCACAGGCGGGACGTTGCACCAACCGCAACCGCGACGCCCAGTCCCCACCGAAGGCGTGCGCGAATCCCGAATAGTCCAATCCGACGGTCACTCGACCGGCACCTGAATTGCCATCCGAGCGGGCCAGGCTCAACAGCACTCCCTGGACCCCGGCCCGCGCCGTGGCCGTCCGGTCGAACACCCGCACCGACACGGCATCCGGCCCGGCCACGCCCCGTGCGCTGAACCCTTCCGGTTCCACCGCGGCCACCGTCACCGGCAGACTGCCGGCCCGAGCCACACCGGCCATCTTCGGGCGGGCTGTCGCCGTACCCGCCGCCGGCCACACCACCGGCCGCGGACCACGCACCACCCTCGATTCCGCCGAGAACGCGGCCCGCGAGTTCTCCGGCTTGGCGTCGGTGACCTTGAGCCCAATGACCTCGCCCGGCTTCGGCGGCTCCCACGTCGGCGCCGCCTCGGCCACCGAAGGCTGCTCGAACAACGTTACTGCCAACACCAGCGCCAGCGGAGCAGCCAACAATCGCAACCGATGCTCCGTACCGATCTTCGCCTTCACTCGCCGCGACGGATTGTCGACTTCAACGCTCATGGCATTGCTCCCCACGTTGCTTGCCAAGAAAGAGATGGAACGGGATGAACCGCGTGGTGCTCACTGGATGGCTTGTTCGCAGATCTCCAACGCCGACAACGTCCGCTGGAAGGCGTAAACGTCGTCAATCTCTCCACGCCAGCGGTTCGCGGCCGAACCCGACGACTGCGCTCGGCCGATCGCGAACGGCCCGGTCGCCGACCACGTCCCGGTGAAGGCCGTCTCGGCGGTCTCGCCACCGCAGCTGACCGGATCACCCATCACATACGCACGGATCCTGTTTGCAGCCGCGTCGTACACCCCGGCCAGGTGCACCCACATCCCCTCGGTCGGTAGTCCCCAGGCGGATCCATCCGTACAGGCGCTCGTCGAGTCGCCACCGTCGATCGGCCGCATGGCGAAGCACCAGCCACCCGCACCGCCGTTGACGTCCTTGTTGTACATGAGCTGGAAGCGACTGGCCGTCGCACCGTCCTGGCTCAGCACCACCTGATAGTCGTGCGCGGCCAGGTCCGACGCGCGGACCCACGCCATCACCGTGAAGCTCTTGGTGGTGTCCAACACCGGCCCGCTCGTGGCGATCTCACCACCGGCACCGCTGAACGAGGCGGCGTTGCCCAGATAGCCCGGCACGAACGACACCGACCCCGACACCGTTCCCGGCGACAGGTCGCTACCGCCCGACCCCGAGTCCGCCGCCGTACCGCCCGATGTCTCGTCGAGCTTCCAGCGGGCGTACTTGTTCGGCACCGGCGACACCCAGAACTGGTGCAGGTAGGTCTGGCTGGTGTTGCCGGCGATGTCCTTGGCCACCACACTCAGCGTGCTGACCATGTCCTTCGTCGGGTTGTGCGTCACCGACGCCGTCTTTGGATTCGTACCCGACGCGGCGACGGTCGTCGCCGATCCGCTGTTCACCGACCAGGTGAATTCCGCGACATCCGACCCGCCGGTCAGCCCAAACGTTCCTGAGGTGCCCAGCACAGCACCCCATTCCCGCAGCGGGTACTGCGTCGACGACACCGACGACACCACCGGCGGTGACGTGTCCACACTCACCGTCTGCCACGTCGACCAGCCGCCCGTCAGCTTGTTCTCATCCGTGGAGCGCGCTCGCCAGTAGTACGTCGACCCGTTGGCCAACCCGGACGGCACCCGCCACCTCGCCGTACCCGGCGCCGCCGTCTTCACCGGCGCCGATGAATTGCCCGCCACCAACGTCGCCGACGCCGACGCCGACGTACGCACCTCGAACGTCGTCTGCAGATTTCCGTTGTACGGATCCGACACACTCGCCACCAACGTCGGGGTCGTCGTCCGCACCACCGCCGGCGACGTGCACGCCTTGTAACAATCCGTCGTCGCCGAGAACGCCTGCCCCACCGGAGGGTTCGGCTTCCGGTCGTACGTCACGATCAGGTACGTCTTGTTGGTGTAGAACTTTTTCCACCGGCCCTGCGAGGACTCGTAATCGCCGTCGGCGTTGCAGGCACACAGGCCGACCGTGTAGGTCGTCGCGTTGGCCCGTGCCCGCGCCTGCACGTCGTTCTTCATGGTGGTGCTCTCGAACACCGCATCTGCGTCCGGTTGGGTCTTGCCGCAACCACCCGCCTCGTTGGCGTTACCTGACCACGACGTCAACCGGTACGACGACGGCAGCGGCCGCGTCGACCAGTTCATCCGGCCGCCGCTGGAAACCGTGATCCCGTCCGTGTTCGTGCGGTACAGATGCACCGCCGTCGGATCACACGACCACGAGTGATCCAGCACCATCGTCACCTTCGCCGACAGAACCACAGTCTCAGCGTGCCGCAACGACGAGATGTTGAAGTCGAAGAACGACCGGTACAGCACACCGTCGTAGGAGTTGCGCCCAACCCAGGCACGGTTTCCCACGTCCCAGTTCTTGTTGGCGTTGTTCGCGTAGGCCCACTTCGACCGCAACCCGTTGAACGGCGGGTCCACGAACACCGGCCACGTAACCTCCGGATCGTCCAGCATGGCCTCGTCCACGAACACGGTCAGGTCGTTCTCAGAGACCCCGACGGCCACATCCGTACGCTTCGACGTGACCCCCGGCTCCGCGCCGGTCGCCGGCTCAGCCTGTTCCCGATCACCACCGCGTGACGCCTCAACCTCACCAGCGATGGCAGGGTCCAGCGACGAATCCCACATCGACGCCGCGTAAGTGGTCGCCACGGTCTCTCCAGCGGGTTCGACCAGCCGCAGCCCACCATCTGCAATCGGCTCAACCTGCACGTCCCCGCCCATCACATACTGCAGCTGGCGCACCTGGGGATTCGCCGCCGCCGGACTCGAAATCTCCACCGAGTGTGTGAATCCCTCCAGCAGCGCGGTGACGTGCAGGTTCACCCCGGGCAGCACGTCGTCATACACGGCCGTGGCACCTACCAGTCGTGGCACCGGCAGCGCCCCTAACGGCCATGACAGGGTGAACGCTGCTCCGCCAACCTGCCATGTCGCCATCGGTCCCGACCCGCCCGCCGAGAACCTGACATCCGCCAGCGTTGCCGCCGGCACCACCGAATCACCCACCACCGACAGGGTCGGATCGATAGCAGCCCACGAGCCGTCAGTCCGGCGCATCCGCTGCGGCACCGCCGCCACCGTCAGCGTCTGCGTACCCGACGGCTCCACCATCACCTGCTCGAACTCGGTCCGCTCGCTCAACGCCTCCACGGCCACACCGCACTCGGCGGCCAAAGCGGCCGCAGCCGCCTCGTCAGCAGCCACCGTCACCGAGCAATCCGGATCAGCGGTGGCCGCGATAGCGACTTCGGACCCACCAGCCACCACACCAAGCCCTGACCCGACCAATGCGACCGCCACCGCGACCGCCATCCGGCGCGATCGTCCGGGCCATGCTTGAACAGCCGAAGACCACACATGATTGACCAAAGGAGCGCCCTCCCCCGCGAGAAATGATCACCACCCTCGCTTGCGTATTTCGATTCGTCAACCTCATCGGGCGGGCATCTGCGGCATTCGATCAACACTGTCAGGAAGATCGCGTTTACAGCTCGTGATCAAAGCCGATCATCTCGTCCTTCCGGCGTCGCAGCCCGGAGGCACTGGGCCGCGCGTCAGCCGGCCGAGTCCCCGTCGGGTTCTCGCACCAACACGTGTACAGCCCGGGCGGCGGCGACCGTCAGTGGCTGAAGAGCATGCTGGCGGCGAGGGCCGCGATGATGGCGCTGGAGAGCAGGGCGGTGACCAGGCGACCACGGTCGCTGGTGAGCACCCGGCCGACCACCCGGCCGCCCGCGGCGATCAGCAACTGCCAACTGGCCGAGGCGATGAACACCCCGAGGGTGAAGAGGGCGGCGATGGCCGTACCGGAGCCACCCAGGTCCGCCCGGCCGAGCACCAGCGCCGTGAAATAAACGACAGTGGCCGGGTTGAGCAGGGTCAGCGCGAGAATCCCGACGAACGCCCGCACCGGAGTGTCCAACCCACGCCGCTCACCCGCCGGACGTGTCGGGCCGGGAACGCGCAGGGCCCGCCACGCCCCGTGGGCGGCGAGGGCGAACAGCACCGCCGCCGCGGCCAGCCGCAGCGGCGTGGCGAGCGGCGCCAGCCACCCGGCGACGATGGCGCCACCGAACGCCGCGACGCCGGCACAGACCCCGTCGGCGGTGGCCACCCCGAGCGCGCCGGACGCACCGACCCGGAACGAGGTGCGCACGGCGAGCCCGAGGATGAGTACGGCGATCGCGCCGACCGGGATGGCGACACCGTAGCCGGCGATCAGGCCGGCGAGGAACGCCGTGGTCACGACAGCGACCGGTGCGGCGAGGCTATCCCGGGCACGGTCCGCTGCCGGGTCACGGCGGTGGTCGTGGCGACCGTGGGCGGCATCGTCGGGTACGGCTCGATCACCGCACCATCCTGCGTCGGTGCCGCCACCGGGACCACGCATTATTCGCGCCCGTTACGGCAGCGCTGCTGCGCTCAGCCGACCTCGAGCGGCAGGGACGGATCGTTGGTCCATTCCCACAGCGAGCCGTCGTAGACCGCCACGTCGGTCTCGCCGATCAGGCGCAGCGCCAGGGCGTCCCCGGTGGCAGCGATCCCGCCGCCGCAGTAGGTGACCTTCCGCCCCGGCTGGGCCTGCACCTCCTTGAAGATCTCACGCAGCTCCGGCACCGGCCGGAACGTCCCGTCAGCGGGGTCGAGCAGGGCGGCGACGAAGACGTTGCGGCTGCCCGGGATCCGGCCCGGCCGCGCGTAGCTGATCGTCTCGGTGGCGTGGTGGTCCTCCGGCGACAGCGAGTTGATCAAGCAGGCGCCGCTGCCGCTCTCCACCACCTGCTTGACCTCGTCGAATTCGGCGAAGAGCTCCGGCCGAGGGGTGCCGACGAATTCCGCCGGCGGGTAGCTCTCCGCCCCGGACCGGGTGGGCCGGCCCTCGGCGGTCCACTTGCCGAACCCGCCGTCGAGCACCGCCACGTTGTCGAAGCCGTTGGCGAGCAGCAGCCACCACAGCCGGGTGGCCCAGAACACGTTGGCCGCGTACACGACGACCGCCGTGTCGGTGCCGATGCCCAGCCGGCCGGCCGCCGCGGCGAACCGTTCGGGAGATGGCTTGGTGAACCAGCCGCCGTCCGGCTCGGAGAAATCGTCGATGATGTCCGCGAACGCCGCGCCGGGGATGTGGGCGGTGAGGTAGTCGGGGCGACCGGACGTCTGGCTCCACTTCCCGCCCGCCTCGGTCGGCGCGGCCAGGTGCACCGTGGCGTCCAGGATTCGCAGCTTCGGGTCGTCGAGGTGTTGGGCCAGCCACTCGGTGGACACGAGCGGGGTGGGCAGGTCAGCCATGGGTCCTCCTGATGCCATCGGCGCTATTCCCTACCAAAACAGTCGGAATGACGCGCGTCGAGCGCGTCACCCGGATGGGCGACGCGCTCGACGGCGATCGACGGAAGACCGGTCAGACGTTGAAGCCGAGGGAGCGAAGCTGGTCCCGACCCTCGTCAGTGATCTTGTCCGGCCCCCACGGGGGCAGCCAGACCCAGTTGATCCGCATGTCCTTGACCAGGCCGCCACCCGGGCCGGTGGTCAGCGCCTGCCGCGCCTGGTCCTCGATCACGTCGGTCAGCGGGCACGCCGCCGAGGTCAGCGTCATGTCCAGGGTGGCCACGTTGTCGTCGTCGACGTGGACGCCGTACACCAGGCCCAGATCGACCACGTTGATGCCCAGCTCCGGGTCGACGACGTCCTTCATCGCCTCCTCGACGTCAGCGGCGGCGGCCTTCGGGCCGCCAGCCGACTCGACCGCGGCGGCCTCGCCACCGGCCGTCGGCGTCGTCGCGTCGTCGGTTGCCACGGCGCCCACCTCCGGCGTGCTGGCAGTTTCCTCGCTCATGCCTTCACCTCCGTCGGGCTCACGCCCACACCGGCGCGTGCCGCGGCGTCCTTGAACGCCATCCACGGCAACAGCGCGCACTTGACCCGGGCGGGGTAGCGGGCCACGCCCTCGAACGCCACCCCGTCACCGAGCACGTCCTCATCCGGCGTGACCTGGCCACGGCCGGACATCAGCGCCACGAACGCCGCGTGCACCTCGAACGCCTCACTCGCGGCCCGGCCGGTCAGCAACTCGTGCAGCACGCTCGCGGACGCCTGGCTGATCGAGCAGCCCATCCCGTCGTACGACACATCGTGCAGCGTGTCGCCGTCGGTGGCCACCCGGATGGTCACCTCGTCACCGCAGGTCGGGTTGACGTGGTGCGCCTCGCCGACCTGGTCGGCCGGATCGGCGGCGTCACGCAGGCCGCGACCGTGCGGATGCTTGTAGTGGTCCAGGATGATCTCCTGGTAGAGAGACTCAAGCTGCATCAGGCCGGACTCCCGCCGATTCGCCGGGCTCCTGCGTCGCCCGGCTCATCGGAACACCTTCCGCACCTGTTCCAGACCCGCGACCAGAGCGTCGATCTCCTCCATCGTGGTGTAGAGGTAGAACGAGGCGCGGGTCGTCGCGGGCACCCCGAACCGGGTGCAGACCGGCCGGGCGCAGTGGTGGCCGACCCGCACCTGCACGCCGAGCGAGTCGAGGACCTGGCCGACGTCGTGCGGATGCACGTCGCCGAGGGCGAAGGAGATCGTCCCGCCCCGCCCGACCGGCACGTCCGGGCCGAAGATCCGCAGGCCGGGCACGGTGGCCAGGGCATCCAGCGCGTACGCGGTCAGTTCCTTCTCGTGCCACTGCACGGCCCGCATGCCCAGGCCGGAGAGGTAGTCCACGGCGGCGCCGAGCGCAACCGCCTCAGCGATCGGCGGGGTGCCCGCCTCGAAGCGGGCCGGCGGCGCGGCGAACGTGGAGCCACCCATCGTCACCGTCTCGATCATCGAGCCGCCGCCGAGCACCGGTGGCATCGTCGCGAGCAGCTCCGCCCGGCCCCAGAGCACCCCGATGCCGGTCGGGCCGCACATCTTGTGTCCGGTGAAGACGATGAAGTCGGCGTCCAGGTCGACCACGTCGATCGGCATGTGCGGCACCGACTGCGAGCAGTCGAGCAGCAGCAGCGCCCCCACTTCGCGGACCCGCGCGGTGATCCGCTCGGTGGCGTTGACCGTGCCGAGGATGTTGGACATGTGCACCAGCGAGACGATCTTCGTCCGCTCGTTGACCAGGTCCGTCAGCCCCGACTCGTCCAGCCGGCCGGAGTCGGTGACCGGGAACCAGCGCAGCGTCGCGCCGGTGCGCTCGGCCAACAACTGCCACGGGACGATGTTCGAGTGGTGCTCCATCTCGGAGATGACGATCTCGTCACCCGGCCCGAGCCGGAACCTCTCGTCCGCGTCGGGGCGCAGCGAGGCGTTGGAGAAGGCGTACGCCACCAGGTTGATCGCCTCGGTGGAGTTCTTGGTGAACACCACCTCGTCGACGCTGGGCGCGTTGACGAACGCGGCGATCTTGCCCCGGGCCCCCTCGTACGCCTCGGTGGCCTCGGTGCCCAGGGTGTGCACCGAGCGCGACACGTTGGCGTTGTGCCGCTCGTAGTGCTCGCGCAGCACATCGAGCACCTGGCGCGGCTTGTGGGAGGTGTTGGCGCTGTCCAGGTAGACCAGCGGGTGGCCGTTGATCTCCCGGTCGAGGATCGGGAAGTCGGCGCGTACCGCCGCCACGTCGTAGCGGGGCACGTCGTCGTACTGTGGCATCCCCGGCGGGATCGCGATGGTGGTCATCGTCGTGACCGGCCTTTCCCTTCGGAAGAAATCAGGCTCGCGCCGACCCGGCCCCGGCCGCGTACCGCTCGTAGCCCTCATCCTCGAGCTTGTCGGCCAGCTCCGGGCCGCCTTCCTCGACGATCCGGCCGCCGACGAAGACGTGCACGAAGTCCGGCTTGATGTAGCGCAGGATCCGGGTGTAGTGGGTGATCAGCAGCAGCCCGGTGTCGCCGGTGTCGCGCACCTGGTTCACGCCCTCGCTGACCACGCGCAGCGCGTCCACGTCCAGGCCCGAGTCGGTCTCGTCCAGGATGGCGATCTTCGGCTTGAGCAGCTTCAGCTGCACGATCTCGTGCCGCTTCTTCTCACCGCCGGAGAAGCCCTCGTTGACGTTGCGCTGGGCGAAGGCCGGGTCCATGTGCAGCCGCTCCATGGCACCGCGCAGCTCGCCGGCCCAGGTGCGCAGCTTCGGCGCCTCGCCGTCGATCGCGGTCTTGGCGGTACGCAGGAAGTTCGCCACCGACACGCCGGGCACCTCGACCGGGTACTGCATGGCCAGGAAGAGGCCGGCGCGGGCCCGCTCGTCGACGGAGAGCGCGAGGACGTCCTCGCCGTCCAGAGTCACCGAGCCGCCGGTGATCTCGTACTTCGGGTGGCCGGCGACCGCGTACGCCAGGGTCGACTTGCCGGAGCCGTTCGGGCCCATGATCGCGTGGGTCTCGCCGGAGCGCACGGTCAGGTCGACGCCGGTCAGGATCGGCTTGAGCTCACCGTCGGGCAGCTTGACCGACACCTGCAGGTCACGGATCTCCAGGGTGCTCATTATCGGGTCACTCCATTGCTCGGCATCGGGCGGCCGTCGTCGCCCACGGAAAGATAAATGTCGCCGTCGCGGACTTCGACGGAATAGACAGGAACGGGTTCGGTGGCGGGCAGCCCGGTCGGCTCACCGGTGCGCAGGTCGAAGCGGGAGCCGTGCAGCCAGCACTCCAGCGTGCAGCCCTCCACCTCCCCCTCCGACAGCGGCACCGCGGCGTGCGAGCACTCGTCGTAGATGGCGTAGAAGTTGCCGTCCTCGGCGTGCACCAGCGCAACCTGCGTGCCGTCGACGTCGGCGCTGATCGCGGTGCCCTTCGGCACGTCCTCGGTGGAACAGATGCGGATCATCAGGCGCCGGCCTTCGCGAGGCGCGCCTCGATCGCCGCACCGAGGCGCTCGCGCAGCTCCTCGACCGGGATCTTGTTCAGCAGCTCGGCGAAGAAGCCACGCACCACCAGGCGCCGAGCCTCGGCCTCCGGGATGCCCCGGGCCATCAGGTAGAACAGCTGCTCGTCGTCGAAACGGCCGGTCGCGCTCGCGTGGCCGGCGCCGGCGATCTCGCCGGTCTCGATCTCCAGGTTGGGTACGGAGTCCGCCCGCGCGCCGTCGGTGAGTAGCAGGTTCCGGTTGATCTCGTACGTGTCGGTGCCGGTCGCCTCGGCACGGATCAGCACGTCGCCGACCCAGACCGTGCGGGCGCTGGCCCCCTGCAACGCGCCCCGGTAGCCGACGTAGCTGCGGCAGTCCGGCACGGTGTGGTCGACCAACTGGCGGTGCTCCAGGTGCTGCCCCGAGTCGGCGAAGTAGAGGCCGTACAGCTCGGCCTCGCCGCCCCGGTCGGTGTACTCGACCGACGTGTACTGCCGAACCAGGTCGCCACCGAGGCTGACCTGGACGTGCACCACACGCGCGTCGCGGCCCAGCTTCACCTTCAGGTGCTGCGCCTGCACCGCGTCGTCGGCCCAGTCGGCGACGGTGACCAGGGTCAGCTTCGCCCCGTCGGCCACCGTCACCTCGACGTTGTCGGCGAGCGTCGCCGAACCGACGTGCTCCACCACCAGGGTGGCCTCGGCGAACCGCTCCACCTGCACGAAGGTGTGCCCGAAGGCCAGCCCGTCGGTGCCCTCACCGACCACCCGCAGGGTCACCGGCTCGGCCACCACGGCCTCACGGGCGACCTGCACCAGCAGCGCCTCGGCCGCACCCCCGTAGCCGAGCGCGCTGACCCGGTCGACCGGGGTCAGCACACTGCCGACCCGCGGGTCGTCCTTCGCGATCCGCTCGACGGTGACGCCTTCGGGCAGGTCGGCGTACTCGTGGCGAACCGTGCCGGTCGCGGTCGGAACGTCGCCGACCAGCCCGCGCAGTCGCTTGAGCGGGGTGAAGCGCCACTCCTCCTCGAGGCCGGTGAGGGCCGGGAAGTCGGCGACGTCGTACGAGCGAAGCGCCTGCGACTTGGTGCTGGGCGGCGCGGAAGCCTGGGTAGTCATCTCGTCCTTGGTCTGTTCTTGCGACGACGGTCTGGTGCTTCGGTGGCGGGCCGGCATGCGCCGGCCCGCCGGCGGGGGCGGGTCAGCCGACCGCGCCCTCCATCTGCAACTCGATCAGGCGGTTGAGCTCCAGGGCGTACTCCATCGGCAGTTCCTTGGCGACCGGCTCGATGAAGCCGCGCACGATCATCGCCATCGCCTCGTCCTCGCTCAGGCCCCGGCTCATCAGGTAGAAGAGCTGGTCCTCGCTGACCTTGGAGACGGTGGCCTCGTGCCCCATCGACACGTCGTCCTCACGGATGTCGACGTACGGGTAGGTGTCGGAGCGGGAGATGGTGTCGACCAGCAGCGCGTCGCACTTGACCGTGCTGGCGCTGCTGTGCGAGCCCTCCAGCACCTGCACCAGCCCACGGTACGAGGTGCGGCCGCCGCCCCGGGCGATCGACTTCGACACGATGGTGCTGCTGGTGTGCGGCGCGGCGTGCACCATCTTGGCGCCCGCGTCCTGGTGCTGGCCCTCGCCGGCCATGGCCACCGAGAGCACCTCGCCCTTGGCGTGCTCGCCGGTCATGTAGACCGCCGGGTACTTCATGGTCACCTTGGAGCCGATGTTGCCGTCGACCCACTCCATGGTCGCGCCCTCGTGGCACACCGCGCGCTTGGTGACCAGGTTGTAGACGTTGTTCGACCAGTTCTGGATGGTGGTGTAGCGGCACCGGGCGTTCTTCTTGACGATGATCTCGACCACCGCGCTGTGCAGCGAGTCGGAGGAGTAGATGGGCGCGGTGCAGCCCTCGACGTAGTGCACGTACGCGCCCTCGTCGACGATGATCAGCGTCCGCTCGAACTGGCCCATGTTCTCGGTGTTGATCCGGAAGTACGCCTGCAGCGGGATCTCCACGTGCACGCCCTTCGGCACGTAGATGAACGAGCCACCGGACCACACGGAAGTGTTCAGCGCGGCGAACTTGTTGTCGCCGACCGGGATCACCGTGCCGAAGTACTCCTTGAACAGGTCCTCGTGCTCCTTGAGGGCGGTGTCGGTGTCGAGGAAGACGACACCCTGCTCCTCCAGGTCGTCACGGATCTTGTGGTAGACCACCTCGGACTCGTACTGCGCCGCCACACCGGCCACGAGGCGCTGCTTCTCCGCCTCCGGGATGCCCAGCCGGTCGTACGTGTTCTTGATGTCCTCGGGCAGGTCCTCCCAGCTGGTGGCCTGCTTCTCGGTGGAGCGCACGAAGTACTTGATGTTGTCGAAGTCAATCCCGGTGAGGTCGGCGCCCCAGGCCGGCATCGGCTTGCGCTCGAACAGTCGCAGCCCCTTCAGCCGCAGGTCGAGCATCCAGGCCGGCTCGTTCTTCTTGGCCGAGATGTCCCGCACCACCGCCTCGTTGAGACCACGCTGGGCGGCAGCGCCGGCGACGTCCGGGTCGGCCCAGCCGTACTCGTAATTGCCCAGGGCAGCGAGCTGCTCCTCCTGGGTCAGGGGCTGGACGATCTGCTCGGTCATCTATCTGTCCCTCACAGTGGTGACGGTCTTACCGGACTGGGCAGGCGGCGGACCGGGAATGTGCGTGGTGCACACCCCGTCGCCGTGCGCGATGGTGGCCAGGCGCTGCACGTGGGTGCCGACCAGGCGGGAGATCACCGTGGTCTCGGCCTCGCACAGCTGGGGGAACTCGGCGGCCACGTGCGCCACCGGGCAGTGGTGCTGGCAGAGCTGGCCGCCGGAAGCGATCGTGGACGCACTGGCAGCGTATCCCTCGGCGGTCAGCGCCGAGGCGAGTGCCTCCGCACGGGCCATCGGATCGTCCCCGGCGTGGGCCAGGGCGGCCCGACAGCGCTCCTCCAGGGCGGCCACCTGCTCGGCGGCGAACTCCTCCACCGCCCGCGCGCCACCGGTACGGGCGATCCAGCGCAGCGCGGCGGTGGCCATGTTGTCGTAGTGATGGGTGCCGCACCGGCTACGGGCGGCGTCGGTCAGCAGGAACACCTTGGCCGGCCGGCCCCGGCCGCGGTGGCCGCGTACGGTCTGCTCGCGGGAGACCACGTCACCCTCGGCGAGCATCGCGTCGAGGTGCCGGCGGATCGCCGCCGGGCTTAGCCCCAGCGCGTCACCCAACTGGGCGGCGGTGGCTGCCCGCCGTTCCAGCAGCAGCTGGGTGACCCGGTCGCGGGTCGACCGGTCAGCAGACGGCGCGGACCGACCGACGGCCGAATCAGCCGCCGGCTGGTGCCCGGAGAACCCTGCCGCCTTTTTCACAACACCCACGTTACGTAATTCGTCCAGGCCCCGCAAATTCCGGACCCGGTGATCCGAACCACCGGAGGGCCGGAGTCACCCGATCGGGGTCAACTACGGTGCGTAGGATTCGCTGCGTGAAGCGATCTGCCCGGTTTCCGGTCTCCGCCACCCTGCTGCGTCGTCTCGCGTTCGCCAACATCGTCGCCAACGCGGTGATCGTGGTCACCGGCGGGGCGGTCCGGCTGACCGCCTCCGGGCTCGGCTGTCCCACCTGGCCCCGCTGCACCGACGAGTCGTACGTCGCCACCGACGAGATGGGCGTGCACGGGGCGATCGAGTTCGGCAACCGGCTGCTCACCTTCGTTCTGGTGCTGATCGCGGGTGCCACCCTGCTGGCCGCGCTGGCGCACCGGCCGCGCCGACGGGGCGTGGTGCCGCTCGCGCTGGGCGTGGTCGTCGGCATCATCGCCCAGGCCGTGATCGGCGGGATCACCGTACGCACCCAACTGCACCCCTCGATCGTGGGCATCCACTTCGTGGTGTCGATGCTGTTGCTGCTCGTCGCGTACGCCCTGTGGCGCCGCACCGGTGAGCCGGACGGGCCGAAGACCCCGCTGGTCCCCCCGGCGCTGCAGGCCCTGACCTGGAGCACGGTGGTGGTCAGCGCGGCGGTGATCGTGGCCGGGGTCGCGGTGACCGGCAGTGGTCCGCACGCCGGCGACGCCGACGCGATCCGCAACGGTCTCGACCCCCAGGCGATCTCCCAGATCCACGCCGACCTCGTCTTCCTCCTCGTCGGCCTGACCGTGGGGCTCTGGCTGGCCCTGCACGCGGCCGGCGCCCCGGCGTCGGCCGTACGCGCCGCCCGCACGCTGTTCCTGGTCGAGCTTGCCCAGGGCGTGATCGGCTTCGTGCAGTACTTCACGAACCTGCCCGTACTGCTGGTCGGCGCACACATGCTCGGATCCTGCCTGGTCTGGCTCGCCACCCTGTCGGTGCTCTGGTCGATCCGCGAGCGTCGCCCGCTCGACACGGCACCGCGGGCGGCCGCGCCGATCGCGTCCGCCGAGCAGCCGGTCCCCGCCTGAGCAACGACGCCGACCTGGGGCGCGGGTGCGGTGCCGGGTGCCGTGCCAGTTGGCGCGCGCCGGGTGCCGTCCCGGTTGGCACGCCGGATGACGCGCGCCGAGCGCCGGGCCGGATGACGCGCCGGGTGCCGGATCGCGCGTCGCTGGACGGGTCAGACGTCGGGCGTCACGGTGCGACGCCCGCGGCGTGGGCGTGCCCGGATCGGCGGTCGCGCCCCAGATGGATGCGGATGGCCTCGGCGAGGCGGTCCGGAGCGCCCTCGGCGTACCCGATGAACAGCGAGGGCTCGGTCAGCTCCAACTCCACCAACACGGGAGTGCCGTCGGGACCTGGAATCAGATCCACCCGGGCGTAGAGCAGGCGATCCGATCCGCCCGGCACCGCGGCCAGGGCCCGCTCCGCCACGGCGAGCTGGGCGCTGTCGGCGGTACGCGGGGCCACCTCTTCGGCCCTGTACAGCCCTTCGACGCCCTCGTCCGGCCCGGTCAGCATCGGCCCCTTGCGGATCGCGTGGCTGAAAATCAGGCCGTCCGGGCCGGCGAGGTAGAGCAGCGCGGTCTCACCGGCGGTGTCGACGGCGCGGAGGTACGGCTGGACCATGCTCACCCGGCCGGCCGCGCCGAGCCGCCGCACATGAGCCAGCGCCAGTCGCCGGTGTTCCGGGTCGGCCAGGTCGTAGCGGCCGGTGTCCCGGCTGCCGGCGCTGATGGCGGGCTTGATGACGTACTCGCCCCGGTCGGCGGGCGGCTGCCACGGCTCGCCGGGCGACACCCAGCCGGTCGGCACCGCCGGTACACCGGCGGAGGAGAGCTCGTCCAGGTAGCGCTTGTCGGTGTTCCAGCGCACCACATCGGCCGGGTTGGCCAGCCTGGGCACCCGAGTGGCCCAGGCGACAAACTCGTCACGCCGCGGCATGTAGTCCCAGGGCGAGCGGAGCACCGCCAGGTCGTACGCCGTCCAGTCGACGGTCGGGTCGTCCCAGACGGCGGGCTCCGCGGCGATCCCGCGCGCGGACAGCGGACCCTGGACGAGGCGGTCGTCCGCGTCGAGTTCGGGTAGTTCCGCGCAGGTGACGAGAGCGACCCGGGGTTCCCCCCGGGTCGACTGGTGGTGGTTGGTCAATTTATCTCAACGGGCCATCGTGCGCCGGGCCATCGAACGCCAGAGGTCGTTGCTCGGGCGCATCTGGTCCATCAGTTCCCGCTCCCACGCGTTCTCCACGTCGACCCCGGCCTGCGCGCAGGCCTCGCGGGCCTTGACCGTGTCCTCCGCGAACTGGTCGCCCCACGCGCCGTCGGAGCCCACCAGGACGATCCGTGCGCCGCGTTTGCCGACGTACTCGATGACCGCCTTCGCTCCGCCGTGCTCGGCGGCGAACGACTTGATACCCGCGACCACGCCGCTGGACGGCTGCCCGGCCGCGGTCTGATCAGCCGTCAGCATCGTGTCGGAACCATCTGTCATGACCCGAGCCTATGCAGACCAGCACCCGGACGGGCGAGAACCATGAACCTTTTGTGATACCCATTACGCCTTCGTTTAAGCAGGCCGGAGGGTGTTTCGCCCGGATTCTTCCGGGCGAAACGGCCCTTAACGCTGCCCAGAAAACGCCTGCAATGGGGCCTATGACGCGGACCACCCCTGATGCGAATCGTGTCGTCGAACCAGAACATGCGGCATTTATCGCCATCTACCCGCCTACTTGCACCGGCCGGCGCCGCGCCACTTGCCGACGATCCACCCGCCTGCTGGTACGACGGTCCACCCGCCTGCTCGCCGCGACCAACCCGCCTGCCTGTGCGGTACTCCACCCGGGACGCGGACCCGGCAAGCCCACTTCGAAAACGCCTGCTCGCCGCGATCCACCTGGCTGCGTGTTAAGAAGGGGCCCTTCCTATGCACGAGGCGTTAAGAGGGGGCCCTTCCTTACAGCAGGGCGTCGAGGGCGGCGGCGGCGAAGACGATGGTCAGGTAGGTCGTCGACCAGTGGAACAGCCGCATCGGCTTGACCGCCTCGCCCCGGCTGGCCCGACCGGCGAGCTTGTGCGCCTCGATGAGGAAGACCGCGCCGACCACCAGGGTCGGTACGCCGTAGATCGGGCTCAGGCCGAGCGCCCAGACGGCCAGCGAGGTGAGCACGGTCAGCCAGGAGAAGAGCACGATCTCGGCGTTGACCCGCCGGACGGAGGCCACTACCGGCAGCATCGGGATGCCCGCGCGGGCGTAGTCGTCCTTGTACTTCATCGCCAGCGGGTAGAAGTGCGGCAGCTGCCAGAAGAAGACCACCGCGAACAGCGCCCAGGCCATCGGCGACAGCGACCCGGTCACCGCCGCCCAGCCGATCAGCACCGGAGCCGCTCCACAGGCCCCACCCCAGAAGGTGTTCGCCGCCGTGGTGCGCTTGAGCCAGAGGGTGTAGACCACGTCGTAGTACAGGATGGCGGCCAGCGTGAGCCCGGCGGCCAGCAGGTTGGTGAAGGCCGTCATGATCGCCAACGAGACCGCCGCCAGCACCAGGCCGAAGATCAGGGCGTTGCGGGGGGTCACGGTGTGCGCCGGCAGCGGCCGACGCTTGGTCCGCCGCATCACCTCGTCGATGTCGCGGTCGACGTAGCAGTTGATCACGCTGGCCGCGCCGGCGGCGAGTGAGCCACCGACCAGCACCACGGCGACCAGCCAGAGCGACGGCATCCCGCCGTGCGCGAGCATCATCGCCGGCACGGTGGTCACCAGCAGCAGCTCGACGATCCGCGGCTTGGTCAGCGTGACGTACGCCGCCAGCACCACCCGCAGGTCCCGGGAACGGCCGGGGGTCTCCTCCGCCGCGCCCACCGGCGACTGTCCGGCAGAGTTGCGGACCGGGCGCTCGGTGATCATGCTCACGGATCGTCACCTTCCGGCGTCAGCGGGGGGAAGTTCGGGGTGGCCGGACCGGCTACGGGCCAGCACACCGCCCCACACACTACGCGCTGTCGTTTTGGCTGCCCGGGCGACCCGGCAACGGTGCGGACCGTCACACCGGGGACTGAACCTCGGCGGCGACTGAAAACGTACAGACCAGCATGCTGAGATCCTCGGGCACACGTTTAGCACCGCTCGATAGGGTCACCAGTGAGGGTTCCGCCCATCTCGCCGAGGAGCAATAACCACCGTGGCAGCCAACCGATCCACGCCCCCCGCACTCGACTGGACCGATCTCGACCGCCGTGCCGTGGACACCGTCCGCGTACTGGCCATGGACGCCGTGGAGAAATCCGGCAACGGCCACCCGGGCACCGCGATGAGTCTCGCCCCCGCGGCGTACCTACTTTTCAACCGGGTCATGCGACACAGCCCCGCCGACCCGCTGTGGCCCGGCCGGGACCGCTTCGTGCTCTCCGCCGGCCACTCCAGCCTGACCCTTTACATCCAGCTCTTCCTGGCTGGCTACCCGCTGAACCTGGACGACCTCAAGTCGCTGCGGCAGTGGGGTTCACTCACCCCGGGGCACCCCGAGCACGGCCACACCCCGGGTGTAGAGACCACCACCGGCCCGCTCGGGCAGGGTCTCGGCAACGCCGTCGGCATGGCCATGGCGGCCCGCCGCGAGCGCGGCCTGTTCGACCCGGAGGCCGAGCCCGGTGAGTCGGTCTTCGACCACCACATCTGGTGCATCGCCTCTGACGGCGACATCGAGGAGGGCATCAGCCACGAGGCCAGCGCCCTGGCCGGGCACCAACAGCTGGGCAACCTCTGCGTGATCTACGACGACAACGAGATCTCGATCGAGGACGACACCCGCATCGCCCTGAGCGAGGACGTGGCGGCCCGCTACGCGGCGTACGGCTGGCACGTACAGACGGTCGACTGGCGGCGCGGCGACGCCGACCAGGGCGACTACCACGAGGACGTCGAGGAGCTGTACCAGGCGCTGCTGGCCGCCAAGGCGGAGACCGGCCGCCCGTCGTTCATCGCGCTGCGCACCATCATCGGCTGGCCGGCGCCGAACAAGCAGAACACCGGCAAGATCCACGGTTCGGCGCTGGGCGCCGACGAGGTGGCCGCCACCAAGCGGATCCTCGGCTTCGACCCGGCCGCGTCCTTCCAGGTCAGCGAGGAGGTGCTCGCCCACAGCCGCCAGGCGCTGAGCCGGGGCGAAGCCGCACAGCAGGAGTGGACGACCGCCTTCGACGCCTGGTCCGAGGCCAACCCGCAGCGCCGCGCGCTCTACGACCGGCTGGCCGGCCGGGTCCTGCCCGAGGGCTGGACCAAGGCGCTGCCGGAGTTCCCGGCCGACGCCAAGGGCATCGCCACCCGGGCCGCCTCCGGCAAGGTGCTGGCCGCGCTCGCCCCCGTGCTGCCCGAGCTGTGGGGCGGCTCGGCCGACCTGGCCGAGAGCAACAACACCACGATGAAGGGTGAGCCCTCCTTCGTGCCCAGCCAGTACGCCACCAAGGAGTTCCCCGGCCACGAGTACGGCCGCACGCTGCACTTCGGCATCCGCGAACACGCCATGGGCGCGATCCTCAACGGCATCGCCCTGCACGGCGGCACCCGCCCCTACGGCGGCACCTTCCTGGTGTTCAGCGACTACATGCGCCCCTCGGTGCGGCTGGCCGCGCTGATGAAGCTGCCGGTCATCTACGTCTGGACGCACGACTCCATCGGGCTCGGCGAGGACGGCCCGACCCACCAGCCGGTGGAGCACCTCACCGCGCTGCGGGCCATCCCCGGCCTGGACGTGGTCCGCCCCGCCGACGCCAACGAGACGGCGTGGGCCTGGCGGCGGGCGCTGGAGAACACCGACCGGCCGACGGCGCTGGCGCTGAGCCGCCAGGCGCTGCCCACCCTGGACCGGTCCCAACTGGCCGGGGCCGACGGCGTCGCCAGGGGCGGCTACGTGCTCGCCGAGGCGTCCAACGCCAAGCCGCAGGTGATCCTCGTCGGCACCGGCTCGGAGGTGCAGCTCTGCCTGACCGCTCGGGAGCGGCTGGAGGCCGACGGCACGCCCACCCGGGTGGTCTCGATGCCCTGCCAGGAGTGGTTCTTCGAGCAGGACGAGGCGTACCGGGAGTCGGTGCTGCCGCGCGGGATCAAGGCCCGGGTGAGCGTGGAGGCGGGCATCGCGATGTCCTGGCGCGCGATCGTCGGCGACTGCGGCGAGAGCGTCAGCCTCGAGCACTACGGCGCGAGTGCCCCGCACTCCGTGCTCTTCGAACAGTTCGGCTTCACTCCGGACCGGATCGTCGCCGCCGCGCACGCGGCGCTGACCCGGGTCGGTGACATCACCGGTTTCACGACCGGCAACTGAGGGGAGCGTTGGCCACATGACGACCGACCGGCTGGGCGAGCTGACCGCTGCGGGAGTGGCGGTCTGGCTCGACGATCTTTCCCGGGTACGACTGAGCTCCGGCGGGCTGGACCAGCTGCGCCGGGAGAAGCACGTCGTCGGGGTGACCACCAACCCGACGATCTTCGCGAAGGCGTTGAGCGACGCCGACGAGTACGACTGGCAGCTGCGCGACCTGGCCACCCGAGGCATCGAGGTCGAGGAGGCGGTCCGCATGCTCACCACGTACGACGTACGGTGGGCCTGCGACGTGATGCGCCCGGAGTACGACGCCAGCGCAGGCGTCGACGGCCGGGTCTCCATCGAGGTGGACCCGCGACTGGCCCACGAGGCGCCGCGTACCGTCGCTGAGGCCAAGGCACTGTGGTGGCTGGTGGACCGGCCGAACCTGTTCATCAAGATCCCGGCGACCGAGGCCGGCCTGCCGGCGATCACCGCCACGCTGGCCGAGGGGATCAGCGTCAACGTCACCCTCATCTTCGGGCTGGACCGCTACTCGCAGGTGATGGAGGCCTTCCTCGCCGGCATGGAGCAGGCCAGGGCCAACGGTCACGACCTGTCGAAGATCGGCTCGGTGGCCTCGTTCTTCGTCTCCCGGGTCGACACCGAGGTGGACAAGCGACTGGACCGGATCGCCGGCGAGGCGTCGGACAGCGCGGGCAAGGAGCGCGCGCTGGGACTCAAGGGACGGGCCGCGGTGGCCAACGCCCGACTGGCCTACGAGCGCTACAGCGAAGTCTTCTCCTCCGACCGCTGGCAGGCCCTGGCCAGCGCCGGGGCGCACCCGCAGCGTCCGCTCTGGGCGTCCACCTCGACCAAGAACCCGGACTACCGGGACGTGATCTACGTCGAGGAACTGATCGCCACCGGCACGGTCAACACCATGCCGGAACCGGTCGTCCACGCCTACGCCGAGCACGGCGAGACCCGCCCCGACACCGTCACCGGCGCGTACGACGACGCCCGGCAGGTCTTCGCGGACCTCGCATCGGTGGGCGTGGACATGGCCGACGTGATCGACACCCTGGAACGTGAGGGCGTGGAGAAGTTCGAGGCGAGCTGGAACGAGTTGCTCGACGGCGTCCGCAAGTCGCTGGCCGCCGCCGGGCAGGGCACCGACAGTCCGGGCGAGGCCGCCCGGAACAACGCCGACGCCGCCGCGCGGGCCGGAGGAAATGCGTGACGGTGCTCTCCGGCCCCACCCACGCCGCCACCCCGTTCGGGTGGCGGCGTGGGTGACCTGCTGGACGCACCCGGCGAGGCCGGCGGCGGTCTCGCGGTGTACGGCGCACGGATCGTCGACGCCAACGCGCCGGCCTCCGTTCGGCAGGCGCTGGTCGACGCCGACGTACCGGGCCGGCTGGCCGCGGGGGACCCGACGTTGTGGGGTCCGCCGGCGGCTGGCGCCGCAGCCGGGCCGGGTCGGCTCGACACCCACCACCGCGTCCGCGAGCTGCTCCCCCAGTTCGCGGAGCTGACGACGGAGCTGGCCGACCTGGACCACGTGGTGCTCACCGGCACGGGTGACGCGACGCTCGCGGCCGAGGCCGTAGCGCGGACCACGGGCCGGCCGCTGACCGTGCTCGACACGGCCGACCCCGGCCAGGTCCGCGCCACGCTGGCCGATCGGCTGGCCCGCACCGTGGTCGTGCTGGCCGGCCGCTCCGACGACACGGTGCAGCTCGACAGCTACCGGCGCGCCTACCGGCAGGCGTTCCTGGACGCGGGGATGACCGAGGCCGAGGCGGGGCGACACTTCGTCGTCGTCACCGCCCCGGGTTCCCCGCTGGAGGCGGTCGCCGCCGAACTGGGCGCGATCACCGTGCCGGCCGACCCCGGGGTGGCCGATCACTCCCGCGCGCTGACCGCGTACGGACTGGTCGCCTGCGCGCTGGCCGGCGTCGCCGTGGCCGACCTGCTCGACCAGGCCGAGGAGTTCGCGCCGTCACTGGGCCGGCCGGAGGACAACCCCGCCCTGGCGCTCGGCACCGCGTTGGCCGCCGCCGCGACGACCGGGCGGGACAAGGTCGCGCTGGTCGCCGACGGCAGCGGCCTGGAAGGGCTCGGCGAGTGGGTGGCGCAGTTGCTCGCCGACACCGGCCGGGACGGTCTCGGCATCCTGCCGGTGGTGGTCGAGTCGCCGGAAGCTCCCGGGGTGTCCGGCGCCGACGTGCTCACCGTCAGCTACGGCGGTGCGCTCACCGCCGGCGACGTGCCCGCCGCCGGCCCGGCGGCCGACATCGCGGTCAACGGCCCGCTCGGCGCCCAGTTCCTGGCCTGGCAGTACGCCGCCGCGGTCGCCGCCACCGTGCTCGGGGTCGGCCCGTTCGACGCGCCGGCCGTGAGGACCGGCGAGCGGATCCCGACGGTCCCGGTCGAGCCGCCGAGACAGGCGCCGTCGGCCGTCCAGGGTGCGATCGAGGTGTACGCTCCGCCGGGCGCCCCGGCCGACCTCGCCGGTGCCCTGCGCCACCTGCTGCACGGCTTGGGCGAGGAGGGCCACCTGGCGGTGGTCGCGTACCTCGACCGGCACGCCGACGTCGCCGCGGCCCGGCTGCGTCCGCTGCTGGCCGACGCCACCGGGCGGCCGGTCACCTTCGGTTGGGGATCGCGCCACCGTCACCTCATCGAGCGGTACCACGCGGACGGCCCACAGGTGGGTAGTTTTCTTCAAGTGACCGGTACGGTCAACGTTGATCTGCCGGTGCCCGGACGGCCGTACTCCTTCGGGGAACTACAGGCGGCGCAGGCCGCCGGCGACCGCCAGGCCCTGGCCGGTCGCGAACGCCCGCTGCTGCACCTGCACCTGACCGACCGGACGAGGGGCCTGGCCCAACTGTTCGACGCGGTCGGGTCGCTGCGGGCATGACGATGGACGACGTGGACGAGCGGAGCGAGGAGGCGGCGTGAACCCGCTGCGCGACCCGCAGGACCGGCGACTGCCGCGGATCCCGGAGCCCTGTGCTCTGGTGATCTTCGGAGTGACCGGTGACCTGGCCCAGAAGAAACTGCTTCCGGCGGTGTACGACCTGGCCAACCGGGGGCTGCTGCCGCCCGGCTTCGTGGTCGTCGGGTTCGCCCGACGAGACTGGGCCGACGGCGACTTCGCGTCGCTGGCCCACGACGCGGCCAAGGCACACTCCCGCACCCCGTGGCGGGAGGAGGTCTGGTCACGGCTGGAGCAGAACATCAAGTTCGTCGGCGGCTCGTTCGACGACGACGCCGCCTTCGACCGGCTCGCCAACTGCATCGAGTCCCTGCGGGACAGCCACGGCATCCACGGCAACGCGGCCTTCTACTTCTCCATCCCACCGGCGGCCTTCCCGGTCGTACTCAAGCAGCTGGCCCGCACCGGCATGGCCGACAACGAGAAGTGCGGCGGCTGGCGCCGGGTGGTGGTGGAGAAGCCGTTCGGGCACGACCTGTCCTCGGCCAAGGCGCTCAACGACCTGGTCGACGACGTGTTCACCCGGCAGGACGTGTTCCGCATCGACCACTACCTGGGCAAGGAGACGGTCCAGAACATCCTCGCCCTACGCTTCGCCAACAGCCTCTTCGAGCCCCTGTGGAACTCGCAGTACGTCGACTCGGTGCAGATCACCATGGCCGAGGATGTCGGGATCGGCAGCCGGGCCGGCTTCTACGACTCGGTCGGCACCGCCCGCGACGTGTTGCAGAACCACCTGCTGCAACTGCTGGCCCTGGTCGCCATGGAGGAGCCGACCAGCTTCGACGCCGACGAGATCCGGGCCGAAAAGCTGAAGGTGCTCAAGGCGATCACCCTGCCGCAGGACGTCACGGAGGGCACCGTACGCGGGCAGTACCTGCCCGGCTGGGTCGGTGGCCAGCGGGCCAAGGGCTACCTGGAGGAGGACGGGGTCCCGTCGACCTCGATCACCGAGACGTACGTGGCGGTCCGGCTCGGCATCCAGAACCGCCGCTGGGCCGAGGTGCCGTTCTACATCCGGGCCGGCAAGCGGCTGCCGCGGCGGGTCACCGAAGTCGCGGTGATCTTCAAGAAGGCGCCGCACCTGCCGTTCAACCCGGCCGACATGGAGATGCTCGGCAACAACCAGTTGGTCATCCGGGTGCAGCCGGACGAAGGTGTGGTGCTCAAATTCGGCTCCAAGGTGCCGGGCACCACCATGGAGGTCCGCGACATCGCGATGGACTTCCAGTACGGCGAGGCGTTCACCGAGGCCAGCCCGGAGGCGTACGAGCGGCTGGTGCTGGACGTGCTGGTCGGCGACCGGACGCTCTTCCCGGACGCCGCCGAGGTCGAACAGAGCTGGGCCGTGGTGGACCCGCTGGAACACGCCTGGGAGGGCACGAAGCCGGAGCCCTACCGCGCCGGCGAGTGGGGCCCACGGGCCGCCGACGAGATGCTGGCCCGCGAGGGCCGGGCTTGGAGACGAGCATGATCGGACTGTGGGACACCACCGGCAACGAGGTGGTCAAGGCACTCGCCGCCGAGCGACGCAGCGCCGGTGGGGTGGCCAGCGGCATGGCGCTGACCCTGATCGTGGTGGTGGACGAGAAGCGGGTCCGCGACGCGGAGGCCGCAGCCACCATCGCCGCCGCCGCGCACCCGTGCCGGCTGCTGGTGGTCGTCCGCTCCGACGTGGAGCGGGACCGCAGCCGGCTGGACGCGGAGATCGTCGTGGGTGGGCGGCTCGGCCCGTGCGAGGCGGTGGTCATGCGGATGTACGGGCGGCTGGCCCTGCACGCCGAATCGGTGGTGATGCCGCTGCTGGCGCCGGACGTGCCCGTGGTCACCTGGTGGCACGGCGAACCGCCGGACGAGATCGCCACCGACTTCCTCGGGGTGGTCGCCGATCGGCGGATCACCGACAGCGCCCAGGCCCCCGACCCGATCGAGGCGCTTCGGCAGCGTGCCCGCGACTACGCCCCGGGCGACACCGACCTCGCCTGGACGCGGATCACCCCGTGGCGCACCCTGGTCGCCGGTGCGTTCGACACCACCGAGGCGCAGCTCACCGAGGCCGTGGTGGTCGCGCCGCCGACCGACCCGACCGCCGCGTTGATGCGCGGCTGGCTGCGCAGCCGGCTGGGCATCAAACCGCGTTGGGAGCGCACCCGGGAGTTCCCGCGCATGCGCGAGGTGCAACTGCGCTGCGCCAACGGCGACGAGCTGACGCTGACCCGTGACGACAGCATGGCCGTCTTCCGGCGCACCGGCCAGGATGACCGGACGCTGCCGCTGGTCCGCCGGCCACTCGGTGACGAACTCGCCGAGGAACTGCGCCGGCTCGGCTCCGACCAGGTGTACGCGGACGCGCTGGGTGCCTTCGCCGGTCTGACCAACCTGGACCGGCGGCCCGGCCGGCGGGTGCACGTCTGGAAGGATCCGGCCACCGCCCAACGGGCCGAGGCGGGCGTCACCGCGCACGCCACGACCAACAGCGGATCCTGACATCTCCATCAATGGCACGACACGACCGCCGCGCGGTCGCGGAAGGACCACCCATGAATGAGGCGAGTGTTGCCGTACATGCGGACGCCGACCTGCTGGCGCAGGCCGTCGCGGCCCGGCTGGTGGTACGGCTGCTCGACGCGCAAGCCGCGCGTGGCGAGGCGTCGGTGGTGCTCACCGGCGGCCGGATCGCCGCGGCGGTCTACCGGGCGGTGGCCGCGCTGCCGGCCGCCGACGCCGTCGACTGGTCCCGGGTCGACGTGTGGTGGGGCGACGAACGCTTCCTGCCCGCCGGCGACCCGGAGCGCAACGAAACCCAGGCCCGCGCGGCGCTGCTGGACGGGCTGCCGCTCGATCCGGCCCGGGTCCACCCGATGCCCGCCTCCGAGGCCGGAGCCGGCCCGGAGGAGGCCGCCGCCCGGTACGCGGACGAACTCGCCCAGGCGGCCCGGCCCGGCACCGCCGTGCTGCCCCACTTCGACGTGCTGCTGCTCGGCGTGGGCGAGGACGGGCACGTCGCCTCGGTCTTCCCGGGTCACCCGGTGCACCACGAGAGCCGCCCGGTCAGCGCGGTCCGGGGCAGCCCGAAGCCGCCGCCGGTACGCGTCACCCTCACCCTGCCGGCGATCAACACCGCCGAGGAGGTGTGGCTGGTGGCCGGCGGCGCCGACAAGGCTCACGCGGTCGGCATGGCCCTGGCCGGCGCCGGGCCGGTGCAGATTCCCGCGGCCGGGGTGCAGGGCACCAGCCGTACCCTCTGGCTGCTCGACCGCGCCGCCGCCGCTTCCGTCCCCACCCGCTTCCGCAGCCTCCGCTGACGTGAAAGGAAGGGCCCCCTTTTAACGCCTCGTGTATTAAAAGGGCCCCTTTCTAACACCGGCCACCGCGCGCACCGGCGACGGGCGCGCGACGGGCGGGCGGCGGGTGCGCGACGGGCGGGCGGCGGGTGCGCGACGGGCGGCGACGGACGGCGGGCGGGCGGGGCGGCGACGGCGGTGTCAGCGGAGGCCACGACGGCGACGCAGGGCGGCGAGCGCCTCCGCGAGAATCGCCTCACCCTCGGCGTCGGTACGTCGCTCCTTGACGTACGCCAGATGGGTCTTGTAGGGCTCGGCCCGGGTCCGGGCCGGCGGATCCTGCGCGTCCTGGCCGGCGGGTTGGCCGCAGCGGGGGCAGTCCCAGACGGGCGGGGCCGCCACGTCGGCGACGATGCGGATGTCGGTGCGGTGCCCGTTGCGGCACCAGTAGCTGACCGACCGGCACGGGACCGGCTTGTGACGTTCGGGGTGGCGTGCAGGCGCGGACCCGACGCGGGTGCCCCGGATGGCGTGGCCGTTCGACACGGCGCTGACTCCTGTCGTGGGAGGGGACCGCCGTCGAGGGGTGGGCGGCGGGCGACGCGGTGCAGCGGGTGAAACGAACTGCGCGCGGCTCGTCGGGTGACGAACCGCGCGCAGATTGTACGACCAGATGGCCTGCTCAGACTCCTGTGCCTACCTGAAGGCGGAGCCAGAGGCCGAGCCCGACAATACAGGCGAACCAGACGATGCCCACCAGAACGGTGTAGCGGTCAAGGTTCTTCTCGGCCACTGACGACCCAGCCAGGCTGGAGCTGACGCCACCGCCGAACATGCTGGACATCCCACCGCCCTTGCCGCGGTGCAACAGGATCAGCAGGGTGAGCAGAACGCTCGTGGTGACCAGCAACACGATCATCGTGTAGGCGAACCAGATCGGCATGGCGGGGGTCAGTCCTCTCGTTACGATCCTCGCCCGGGCAGTTCGGGCACGGCGGCACCGACCGGCGGACGGGCGGAATCAAGGATAGCGAGCGATCAGCCGGAGATGTGCTCCGGGAACCGGCAGATCTTCGCGAACTCCTCGGCGTCCAGGCTGGCGCCACCGATCAGGGCGCCGTCCACGTCCGGCTGGGCCATGATCGCGGCGATGTTGGACGACTTCACCGAGCCGCCGTAGAGAACCCGGACCTGCTCGGCCGTGCCCTGGTCGAAGGTCTCGGCCAGACGGGCCCGCACCGCGCCGCAGACCTCCTGGGCGTCCTCCGGGGTGGCCGTCTTGCCGGTGCCGATCGCCCACACCGGCTCGTACGCGACCACGACCTTGGTGACCTGCTCGGCCGGCAGCCCCTTGAGCGCCGCGTCAAGCTGGTCAGAGCAGTGCGCGACGTGTCCGCCCTGCTCCCGGACGTCCAGCCCCTCGCCCACGCAGAGGATCGGGGTGAGCCCGTGCGTCAGCGCCGCCTGCACCTTGGCCCGCACCTGGGCGTCGTTCTCGTGGTGGTAGGCCCGCCGCTCGGAGTGCCCGACCACCACGTACGTGCAGCCCAGCTTGGCCAGCATCGGCCCGGAGATGTCCCCGGTGTACGCGCCGGACGCGTGCGGCGACAGATCCTGCGCACCGTAGCCGATCAGCAGCTTGTCGCCCTCCACCACGCTCTGCACCGTACGCAGGTCGGTGAAGGGCGGCAGGACCACCGTCTCCACCTCGGTCAGCTGCTTCTCGGTGAGGCTGGCCGCCAGCTTCTGCACCAGCAGGTTCGCCTCGAGGTGGTTGAGGTTCATCTTCCAGTTGCCGGCCATCAACGGCCGGCGGGGGGCGCTCGTCATCAGTTCTCCAGAGCCGCGATGCCGGGGAGGGTCTTGCCCTCCAGGTACTCCAGGGAGGCGCCGCCGCCGGTGGAGATGTGGCCAAAGGCCTTCTCGTCCAGCCCCAGCGCCCGCACCGCCGCAGCCGAGTCGCCACCACCGACGACGCTGAACGCCTCGGAACCGGCGATCGCCTCGGCGACGCCCCGGGTGCCGGCCGCGAACGCGGGCATCTCGAACACGCCCATCGGGCCGTTCCAGAAAATGGTCCGGGTGCCGGTCTTGAGCGCGGCGGCGAAACCGGCCACCGTCTCCGGCCCGATGTCGAGCCCGACCCGGTGGCTGGGGATGCCGTCCGCGGGGACCACGTCGTGCGCAGCGTCCGGAGCGAAGGCGTCGGCGGCCACCACGTCGACCGGGAGCATGATCTTGCCTTCGGAGCGCTCCAGCAGGTTGCGGCAGGTCTCGACCATGTCCTTCTCGAGCAGCGAGGTGCCCACCTCGTGGCCCTGCGCCTTGAGGAAGGTGAAGCACATGCCGCCGCCGATGAGCAGCCGGTCCACGGTCGGCAGCAGCGCCTCGATCACGGCGAGCTTGTCGGAGACCTTGGACCCGCCGAGCACCACCACGTACGGCCGTTCGGGCTGGCCGGTGAGCGTGGAGAGCACCTCCACCTCGCGCAGCACCAGGCGGCCGGCGACATGCGGCAGGCGCGCCGGTACGTCGTACACACTGGCGTGCTTGCGGTGCACGGCGCCGAACGCGTCGTCGACGTACGCGTCGCCGAACGCGGCGAGTTGGTCGGCGAAGGCGCCCCGCTCGGTGTCGTCCTTGCTGGTCTCCCCCTTGTTGAAGCGGAGGTTCTCCAGCAGCGCGACCTCGCCGTCGGCGAGCTGCGCCACGGTGGCCCGGGCCGACTCGCCCACGGTGTCGGTGGCGAAGTGCACCGACACGCCGAGCAGTTCGCCGAGCCGCCCGGCGACCGGGCCGAGGCTGAACTGTGGATCCGGCGAGCCCTTGGGCCGACCCAGGTGCGAGCAGACGACCACCTTGGCGCCGGCCTCGGTCAGCGCCCCCAGCGTCGGCAGCACCGCCCGGATCCGGCCATCGTCGGTGATCTCGCCGGTCTGCTTGTCGAGCGGGACGTTCAGGTCGGCACGCACCAGCACGCGCCGACCCGACACCCCCTCGGCGAGCAGGTCGTCGAGGGTACGGATGCTCACAGCGACGAACCAACCAGCTTCACGAGGTCGAGAAGGCGGTTGGAGTAGCCCCACTCGTTGTCGTACCAGCCGACCACCTTGACCTGGTCGCCGATGACCTTGGTAAGCGGGGCGTCGAAGATGCACGACGCCGGGTCGGTGACGATGTCGGCGGAGACGATCGGGTCCTCGTTGTAGGTCAGGAGGCCCCGCATCGGCCCGTCCGCGGCGGCCTTCAGCGCCGCGTTCACCTCGTCCACCGTGGTCTCCCGGCTGACGGTGACGGTGAGGTCGGTGGCGGAACCGGTGGGGATCGGCACCCGCAGCGCGTACCCGTCTAGCTTGCCCTTGAGGTCCGGCAGCACCAGGCCGATGGCCTTCGCGGCGCCGGTCGAGGTCGGCACGATGTTGATCCCGGCGGCGCGGGCCCGGCGCAGGTCCTTGTGCGGCGCGTCCTGGAGGTTCTGGTCCTGGGTGTAGGCGTGGACGGTGGTCATCAGGCCACGCTGGATGCCGAACGTGTCGTGCAGGACCTTCGCCATCGGCGCCAGGCAGTTGGTGGTGCAGGAGGCGTTCGAGATGATGTTGTGCTTGGCGGGGTCGTAGAGGCCATCGTTGACGCCCATCACGATGGTGACGTCCTCGTTCTTGGCCGGCGCCGAGATGATGACCTTCTTGGCTCCACCGTCGATGTGCGCCTTGGCCTTGGTGGCGTCGGTGAAGAAACCGGTGGACTCGATGACCACGTCCGCGCCGACGTCGCCCCACGGCAGCGCCGCCGGGTCCTTCTCGGCGTACGCCTTGATGCTCTTGCCGCCCACGGTGATCTCGTTGGCGGTGGCCTTGACCTCCTGCGGGAGGCGGCCCAGGATGCTGTCGTACTTGACAAGGTGGGCGAGCGTGCCGTTGTCGGTGAGATCGTTGACCGCGACGACCTCGACGTCAGCGCCGGAGGCCAGCACTGCCCGGAAGAAGTTGCGGCCGATTCGGCCGAAGCCGTTGATGCCAACCCGGATGGTCACAGGTCCCATCTCCTCGCGTTCTGGTCCGCCGGCGTGGAGACCCTCGGCCGGCGAAGTGATGTGCGCCGACCGTTTGAGCCGGCCGTTTGACGATTCATCTCGGCCACCCCGCCGCGGTCCGAGGGACCAGACCGCCGTGAGGCGGTGGGTACGGCGGGAGCGCCGCTGCCGGCTCCCTTGCCGTACTCAGCGACCATATCCGAGCGCCCCCAGCCGCGCTGCGCCGGGTGGTTCCCCGTTGCAGTGCCGACACCCACCGTCCTATCAGACCACGAGCATGTCGGGCGTGACGGCAGCTTCGGTATCCGGGATGCCCAGGTCCCTCGCCCGCTTGTCGGCCAACGCCAGCAGCCGGCGGATTCGCCCCGCGATGGCGTCCTTGGTCAGCGGCGGGTCGGCCAGCGCGCCCAGCTCCTCCAGGGACGCCTGCCGGTGCTCCAGACGCAGCCGGCCGGCCGAGGTCAGGTGCTGCGGTGCGTCGTCGGCGAGGATCTCCAGCGCCCGGGTCACCCGGGCGGCGGCGGCCACCGCGGCCCTCGCCGAACGGCGCAGGTTCGCGTCGTCGAAGTTGGCCAGCCGGTTGGCCGTCGCGCGTACCTCACGGCGGACCCGGCGCTCCTCCCAGGCCAGCACGCTGGCGTGGGCGCCGACCCGGGTGAGCAGCGCGGCGATGGCGTCACCGTCCTTGATCACCACCCGGTCCACGCCGCGCACCTCCCGGTGCTTCGCGGTGATGCCGGTGCGGCGGGCCGCGCCGACCAGGGCCAGGGCCGATTCCGGACCGGGGCAGGTGATCTCCATGGCGCTGGAACGGCCCGGCTCGGTCAGTGAGCCGTGCGCCATGAACGCGCCCCGCCAGGCGGAGACCGCGCAGCAGACGTTGGCGGCCACCACGTGCGGCGGCAGGCCGCGTACCGGCCGGCCCCGCACGTCCAGCAGCCCGGTCTGCCGCGCGAGGGCCTCGCCGTCCTTGACCACCCGGACGATGAAGTGGCTGCCCTTGCGCAGCCCGCCGGAAGCGAGTACGTGGATCTCGCTCGGGTAGCCGTACACCTCGGCGATCTCCCGGCGTAGCCGGCGGGCCACCGCGCCGGTGTCCAGTTCCGCCTCCACCACCACTCGACCGGAGACGATGTGCAGCCCACCGGCGAACCGCAGCAGCGCCGCCATTTCCGCCCGCCGACAGCAGGGCTTGGGCACGTCGACCCGACTCAGCTCGTCCTTGACCGCAGCCGTCATCGCCATTGTGCGTCCCCTCACGGACTGGTTCCGGCGTGTCGCCGGAGATTACGTACGTGTCTAACGATCGGCGCCCAGGACGGGCACCAGGGCGGCGCCAAGGGCGGCCGGATCATGACGGGGAGTGCCGTCGTCGACCGCGACGGGAGCAAGGACCAATCGTGCTCCCAGCGATTCTGCCGCACGCTCGACGGGTTCGGGGTCACCGACCGCCTTGGCATCGGCGAGCACGAAGTCGACCACCAGCCCCGGCAGGTACCAGCGCAGCGCCGCCAGATGGTCGGCGACGGAGAGGCCGAGGGTCTCCTTCTCGGCGGCGAGGTTGAGGGTGACCAGCCGCCGGGCCTGGCTGGCCAGGATCGCCGCGGCCAACTGAGGTACCAGCAGGTGCGGCAGCACGCTGGTGTACCAGCTGCCCGGCCCGAAGATCAGCCAGTCGGCCGCGCCGATCGCGGCGACCGCCTGCACGCACGCCGGCGGCGACTGCGGGGTGAGCCGCAGCGACTCGACCCGCCCGGTGGTGACCGCCACCTGGTGCTGCCCCCGTATGGTGCAGACCTCGTCGGGGCGGCCCGGGTCCGCCCCGCGTACCCGGGCCTCGATGTCGACCGGCTGGCACGACATCGGCAGCACCCGGCCGACCGCGCCGAGCATCGCCCCGGCGTGTTCCAGGGCGGCCACCGGGTCGCCGAGCAGCTCCATCAGCCCGCAGAGCACCAGATTGCCGACCGCGTGACCGGCCAGCGCGTCGCCCCGGCCGCAGCCGCCGTTGGCCCCCTCGGCGAAACGATGCTGGAACAGCCCCGCGCTGCGTCGGGTGGCGGGATGGTCGCCGGAGAGCGCGACCAACGCCTGCCGCAGGTCCCCGGGGGGCAGTCCGCCCCGCTCGGCGCGTAACCGCCCGCTGGAGCCGCCGTCGTCGCCGACCGTCACCACGGCGGTGATGTGCAGATCGAGCGCGGGTGCGCAACGCCGCAGCGCCCGCAGCGACGCGGACAGGCCGTGGCCGCCACCGAAGGCCACCACCCGGATCGTCATTCCCGCCCCAGGTCGCGGTGCTGGGCGTTGGCGGCCAGGCCGGTACGGCGCAGCCGGGCGGCCAGTTCCTCGGCGATCGCCACGCTGCGGTGCTTGCCGCCGGTGCAGCCGATCGCCACGGTCAGGTACCGCTTGCCCTCCCGCTCGAAGCCGGCGGTGGTGGCGTTGACCAGGTCCGCGTACGCCTCGACGAAGGCGTCCGCACCCTCCTGCCCCAGCACGTACGCGCTGACCGCCTCCTCCCGGCCGGTGTGCTCGCGCAGTTCCGGCACCCAGTACGGGTTGGGCAGGAACCGGGCGTCGAGCACGAAGTCGGCGTCGGGTGGCAGGCCGTACTTGAAGCCGAAGGAGAGCACTGTCACCCGTAGCCGGCGGGCGTCCTCGCCGCCGAATAGTTCCTCGACGCGCCGACGCAGCTGGTTGACGTTGAGGTGGCTGGTGTCAATGATCACGTCCGCCTGGTCGCGGGCCTCCTCCAGCAGGCCCCGCTCGACCGCGATGCCGTCGACGAGCCGCCCGTCGCCCTGCAACGGGTGCGACCGCCGGACGCTCTCGAACCGGCGGATCAGCACCTCGTCGTCGGCGTCCACGAAGACCACCCGAGGGGCGTAGCCGCGCTCCTTCAGCTCACGGATCGCCTCGGCCAAATCGGTGGAAAAGGCCCGGGAGCGTACATCCAGCACCATCGCGGTACGCCGGGCCGCCCCGCCGGCCTTCACCGCCAGCTCGGCCATGTCCAGCAGCAGCGCCTGCGGCAGGTTGTCCACCACGTAGAAGCCGACGTTCTCCAGGGCCCGGGCCACCGTGCTGCGGCCACCGCCCGACAGACCGGTGACCACGACCAGCGTGGTCTCCGTCTCCGTCTCCGCCGCCGCCCCGGAAACGCCGGTTTGGTGACCGGTCGTGTGCGCCTCGCCCACCCATCAACCCCCAAGCCGTGGCGCCGCGGTCGATGCCGACCGGGCGTTGGTCAATCAGCGACTCTAGTGCGCTGTCCAGGACCGATGCCACTGACGTCAGGAGCTCCTTCGGGACGACCCGGCCAGGCCAATCGGGCCGGAACACAGACGACACCACCTCTGTCGGCTGGCTGACGGCGTGGCGCGCAATCGGGCGCTATCCTGCGGCGATGGGCAGACCTGGGGCGCGATTGCGCTGGGTGGTGGCCCTTGTGTCGGTCACCGTCGCCGTGTTGGCCACAGTCGACCACGCCCGGCAGCGCGAAAGCGAGCGCGGCGCCAGCCCCGACGCGATCACGGTCACCGTCGAGGCCATGCTGCCGCAGCCGGACCAGGTCGCTGACCTGGCCGCCGCCTACGGCTGGCGGGACGGCGTGATCGGCGGCGACCCCGCCAACCAGTCGGTGCTGCTGCGGCTGCGTTGGTCCGGGCCACGCCAGCCGGGTACCTACCAGGTGATCCTGCTGGACAACCGGGTCACCCCACCCCGGGTGGTGCGGCCGATCGACGGCTGGGACGCCACCGGCAGCACCGGGACCAACTGGGCCGGCTCGTACGAGCGGCTGGCCGAGCGGTACGACTGGCTCGCCGGCCTCGGGCCCCGCCCCGAGTCGAGCGACTCGCTGCGTACTCCGGACAATTTCGGCGCGGTCGGCACCCGGGCGGTCGCCGACGGCAGCCTGGTGGCACTCTTCCGGATGGGCGTCGGCGCCGCCCCGCTCACCGATCCGTCCCACCTGTTGGTCGCCTTCTGCCACATCGACCCCACCGGCACCCTCCGCTGGGCCAAACCCGTCCCCGTCCCCTAGCCCTCCTGGCCACCTCGGAGGTGCCGCCGCCCTGGTTGATCGCGCGCCATGACGCCAGGTCGCGTGGACCATCAGGTTGATCAACTCGGTTTCGGCGGAATGGCGGACTTCTGACCCGGGATGCCGCCATCCCGCCGAAACGGCGGCCACGTCCGTCCCACGCCCTCGCTACACACGCCACACCTACTCATAGACCTTGGACAGCTTCTGTTCCGGCTGAACGGGAACTGTCCAAGATTTACATGCCTTCTCCCACGAGATGGGCGGCCCCGGAGGGCAGCCTCGCTCGCCGCGTCCGGAAGACACTCGATGCGCGCTCCTGGCCGCAGACCCTTACACGTGGTTCGTCAGGCGGAGGTCGGCACCGCATCGGGCATCGACCTGCATGTCGTCACGTCGCAGGTCGCTCGCGCGCCCGATCGGGCTCCCGCTTTGGAGGCACACATCGGCCGCTACGACGGGTCGTCCGTCGCATTCGAGGCCGAACGTCAGGTGGCAGGATATCCGGATCTGCTCCCCGAGCTGTCCATGGCGCGGGCTGACGGTCGTGCCCTCCGGGGCGCCGCGCCCCATGACGTGATCGCTCCCGTACCGGCTGACCCGATCATCGATCGCGGCGGGCACTGGTTGCTGACCTGGCGATCCCGCACGGACGACACCGAGGACGCTGCCTTCATGGTTCTCACCGCCTGCCGCATATGGCACTTCGCAGTTGAGCGGGTGCACAGCTCCAAGGCTCAAGCCGCACGGTGGGCGCTTGGCCGGCAACCTGGGTTGTCAGCGATCCGGCAGGCGGTTCAGCAATACGAGCACGACCCTGCCAGCAACCTCGACGATCAGGGCATAGCCGAATTGCTCGACACCGTGCTGCACGAAACCACCCCGCACAGCGACTCACCGGCAGCCGGCACGCGATGATCCGTCCCGGGGCCGTGCTGGCTGAAACTCGTGCTGGACTACCCCTGTGGCATGGCAGAACCAGCGATCAGCGTCGTCCCGACCGGCCGGATACACGCGGACCAGCCGATCCCTTCGAGCGCCTTCGCAAGATCATTTGGCTCATGGAAGACCTTCACGACCCGGTGCGTGCCGCCGTTTCCCAGCGGGCGTAGCACCGCTGGCGCCGGCTGCCCTACGAGTACCTCCTCGTTTGCAGACAGCAGTTCGCTCAGATCATCCATCGCCGAGCGCCGCCGAGATCAGGCGCGCAACCCGGCCACGAACGCCGACCAGGCAGCCCGCTCGAAGCGCAGCGCCGCCCCCGCCGGATCCTTCGAATCCCGCACCGCCAACCCGCCAACCACCTCCGCCACCTCGACGCAGTTGGAACCGCTGGCGCTGCTCCGACTACTCTTGCGCCACTTCGCCTGGTCAGCGGTCATCGGCTGGCCCCTTGTGGATGTAGGTCAATCCGGATAGTCGTCAGCCACCCGGCCCAGGAAGGCGGCCGACTCGTCGGGGTCGAGCGCCTTGGCCATGAGGTGGTCGAACATGAGTCTATATCGGGCTACGTGCCTGTCTTCCTCAAGCAAAAGGGTGCTGGAGTCGTTGTCGAGGTAGACCACCGTCGGGTCCAACGAGGGATCGGCGTAGTCAAGCAGGGCAAAGGGACCGCCCATCGCCGCATGGGCACCGGCTGAGAAGGGCAGGATCTGCATTTCGACGGTGGGCAGTTCGCACGCCTCGATCAGCCGCGCCAACTGCGCCCGCATCACCTTCGGCCCGCCGACCACCCGGCGGACGGCTGCCTCGTCGATGATCATCCACAACCTCGGCGGCTCATCTCTGGAGAGCAACACCTTGCGACCGAGGCGAGCTGCCACGCGCCGATCGACTTCATCCTGGTCGGCGGTGCTGCGGCCGGCCCGGACAATGGCCCGGACGTACTCCTCGGTCTGAAACAGACCGGGAACGTAGAGGCTTTCGTAGCTGCTGATGGACGTCGCCTCGGCCTCGAAACCCACGTAGTCGTCCGGCAACACGTCACCGTACGCGCTCCACCAGCCCTTCTGGCGGGCCTGCCGATGCAGTGCCGTCAGTGCCTCCCGCTCCTCCTCGGTGGCGCCGTAGAGGTCGAGCAACGTCTGCACGTCCTTGGCCATGACCCGCGAGTGCCCGAGTTCGAAGCGGATGACCTTCGTTCGGTGCCAGCCAAGCTGCTTGGCCACCTCTTCGGCGGTGCGGCCCGTGCGGTCGCGCAGCCGGCGCAGTTCCCGTCGCAGACGGCGGGCTCTGATCGTCGGGCTCGGCACTTGCGCCATCCTCAACACCTCCACGCAGAGTCACCGATTCATATCACGTGCGTGAAGGGGAATCAAGTCATCGCGAATGAAAGTAGGACGTTGCATTTCCGTCCGGCCTGGTTCAGGATTCCAGTGAGCATTCCATTACTCAGCGAGAGGAGCGGCGTGGATGACAACCGATCGTCGCGGTGGGAGCGGCGGGTTGAGCGGGGCGCTGGGTTTCAGGAGGAGTTGTCCGCCGTACTGGATGGGGCTGACGTGTCCGAACGGCAGCGAGCCGCGATCGCCCACGCGCTGACCAGGCCGAGCGCCCTCTCGTCGTACGTCGATGCGCTGGTCGACCGATACACGACGGAGCGCGAGCGGCGGTCGGGCGGCCCTTCGTCCAGCAACGCGGGCCGGTTTCCCCGCCGCTGGACGTTGCACCTGACCTACCTGGCCGCCGACCCCGATGAAGCCCGGGAGCAGGCGGTCGTCTACACGGAAGGACTTACGATCCTCCGCCCCGAACTGCCGGCCGGCGCGGCGCTGCTGTCCCGCGCCGACGCCTGGAACCACGTCGAGCCGGTGTTCTGCGGCCAGGTCGGCCCGGACAACAAGATCTGCATGGACGTCACCGGCCATCCCGGCTTCCACCGCGCGGCCGGTGTCAATGGCCTGAGCTGGGGCGACGGCGACGGCCCGCAGACCTCTCGGTGACGGGCGTTTCGAATCTTGGACAGGTTCCGAGGGTCGAACGGAAAGTGTCCATGATCGCGCGCGGGGCGCGAGCGGCGGGCGATGGCCTCGTAGAATCCTCGGATGGTCTCCCCCGCCGACGTGAGCATCACCGACCTGGCCACCTCCGACGCGCCTACCGGCGAGAAGGTGACAGCGGCCCTGGACGTGCTGCGGCGGGTCTTCGGGTACGACTCCTTCCGCGGCTTCCAGCGCGAGGTGATCGACCACGTGGTGGGCGGCGGGGACGCGCTGGTGCTGATGCCGACCGGAGGCGGCAAGTCGCTGTGCTACCAGATCCCGGCGCTGGTCCGCGACGGCGTCGCCGTGGTGATCTCGCCGCTGATCGCGTTGATGCAGGACCAGGTGGACGCGCTGACCGCGGTCGGCGTCCGGGCCGGTTTCCTCAACTCCACGCTCGATCTGGACACCCGTCGGCTGGTCGAGGCGGAGTTCCTGGCCGGGGAGATCGACCTGCTCTACCTCGCGCCGGAGGCGCTGGCCAGCCGGGCCACGCTGAGCCTGCTCGACCGGGGCCGGATCAGCCTGTTCGCCATCGACGAGGCGCACTGCGTGTCGCAGTGGGGGCACGACTTCCGCCCGGACTACCTGAACCTGTCGATGCTGCACGAACGCTGGCCGGGGGTGCCGCGCATCGCGCTGACCGCCACCGCGACCAGCGCCACCCGGGCCGAGATCGCCACCCGGCTCTCGCTGACCGAGGCGCGGCATTTCGTGGCGAGCTTCGACCGACCCAACATCCAGTACCGGATCGTGCCGAAGCGGGAGCCCCGCAAGCAACTGCTCGCCCTGCTGCGCGACGAGCATCCCGGCGATTCCGGGATCGTCTACTGCCTGTCCCGCGCCTCCGTGGAGAAGATCGCCGAGTTCCTGGTCGCCAACGGTGTCGACGCGCTGCCGTACCACGCCGGTCTGGACGCCGCGACCCGGGCCGCGAACCAGCAACGGTTCCTGCGCGCCGACGGCGTGGTGATGGTGGCCACGATCGCCTTCGGTATGGGCATCGACAAGCCGGACGTACGCTTCGTCGCTCACCTCGACCTGCCGAAATCGGTCGAGGGCTACTACCAGGAGACCGGCCGCGCGGGCCGTGACGGGCTGCCGTCGACGGCGTGGCTGGCGTACGGACTGCAGGACGTCGTGCAGCAGCGCAAGATGATCGACACCTCGGAGGGCGACCTGGCCCACCGGCGCAACCTCGCCGCCCACCTGGACGCGATGCTGGCGCTCTGCGAGACGGTCCGCTGCCGCCGGGTGCAGCTACTGGAGTACTTCGGCGAGCCGGCCACCGGCGGTTGCGGCAACTGCGACACCTGCCTGGAGCCGCCCGAGTCGTGGGACGGCACGGTGGCCGCGCAGAAACTGCTGTCGACGGTCTTCCGACTCGACCGGGAACGCAACCAGCGCTTCGGCGCCGGGCACTGCATCGACATCCTGCTGGGTCGCCGCACCGACAAGATCGTCCAGCACCGGCACGACGCGCTGACCGTGTTCGGCATCGGCGGTGAGCTGAGCGAGGCGGAGTGGCGTGGCGTGGTGCGACAACTGCTCGCCGAGGGGCTGCTCGCCGTCGAGGGCGATTACGGCACCCTGGCGCTCACCGACGCCAGCGCCGAGGTGCTCGGCCGACGGCGTACGGTGATGCTGCGCCGCGAACCGGCCCGCCCGGCGCGGGCGACGCGGACGGCCAAGCCCCGGGGCGCGGCCACCATGGTCGCGGAGTTGCCCGCCGAGGCGGCCGGCACCTTCGAGCGGCTGCGCGCCTGGCGGGCGGCGACCGCGAAGGAGCAGGGCGTGCCCGCGTACGTCATCTTCCACGACGCCACGCTGCGCCAGATCGCCGCCGAGGCCCCCGCCTCGCTGGCCGATCTCTCCCAGATCAGCGGCGTCGGCGAGGCCAAGCTGGCCAGGTACGGCGAGCAGATCCTTGCCGTGCTCACCGACTCCACGCCGTCTGACTGACGTCTCGGTGACGTCGCGGGCCTCGGCGCCCGGGTGACCGGTCGCCGCCCGGAGCAGCATCCCGACGGTCGCACGTTCCCCTCAGGGCGCAAGCCGTTGCGGTAGTCGTCCCTGTCGAGCTGAACCGTCTGCGCTATCAGACACAGGCTGGCCAAGATCGGCTCCGCGATCCGTTCACGCTCTCAGCTCGACAGGGACCCAGACACACACCCGCGTCCCGGGCACGTCGAGCAAACGCGCGGGGCCCGGACACGCCGAGCAAACGCGCGGGGCCCGGACACGCCGAGCAAACGCGCGGGGCCCGTCCCGACAGAAACCGTTCGAACGCGGTCAGTCGGTCGGTGGCGGCTTGCCGTCTTCGGCCTTGAGGGCGGAGAGGATGGCCTCGGCGGTGCGGGGGCCGACACCGGGGACTTCGGTGATCTCCTCGACGGTGGCGGCCGACAGGCGCTTGAGCGAGCCGAAGTGGCGCAACAGGGCCTTGCGGCGGACCTCGCCCAGGCCGGGGATGTTGTCCAGGGCGGAGGCGGTCATCCGCTTGGAGCGGCGCTGCCGATGGAAGGTGATGGCGAAGCGGTGCGCCTCGTCGCGTACCCGTTGCAGCAGGTAGAGCCCTTCCGACGTGCGCGGCAGGATGACCGGGAAGTCGTCGTCGGGCAGCCAGACCTCCTCCAGCCGCTTGGCCAGGCCGCAGAGCGCCACGTCGTCCACCCCCATCTCGGCGAGGGCCTGCGCGGCGGCGGCCACCTGCGGTGCGCCGCCGTCCACCACCACCAGTTGAGGGGGGTACGCGAACTTGCGCGGGCGTCCGGTGGTGGGGTCGACCAGCACGCCCACCCTCGGCTCGTTGCCGCCGCCGTCGAGCGCACCGGCCAGGTCCGCCGGGGCGGGCAGATCGGTGGCCGACTCGACGCCGGCCTCGCCGGTCTCGGCACGGGAGTCGAGGTAGCGGGCGAAGCGACGACGCAGCACCTCGGACATCGCCGAGAGATCGTCGGTGGCGCCCCGGATGATGAACCGGCGGTACTCGCTCTTGCGGGGCAGCCCGTCCTCGAAGACGACCATGCTCGCCACCACGTCGGTGCCCTGGATCTGCGAGATGTCGTAGCACTCGATGCGCAGCGGCGCGGTGCGCATGCCCAGCGCCTCGCTGATCTCGTCGAGGGCCTTGCTGCGGGTGGTCAGGTCGCCGGCCCGCTTGAGCTTGTGCCGGGCCAGGGCGTCGGTGGCGTTACGCTCGACCGTCTCCAGCAGGGCGCGCTTGTCACCGCGCTGCGGCACCCGCAGCGTCACCCGGCTGCCCCGGCGGCTGGAGAGCCACTCGGCCAACGCGTCGGCGTCGGCGGGCAGCTCCGGCACCAGCAGCTCGCGCGGCACGTCGGTCTCGCCCTGCTCGCCGCCGTAGACCTGGGTGCAGAAGTGGTGCACCAGGTCGCCGATGGTGAGGGCCTCGGTCTTCTCCACCACCCAGCCGCGCTGGCCGCGTACCCGGCCGCCGCGTACGTGGAAGACCTGCACCGCGGCTTCCAGGGGGTCGTCGGCGAAGGCGACCACGTCGGCGTCGGTGCCGTCGCCGAGCACCACCGTCTGCTTCTCCATCGCCCGCCGCAGCGCGGCGATGTCGTCGCGCAGCCGGGCCGCCCGCTCGAACTCCAGCTCCGCGCTGGCCTGGGCCATCTCGCGCTCCAGCTTGCGCACCATGGTGTCCGTGCGCCCGGCCATGAAGTCGCAGAAGCCGTCGACGATCTCGCGGTGCTGCTGCGCGCTGACGCTGCCCACGCAGGGCGCGGAGCACTTGCCGATGTAGCCGAGCAGGCAGGGCCGGCCGACCTGACCGGCCCGCTTGAAGACGCCGGCGGAGCAGGTCCGCGCCGGGAAGACCCGCAGCAGCAGGTCGAGCGTCTCGCGGATCGCCCAGGCGTGCGAGTACGGCCCGAAGTAGCGCACCCCCTTGCGCTTGGCGCCGCGCATCACCTGCAGGCGCGGAAACTCCTCGTCGAGGGTGACGGCCAGGTAGGGGTAGGACTTGTCGTCGCGGTAGCGGACGTTGAACCTCGGGTCGTACTGCTTGATCCAGGTGTATTCGAGCTGGAGCGCCTCGACCTCGGTGCCCACGGTGACCCAATCGACCGCTTCGGCCGTGGTGACCATCTGCCGGGTCCGCTCATGCATGCCGAGCAGATCCGAGAAGTACGAGTTGAGCCGGCTGCGCAGGTTGCGGGCCTTGCCGACGTAGATCACCCGGCCGGTGCCGTCGTAAAAGCGGTAGACCCCCGGCGACTCCGGGATGGTGCCGGCGGCGGGACGGTAGGTCGAGGGATCAGCCACGCCCCGAGACTAGTCGCCCCCGCCGACAGGTCCGAATCGTCCCTGATTGTCGATTTTCGGCCCCGTTTGGACCGATGGGCCCGCCTGCGATAATTGACGACTTCCAATACGGCGCGCGGAAGCCTACCATCCGGTAACCGAATGTTCTTCATGTGATGATCCCGTCCGATGGCCCCCCGTCCACAGAGGATCGCCATGCCCCTTCACGCCGCCACCCGCAGACTGCTCGCCGGCGCGACCGCCGCCGTCGCCGTCGCCTCCCTCGTCGCCACGCCGCCCAACGCAACCGCCACGGCCGCCACCACGGCGGCCCCGGACACCGTCTTCGCCGCCAACGTCGCCAGCGCCTTCGCCGGCAACGACCACTGCCTCGGCGAATGCTCGGAGATCCTGCCCCCGGGCCAGAACGGCAACGCCACGCTCGTCGAGATCCTCGCCAACCAGGCGTTCGGCACCCTGCCCCGGCACTCCGCCGACCAACTCGACAAGTACGCCAACCTCGTCTACGGCTACGCCGGTCTGCGCGCGGAGCAGATCGACACGTTCTTCCACGGCGCTTCCTTCGGCGTCGCCCCCAACCAGGTCGAACGCGACTACTCCCCACGCTCGGACGTACGCATCGTGCGGGACCGGGCCACCGGCGTTCCGCACATCACCGGCACCACCCGGGCCGGCACGATGTACGGCGCCGGCTACGCCGGAGCCGAGGACCGGCTGTTCACCATGGACCTGCTGCGCCACGTCGGCCGGGGCACCCTGACCTCCTTCGCCGGCGGCGCCCCCGGCAACCGGGCGCTGGAGCAGAGCGTCTGGCGTACCTCCCCGTACACCGAGGCGGACCTGGAAGCCCAGGTGGCGGCGCTGCGGCGCAAGAGCGGCGCGCGCGGCGAGCAGCTCTACGCCGACGTGCAGGAGTACATCGCCGGGATCAACGCCTACATCCGCACCTGCATGGCGGGGCGAAACTGTCCCGGCGAGTACGTGCTCACCGGCCACCTCGACGCGATCACCAACGCCGGCGGCCCGAAGCCGTTCACCATGACCGACCTGATCGCGATCGCCGGTGTGGTCGGCGGCCTGTTCGGCGGCGGTGGCGGCACCGAGATGCAGTCCGCGCTGGTCCGCCTCGCCGCGCGGGCCAGGTACGGACCGGTCGAGGGCGACCGGGTGTGGCAGGGCTTCCGGGGGCAGAACGACCCGGAGACCGTGCTGACCCTGCACGACGGGCAGAGCTTCCCGTACGGCGACGCCTCCCCCGACGCCCCCAGCGTGGTGCTGCCGGACGCCGGATCGGCGCGGGTCGAGCCGGTCGTCACCGACGCCACCGGCTCCGCCACCTCGACCTCCGACAGCGGCTCGGAGCTGGCCGCCGCCCTGTCCGGGCTGACCATCGACCCGACGCACCGGGGCATGTCCAACGCGGCGGTGATCTCCGGCGAGCACTCCGTCACCGGGCACCCGATCGCCGTCTTCGGGCCGCAGACCGGTTACTTCTCTCCGCAACTGCTGATGGTCCAGGAGTTGCAGGGGCCGGGAATCAGCGCCCGAGGCGCCGCGTTCGCCGGGCTCAACCTGTACGTGCTGCTCGGCCGGGGCCAGGACTACGCCTGGAGCGCCACCTCCGCCATCCAGGACATCACCGACACGTACGCGGTGCCGCTCTGCGCGCCGGGCGGCGGCACGCCGACGCTGGCCAGCAACCACTACCTGTTCCGGGGCCAGTGCCTGGCGATGGAGGAGCTGTCCCGGGTCAACCGGTGGAGCCCGACCGTGGCCGATGGCACCCCGGCCGGGTCGTACAAGCTGGTCGCCTGGCGGACCAGGCTGGGGCTGGTGGCCTGGCGGGGCACCGTCGACGGCGTCCCGCACGCCTTCACCCAGTTGCGCTCCACCTACGGGCGGGAAGCCGACTCGGCGATCGGCTTCCAGATGTTCAACGACCCGACCCGGATGGGCACCGCCGAGGCGTTCCTGGACTCGGCGCACAACGTGGAGTACGCCTTCAACTGGTTCTACGTCAACTCCACCGAGTCGGCGTACTTCAACTCCGGACTCAACCCGGTGCGCGCCGCCGGCAGCAACCCGAACCTGCCGATGAAGGCCGAACGCGCCAACGAATGGCTGGACTTCGACCCGGAGGCGGGCACCGCCCGCTACGCCCCGCGCTCCGCCCACCCCCAGTCGATCAACCAGGACTACTACATCAGCTGGAACAACAAACAGGTTAAGGACTTCGGGGCGGCCGACGGCAACTTCAGCTTCGGCGCCGTACACCGGGGTGACCTGCTGGACAAGCCGGTGCGCGCGGCCATCGCGGCGGGCCGGAAGTTCGACCGGGCATCCCTCACCGAGCTGGTGCAGCGGGCCGGCCTGACCGACCTGCGCGGCGCCGAGGTGCTCGGCGAACTGATCCGGGTGCTGGAGAGCCAGCCGGTCACCGACGGCGCGCTGGCCGCCGAGATCAGCCGACTCAAAGCGTGGCGGCAGGCTGGCGCGCTGCGGGTGGAGACCGCCAAGGGCAGCAAGGTCTACCAGCACGCCGAGGCGATCCGCACCTTCGACGCCTGGTGGCCGCTGTTGGTGCGGGGGATGTTCCGCGACCCACTCGGCCCGGAGCTCTACCAGTCCCTGGTCAACACCCTCCAGATCAACGAGTCGCCCTCCGGGCATCAGCAGGGCGACCTGTCGAACCTGCCCTCCTCAGCCAACAGCGCACAGACCCACAAGGGCTCGGCCTTCCAGTACGGCTGGTGGGGCTACGTCGACAAGGACCTGCGGGCGGTCCTCGGTGACCCGGTCGCGGGCGGCCTCGGGCGTACCTTCTGCGGCAGCGGCAACCTGGGCTCCTGCCGGCAGATCCTGCTCGACACCCTGCGCACGGCGGCAGCCACGCCGGCCACCACCACCTACCCGGGCGACGCCAGCTGCGCCGCCGGCGATCAGTGGTGCGCGGACGCGATCATCCAGTCGCCGCTGGGTGGGATCAAGCACGCCACCATCGCCTGGCAGAACCGCCCCACCTACCAGCAGGTGGTCTCGTTCCCGGCCCGGCGCGGTGCCGACCTGACGAACCTGGCCCTCGGGCGGCCGGTGAGCGCCTCCAGCAACCAGTTGCTCCATCCGGCGGCCCGTGCCGTCGACGGCGACCTGGGCACCCGCTGGGCCAGTTCCTGGTCGGACAACCAGTGGATCAGGGTGGACCTGGGCGGCGTACGGCAGGTTGGCCGGGTGGTCCTGGCCTGGGAAGCGGCGTACGCCCGCTCGTACCGGATCGAGGTCTCCACCGACGGAACGACCTGGCGGCAGGTCTGGGCCACCACGGCCGGTGACGGCGGCACCGACGTGGTCGCCTTCGCCCCGCAGCAGGCCCGCTACGTGCGGATGGTCGGCCTCACCCGGGGCACCTCCTACGGATTCTCGCTGTGGGAGCTGTCCGTGTACGCCCACTGAGCGACATCCCGTGGTGGCCGGGACGTCACCCGGCCACCACCGCATCTCAGGCGAGAGAGATGTGGTCGCCGGAAACCTTGACGTCCTTGGGTGCCAGTGGGGCCGGGGACGGACCCGACTGGACCGAGCCGTCCTCGATCGAGAACCGGCTGTTGTGGCAGACGCAGTTGATGGTGCCGCCCTCGACGGTCGTCACGCTGCACCCCTGGTGCGGGCACTTCGGGTCGAAGCCCCGGAACTCCCCCGGGGTCGGCTGGGTGATCACGATGCCCTGGGCGGCGAGGACGGCACCCCCGCCGACCGGGATGTCGGTGGTCCGGGCCAGGGACTGGGCCCCCTGCCGGTCGCCGCCGCCGGCGTCGCCGGTCTGCGTCACGGCCGGCCCCGGACTGGTCGACGCGGTGCCGTTGTCGTGCTCGTCGCCGCAGGCCGACAACACCACCGCCGCACCGGCCGCCCCTGCGCCGGCCAGCAGGGCCCGCCGCGTCCGCAGCGCCGCTCCGGTCACCACCGGCTCCTCAGTCATGCCCACCCCTCCTCGTTCAACCCGCCGTGCATGGCCCATCGCCGCCATGCCAAACACGAACCACTCTGCCCAACGCTGCACCCCATCGACCACCCGGGCCAGCATCCCCACGCACCACTATCGCCCCGCTGCCGCCATCGTCGCGTCAAGGGGTTTGCGTCAGGGACCCGTGCAAATTTGACGCAAACCTCTTGATCAACTCTGGCGTCGCGGCGATGGCCGCTCGATCGCATCGCGCCGGTGGCGCCGGGCGGTGGCAGCCGCCCGACGCCGTGGCGCGGGATCTACGCGCGGGTTTCAGCGCGCGAAGGCAGGGTGTTCGGGGTCAGCGCGTCGCGGTGGCCTTGCTGCCGTTGGCCTTGGTGCCGTTCGCCTTGCTGCCGTTGGCCTTGGTGCCGTTCGCCTTGCTGCCGTTCGCCTTGCTGCCGTTGGCCTTGGCCGCTCGGGCGGTGGCCGCCGCCGCGCCCTTGGCCGCGCCGTCGAGCTTGAGCACGGTACGCAGGAACTGCCCGGTGTGGCTCTCGACGACCTCGGCCACCTCCTCGGGGGTGCCGGCGGCGAGCACGGTGCCGCCCCGGTGACCGCCCTCGGGCCCCATGTCGATCAGCCAGTCGGCGCTCTTGATCACGTCGAGGTTGTGCTCGATCGTGATCACCGTGTTGCCCTTGTCGACCAGACCCTCCAGCACCAGCAGCAGCTTACGGATGTCCTCGAAGTGCAGGCCGGTGGTCGGCTCGTCCAGCACGTAGACCGTCCGCCCGGTGGAGCGCTTCTGCAACTCGGAGGCGAGCTTGACCCGCTGCGCCTCACCGCCGGAGAGCGTCGGCGCCGGCTGGCCCAGCCGTACGTAGCCGAGGCCCACGTCGACCAGCGTCTTGAGGTGCCGGTGAATGGCGGGGATGGCGGAGAAGAACTCGGCCGCCTCCTCGATCGGCATGTCCAGCACGTCGGCGACGGTCCTGCCCTTGTAGTGCACCTCCAGGGTCTCCCGGTTGTACCGGGCGCCCTTGCAGACCTCGCACGGGACGTACACGTCGGGCAGGAAGTTCATCTCGATCTTGATCGTGCCGTCGCCGGAGCACGCCTCGCAGCGACCACCCTTGACGTTGAACGAGAACCGGCCCGGGCCGTACCCCCGGACCTTGGCCTCGGTGGTCTCGGCGAACAGTTTGCGCACGTGGTCCCAGACCCCGGTGTAGGTGGCGGGGTTGGAGCGCGGCGTACGGCCGATCGGCGACTGGTCGACGCCGACGACCTTGTCCACGTGCTCCAGACCGGAGACCCGGGTGTGCCGGCCGGGCACCAGCCGGGCGCCGTTGATCTGGTTGGCCAACACGGCGTAGAGGATGTCGTTGACCAGGGTCGACTTGCCCGACCCGCTGACCCCGGTGACGGCGATCAACTGGCCGAGCGGGAAGCTCACGGTCAGGTTGCGCAGGTTGTGTTCGCGCGCCCCGTGCACCACCAGCTCACGCCCCGGCGTCTGCGGCCGGCGGCTCTTCGGCATCGGAATCTCCCGGCGCCCCGCGAGGTACGCCCCGGTCAGCGACTCCGGGTTGGTCAGCAACGCCGGCACCGAACCGCTGTGCACGATCCGCCCGCCGTGCTCACCGGCACCGGGACCGATGTCCACGATCCAGTCGGCGGTGCGGATGGTGTCCTCGTCGTGCTCCACCACGATCAACGTGTTGCCGAGCCCACGCAGCCGCACCAGGGTCTCGATCAGCCGATGGTTGTCGCGCTGATGCAGACCGATGGAGGGCTCGTCCAGCACGTAGAGCACCCCGACCAGGCCGGAGCCGATCTGGGTGGCCAGCCGGATGCGCTGCGCCTCGCCACCGGAGAGGGTGCCGGCGGGCCGGTCCAGGGAGAGGTAATCCAGGCCGACGTCGAGCAGGAACCGCAGCCGGGCGTTGATCTCCTTGAGCACCCGCTCGGCGATCAACTTCTGCCGGTCGGTCAGCTCGATGCCGGCCAGCAGGTCGGCGCACTCGCCCACCGACAGGTTGCACACCTCGGCGATGCTGCGCCCGGCCAGAGTGACCGCGAGCACCTCGGGCTTGAGGCGGGCGCCGCCGCAGGCCGCGCAGGGCACGTCGCGCATGTAGCCCTCGTACTTCTCCCGCGACCACTCCGACTCGGTGTCGGAGTGCCGGCGCTCGATCCACTGCACCACGCCCTCGAAGCCGGTGTAGTACGAGCGTTCCCGGCCGTACTTGTTGCGGTAGCGCACGTGCACCTGGTCGTCGGAGCCGTGCAGGATGGTCTTCTGCGCCCGCGACGGCAACGCCCGCCACGGCGTGTCGATGTCGAAGTGCTCCACGGCGCCGAGGGCCTCCAGCAGGCGCAGGAAGTACTCCAGGTTGTGCCCGGTCGACCAGGGCTGGATCGCGCCCTCGCGCAGGCTGCGCTCCGGGTCGGGCACGACCAGTTCCGGGTCCACCTCCTTCTTGGTGCCCAGGCCGGTGCACTCGGGGCAGGCGCCGTACGGCGCGTTGAAGGAGAAGACCCGGGGTTCCAGGTCCTCGATCGCCAAGGGGTGGTCGTTGGGGCAGGCCAGGTGCTCGGAGTAGCGGCGCTCCCGGTCGGGGTCGTCCTCGGGCAGGTCGACGAAGTCGAGCAGGACCAGACCGCCGGAGAGCCCCAGCGCAGCCTCGATCGAGTCGGTCAGCCGCTGCTGGGCACTCGGCTTGACGCTGAGCCGGTCGATCACCACCTCGATGGTGTGCTTTTCCTGCTTCTTCAGCTTCGGCGGGTCGGTGAGCTGGTGCACCACGCCGTCGACCCGGGCCCGCGCGTACCCCTTGGACTGGAGTTCGGCGAACAGGTCGACGTACTCGCCCTTGCGGCCCCGGACCACCGGGGCGAGGACCATGAACCGGGTCCCCTCGGCCATCGTGAGGACCCGATCGACGATCTGCTGCGGGCTCTGCTTGGAGATCCGCTCGCCGCAGACCGGGCAGTGCGGCTCGCCGACCCGAGCGAACAGCAGCCGCAGGTAGTCGTAGACCTCGGTGATGGTGCCGACGGTGGAACGCGGGTTGCGGGAGGTCGACTTCTGGTCGATCGACACCGCCGGGCTCAGCCCTTCAATGAAGTCGACGTCCGGCTTGTCCATCTGACCGAGGAACTGCCGGGCGTACGACGACAGCGACTCGACATAGCGGCGCTGCCCTTCGGCGAAGATCGTGTCGAAGGCCAGGCTCGACTTGCCCGACCCGGAGAGCCCGGTGAACACGATCAGGGCGTCCCGGGGCAGGTCGAGGCTGACGTCACGCAGGTTGTGCTCGCGTGCGCCACGGATGATCAGACGGTCGGCCACGGTCCGTGTACTCCCGGGTGAGGTGAGGAGGAAGATCTGTCCGCTTTTGGGATGACCTCAACGGCCCTCCCGCGGTTGTGCCAGCGCAGAGAGTGCGCCCCGGCAACTGTAAACCCGCCCCCCGACAACTCCCCCACCCCACACCTCCCCACACCCCCACACCCCCGCCCCGCCCCATCCCCCGCCCCATCCCCCGCCCCTCCCCGCACCCTCGCACCCCGCCCTCCCCGCATCCCGCATCCCGCACCCCGCACCCCGCACCCCGCACCCCGCACCCCGCACCCCGCACCCC
>NZ_BOPC01000035.1 GCF_016863555.1 Micromonospora qiuiae | reverse complement strand
CCCGCATCCCGCACCCCGCACCCCGCACCCCGCACCCCGCACCCCGCACCCCGCACCCCGCACGATCTTGCACTTTCGGTCGCCACAAAAGCCGTGAAGGGGGCATAACAGCGACCAAAACTGCAAGATCGGCGGGCGGGGGCGAGGGTGCGGGGAGGGCGGGAAGGCGGGGAGGGCGAGGTACGGGGGTGCGGAGAGGGCGGGGTGCGGAGAGGGCGGGGTGCGGAGAGGGGCGGGGGTGGTTAGTGGGAGGGGCGGAGGCGGGTGGGGCGGGTGAGGCGGGTGGTGCGGCGGCGGGTTTCGTGGGCGATCTCGCGGTGCAGGCGCCGCCAGCTCTCCCAGCGGCGGGCGGACAGTTCGCCGGCCTCCAGCGCCGCCCGCACGGCGCAGCCCGGCTCCGACTCGTGCCCGCAGTCGCCGTACCGGCAGTAGGCGGCGAGATCGGCGATGTCGACGAAGGCCCGGTCGAGGCCCGTCGCCCCGTCCAGCAGGCCGACCGCCCGTACGCCCGGGGTGTCCAGCACGGCACCGCCGCCGGGCAGCGGCACCAGCGACCGCCAGGTGGTGGTGTGTCGTCCCTTGCCGTCGACCCGGCGGATCGACTGGGTGGACATCACCGTGGTCCCGGCGAGCGCGTTGACCAGGCTCGACTTGCCCGCGCCGGAGGGCCCGAGCAGGCCGAGGGTGCGGCCTGGGGCCACCTCGGCGCGCAGCGGGTCCAGCCCGGTGCCCCGCTCGGCGCTGACCGGCAGCACCGGCACCCCCGGCGCGACGGCCGCGAGCTGGCGTGCCACCGCCGCCGGATCAGCCGCCAGGTCGGTCTTGGTCAACACGACCAGCGGCCGGGCGCCCGACTCGTGGACCAGGGAGAGCAGCCGCTCGATGCGGCCGGCGTCCGGCGCGGGGTGCACCGGCTCCACCACCGCGGCGGCGTCCAGGTTGGCGGCCAGCAGTTGACCGCTGGCGTCCTTACCGGCGGTCCGGCGGATCAGGGCGGTACGCCGAGGCAGCACCGCCTCCACGGTCACCCGCGCGTCAGGCCAGGTGCCGAGCAGCACCCAGTCTCCGGCGCAGGGCAGTCGGGTGGCGTCGCCGGCCGCGGCGGCCAGCACGGCACCACCCGAGGTGGCGCGCACCGGACCGTGCTCGGTGAGCACGGTGCAGACGCCGCGGTCGACCCGGGCGACCCGGCCCGGGCGGTGGTCGGTACGGTGACGACGCAGATACGCCGCCCGGTCGGTGTCCCAGCCCAGGGCGGTCAGGATGATCTTCACGGCTCCTCGTTCAGGGTCGGTGCGGATGAGACGTACGTGCGGTGACCGGCATGACCACCACCTCCCCCGTTCCGGCGCCGCGAACCAACTCGACGGTAGGACGCCCGGCGCCACTGGAGGAAGTGAATTCCCCGGCGACGCGGCCAACCCGGGCGACTAGGGTCGGGGAGTGACCATGGACCCCCTCCTGCTGACCGGCGACGTGCACGACGCGACGGCTCGCCTGCTGCGCACGGCGGCCCGCTTCGACGCCGCCGATCTGGCGGCGCCGTCGCTGCTGCCGGGCTGGGCGCGCGGTCACGTCCTCACCCATCTGGCCCGCAACGCCGACGCCTTCGTCAACCTGCTCACCTCGGCCCGGACCGGCGAGCGGATCCCGCAGTACGCCAGCGCCGAGTCCCGGGACGCCGACATCGCCGCCGGCGCGTCCCGGGCGCCGGAGGAGCACCTCGACGACCTGCGGCGCAGCGCGGACCGGTTCACCGAGGCGGTCGCCGCGATGCCGCCGCAGGCGTGGGCGGCCACCGTCGAGACCCGGCGCGGCCCCTGGCCGGCCGCAATGCTGGTCTGGGGACGGCTGCGGGAACTGGAGATCCACCACGTCGACCTGGCCGCCGACTACCGGCCGGCGGACTGGTCGGCGGAGTTCGGCCACCGGCTGCTGCACGAGGTGGTCGACACCTTCACCGGCCGCGACGACGCCCCGCCGATGGTGCTGCGCTTCGACGGCAGCCGCCACGAACTGGTGGTCGGCGACCGCGCTCGGGCCCCCGTCATCGCTGGCCCGGCGGCCGAGCTGGCCGCCTGGCTGACCGGCCGCAGCCCCGGCACCGACCTGACCGTCACCCCCGACGGTCAGTTGCCCCGCCCACCCGAATGGATCTAGCACCATGACCTACAGCGGAGACGTCACCCCCGGCGGCCCCCCGGCGGTACGCGAACTCGACCGGCTGACCATCACCAAGGTCTCGGTCGGGCCGATGGACAACAACGCGTACCTGCTGCGCTGCCGTTCCAGCGGCGAGCAGCTGCTGATCGACGCGGCCAACGAGGCGCCGCGTCTGCTGGAGCTGATCGGCGACGACGGGCTGCGCACGGTGGTCACCACTCACCAGCACATGGACCACTGGGTGGCGCTGGCCGAGGTGGTGGCCAGGACCGGCGCCCGCGCGCTGGTGCACGTCGACGACGCGGCCGGCCTGCCGATCGAAACGCAGACCCTCACCGACGGCGACACCGTGCCGGTCGGCGACTGCGCCTTGGAGGTCATCCACCTCAAGGGACACACGCCCGGTTCGGTGGCGCTGCTCTACCGCGACCCCGACGGCATCCCGCACCTCTTCACCGGCGACAGCCTTTTCCCGGGCGGCGTCGGCAACACCGACCAGGACCCGGAGCGTTTCGCCGCGCTGATCGACGACGTCGAGCACAAGGTTTTCGACCGGCTGCCGGACGAGACCTGGTTCTACCCGGGACACGGCCGGGACTCGACACTCGGTGCCGAGCGGCCGCAGCTACCCGAGTGGCGGGCGCGCGGCTGGTAGCCTGCCGCCGTCCACAAAGGCCCGCAGGGTAGCCACCCGAGCACTGTCCGGTACCCGACGACATCGCATCATCGACGGAGAATTCAGGCCACGACCGCGAAGGTGAGGGTCACTCGAACTCCATACCGGAGGTGACCCGTGCAGCCACAGTCCCTCTTCGACAACTCGACGGCCGCAGCGAATCCACACTGGACGGAGGCCCGTACGCAGTTGACGGTCGGCACCCTGATCCAGGTCACCGCCGACGGTGAGATTGTCGGTGGCCGATGGTTGTTTCCGCAGTACGTGCCGGCCGGGCAGATGACGGCCCAGTGGGTGCTGTACGACAACGTCTCGCGGCAGGTGCTGCGGCGGGCGACGTTCACCACACCGACCTGGGGCGCCTGGAACACCGTCGCCGTCGCGCCGCTGCCGGTGCTGGCCGGCCGGTGGTTGGTCGCCGCCGTGTACCTGTCCGCCACGGTCGAGGTGGCCTACCCGTACACGCACGCGTTCTTCGCCTCCGCCCGCACGAACGGCAACCTGTTCGCTCCGGCCACAGGGGCGGACCCGGCGGGCATCGGCAACGGCCGCTACTCGCTGACCGACAGCTACCCCGGGCTGACGTACAACGCCACCTGCTATTTCGTGGATCTTCTCTGCGCGGTTCCCAGCATGTCCGGCGGCAACCTCACGTTGGCCGGCACGGACCGGCCCGTTGGGTCCGGCGCGACGGTCGGCCTGGACGTAGAGGCCACCGCTCTCTCCCCCGGCGAGACGATCACCTCCTACTCGTGGTCGGTGCAGTCGGGTGGTGGCTCGCTGGCCGGCGCCGCCACGGCGACACCGACCTACACCGCTCCAACCGGCTCGGGCGTGGCGGTGGTGCGCGCGTCGGTGACCACGAGCACCGGCAGGTCCGGCAACCTGGATCTGCGGGTGTCGCGGGGACCGAATCCGGTCGCGGCGGAGAACGCCCTGCCGGGGGTCGCCCGCGCGGCGTGGGATCTGCCGGTCGGCGCCCTCGGCGGAATCAGCACCCTGCAGGGGTTCGCCGACGGGTTCAGCGTCGACCGGCACGAGACGGTCCACTTCAAGATCGGCCAAAGCGACGGTGCCGGCTGGTCGGCTCAGGTGTACCGGATCGGCTGGTACGGCGGCGCCGGTGCCCGCCGGTACGCCACCCTCACCCCGAGCGCGGCGCAGTTGGCGGCCAGCCAGGCCCAGCCGCCGCCGGGCGACTGTGACCCGGTGACGAGCCGCCCTTCGCTGGACTGCGGCAACTGGTCGACCACACTGACCTGGACTCCACCGGCGTGGGCGCCCTCCGGGGTCTATTTGCTTCGCCTCGAGCGCACCGGCGGCGGCGCGAGCCACGTGCTGTTCGTGCTGCGCGACGACGACCGGACGGCGGAGCTGATGGTGATGCCTGCGGACTCCACCTGGGTCGCCTACAACGCGTTCGGTGGGCTCGGCGCCAACCAGTACGCGGGCAACAGCCTGTATTACGGCACCGCCATCAACCAGTACCACAGTGACTGCGCCCGGTACGTGTCGTACGACCGGCCGATCGTCAACCGGGGGGCCGCCGACCCGGGCCGCGCCTACGGGGCCGTGCAGTGGTCGACGTTCTTCACCGGCGAGTACCCGATGTTGCGGTTCCTGGAGCGCAACGGCGTCGACGCCAAGTACTACGCCTGCCTCGACGCGGCCGGCGACCCGACCGGGGCGCTGCTGCGACCCGTCCGGGCGGCGTTGGCGATGGGCCACAACGAGTACTGGTCCGACGCGATGCGCGCCGGCTGGGAGACGGCCAAGGATTCCGGGACCAGCCTGTTCTTCTGCGCCGCCAACGAGGTGTTCTGGCGCGCCGTCGGTCACGGCGCGGACGCCACGGGCCGGCCGCGCACCTGGGAGTGTTACAAGTCCACCATCGCCTCGCGCGAATCGCTGGAACGGCCACAGTGGACGGGCACGTGGCGCGACCCGGACGGCGCCGGCAAAGGCGGCGACGACCCGGAGAACACCCTGACCGGCACCATCTTCGTGGTCAACGGGCCCGATCTCCGGCCGCTGGTCGTGCCCTACGACGGCGGGTACTCGGCGACCCCGCTGTGGCGGCACACCAGCGTGGCGGCGCTCACCGCAGGCCAGGCGTGGACCTCCCCGGGGCAGATCCTCGGCTTCGAATGGGACACCTACGGCCCGGCCGGCACGAGTTCCCCAGGGGCGGCGTACCTGGCGCCACCGCATCCGGACGCCGTCTTCTGCTCGCACGTGACGTATTCGATCCCGTCCGGGTTGCTGCTGACCGGGCCCGGCGACGAGTACGACTCCGCCGGCACCGCGACGCACCGGCTGGTGGTGCACCCGGGCGGCGACGGCAGCCTGACGTTCGGCACGGGAACGATCAACTGGTCGTTGGGGCTGGACTCGGCCAACACCTACCAGGTGGGCAGCGACAACACCTCGACGGTCATCCGGCAGGCGACCATCAACATCCTCGCTGACATGGGTGTGACCGCCGCGACGCTGATGTCCGGCCTGACCGCACCCACTCGCGTCCGGTGGTGGGGCGAGCCCGCAGCGTGATCCCGACATGAAAGGCGGCCCGGGTGCCCGATGTGCGGGCGGTCCGGCGCTCAGGCGGTGATCGTACGCAGCCGGCGCCGGGTGCCGAGCAGCACCAGGGCGGCCAGCAGCAGGCCACCGACCAGGGTGACCAGCAGCGGGCTCGCGCCCGGCGGGAACAGCCCGGCCAGCGACCGCGACGCGGTCCCCACCAGCAGGTAGAGGCCGGCCCACGCGCCCGCACCGAGCGCCGCGAAGCCGAGGAACCGCCGGTACGACATGTGCAGACCGCCCGCCGCCAGCGGCAGCAGCGCGTTGAACACCGGCAGGAAGGGGGCGACCAGCACCAGCCGCCCGCCGTCACGGCGCAGGATGCCTTCCGCCGCCACCCACCGGGCCTCACCGACCCAGCCACCGAAGCGGCTGTGCCGCAGCCGGTCACCCCACCGCCGGCCGGCCAGGAAGCTCAGGGACCAGCCGGCGAGGCAGCCGGTGACCACGGCGACGAAGGTCGCCAGCCCGGTGCCGGGGCTGCCGACCGCCACCGCGGCGAGAACCGCCACGTCGCCCGGAACGAGGACGCCGAACAGCGGCACCGCGTCGAAGAGCATGACCACGCCGAGCACCCCCATCAGCAGCACGACGGGAAGCTCTCCGACCTGGGCCAACTGGTCTGCCATACCCCGTACGCTAGGGCCTGCTCCGCCACGCCCGACACCGGGTTTCCACCGGAGGTTCCTCCGGATCATCCCGGAGGCCGCTCGGCCACGGCTACACCATCACACCATCACACCGTCATCGCCTCAGGCGCTTCGCCCGGCAAATGCCCCTTACAGCGGTTACTGTCGGGACGGTATTGGGCGATCACTGGCACCCACTGGGCGATCGCCCGCGGAACAAGGAGAGAGAAACACATGGCAACCGGCACCGTGAAGTGGTTCAACTCGGAAAAGGGCTTCGGTTTCATCGAGCAGGACGGTGGAGGTCCGGACGTCTTCGTCCACTACTCAGCGATCGCGGCGAGCGGCTACCGCGAGCTGTCCGAGGGCCAGCAGGTCGAGTTCGAGGTGACTCAGGGGCAGAAGGGACCGCAGGCGGACAACGTCCGGGCGATGTGAGCGGTGCCGGTGGCGGCGGCCGGTGACCGGCCGCCGCCACGGGCGGCAGCGTTCGCCGCAGTCAGCCCGAGCGAGGCGGCGTGGCAGGACCCACGAGCGGCAGGACCACGGCGGACGGATGATCCGGGTCGTGCAGGATCTCGCGATATCCGGCACGCAGCCGGACCGCCGCACCGAGCGGTTCGCCGGTGCCGGGGTTGCGCGCGTACCGGGGGTGGGCGCCCCCGGAAACCTGCAGGCGCAACCGGTGACCGGGCGCGAACCGGTGGGCGGTGGGCCACAGTTCCACCGCTGCCGTCACGACACCCGCCCCGTCGGTGGTGGCGTGCAGCGGGTCGAGCCGCACCAGCCCGTCGCAGACGTTCCAGGAACGACCCCGACGGTCCACGTCGCACAGCCGCACGAAGACGTCGAGATACGGCAGTTCGCTGCGCAGGTGGATCTCGGCGCGGACCGGGCCGATCACCTCCATCGCGCTGGTGAGCGGCGCACTGGTCCAGGTCAGCACGTCCGGGCGGGCCTCCACCGGACGGTTGTCGACCGGCCCGGCCCGCTGGGCCACCAGCAGCGGGCCGCCCAGCGAGGGGGTCGGGTCGGCCGGGTCGTACCAGAATCCGTCCGGCGACGACGGGACGGCGACCGCCGTGCGCAGCGCCCGACCCGGGTGCAGGTACCACCGGACCTCGCGGGCGGGCGGCGGCCAGTCCGGCAGGTCCCGCCAGCCCCCGCCGGTCCCGCCGACGTGCACCCGTACCGGTGCGTCCCGCACCGACCCGGTGCGGACCCCGTCCTGCGTGCCGCCGCCAGCGGCACGCGCGTCGCCGCCGCTGGTGTCGCGGGCGGCCGCGCCCGTCGCGTCGGCACCGCCCAGGTGGGCGTCGAGCCAGCGAAGCCCCTCCCGCAGGGCAGCCACGAACAGCCCAGGGCTGCCGTGGGTCCACGGCCCGACAGTGAGCCGCGGCCGGGCGCCGGTGGCGCGCAGCGCGGCATAGTCGCGCAGCTGCGCTGGCAGGAAGATGTCGTGCCAGCCGCTGACCATCGCCACCGGGGCCCGCACCAGATGCAGCCGGTCGTCGAAGACCCGGCGGCGCCAGTAGTCGGACTGCGGGGTGTGGTGGCGCAGCCACTCCTGAAAAAACGGCACGGTGACCCCGGTCGCCACCCGGTCCGCCTCGATCAGGGGCAGGTGCGACAGCGCGGCGACCAGCCGGGGCTGCCCCCGCTTGAGTTCCCACTGCCGGGCCAGCCAGGGCACGGTCTGCGCCTGGAGCAGCTCCGTCCAGGTCAGCACCGTGTCCAGGGCGAACGACTCGCCGGCGTACGTGGAGTCGCGGGTGGCCGAGGCGGTGACCACGGCGACCATCGCCCGCAGTTCCTCGCCCGCGTCGGCCGCCAGGGCCCACTGCACGAAGCCCTGGTAACTGGCGCCGAACATGCCGAACGCGCCGCACCACCAGCGCTGCCGCCGCAGCCAGTCGAGGGTGTCCAGCCCGTCGTCCCGCTCGCGCACGAACGGGTCGAACAGCCCGCCCGAGCCGCCGGTGCCCCGGCAGGACTGGATGATCACGTGGAACCCCTGCTCGGCCGCGAGCCGGCAGAGCAGCCGCATCGGCCCGCCCCGACCGTACGGAGTGCGGATCAGCACGGTGGGCGCCCCCGCCAGATCGGGGGCGTAGTGGTCGGCGCGCAGGATCACCCCGTCGCGTACCCGGACGGCAAGGTCACGGGTGACGGCGATCCTGCGGGTGCGTGCCGGCGGCAACCGCAGCGCGGCGGCGGCGAGGCGGGACGCGAGTCGATCCAGCATCGGCCTCAGTCGGTCCGCCGTCGCGCCGGCTCGTCCCGCAGCGCGTCGCGGTGCTCCCGGAGCGAGGCGCCCATCGCCGACACGAACCGGTACACCACCTCCAGTTCCTCGTCGCGGAAACCGGCCGTCACCTGGTCGGTGCGTTCGCCCAGCGGCCGGAAGAAGTCCATGGCCAGGGCGGCGCCCCGGTCGGCGTAGCGCAGCAGCACCTTGCGCCGGTCGCTGGTGTCGCGGTCGCGACGGATGTGCCCGGCACGTTCGAGGCGGTCGATCAGCGCGGTGACCGAGCCGGAGGAGAGGTTCAGCTGCTCGCCGAGCCGGCCGGGGGTGATCGGCGCGCCGACCAGTTCGGCGTCCATCACGGCGATCAGCGCCTGGAGGTCGGTGGCGTTCAGACCGTGCCGCCCGGCGAAGGCATGCCCGACGTGCTGGGCGTCCGCGCCGTACCGCCGCAGCTCGGCGGCGATCTCCGCGATCAACCAACCCCGCCGCGTGTCGCGCCGCCGATACATGCCGTGAGCTGCCACGTCCCGCTGCTTCCCTCCACGCCCGGGTGGCAGCATAGCCGAGCCGCTCGGATGCCCCGCCAGTCAAGATCCACGCCTGTCGAGAGTTGTTGCGCCAATTCTCTCGATAGGCGAAACTCTCGAACGTCTAGAGATCCCATGGTCCGGAGATCGGATGGTGCCCGGATGCCCGCGTTCACCCGTGTCGCCGGCAATCGCCGGAGCGCGTGGCTCACCCTCGGCACGGCGATCGCGCTCGGCGCGGCCGTCTTCTGGCTGCCCGCACCCGACAACCCGGCACCCGTCTCCACCACCGGCCTGTCCGAGCAGTGGCAGTCCACCCAGGTCGAACGCCTCCAGGACGACCTGCCCGGCAGCGACGTCCAGCCGGCCGTCGTGGTGGTCAGCCGCGACGACGCCGCACCGCTCACCGACGCCGACCGGGCGGCCGTCGCCACCGGCACCGACGCCCTGGCCCCGCTCGCCGCCGGCGGTCAGGTCGCCCCGCCGCGAATCTCCCCCGACGGCACGGTGGCCCTGGTCGCCGTACCGCTGGCCACCGGCGGCGGCCAGGAGGAAATCGTCGACCGGGTGACCCAACTCCGCGCGGCGCTGACCGGACTGCCCACCGACCTCACCGTCGAGGTGACCGGTGCCCCCGCCTTCACCGCCGACCTGGCCAAGGTCTTCGAGGGCGCCGACACCACCCTGCTCGCCGTCACCGCCAGCGTCGTGGCGCTGCTGCTGCTCGTCACCTACCGCAGTCCCCTGCTCTGGATGGTGCCGCTGGCCATCGTGGCCGCCACCGAACAAATCACCCTGCGGGCCCTCGACACGATCGTCCCGGCGGTCGGCATCCACCTCGCCGGCGGCGCGGTCACCGGCATCGCCAGCGTGCTCGTCTTCGGCGCCGCCACCAACTACGCGCTGCTGCTCATCGCCCGCTACCGCGAGGAACTCCGCCGCGAACCGGACCGGTTCGCCGCGATGCGCTCCGCCCTGCGCCGTACCGCCGAACCGATCCTGGCCAGCGGCGGCACCGTCATGCTCGGGGTGCTCACCCTGCTGCTGAGCGAGCGGGAACTCAACCGCGCTCTCGCCGTCGCCTGCGCCACCGGCATCCTGCTGGCCATGGCCTCGGCCCTGCTCGTGCTGCCCGCCGCGCTGGTGCTGCTCGGGCGCGGCCTGTTCTGGCCGTTCGTGCCGCACGTCGGCAGCACCGGTCGGGAAGGCCGGATCTGGGGCCGGCTCGGCGCCGCCGTGATCCGCCGCCCCGTCCCCGTCGCGGCGCTGGCCACGCTGCTGCTGGCCGGCCTCGCCCTCGGCGGGCTGGGCAGCCGAACCGGACTGTCGGAAACCGAGCAGTTCCGGGTCCAGCCGGAAGCGGTCGCCGGCGCGCAGACCCTCGCCCGCGCCTTCCCCGCCGGCACCACGCAGCCGGTCGCGGTGCTGACCAAACCCGACGCCGTACGCGCGGTCACCGCAGCCGCCGCCGACGTGCCCGGGGTCGCCTCCGCCCGCCCCGGCGCGGTCGGGCCGACCGTCGCCCAGGTCGACGTCGTCTTCGACGCCGAGCCGGGCACCACCGCCTCCGACCGTACGCTGGTCGAACTGCGAGCGGCCGTCGCCGCCGTCCCCGACTCCGCCCCACCCGCCCCGGCGGGGGTCGACACCCTCCCCGGCCCAGTCGTCGGCGGCACCGTCGCCGGCACGTACGACTCGGCCGAAGCCGACGCCCGCGATCTGCGCCTCATCCTGCCGCTCATCCTGCTGCTCGTCGCCGCCGTGCTGGTCCTGCTGCTACGAGGGCTGCTCGCCCCGATGCTGCTGGTCGCCACCGTCGTCGCGTCGTACTTCGCCAGCCTCGGCGGCGCCTGGCTGCTCTTCGACCACGTGCTCGGCTTCCCCGCGCTGGACAGCAGCGTGCCGTTGCTCGCCTTCGTCTTCCTCGTCGCGCTCGGCGTCGACTACAACATCTTCCTGGTCACCCGCGCCCGCGAGGACGCCCGCACCGCCGGCACCCGCGACGGCATGCTCTCCGCGCTGCGGGTCACCGGAGGAGTCATCACCAGCGCCGGGATCCTGCTCGCCGCAGTCTTCGCCGTCCTCGGCGTACTCCCCCTGATCACGCTGACCCAGATCGGGATCATCGTCTGCCTCGGCGTCCTGCTGGACACCCTGCTGGTGCGTACCGTCGTCGTCCCGGCCCTGGCGTTCCTGCTCGGCGAGCGGTTCTGGTGGCCCGGCCGGGTCACGGCCTTTCGGCCCGGTGGCGCGCGGGCCTAGCAGCCGGGTCACGGCCTCCTGGCGCGCGGGCCTAATAGCCCAGGCAGACACACTCCGTCATCAGCGCCCGCACGTTGCGCACGTAGGTCGGGTTGGGGATGGCCAGCGGCTGCCCTTCCCGGGCCACCGCACCGTGACCGAAGTTGTACGCAGCGATGACTGCGTTGAGCAGGCAGGAGTCCAACTCGCCCGGAGTGCAGAGGGCGGCGTCGAGCCGGTAGTCGGCGTCGAAGTACATGTCACCGATGTATTTGGTGAGCCACGCCAGGTAAGTGGCGCCGAGGTAGGCGTTGTCCCGGTAGTCCCACACGTCGTAGCTCTGCCCGAACCGCTGGTTCATCCAGGTGGCGGTGTCCGGCATCACCTGCATCAGGCCGATGCCGCCGTCACAGGCGACGATGTTGGACTGCCAGCCGCTCTCCTGCCACGCCGTGGCCTTGATCAGGTTCAGCGGGATGCGGATGTCCGGTGCCGACGTCGGCCAGTACGTACGCCCGGCCGCGTTGGTCAACGCGGTCTTGACCTGCGCCCGGCTGGCCTGCTCGCCCTTGTAGCTGGGCTTGCAGCCCTCCGCCGGCGGCTTCGGCGGCTTCGGCGGCAGGTTCGTCTCGGTCGGGGGCTTCGGCACCGCCCGCGGCGCGGTCGCGGTGCGCTTGGGCTTCGGCGCCGGCTTCGCCGACGGCGATGCGCTGGCCTTGGCGCTGGCGCTGGCGCTGGCCTTGGCCTTGGGCGCGGCACCCATCGATTCCACCGCCGCCGGCGTGGCAGCCGGTTCGTCCGGTTCCGGCGATCCGCTCGGCGTCGCCTCCGCGGGCAGGTCCCCCGGCAGCGCGACCGGGGCGGGCAGCTCCTGCCCGGGCCCATCCGCTCTGGCGCACGCGCCGCCGGTCAGCAGCAGCACCCCGGCGACGAGCGCGATGCCCAGCCGGGTGACGTTGCGTCCCATGTCGACCCCCTTCGGCAATGACGAACCCGCCGCACCCTAACAGCCGACCCCCGCTGCGCGGGGTCCCCGGCAGCGGGGGACCTCGGCCGGTCGTGGCCGGAACAGGCGGCGGGCGGCGGATTCCGGCCAGCCGTGGCGCACCCACCGTGATTCCACCCCGACGCGGCGCGGCAACCACCCAGGCGCGAGGATGGAGGCATGCAGCTGCGCACCGACCTCCGCAACGTCGCCATCATCGCTCACGTCGACCACGGCAAGACCACCCTGGTCGACGCCATGCTGCGGCAGGCCGGCGCCTACGGCGCCCGGGGCGAGGTGACCGAGCGGGTGATGGACTCGATGGACCTCGAACGGGAGAAGGGCATCACCATCCTGGCCAAGAACACCGGCGTGCGCTACCTGCCGGCGGACGGCTCCGATCCGGTCACCATCAACATCATCGACACTCCCGGTCACGCCGACTTCGGTGGGGAGGTCGAGCGCGGGCTGACCATGGTCGACGGGGTGGTGCTGCTGGTCGACGCCAGTGAGGGCCCGCTGCCGCAGACCCGCTTCGTCCTCCGCAAGGCCCTCATGGCCCGGCTGCCGATCATCCTCGTGATCAACAAGGTGGACCGTCCCGACGCCCGGATCAAGGAGGTCGTCGACGAGGCGTACGAACTCTTCCTCGACCTGGACGCCGACGAAGAGCAGATCGACTTCCCGATCATCTACGCCTGCGCCCGCGACGGCATCGCCTCGCTGACCCAACCCGCCGACGGCTCCGTACCCCAGGACAGCCACAGCATGGAGCCGCTGTTCCGCACCCTGCTGGACACCATCCCGCCGCCCGCGTACGACGAGCAGGCGCCGCTGCAGGCACACGTCACCAACCTCGACGCCTCCCCGTTCCTCGGCCGGCTCGCGCTGTGCCGGGTGCGTCAGGGCACCATCGCCAAGGGCCAGACCGTGGCCTGGTGCCGCACCGACGGCAGCACCCAGCGGGTCCGCATCTCCGAACTGCTGATGACCGAAGGGCTGGAGCGCAAGCCCGCCGACTCGGCCGGGCCGGGCGACATCATCGCCGTCGCCGGCATCCCCGAGATCATGATCGGCGAGACCCTCGCCGACGCGGAGAACCCGCAGCCGCTGCCGCTGATCACCGTCGACGAGCCCGCCATCTCGATGACCATCGGCACCAACACCTCACCGCTGGTCGGCCGGGTCAAGGGTGCCAAGGTCACCGCCCGGATGGTCAAGGACCGCCTGGACAAGGAACTGATCGGCAACGTCTCGCTGCGGGTGCTGCCCACCGAGCGCCCGGACGCCTGGGAGGTGCAGGGCCGCGGCGAGCTGGCGCTGGCCATCCTGGTCGAACAGATGCGCCGCGAGCAGTACGAACTCACCGTCGGAAAGCCGCAGGTGGTGACCCGGGAGATCGACGGGCGGACGTGCGAGCCGGTGGAACGACTCACCATCGACGCGCCGGACGAGTACCTCGGCGCGATCACCCAGCTGCTGGCCACCCGCAAGGGCCGGATGGAACAGCTGGTCAACCACGGCACCGGCTGGATCCGGATGGAGTGGCTGGTCCCGGCCCGCGGCCTGATCGGCTTCCGCACCGAGTTCCTCACCGAGACCCGCGGCACCGGCATCCTGCATCACGTCTTCGAGTCGTACGAGCCGTGGTTCGGCGAGCTGCGTACCCGCAGCAACGGCTCGCTGGTCGCCGATCGGGCCGGCTCCGCCACCGCCTTCGCCATGATGAACCTCCAGGAGCGCGGCTCGCTCTTCGTCGAGCCGGGCACCGAGGTGTACGAAGGCATGATCGTCGGGGAGAACTCCCGCCCCGACGACATGGACGTCAACATCACCAAGGAGAAGAAGCTCACCAACATGCGCTCCTCCACGGCAGAGGAGACCGAGAAGCTGATCCCGCCGCGGAAGCTGTCGCTGGAGCAGGCCCTGGAGTTCTGCCGCGAGGACGAGTGCGTCGAAGTCACCCCCGTCGCCGTACGGATCCGCAAGGTGGTGCTCGACCAGACCCAGCGGGCCCGCGCCGCTGCCCGGCGCAAGCACGCCGGCTGACCCGCGCCGAGTGTTAGAAAGGGCCCCTTTACATGCACCAGGCGTTAATAGGGGGCCCTTCCTTTCATCAACGGCTGGACGGGGTGCCGGGGACGATCTCGGTGTACGCGGGACGGCTCGCCGCCCCGCCCACCTGGACCCGGCACGCCGAGGCCACCCACTACGCGGCGAGCACGATGAAGCTGGCCGTGCTCGCCGCCCTGCACCGCGCCGCCGAGGCCGGCCGGCTCGACCCGGACACCCCGGTCGAGGTCCGCAACCGGTTCACCTCGGCCGCCCCGGACGCGCCCGCGTTCTCCTGCGCGCGGCAGCATGACAACGACGGCGCCGTCTGGGACCGGCTCGGAGAACGGGTTCCGCTGCGCTGGCTCGCCGAGCGAATGATCGTGATGTCCAGCAACCTCGCCACCAACCTGGTCATCGAACACGTCGGTCTGGACGCCGTGGCCGAGGTCTGGGCCCGGGTCGGTGCCCGGCACAGCGTCACCGGCCGCGGCATCGAGGACTTCGCCGCCCGCGAGGCGGGCATCACCAATCTGGTCACCGCCGCCGACCTGGCCGCCCTGCTCGACGTCGTCGCCAGTGGCGCCACCGCCCCCGGGCCGGTCGCCTCCCCCACGGGCTGCACCGCAATGCTCGACGTGCTCTGCGCCCAACAGATCCGTCAGGACCTCGCCGAAGGGCTGCCCGACGGCACCCGGCTGGCACACAAGAACGGCTGGGTGCGCGGCGTACGGCACGGCGCAGCCGTGGTCTTTCCCGACGATGCCCCCGCCTACCTGCTCGTCGTCTGCACCAGCCGGCCGCTCCGCGACGACCAGCGCAGCGACCGGGCCGACTGGGCGGCCCGCCGGCTGCTGGCCGACATCTCCGCCCGGGTCTGGCGCGCCCGCCACGACCTCACGCCCGCACCGCCAGGCCGGTGACCCCGAACCAGTACGCCCCGGGCCGGACTCAGCGGCGGACGTCGGCGAGTTCGCGTCGCCGGTCCCGGGATGACTTGACCAGGCTGGCGGCGGTGGCGACGGAGAGGGTGACCAGGATGACCAGCAGCGACAACCAGATGGGGATGTGCGGCGCCCAGCCGACGGGCTCGCCACCGTTGAGGAAGGGCAGGTTGTTCTCGGCCAACGCCTCGAGGACCAACTTGACCCCGATGAAGCCGAGCACCACCGCCAGGCCGTAGCTCAGGAAAATCAGCCGGTTCAGCAGCCCGCCGAGCAGGAAGTACAGCTGTCGCAGCCCCATCAACGCGAAGACGTTGGCGGTGAAGACGAGATACGGCTCGTGGGTGATACCGAAGATCGCCGGAATCGAGTCGAGGGCGAAGATCAGGTCGGTGGTACCGATGGCGATCATGACGATGAGCATCGGGGTGAACATCCGCCGGCCGTTCTCCCGTACGGTCAACGCGGCTCCGTCGTATCCCCGGGAGATCGGCAGAGCCCGCCGGCTCCACCGGATGAGCACGTTCTCCCGGAACTCCTCCTCCGCCGACTCACCCTGCCGGGCCAGATTGATCGCCGTGTAGATCAGGAAGGCGCCGAAGATGTAAAAGACCCAACCGAACTGGCTGATCAGCGCGGCGCCGGCGGCGATGAAGGCACCCCGCATGACCAACGCGAGCACGATGCCGATGAGCAGCACCTTCTGCTGATACGCCCGAGGCACCGCGAAGCGGGCCATGATGATGATGAACACGAATAGGTTGTCGACCGAGAGGCTGTACTCGGTCAGCCAGCCGGTGTAGAACTGCCCGGCGACGCTTGCGCCGGCGGTCAACCAGAGCCCGGCACCGAAGAGCAGCGCCAGCCCCACGTAGAGCGTGACCCAGAGGCTCGACTCCCGAACACTCGGCTCATGCGGACGGCGCCCGATGATGAGCAGATCCACCAGGAGCACCGCGGTCAGGGTAACGAGCGTAGCCGCCCACACCAGTCCGGACACATTCACAGTCTCATTCCTCCGACAGCCACCCGGCAACCGGCACACCGTACGCTGCCGGTGTCAGGCCGCTCACCCCCACTCGGCTTCCTAGGAGGCTAGGGGCACCCCGGCCTCGGCGGGACATTCCTCGCCATGGCAGGCTGACCGGCATGGTACTTGAGGTCGCGCTCATCGACATCCGCCCCGGCAACGAGGACGCCTTCGCCGCCGCGTACGCCGAGGGGCACAAACTGCTCGCCAGCACACCCGGCTGCCGATCGGTGCGGATGACCCGGGGCATCGAGTCGCCCTCCCGATTCGTCCTGCTGGTGGAGTGGGATTCGGTCGAGGCGCACGAGCAGAACTTCCGGGCCTCCGACCGGTTCACGCGGTGGCGTGAGCTGATCGGTCCACACTTCGCCGCCCCACCCCGGGTCGAGCACTTCATCGACGTAGCGGCCTGAATCCTGTCGTACCGTCGTTCTATCCTGCGCCTCGCGTCGACCCGGTCCCGACGGCTACGGGGGCGCCGGGCCCGGGGCGACGCGGGAAGCCGTCACTCGTCCAGCCGGCGGGCCATCACCCGCACCGTCTCCTCCGCCGGTAGCGCCGCCTCCAGCAGGTAGTCGGTGATCCGCTGGTACCGCTCGACGTCGGTCACAGTGGTCAGCCGCACGTCGGTGGTCAGCGCCTCCAGCATCACCGTCCGCGGATCCGCCGGATCGGGAAAGGAGTAGCAGGAGAACGGGGTGAGCGGCAGCGGCCCCGGCCCGGCCAACAGCAACCGGATGGTCACGTGCGGCAAGTCGGCCAGGTCGAGCAGGTGCCGCAACTGCTCACGCCAGACCTCGATGGGGTCACCACGGGGCTCGCAGGCCGCCGCGGAGATCAGCGCGGTGTAGCGGGGCGGGTCCACCCGGCGCAGCACCGCGTGCCGCGCGGCGCGGGCGCGCAGGTCGGCCTCGATGTCCACCGCCGGATCGATCAGCTGGCCGGCGGCGATGCGCTGGCGCGCGTACGCCGGAGTCTGCAACAGGCCGGGCACGAGAGCCGGCTGGTACTCCACGATGCTCGCCGCGCCGGCCTCCAACTCGGCGTACGTGCGCTGTCGCTGGCCCATCTCCCCCAGCGACTTCCACCAGCCCCGGCTGATCGCCGCGTCCCGGGCGATGATGATCAGCGCGTCCCGCTGGGGCGGGGGCACCTGGTAGACGTCGAGCAGATCGAGCACGTCGGCCAGGTCCGGCCGGCTCTGCCCCAGCTCGATGCGGGACAGTTTCGAGGTCGACGCCCACCCGAGCCGGTCGCACACCTGCTCCAGCGTCAGCGCTTCCCGTCGCCGGAGCTGGCGCAGCTCTGCGCCGAGTCGTGCGCGTCGAATGACCGGACTCGTTGGTAACGGCATTCCCGCCTCCCCACGGAGGGAGAGTACGCACGGCCATCACCCAGCGCAATAGGATGCTCGCATTCAGCTATGCCCTATCGTGCAAAGTGGACGTGGCGAACCGGCCCAGGCTCACTTCACCCCGGCGGCGTCCATTCCCCGCAGCTCCTTCTTGAGCTCGGCGACCTCGTCGCGGATCCGGGCCGCCAACTCGAACTGAAGCTCTCGCGCGGCGGCCAGCATCTGATCGTTGAGCTCCTGAATGAGCTGCGCCAACTCGGCCCGCGCCATGCCCTCGCGGGCCGGGGTGCCGGTGCCGGCGCGGACCCGGCTGCGCGTCTCCTTGACCGGAGCCTTGCCCCGGGACAGCTGCCGCACCGCACCGCCGACCCGGGTCGCCTCGGTGTCCTCCGCCTCGCGGTAGATGTCGTCCAGGATGTCGTGGATCTTCTTGCGCAGCGGCTCGGGGCTGATGCCGTGCGCCTCGTTGTGCGCGATCTGCTTGGCCCGCCGCCGGTTGGTCTCCTCGATCGCGTCCGCCATCGACGGCGTGACCTTGTCGGCATACATGTGCACCTGGCCGGAGACGTTGCGGGCGGCCCGACCGATGGTCTGGATCAGCGAGCGGCCGCTACGCAGAAAGCCTTCCTTGTCCGCGTCCAGGATCGCCACCAGGGACACCTCGGGCAGGTCGAGGCCCTCGCGCAGCAGGTTGATGCCGACCAGCACGTCGTAGTCGCCCCGGCGCAGCTCGCGCAGCAGCTCGACGCGGCGCAGCGTGTCGACCTCGGAGTGCAGGTAGCGCACCCGGATGCCGTTTTCCAGGAGGTAATCCGACAGGTCCTCGGCCATCTTCTTGGTCAGCGTGGTGACCAGCACCCGCTCGTCGCGCTCGGTGCGCAGCTTGATCTCGTGCATCAGGTCGTCGATCTGGCCCTTGGTGGGCTTGACCACGACCTCCGGGTCGACCAGGCCGGTCGGGCGGATCACCTGCTCGACGAACTCGCCCTGGGAGTGTTCCAGCTCCCACGGCCCCGGGGTGGCCGACAGGAACACCATCTGGCCGACCCGCTCCAGGAACTCGTCGAACCGCAACGGGCGGTTGTCGGCGGCGCTGGGCAGCCGGAAGCCGTGGTCGATCAGCATCCGCTTGCGGGAGGCGTCGCCCTCGTACATGCCGCCGATCTGCGGGATGGTCACGTGCGACTCGTCGATCACGGTGAGGAAGTCGTCGGGGAAGTAGTCGAGCAGGCAGTGCGGCGGGCTGCCGGGCAACCGGCCGTCGATGTGCATGGAGTAGTTCTCGATGCCGGAGCAGAAACCGACCTGCCGCATCATCTCGATGTCGTAGGTGGTGCGCATCCGCAGCCGTTGCGCCTCCAGCAGCTTGCCCTGCCGCTCCAGCTCGGCCAGCCGCTCGCCCAACTCGGTCTCGATGTCGCGGATGGCCCGCTCCATCCGCTCCGGACCGGCCGCGTAGTGCGTCGCCGGGAAGATCAGCAGGTGGTCCACCTCGCGCACCACGTCACCGGTGAGCGGATTGAGGTAATAGAGCTTCTCCACCTCGTCGCCGAAGAGCTCGACCCGGACGGCGAGCTCTTCGTACGCCGGGATGATCTCCAGCGTGTCGCCGCGGACCCGGAACGTGCCGCGCTGGAAGGCCATGTCGTTGCGGGTGTACTGGATGTCGACCAGCCGGCGCAGCAACTGGTCGCGGTCCAGCTCCTGGCCGACCGCGACGCGCACCGCACGGTCGAGGTATTCCTCCGGGGTGCCCAGCCCGTAGATCGCGCTGACCGTGGCGACAACCACCACGTCGCGGCGGGTGAGCAGCGACATGGTCGCCGAGTGCCGCAGCCGCTCGACCTCCTCGTTGATCGAGGAATCCTTCTCGATGTACGTGTCGGTCTGCGGAATGTAAGCCTCGGGCTGGTAGTAGTCGTAGTACGAGACGAAATATTCCACCGCGTTGCCCGGCAGCAGCTCGCTGAACTCCTTCGCCAGCTGGGCACAGAGCGTCTTGTTGGGCGCCAGCACGAGCGTGGGCCGTTGCAGTCGCTCGATCAACCAGGCGGCGGTGGCGCTCTTGCCGGTGCCGGTCGCCCCGAGCAGCACCGTGTGCCGGTCGCCACGGCGCACCCGCCGCTCCAGATCGTCGATCGCTGTCGGCTGGTCGCCAGCCGGCTGGAACTCGCTGACGACCTGGAAACGTCCGTCGAGCCGGGGAATGTCGAGCGCCATGACCTCAACGGTACGCCGCAGGTCCGACAGTCCGGGCCGACTACGCCCGGCATCTGATCGGCTTCGATATTCGCATTGTATGGTCCTTCTCACCCGGCTACGATTTTGTCGTAGGCCGCTCGCGGCGGCCGACCGGTCCGGCGGCGAGCCGCACAGGCCGCCCCGGCGCCGGCACCGAGGGTCGCAGCACCCGGCACTTCCGGTGTGCGCACCCGGCGTGGTCGCGCCGAATGCGCAGACCGGCCGCCGCGAGCGCCGCCACGTCGTCACCCGACCGGGGTCCGGCCCGTTCATCCTCCCGTGGAGAACACCTCACGACCGGCGCCCAGCAACCATCGCACCGATCCTGCGGGCGATCCGGCCGCACGCCCCACCCGGCCCGGCCGCCCGTCGAGCCCTCCCGTGGGTCGCGCCGAACGCCGACATCGCGCCAGCACCCGGCTGCACCGCGCCGGCACCACCCCGCCCGTGCACCTCGGCCTCACCGGTGCGGTGGCCGGTCCGCCCGGCAGCCGACCCGGGCTGCGTCGCGCCCGGGTGCCGGCCGGCCTGCTCGACCCGATCGCAGGCGACCCGGCGGAGGACGAGGAGCTCGCCGGGTCGCGCGACGAGGTCGGCGAGACGCGGCGGCGAGCGGCCCGGCGACGCCGCCTCGCCCTGGCCGGGCTCGCCCTGACCGCGGTGGTGTCGGCGACCATGCTGGTGGCCATGCTGGTCAACTGGGCACCCGGCGAGCCGGCGGCCCGGGAGATGACGAGGGCCGAGCGGGACCGGCTGGCCGCCATGCGGGTCACCAACTACCGGGAGCTGCGCGCCGGGTTGCGTGTCATGGTCGGCGACGCAAGTGCCCGCACCGACCTGCTCGGCTGGGTCGACTGGGCCCGGCAGCTGGTCTACCTGGACGTGACCGGGCCCGGTGCCGGCCAGCTGCGCGGTCTGGTCCAGGCCACCCCCACCGTGCTGGTGCTCCGCCCCGATCCGGCGGCGGTGCCGGCGCCCGCCATGCCACCGTTGGTCCCACCGAGCGACGGCTGGCGACTGCCCACCGACCGGCGGCTCGACCCCGTGCTGAACCTCGTCTTCGCCCTCGCCAGCGACCGCCCGGACCCGACCGACGGGCTGTCGGGCCGCTGGGTGGGCCAGGAGCAGGTCAACGGGGAGACCGTCGACGTCCTGGCCGCCCGGCTGCCGGGCGCCGGCCCCGACGGCCGCGTGATTCGACCACCGGGCGCCGGCCCGGACGACGGCGGGGTGCCGGGCCGGGGGCGGCCACCCGGCGACGAGGCGACGCGCTACTGGCTGGACCCGGCCGGGCGCCTGCACCGGCTGGCGACCAGCCTGCCCGGAATCGGACCGGTACAGGTGCAGCTGAACCGCGCCGACCGGCCCACGCTGCGGCCGGTCGACGCGCTGGGCGGCCGGGTCGGCCTGCCCCGCGCCCTCACCGCCGCCGAGCGGGAGCGCTGGCGTGGGCTGCCCGCCCGGCTGCGGGCCGCCGGCGGCGCCGCCATCACGGTGACCGCTCCCGCCGCCATCGGCACGAACCTGCGCGGCGCGGGATGGTTAAGCTGGACCTCGGGCAGCGTGTACCTCGGCGTCACCGACCTCGACGCGGACGGCCGGCGAACCCTGCTGCGCCGGGACCGGACCGGACTGGCCCAGATCGAGCAGGACCGGGCCGGCGACGCCGAAGATTCCCCACCACTGCCGCCACCGCGCGCCGGCTGGCGGACCGGCCCGCACCGCAGCGAAGCCCTGGCCCCGCTCTTGGACGCCGCGTTGCGGGTCGCTCGCGGCAGCGGGCCACCGGGCGGCGTGCGACGCATCCGCGGGGACAAGCTCGCCGGCAGCGTGGTCGACGTCATGGAGGCTGGCACGGCCAGGGACCGGGTGCGCTACTGGGTCGGGCGTGACGGCCTGCTGCGCCGGCTGGAACTGCCGACCCGGGGCGGCGCCTGGGCACAGCTCGACCTGACCCCCGGCCGGGTGCCCCGGCTGACCGCACCACGCTGAGCGCTGGGGGGTCCGTGCGGCTCAGGGACGCCAGCCCGTCCCGGCCGCCCACTCCTCCGCCCGCAGGTGCTCCTCGTCGAACCACGGGTCCTTCGCGGTGGCGTACGCGCCGTTGTCCGGCGCGGCGGCCGCCAACTCCCGCTTGAGCATCAGGTAGGCCGCCCGCCGGTCGGGATCCGCCCGCAGGTGGTCGCGCATCAGCAACGCGTACCGCCAGCCGGGTGAGCCGGTCACCCGCAGGTGCAGGTGAACGGGACGGGCCGGGTCGGCGCTACCGTGCAACCGCTTCTCCCACCGGCCGCTGCCGGCCGGTCGCGGGCTGTCCCACCAGTCGCCCGGCAGCCGGGGAAAGCCGGCCTCGGCGAGGCGCCCGGCCAGTGGCCCGTCGGCCTCGGCCAGCGACGGCACGCTGAGCTGGATGTCGATGACGTCCTTGGCGGGCAGGCCGGCCATCGCGGTCGAACCGATGTGGTCGATCCGCAGGTCGGCGGGGGCGATCGCGTGCCGGATCCGGGCGGCGATCCGGGCGTACTGCTGCGGCCAGGTCGGGTCCGGCTCGGTCAGCGTCACCCGGCCCGTGCCGACCGCCCGCCGGTGCCGCACGTTCTCCTCGAAGGGGACCAGCCGGTCGTGCCAGAGCGCGTCGACCGCCGCGTGCAGTTGCGCGAGGGTGCCGTCGTTGGTGAGCAGCACATCCGCCGCTGCGGCGCGGCGCGCGTCGTCGGCCTGCGCGGCGATTCGCCGCTCGGCCTCCGCGCGGCTCATCCCCCGGTCGCGGGCCAGCCGCTCCAGCCGGGTGGCCACCGCCGTCTGCACCACCACCACCAGGTGGTACGTGGGCGCCAGCCCCACCTCGACCAGCAGCGGTACGTCGTTGACCAGCACTGCGTCCGCCGGTGCGGCGGCGACCAGTTCCGCGGTACGGGCCCGTACCCGGGTGTGGACGATGGCCTCCAGCCGACGGCGCGCGGCCTCGTCGGCGAAGACCAGGTCAGCGAGGGCGGCCCGGTCGAGGGCGCCGTCGGCGTCGAGTACCCGGTCGGAGAAGGCGGCCACCACCTCGGCCAGCCCTTCGGTGCCCGGCGCGACCACTTCCCGCGCCACCTGGTCGGCGTCGACAAGCACTGCGCCGCGCTCCACCAGTCGCCGCGCCACGGCGCTCTTGCCCGAACCGATTCCGCCGGTCAGCCCCACCCTCAGCACGGCACCAGTCAACCCGATCATCCCACCCCCGCCAACCCCGCTCCCCCACCCACCCCGCGTTGATCATGGGGTTGGCGGTTGATCTCCAAAGTGACCGGGAAAGGGACGGGAACGGCAAAGGGCCCCGCCGAGGCCCGGGGGACCGGGTCGGGGCGGGGCCCTTCGTCAGCCGACAGCGCCGGGTTGCGGCGCGGCGGATGTGCCGAACTGGAGTTGTCGCAGGGTCACTTGCCGCCGGCGAGCTTCTCCCGCAGCGCGGCGAGCGCCTCGTCGGTGGCCAGCGTGCCCGAGGGCTCCTCGGCCTGGCGGCTCGGGGCCGCGCTGGTCGTGGTGGTGGTGCCGGTGGCGGCGGGCTGCGGGTTGGCAGCGGCCTCGGCCTCGGCGGCCCGGGAGGTCTGCACCTGCTTCTGGTGCGCCTCCCAGCGCTGCCGCGCCTCGGCGTACTGCTGCTCCCACGCCTCGCGCTGCTTCTCGTACCCCTCGAGCCACTCGCCCGTCTCCGGGTCGAAGCCCTCAGGGTAGATGTAGTTGCCCTCGGCGTCGTAGGTCGCGGCCATGCCGTAGAGGGTCGGGTCGAAGTGCTCCTCGCCCTCGACGAAGCCCTCGTTGGCCTGCTTGAGCGACAGCGAGATCCGGCGGCGCTCCAGGTCGATGTCGATGACCTTGACCATGACCTCGGAGCCGACCTGGACGACCTGCTCCGGGATCTCCACGTGGCGCTCGGCCAGCTCGGAGATGTGGACCAGGCCCTCGATGCCGTCGTCCACCCGGACGAAGGCACCGAACGGCACCAGCTTGGTGACCTTACCCGGCACGATCTGCTGGATCGCGTGGGTGCGGGCGAACTGCCGCCACGGGTCCTCCTGCGTCGCCTTCAGCGACAGCGAGACCCGCTCGCGGTCGAGGTCGACGTCCAGGACCTCGACCTCGACCTCCTGGCCCACCTCGACGACCTCGGACGGGTGGTCGATGTGCTTCCAGGACAGCTCGGAGACGTGCACCAGGCCGTCCACGCCGCCGAGGTCGACGAACGCGCCGAAGTTGACGATCGAGGAGACGACGCCCTTGCGGACCTGCCCCTTCTGGAGCTTGTTGAGGAACTCGGTGCGCACCTCGGACTGCGTCTGCTCCAGCCACGCCCGGCGGGACAGCACCACGTTGTTGCGGTTCTTGTCCAGCTCGATGATCTTGGCTTCGAGCTCGCGGCCCACGTACGGCTGCAGGTCGCGCACCCGCCGCATCTCGACCAGGGAGGCGGGCAGGAAGCCGCGCAGCCCGATGTCGAGGATGAGGCCACCCTTGACCACCTCGATGACCGAGCCGCGGACGACGCCGTCCTCGTCCTTGATCTTCTCGATCGTGCCCCAGGCCCGCTCGTACTGCGCCCGCTTCTTGGAGAGGATCAGCCGACCCTCCTTGTCCTCCTTCTGGAGGACCAGGGCCTCGATGTGGTCACCGACCGAGACGACCTCTGCCGGATCCACGTCGTGCTTGATCGACAACTCCCGAGAGGGGATGACACCCTCGGTCTTGTAGCCGATGTCGAGCAGGACCTCGTCCCGGTCGACCTTGACGACGGTGCCTTCGACAATGTCGCCGTCGTTGAAGTACTTGATGGTCTCGTCGATCGCGGCGAGGAAAGCCTCCTCGGAGCCGAGGTCGTCGACGGTGACCTTGTTGGCGCTCGAGGGGGCCTCGATGCTGCTCGTCATGTGGGCGGTTGCTCCGGTCGGATGGTGTGTCACAGCAGGTTGGTGTCGCGGTGACCTGTGCGCGCCAACGGATCCGTCGGCGGGCCCACCCGGAAATCGCTGAACGAGATCTTGATGTGACTCCGTCGACCGCGCACCTGCTCCCTGCCGAGGCACACGATCCGCGAGCGCATCGTCTACCCTACCCGTTGCATTACCACAGCGTGCAAGCCCTCCCGGCTCCTGATCGCCGCACCAGCCGCGAAAGCGGAGATTTCGACCAGAGGGCCCTACCCCCGGGCGCCGGACCGCCACCCGACCCGCCGTGAACGCCGGCCCGGCGTCGTGACCGTCCGCGGCGGGGCCTAGCGTGAACTGGTGGACGACAACCGGGTGACCCGGCGCCGGGTCAGTGACGTCGAGGCGCGCCGCGCCAACCGCCACTGGTGGGACGCTGACGCCGACGCGTACCAGGCCGAACACGGGGACTTCCTGGGCGACGTGGACTTCGTCTGGTGCCCGGAGGGGCTGCGCGAAGCCGACGCCCGGCTGCTCGGCGAGGTGGCCGGACGCCGGGTGCTGGAGGTCGGCTGCGGGGCGGCGGCCTGTGCCCGCTGGCTGGCCACCCAGGGCGCCCGGCCGGTCGCCGTGGACCTGTCCGCCGGCATGTTGCGCCACGCCGTCCAGGCCGCCGAGCGCACCGGCGTACGCGTGCCGCTGGCCCAGGCCGACGCGCTGGCGCTGCCGTTCGGCGACGCGAGCTTCGACATCGCCTGCACGGCGTTCGGGGCGGTGCCGTTCGTCGACGACTCGGCGGCGTTGATGCGCGAGGTGCACCGGGTGCTGCGCCCCGGCGGTCGCTGGGTCTTCTCGGTCACCCACCCGATGCGCTGGATCTTCCTCGACGACCCGGGCGAGGCCGGGCTGGTAGCCGTGCACTCGTACTTCGACACCCGGCCGTACGTGGAGCAGGACGAGCACGGCGTGGCCAGCTACGTCGAGCAGCACCGCACCCTCGGCGACCGGGTCCGCGAGTTGGTCGGCGCCGGGTTCCGGCTGGTGGACCTGGTGGAACCGGAGTGGCCCGAGGGACACGAGGGAATCTGGGGGCAGTGGAGCCCGCTGCGCGGGCGGCTCTTCCCCGGCACCGCCATCTTCGTCACCGACAAGCCGGCCGACTGAACGCCGCACCCCTGGTGCGACGTCTGTCTCGTTCCTCGGCGGTACGCTCGGCCCATGAGCGCCGAGCCCATCCCGACATCACCTGGCCCATGGTGTCCGGACCCGATGCGGCAGCAGCGCGCGGACTACACGCTGGAGGATTTGCTCGCCCTGCCGGACGACGCCCCCCGCGTCGAACTCGTCGACGGAGTCATCCAGGTGACACCCTCCCCCACCCTGGGCCATCAGGACATCTCATTCCTGCTTGCTTCGTGGCTGCGCTCCCATGCGCCGGCCCACCTGCGCGCCACCCAAGCGGTCGGCGTGGCGCTCAGCCACAACACCAGCCGGCAACCGGACGTGCTGCTGTGCCGCGCCGGACTGGCCTCCGACCGGTCCCGGCTCCGGCCGGCGGACGTCGTCCTGGCCGTCGAGGTGGTTTCGCCGGGCACCCGCCGGGTCGACCGGTTCGCCAAGCCGGGTGAGTACGCCGCCGCCGGCATCCCGTTCTACTGGCGCGTCGAACAGAACCCCGTGCACCTGTACGCCTACCGCCTCGGAGACCGGATCGGGCCGGGCGGTGAGCGGCAGTACGAGCTGGTCGTCGACAGCGCGGAGCTGATCGAGCTGAGCGACCCCTTCGACATCAAGCTGCCGATCACCGAGATCACCCCCTAGCCGTTTCCGCCCGGTGCCCTCGGGTAACCCGGCGGCATGGCCGACAAGGAGTTCCGCAGGGGCGACCACGTCTCCTGGGCCAGCCACAGCGGCCGGGCGTACGGAGTCGTCAAGGAGAAGCTCACCGAACGCACCCACGTACGCGGACACGCGGTGAACGCCTCCCCGGAGGAGCCGCAGTACCGCATCCGCAACGACGACTCGGGCCGGGACGTCGCCCACCGCCCGGAGGTGCTGCGCCGTGAGTCGTAGCGTCGATCCGGAGCAGACCTACCGGGAGTTCACCGAGGCGGTGAACATGAAACCCGGCGAGCTGTCCACGTGGTTGGAGACCGAGGAGTCCAAGCACGTCGGCTGGCAGAAGAAGGGCACCGAGGGCGGCGAGTCGGTCGGCCACGAATCCGGCCGGAAAATCATCGACCTGCTGCGCCGCAAGCGTGACCAGCTCACCGAGGCCGACTACAAGCACATGCGCAAGGTCGTCGGGTACGTCCGGCGGCACATGGCGCAGCGGCCGAGCGGCGACGTCCGCGAGACCCGGTGGCGGTACTCCCTGATGAACTGGGGCCACGACCCGGTCAAGGCCCCGCTGCCGCCACCCGGCGGCCCGTCCCGCAAGGCTCTCGAGCGACACGGCGCCCCACCGAAGGAGCGCCGGGGACCGGGCCGCTGACCCGCGACGCGCCGGTCGAGCACCCGAAGCGAGCCCCGCGCCCGCTGACCGCTTGACCCTGCCGCTGACGGCAGGGTCGGACGATCATCGGCATGAACGATGTGCACCGAAGAGTCGCCGTTGTCACCGGTGCGGGCACCGGCATCGGCCGGGCCACCGCCCGCGCCTTCAGCGCCGACGGCGCCCACGTCCTGGCGGTCGGTCGCCGGACCGGGCCGCTGGCCGAGACCGCGGCCGGCCACCCGCTGATCACCCCACTGGCCGCCGATGTCACCGCCGCCGACGCGCCGGACCGGCTGGTCAACGCGGCCCTCGACCGGTACGGCCGGCTGGACGTGCTGGTCAACAACGCCGGGGTCGCCGGCGACAGCCCTCTCGCCGAGTTCGACGAGACGGCCGCCCGACGGCAGCTCGACACCAACCTGCTCGCCCCGGTCCGGCTGGTTCACGCCGCACTGCCCGCGCTGACCGAAACCCGAGGGGTGATCGTCAACGTCACCACCTCCATCGGCCAGCGTGCCTGGCCCGGCTCCGCCGTGTACGCCGCCGGCAAGGCCGCCCTCGACTCGCTGACCCGCAGCTGGGCGGTGGAACTGGCGCCGCACGGCATCCGGGTGGTCGCGGTGGCCCCGGGCGCGATCGACACACCCATCGGCGAGCACCTGGGCCTCTCCCCCGAACAGCAAGCGGCGGTACGTCGGTGGCAACTCGCCCACACGCCCCTGGGTCGGATCGGGCACCCCGAGGACGTAGCCTGGGCGATCCGGCACCTGTGCGACCCGACGGCGGGCTTCATCACCGGGGTGGTGTTGCCAGTCGACGGTGGAGCTGTGGTCGCCTGAGGCGACGAACGAGCGGTCCGAGGCCTCGGGCGTGACGGCATGGAACGGAACGAGGTCGGCGAATGCGGATCGGCGAACTGGCGAGGGCCACTGGCAGCACTCCCCGCGCCTTACGTCACTACGAGCAGCACGGCCTGATCACGTCCCGCCGCGCCGCCAACGGCTACCGGCACTACGACGCGGGCGCGTTCGTCCGGGTCCGCAACATCCGGCACCTGCTCGCCGCCGGTCTGACCCTTGCCGACGTTCGGTTCTTCCTTCCCTGCCTGGACGGTGATGTGACCGCGGCCCCGCCGTCGCCCGCCGGCATCCGGGTGGCCCAGGCCCGGCTCGCCGCGCTCGACGCCCGGCTCGCCCAGCAGCGCGCCATCCGCGACCGACTAGCCGCCGCCCTCGACGAGTCGTTGACGGGCGTGTTGCAAGGCGGGCCGGGCCGCGAGGGACACCAGCCGGCAGCCAGAGCCTGACGGATGCCTGCTGCCTACCGTCGTCTGCTCGGTTTCGGCGGAATGGTGGAATTCTGGTGGCACACGATCTGGCCCTCGCCGCCACCAGCGGCCTAACTCCGACGTATAGAGGTGACCGGATCTGCCGGTCATACTTCGAAGATGGGGAAAGCGTCAGCGGCGATGTGGTGCTGCGCCGCGGTGGGTCTTCTCATCGCAGGCGCAGCGGCGTGCGGAGGCGGTCAACGCGGAGAGGTACGACCGGATGCAAGTGCGTCCCTTGCCGGTCCGGAACACGCCGGCGAGGTGCTCTGCGAGGTGCACGACGTTGCACCGCAGCAGCGGCGGGAGACACCGACCGAGCCGGGGCTACGGCGGGAACTCCTGGAGATGGCCGAGGCTGACCAGGCCGAGCGCACCGGCGAGGCGAACACCAACAACGACGTCCGCCGGACCGACCGGCTCCGCGACATTGTGAACAGGCACGGCTGGCCGGACGCGCGTCTCGTGGGCGTGGACGGTGCCAGTGCGGCCTGGCTGATCGCCCAGCACGCCGATCACGACGTCGCGTTTCAGCGTCGGGTGCTGGGACTGATGTGCGTGGCGGTGGCCGCCGGGACCGCCGACGCGACCGAGTTGGCCTATCTGGAGGATCGGGTCGCGGTGAACTCCGGACGGCCACAGATCTACGGCACCCAGTTCGGCGGATGCGAGGATGGACGGTCGGTGCCGAGGCCGATCGCCGACGAGGCCGGGGTGCACGAGCGGCGTGCCAAAGTCGGCCTCCAGCCGCTGGAGGAGTACCTCGCACAGTTCCAGGACGCCTGCGACGAATAGGCGACCCTCGCCCTGCGGCGACGACTTGACCTCGGGCTGCCCGGAAAACCCTCGGCCTCAGTGGTCGGCGCTGTTCCAGTCGGGGCCGTCGCCGATCGAGACCTCCAGCGGCACGGAGAGGGGGTACGCCCCGCCCATCTCGCGCCGCACCAGCTCCTCCAGTGCCGCCCGCTCTCCTGGCGCCACCTCGAAGACCAGCTCGTCGTGCACCTGCAGCAGCATCCGGGAGCGCAGCCCGGCGTCGCGCAGCGCGGTGTCGACGTGCAGCATGGCGACCTTGATGATGTCGGCCGCGGAGCCCTGGATCGGGGCGTTCAGCGCCATCCGCTCGGCCATCTCCCGGCGCTGGCGGTTGTCGCTGACCAGGTCGGGCAGGTAGCGGCGGCGGCCCAGGATGGTGGAGGTGTAGCCGTCCTGGCGGGCCCGGGCCACCACCTCGTGCAGGTAGTCGCGGACGCCGCCGAAGCCGGCGAAGTAGACCTCCATCAGCCCGCGCGCCTCCTCGGCGCTGATGCCGAGCTGCTGGGACAGGCCGAACGCGCTCAGCCCGTACGCCAGGCCGTAGTTCATCGCCTTGATCTTGCGTCGCTGGTCCGGGGTGACCTCGGTCACCGCCACCGCGAAGACGGAGGAGGCGGTCGCCGCGTGGAAGTCGTGCCCGGAGTTGAACGCCTCGATCAACGCGTCGTCCGCCGACAGATGCGCCATGATCCGCATTTCGATCTGGCTGTAGTCGGCGGTGAGCAGGCATTCGTACCCCTCCCCCACCACGAAGGCACGGCGGATGCGCCGCCCCTCCTCGGTGCGGATGGGGATGTTCTGGAGGTTGGGCTCGGTGGAGGAGAGCCGACCGGTGGCGGCCACCGTCTGGTTGAACGTGGTGTGGATGCGCCCGTCGTCGGAGACCGACTTGAGCAGCCCGTCGACCGTCGACTTGAGCCTCGCCACGTCCCGGTGGCGCAGCAGGTGATGCAAAAGCGGATGCTCGGTCTGCGCGTAGAGCCACTGCAACGCGTCGGCGTCGGTGGTGTAGCCCGTCTTGATCCGCTTCGTCTTGGGCAGGTTCAGCTCACCGAAAAGGATCTCCTGGAGCTGCTTGGGCGAGCCGAGGTTGAACTCCCGGTCGATCACCGCGTACGCCCCCTGGGCGGCGGCCTTGACCTCGGCGGCGAAGTGCGCCTCCAGCTCCGAGAGGTAGTCGGTGTCGGCGGCGATGCCGGTGCGCTCCATGTCGGCGAGGACCCGCATCAGCGGTAACTCCACCCCAGCCATCAGCCGGGCGGACTGCTCGCCGTCGCGGGACAGCTCCGCGTCGATCGCCTCGGCCAGGTCCAGGGTGGCGCGGGCCTGGAGCATGAGGTTCTGCTCGGCCTCGCCGTCGGCGCCGAGCCCGTCGAGCGTCAGCTGGCCGTTGTCGGGCGCGTCGACCCGCAACTCGCGGTGCAGGTAGCGCAGCGCCAGGTCGGTCAGGTCGTAGGAACGCTGGTCGGGGCGGGCCAGATAGGCCGCGATCTGGGTGTCCCGGGCGATGCCGGCCAGGGCCCAGCCGTGCGCGGCGAAGGCGAGCACCGCCGGCTTGCTGTCGTGCAGCACCTTGGGCCGGGTCTCGTCGGCCAGCCAACCGGCCAGGGCCGCCTCGTCGGCCGCGTCGAGCGCGGTCGGGTCGAACCAGGCCGCCGCGCCGTCGCCGGTGGCCAGGGCCATGCCGATGACGCTGGCGGTGTGCCGCCGGTTCGGGCCGGTGTCGAGCTTGACCGCCACCCCCACCGGGGTGCCGGCCGGTGCGTGCGTCGCCAGCCAGTCGGCCAGGGCACCCGGTGCGGTGAGCAGCTCACCGGCCAGTTCGAAGCCCGCCTCCGCCTCCGGCTCGACCGCCTCGAGGTATTGGTAGAGCCGGTCGCGCAGGATGCGGAACTGGAGGGTGTCGAAGACCTGGTGCACCGCCTCGCGGTCCCAGCCCTGCCAGCGGGCGTCGTCGGGGCGGATGGGCAGCTCCAGGTCGGTGACCAGGCAGTTGATCTCATAGTTGCGGATCACGTCGGCCAGCCGCTCCCGCAGGCTGTCGCCGGCCTTGCCCTTGATCTCGTCGGCGCGGGCGATGATGCCCTCCACCCCGCCGTACGCGTTGATCCACTTTGCCGCGGTCTTCGGGCCGACGCCGGGAACGCCGGGCAGGTTGTCGCTGGTTTCGCCGACCAGCGCGGCCAGGTCGCGGTAGCGCTCCGGGGCGACGCCGTACTTGGCCTCGACCGCGGCCGGGTCCATCCGAGCCAGGTCCGACACGCCCTTGCGCGGGTAGAGCACAGTGATCTGCTCGTCGACGAGCTGGAAGGCGTCCCGGTCACCGGTGCAGATCAGCACCGGCATGCCCGCATCGCGGGCCTGGCAGGCCAGGGTGGCGATGATGTCGTCGGCCTCGTAGCCCTCCTTCTCCAACGCCGGAACACGCAGCGCGGCCAGGACCTCCTTGACCAGACTGACCTGGCCCTTGAAGTCGGTGGGGGTCTCGCTTCGGCCGGCCTTGTACTCGGCGTACCGGTCGGTGCGGAAGGAGCGACGGGACACGTCGAAGGCGACCACGATGTGGGTCGGCCGCTCGTCGCGGAGCACGTTGATCAACATCGAGGTGAAGCCGTAGACCGCGTTGGTCGGCTGCCCCGTCGTGGTGGAGAAGTTTTCCACCGGCAGGGCGAAGAAGGCCCGGTATGCCAGGGAGTGTCCGTCGACGAGGAGCAGGCGCGGCGTCGTAGCTGTCACGGCAGCGACTCTACAGCGTGTCCCAAAAGTCCCTTGGGTCATGAGACACCGCCCTTCTCGGGCGTCCCTGCCGTCACGGATATTCGTGGCGGCAGGGTTCCTCCGTCATCGGGGCTGGTTTCACCGGCGCGTGGGCGCCGGCCAGAGCCGTCCCCTCGAGAGGCATTGATGACCGGGCCTCGTACTTCGGGGTCCCGGGTCTGGGCATGGTGCTGCTCGGCCCAGACAGCGAGGTTGACCGCCGCGTTGACGTCCCGGTCCGCCGTATGCCCGCACTCGCCGCAGCGGAAGACACGCACGGACAGGGGCAGTGCCGGGCCGACGGCGCGGCAGGCACTGCACATCCTGGTGGACGGGTACCACCGAGGTGCCACGGCGGCCTGCCCGCCCCGCCAGCGTTGCTTGTAGCCGATGATCCGGGCCAGATCCGCCCATCCCGCATCGGAGATGGCGGCGGCCAGACGCCGGTTACGCAGCATGCCGGCGGTGTACAGGTCCTCCAGAGCCAGCCGGTCGTGAGTCTTGACCAGCCGATTGGCGACCTCGTGCAGAAAGTATCGACGCACGTTCGCAACACGCAGATGGACACGAGCCAGCCGGGCCACAGCCTCAGCCCGGTTGCGCGAGCCGCGCTGTTTGCGGCTGACCTGGCGGGACAGACGCCGCAGCCTCGGCAGCGCGGCCCGCAGCGGACGCGGCGCATCATCGACACGCGCCACCTCCCGGCCGGTGGTGTCGGCGGCCACGACGAGGGCGGCAAGACCTCGATCGGCACCCACCCAATCACCACTGCTGTCGGCGTCGGGGCGGGCCGGGTGTTGGCAGGCGGGGTGCAGGTCCGCCGCCTCCACCGTCACCGTGATGGTCCACCGGCCGGCCCGGCAAGAGACGGTGGCATACCGGATGTGGGCTCGGCCGGTGCGGATCATCCGCCGGAGCCGGCCCGTGTCCTCTCGCACCCTCAGGATCCCGATCCTCGGCAGACAGACACTCCGAGGCCCTGTCGTCAGATCCCCGACCCGGATGCTCGCCCGACCCGCCTTGGTGGTTTTGCAGCGGATCCGGAACGACGGCCGGGTCCGGGCCTTACGTTTGAATGCCGGGAACCCCACCCGGCGGCCCGGCCGTTTCCCCGCACGGGAATCAGCCCACGCGGTCAGTGCGCGGCCCAGATCGACAGCGGCTTCCTCACACACCTGCTGACACACCTGCGCCCGCCACGACAACCCCGTCGCCACGATCTCCGCCGAACCGGCCGCATCGACCACGAAGCGGCGACCCGCCCGCGCCGAGCACTTCCACGAGTTGAACGCGTTGATCAGGTCGAAACCCGACCACGGCACCACCACCGGCACGCCCCGGCGCTTCGCTTCCAGGGCTTCCTTCACCAGAGCCAGGCACTGGTTGAACGCGAACCGGGACGCCCCCGCATGACGGGCCAACACCACCGCCTGCGACGGTGATGCATCGACCGTGAACCGGAACGCGGTAAACCTCCCCACAGCCCCACAGCATGCCCGCCACCTACGACACATCTGAAACATGCCCC